>JAOASG010000066.1 GCA_025210235.1 Vallitalea sp.
AAAGGGAAAAGCTACGATTTTAGATTAGTAGTTGAGGGAGGAAGTAATGCAGGTAGTTCTAATGAAATTGAGGTTAAAACAACAAATACAATAAGTGATTTTAAAGATAAAGATGGAGAAACAACAAATACAACAGTGGTATTTACATGGACGGTAGCAAAAGAAGCAACAAGCGTGAATATACAGCAGAAAGAAACAGGGGAAGAAAAATGGGAAAAATCAGAAACAGGAGAAATAGGAACAAATGATAACACAGCGACTGTAACAAAGTTAGAGAAAGGAAAAAGCTACGATTTTAGATTAGTAGTTGAGGGAGGAAGTAATGCAGGTAGTTCTAATGAAATTGAGGTTAAAACAACAAATACAATAAGTGATTTTAAAGATAAAGAAATAACAAATACAACAGTGGTATTTACATGGACAACACCAAAAGATGCAACAAAGGTAAAAGTAATACAAAGGATAAAGCAAGGGAAAAAATGGAAAGAATGGATGGACTCAAATGGAGAGATAAAAATAAATAAAAAAGAATCAACTGTAACAGTAGCAGGATTAGTAAAAAAAACATATGAATTTAAATTAGAAGTTGAAGGTGGAGAAAATGCAGGATTTTCTAATACAGTTAAAGTAACTATAAAATAGAATAAGTTATTATAATCTTAAATAAAATAACCCAACAATTTTAGGTATATAATTATTGGGTTATTTTTTATATTAATAATGTTAATATTGACCCACTAAAACCACAGTGTTATAATTTACCATAGAAATATTCATGGAGTAAATAAGGGAAAAAGAGGAGGAATAAATGAATATGTTGAAAAAAATACTTATATTAATGCTATCAGTAGTAATGTTATTACCTTCAACAGCATTAGCATTGGAAAAAGATATTATTACAGAAGTAGAAATAGTTAAATCACTTAATCTTTTAGAAGGCGATCAAAATGGTTTATCTGATAGTTATCTAAATAAAAAAACAACAAGATTTCAGGCAGCAATTATGTTATTACGTTTAAAGGGATTAGAAGATAAAGCTAAAGAATTTACAGGATCAGAAAATTTTGAAGATGCAACAGAAATAAAATGGATTCAAGGTCAAAAAATATTAGCGTACTTAAAAAATCATCCCGAACTTGGGTGGAGTGGAAGTAATAATAACATAAATCCAAATGGTGAAGTTAGTGCAAAAGCTTATTATAAAGTATTGTTAGAATTATTGGGATATAACCAAGATGTAGATTTTGAATGGGAAAATGTATTAGAATTTGCTAATGAAAAAGGATTATCAAAAGTTGCAGATATTAACGAACTTACTAATAGAGATTTAGCAATAGCTACTGTTGAAGGATTAAAAGCAAATAATAGTGATGGTATTACTTTTATTAATAATTTAGTAGATACAAATATTATAGATGATATAATTGCAGAACAACTTGGATTATATAAAAGGCCACTAACTTCAAAAATGACTTCTGCACTCGCAATTGATTCTACTACAGTTAAACTTGAATTTGATAAAATAGATAATATAAAAGCTAAAGATTTTAAAATAGAGAATGAAGAGTCAGAAGAATACGAAATAGAAAATATAGAAATTATTAAAAGCGAAAATGCAGTTGTACTAACGGTAGATAAATTAGAAATAGGTAATATTTATTATGTTAAATATAATGGAAATAAAATAGATATCGTCCCACTTATTAATGAGGATAAGACGCAAGCTATTCTTGATTCTGCGAATGCTGTTAATGGTGAATTGATAAGAGCGATATTTAATACAAGAAATATCAGAAAAGACAGCTTAATAGTTGGGAATTTTGCTATTAGTAATGGAGCAAATGTAATGGATGTTAACCTTGATGTAGAAGAAATGAAAAAAGAAGGTAATCATAATAAGACAATTGTGTTATTGGATGTAAAAAATCTTAAATCAGGAATAGCATATACACTTAAATCAGACAGTATCACTTCATATAATCATATTGAAGCACCATTTAATACATCAAGTGTGATTTTTGCAGGTAAAGATAAAGATACAAAAGCACCAAAACTAGAAAGTGCAAAATCAATTAATGGGGATAGAGTTGAAATAATATTTAGTGATGATACTTTACTAGATGAGGCTACTTTACTCAATGCTTCTAATTACTCATTTAACCCACAATTACAAATTAATGATATAAAAATACAAAAAAATGAGCTAAATGAGAATAAAGTTGTAATTTTAAGTACAGAATTACAAAAGTTTAGAGAAATCTATAAGTTAAAAACATCAAATATCTCAGATGGAATTAATGTTATGGAAAACAGTAAAGAAATAGCTTTTGTTGGAGTAGAAACACCAAAAAATCAAAAAGTTGAGTATGCTAAAAGTTTAACATCTAC
The DNA here is from genome assembly GCA_025210235.1 of Vallitalea sp. Lineage (GTDB taxonomy): Bacteria > Bacillota > Clostridia > Lachnospirales > Vallitaleaceae > Vallitalea. The sequence continues at coordinate 2,389 of JAOASG010000066.1, forward strand.
ATCTATAGAGATAGGGTTTGAGTATGAATGTAATGAGACAGCTCTAAATATAGATAATTATAATTTAAATAATGATATACAGATTGCTGATGTTAGTTTTAAAAAGGATATAAAAAAACCTAATAAATTGGATAAAAAGAAAATAATACTAATAACAAGTTCAATGAGATCAGGAGTAGCTTATAAAATAAATGTAGATACCAATGTACAAAACTACTTAGATCAAGGGCTAAAAGATTCAGAAAAAATTGTTTTTGCAGGGAAAGATCCAGATGAAAAATTTACAGAAGCGATTTCAGCAAAGGCATTAGATACTTTTACGGTGAAAATAGTATTTGATGAGAAATTAGATAAGATAACATGTAATAACATAAGAAATTACAAGATAAGTAATTTAGGTTATCCAGCAAAAGCGGTTCTTAGTGATAATGGAAAAGTAGTTATATTAACAGTGCCAAAACAAAAATCGGGTATTGCATATACAATTACTATGAATAACATTAAAGATGAGTTTGGAAATGAAATTGAATCTAACACAGAAGTAATTTTCGCAGGAAAAGATAGATAAATTGGGAAATAAAGTAATATAAATGTAAAAATAAAAATATACAATTTATGGTATAATTATTCTAAAAATAAAAAGAGATAGGGGCGATGATATTATGTTAAAAAAAATAGTTGCGGTTGTTGTAACAGTAACAATGTTTTTTAGTATAACAGCTTATGCAAATACTGATAATAGTGAGGATGTAACAGATGTTGATACATTAAGTCAGTTAAATATTATCAAGGGAAATGGTAAGGGATTTAATGAAAACGGGCAAATAAGAAGAAGTGAAGCAACAGCTATTATAGTTAGACTTCTTGGAGGAGAAGAAAAAATTAAAGAAAATCCACCACGAATAAATTATTATAATGATATTGATAAAAATATGTGGTATGCACCTTATATTAATTATATAGCTAATAAGGGAATTATTAATGGATATTCAGATTATACTTTTCGACCAGATGAATATATCAGTGAAAAAGCAGTTATTAAGATGATTTTAGGAGTTCTTGGTTATAAGAATGTTATAGATTTTAGTTGGGATAATATTTTTGAGAAAGCTTTTGAATATGGATTAGTAAACGATAATAAATATAAAACAAAAATAAAAGATAATGAAAATTTTACAAGAGGTGAAGCTTTTAACCTTGTAAAGAGAGCTTTAGAGACTAAGCTGAAAGATAATGAAAAAACACTTGTGCAGACATGGATGGATAGTAAGAGATTTACCAGAAAACAAATTGCAAAAGCTGGGCTTGACGCAGATGAAATAAAAACAGAAATTAGTGAAATTAATAATCCAAATAGCACAAGTATACGAGTAACTTTTAATGAAAAAGTAAAAGGTATTAATAAAGATAACGTAAAAATTATTCAAAAAGATACAGATAAAGAATTAAAGATTTCAAAAGTAACTATAAAAGATAAATTAGTTACTATTGTAACATCTGCCCAATCTCAATTAAAAGAGTATGTAGTATCTTTTAATACTGTACTGGATCAAGATGATTTTATTACTAATGATTTATCAGTAGAATTTAAAGGATATAAACCTGATGAAATAGAATCGAATAAGTTTTTAATTAGTAAAATAGAAGCAGTATCTGAAGATACAATTAAAGTGTTTTTTACACAACCTATAAATGTGATACCTACATTACCATCTTATTATAAAATTTATGAAGAAGATAAATTATGGGTAGATGGAACAGATAGAGATAGTATGTACATTGCAAAGATACCTGATAGTGATAGAGGAGTTATTATAAGATTATTGAAAAAGAATTATAATATTCAAAATATATATAAATTAAAGATATCTGGAACAATGCACGATAAAACTGGAGTTAAGCTAAATGATGGTGAGGGAGATAGTATGACTTTTCCACCACTTGTGATAGATAATTTTGAGTTAGAAAGAGATATAACGTATGCTTTTAGTAAAGATGTAGTAACTATTGAATTTAATAAGGATGTTGATAATCAGCTATCTGGTAAGTTTCAAGTTGTAGGATCTGATGGTAATTCCATAGGTTGTGTTCCTAACTTGGACCCAACTAATTCTAAGAGAGTTTTATTAAGCATGATTACACCACTGGATCCAAATAGGACATATAAGTTACACATATTTGAATTTAAAGATTTAGAAAGATCAACTAGTTTATCAGAAACAAATATTGAATTTGGAGTTGATAATGAATCAGTTGAAAAGCTAGACATTACACTTGTTGAACCAGTAAGTAATAGTGAGATAAGAGTGTATTTTAATAGAAGACTATATAAAGATAGTGTTCAACGTACCAATTTCTTTATAACATCCGATAATGATTCAAGTTTTAGTGGAGACAATATATTCAAAAATTATTATTTTAATGTTGATGAAAATCCTTGTAGGGTTACTCTTTATTTAGATCCTGATACTAAAAAGATGAAAGAAGGATCAAATTATACATTAAAGGTTACAGATGGGTTGAAAGATTATCTAAGAAAATCAGATGGAGAATTAACACATCAAATTACAGGTGTTGAGAATAATAAATATTCTCCTACGATATCTAATGGGTGGATATTAGGACAACATACTATAAAATTGGAATTTGATAAACCTATTTCAAATACAAATAATGTTTGTGAGTTTTATAAAGTTAAGTATAAAAATAGTGATGATGAATATGAAATCTTAACACCTAATTTAGTATCTGTAGTTGATAATAAGTATGTAATATTAAAGATGAGTGAAGAACTTGACTATTCAAGAATGTATAGAGTTGAATATGTACAAATAAAAGACTATATTGAAAATAGTTTTACTGGAGGCTCAAGTAGTGATTATATTTTAGAGTTTGCATATTAAACAATATGACCCCCTAATAGTTTAATACTCTTAGGGGGATATTAATAAACATTAGATTTTGCTATTGTATATTTTATAAATTAAATGATATAATAACTTAAAATTATTAATAGAGGGTGATCAAAAGATGAAGCTTATAAAAAGAATAAGTGTTTTAGTCATGGTTTTATGTATAATAATAAATAATAATTGTTCATATGCTAAGACAGAAAAAGAAGTTATAACTGAGAAGGCAGAAATCCTTAAAGAATTAAATATTTTAAAAGGTAGTGGTAGTGGTCTAGCTCTTGATGATCAATTATCTAGAAGTCAAGCATCAGCATTTATAGTTAGATTATTGGGTAAAGAAGACGAAGTTAAAAATAATGCTTCAAAATATATAAACACAAAATTTTCTGATGTTGAAAAAGATAAATGGTATGCCTCATATATAGGTTATTGCGTTGAAAAAGGTATAATAGATGGATATTCTTCAGATAACACATTTCGACCTAATAATAAATTAGGAGAAAAAGCATTTTTAAAATTAGTACTTTCAGCAATAGGATATAAATATAATGAAGATTTTACATGGAATAATGTATTTGAAACTGCTTATGGTGTTGGTTTAGTTAAATCGCTTAATTATGCTAATGGATATATAGAAAAGTCCAAATATACAAGAGGCGAAGTAGTTACAGTTTTACATAGAGCCTTACAATTAAAAGATAATACGACAAAGATTAGAATGATATATAGATTTGTGAATAATAATATCATTACAAAAGAACAAGCTATTAAATATAATCTTATAGAAGATTCTGTAGGAACAAAAATATTAAATGTAAAACCTATTAATTCAACTTCTATAGAGATTGAATTTAATGAAAAAGTACAAGAGTTTACTCCAGAGAATCTTTTAATATACGAGACAAATGATACAGCAAGGGTTTTACCTGTTAGTGAAGTAACAAAAAAAGAATCAGCTGATAAGTACATAATTGTTACAGCAACTAAACAAACAATAGATAAAGAATATACATTACTTCTTGATAGAGTAGTTGATAGTAAAGGGAATCCTATGACTTCTTTTAATGAAGAATTCCTAGGTTATAGAGCATCTGAAGTAAAATCAGATTATTTTATGATAAGTAAAATTAAAGCTATTAGCAATAATGTTATTTATGTATACTTTACACATCCTATTAATGATAATGCTTTACAAACAAACTTCTATAGTCTTTATAAAGATGAGGAAGAAGTTATTAAAGGTAATAATCAAGATTTATTAATAAAAAAATTAGCAACTTGTGATAATGGTATCTCTATATATTTTAAAAACTATACGTTCGCAGAACAAAGTTATTTTAATCTGATTATTGATGGGAAGTTGTCTAGTAATTATGCGGTTAAGTTAAATGATGGAAAAGGTGATTCAGTTAAATTCAAATCATCCAATGATAGTAATCAACCTTTAACAGTGGATAGTTGTATAGCATTAAATAGTCATACTATACAATTAACTTTTAATAAAGAAGTTGAGCCTGAACTAGCACAACAAGTATTTATGTATTGTGTTAAAGATTATAACAATAAGCAAATAAAAGTTACAAAAGCAACTGTAATTAATGAAGGTGATAGTGCTGGTAAAGTAGTTAGACTTTCAATTGATAGTACTATAAAAGTTCATAGACAATACAAAGTTATGGTTAATCATATGACGGATATTACATCACAATACCAGATCATGTTAAAGGAATTTACATTTACAACGGAGTATTATAGTGTAAGTGATATACAAATTGATGCAATTCTTCCAATTGATGAAAACCTAGTACTATTGTATTTAAATAAAGCAGTTGATGAAGAATCTGCACGAAATAAATCAAATTACCAAATACATGGTGTTTCACATTCTGATTATATAGCAGTACCATCTGCAGCATATTATAATAAAAAAGAAGATCCTAGGATCGTTAAAATATACTTAAATGCAAATGATAAATTAAAACCAGCAGATGTATATAACTTCAAGATTTTAACTACTTTAAAAGATGAAATGGGACATTATCAATCCTCTGTTAAATCAAAACAATTTACTCATAGTTCTTCACAAGCAGTAGATAATTATATAAGTGAAGCAAAAGTTATAGGAGATAACACTATTAAATTATCTTTTAATAAAGAAATAGCATTTGACATTAATAATATACTTGCTAATAATTATACACTATACTATATAGAAAATGGATTGGAGTATAATAAAATACCTGATACTGCAACATATGTTGATCCTCAAACCATTATATTGAAATTTGATTTTATTGATAAAGATAAAAATTATAAAATAAAATTTAAAAAGTTGATTGACCTCGGTAAAATTGAAACCACTAACTCAGATAATAGACATATATGTGATGTTGAAATAGGAGAATAGAGTATTTGTCTATAAAGAATTAATAAATAAGGAATAAAAAAATGGTAGAAAAAGCCCACTAGAATTATAAAAATACTGGGCTTTTTTTTAGTGCTATAATCTTTAAGAAATACTGTTTAGATTAAATGAAATTTTCTAATTAGTAAATTAAATATAAAAGAAGTAATATAAATGTAATATAAAAATGATAGAATAGTGGTAAAATATATTGGTAGAAATAATAAATAAGAAAGAGATGGGAGAAAAAATATGAAAAAGAGGACAAGAGAAATAATTTGCGTAATGATAGTAATATGTATGATGATAACCTCATTTAGTGTCATTAATGCTACTAATGAAGTTATAGGATCAAATGATACTAAAATAATGGAGTTGTTAGATCTATTGCAAGAGGACGAAGAAGAAAGACTTTCGGAAAAATATCTTAATACGAAAATAACAAGATTCGAAGTGGCGGTCTTATCACTTAGATTAAAGGGATTATATGATAGGGCAATAGATTTCAGAAGTCATGATAATTTCAAAGACGTTAAAAACATAGATTGTAAACATGGAGAAAATATATTAGCGTATATAAAATCTAATCCTCAGTTAGGCTGGAAAGGAATTGGAGATAACAAATTTAATCCTAATGGATTGATAACAGCTAAATCTTTTTATAAAGTTTTACTTGAAATATTAGGGTATGAACAAGGTAAAGATTTTACATGGAATAATGTATTTGAGTTTGCAAAGGAAAAAGGTATGTTTAAAATTACTGATATAACAGAAATTACGAATAAACATATTGCCATAGGGACGGTAGAAGCCCTTCAAGCAAACACTAAAAAAGGTAAAAAACTCATAAATGTATTAGTAGAAGATGTTCACACTGTATTAGAAAAAAATGCATATAGAACTGGGATTTATATCCCTACTGATTTCAAACTAGAATCTGCTAGAGCGTTAGACGCAAACACTCTATTGATGAAGTTTAATAAAATAGTTAATTTAAAGGGTCAAGATATCAAAGTATTTGATTCAGATAATAAAGAAATATCAATAATTAGTATGAATTTGGCAGATGAGGGTAAAACCGTAATACTTACAGTTCCAGAACTAAAATTAGATAATGAGTATAAAGTTAAATATAATAACTTTGAAAAGATAGTCATTCCAAAAGTTAAAGTAAATAAAATTGAACCCAAAATTGAGAGTGCAAGAGCAATTACTTCAAGAAAAGTTGAAGTTATTATGAATACTAATAATATCAATAAGGATACGTTAATAGCAAGTAATTTTAATATTGATAATGATTGTGATATTACAGATATGAAGATAGATTATGTTAAAATGAAAAAGAATGAATCAAAAACAGTCATAATACTAACGGTAAACAGGCTAAGAGGAGGAGAGCCATTCACTATTACTTCGTCTAAAATCACAAGCTATAAAGGAAAAGTAGGAAGTTCTAAGATTACATTTGCTGGTATTGATGTTGATGTGACTGCTCCAAAAATAAAAAGCGTTATACCCGAAGGAGGATATCTTGTAAGAGTAAATTTTGATGAAGATAATACTTTAGATGAAATATCTGCTATGGATATTGAAAACTATGAGATTACACCAAAATTAAATATTAAAAAGGTTAAAATAGATAAAAATGTAAAGGGAACAGCGAGAAAAAATGATGAGTTATCAGAAGAAAAGAATGTTGTAGTATTAACTACAGAAGATCAAATCCCTGGAGTTACATATACGTTAAAAGTTAAAAATTTATCGGATGGGATATATACATTGAAAGAGGACATGGCTACTTTTATTGGAGAGGAAAAAGCAAAGAATCAAGTTGTTAGAAGAGTATTAGCTAGAAGTCATGAAATAGTAGAAGTTGATTTTAAGTATGAAGCTAATGATACAGCTCTAGATATATATAATTATTGTGTAGATGGTGCTGTGATTAAAAATGCTTTATTTATAGAAGATGAAAATGGTAATGTTGATAGAAAACGGGTTATGTTGATAGTATCCGGACTAAAAAAAGATATAGATTATACACTAGCTATTCAACCATCTATTCAAGATATTTTAGGACAAGAATTAGAGGAATATGAAGAATTTCAATTCAGAAGTATAGGTAAAATAAAATATTTTACACTAAAAGCTATTGATAGAACGAGTCTTAAGGTGCAAAACATAATTGATGTAAAAAATGTACTTAACATGACGAATTTAAGATGTAATGCTTATTCTCAATATGGTTCAATTGAAGGGAATATTAGTGTTGGAATATCGCCAGACGAAGAAAATGTTATAATGAAATTCAGAGATGGATTAGATAGTAATACTACATATACTATTGAAATTACAAGACTAAGGAAAGTTTTTGACACTATAGAGACTACTACAACAATTACTTTTACTACACCTAAGATGAATGAGTGGTAGGTAATAACTTAATTTTAAAAGGTCATTATAAATTAATAGGCTACTTAATTACATAAGTAATATAATAAATAAATAATCTATAGGAGGGTATTAATAATGAACAAGTTTAAAAAATATTTAAAATTAACTATCTTAGTATGCATTATAGTGAGTAATCTGACAGTAATATCTGCGGCCGAAGAAAAGACAAATTTAGAGCTTATAGAACAATTAGGTGTTATCAAAGGGGAAGGTAATGGTTTAACAGAGGAATACCTATCAAAAGAAAATAAAAGATGGCAAGTAGCTCTTATTTCATTAAGACTAGTAGGGAAGTATGATGAGGCAATCGAATATAAAGGTAATGATAATTTTTCTGATGCTGATCAAGTAATATGGACTCCAGCGCGTACAGCACTAGCATATTTAAAAGCTCATCCGAATTTAGGGTGGGATGGAATAGGTAATAATGCATTTAATCCAAATGAAAACATGACTGTTAAAGGTTATTATAAAGTGATGCTTGAAGTATTAGGATATAAGCAAGATGCTGATTTTGACTGGGATGAAGTATTTGAATTTGCAGAAAAGTTAGGGATTAAATCTGCACGTAAATCTGAAAAGCTTACAATACGTGATATAGCTAATATTTCTGTTGAAGTTCTAAATGCTGAAACAAAAGATGGTATTAAGTTTATGGATACATTAACAAAAGGAGATGTAGAGGAAAATGATGAGCCAGTTAAAACTGTTATAACTGAAACTATACCTAAAGATGATGTTAAACCTACTATCAGTGAGGCTCGTGCAGTTACAGGTACAGTTGTAGCGGTTACTTTTGATACTAGAAATATAGATGAAGATACATTAGTAGCTGAAAATTTTTTAATAAATAATAATGTTACAGTAACAAGTGTCGAGATTGATGAGGATGCAATGGAAAAAGAAGAGAATGCTGATAAGACAATTGTTAATTTAACAGTAGAGGGCCTAAAAGTAGGAATAGCATATACTGTTAAATCAACTGGGGTAGCATCTTGTGAAGGTTCAGTGGCTGATAGCGGGGACTCAAAATATATTTTTGCAGGTAAAGAAGGAAAAGTTAATAATGCTAATGTTAAACCTACTATCAGGTATGCGGAAGCAGTTACAGGAACGATTGTAGCAGTTGTTTTTGACACTAGAAATATTGACAAGGATACATTATTGGTTGAAAATTTTTCAATAGATAGAAATGTTACAGTAACTAGTGTAGAGATTGATGAAGATGCAATGGAAAAAGAAAAGTATGAAGGGAAAACAGTTGTAAATTTAACAGTTACAGGATTAAAACAAGGACGTGCTTATACACTTAGAGTAACAGGCGTAGCATCTTGTGAAGGTTTGGTTATGGATGATTCAAAAAAAGTATTTGCGGGCAGAGGCTAACGATAAGTTAGTCAAAAATTAAAATAAGAGCTGTTGCACTAATTTGTCAGTGCAACAGCACTTTTGTTATAAAACTATCATAATATTAATATTTACTTAGCAACAAACTTAACTGTCTTAGCAGTATCAGCGTTTCCAACACCAGCTTCGTCAGTTATACCAGATGTAATAGATACAGTTTTCATATCTCCAGCTGTAGTTGCGTCATGAGTTAAGATAAATGATTTTCCATCTGTACCAGTAGTTTCTACTTTAGAAATTGTTTGGCCATTGATAGCAAATTCAAATGGAGCTGTAGTACCAGTAGTTACACCAGCTACTTTTTCACTAAATGTTACTTGAGTTGTAGTGTTTGTAAGAGCAACAGCAGTTGCTAATTTTGGAGCAGCATTTTCAGTTGTTACTGAAGCAAATTGTGCGCTGTTGTCAGCAGATGCCATTGCTACACCATTCTTGTTAACAATCTTGCTATCATCAATTACTAATTCATATACTGTTCCGCTATCAAATGGAGTTCCAGTAAAGAATACACGTAATCTATTTCCGTCAGTTCCTTCTACTCTTACTAAAGCATCAGTAGCTACGATTGCTGAACCATCTTTTTTAACTACGATATCAGAAGCAGTTGTATGTGCAAGTGTAGATTCTACAACTTGGTCGAATATAATATCTAATGTATTATTATCTACTGATGTTACAAGTGATATCTTAGGACTTGTTACAGCAGTTGTGATACCACCAAATACTGCTTCGTTTTTCTTATCAGTAGTATCTAGTGCTACTACATTAAGAGCATCTTTAATTTTAGTATTTACAACAGCTACAGTATATAACTTACCAGATTTGAAAGTATCACCTGTATAATATGCAGTTACAGATTTTTTATCAGATGCTACTACAACTTTATTAACAGTACCAGAGAAAGCAGGTACACCTGAAGCTGGAGTAATTGTAAAGTCATTGTTATCTAATGAACCTGTAATTGTAAGAGCTTCACTAAATGTAATTTTTAATGTTTGGTTATTAAGTAATACGCCAGATAATACTTTTGGAGCAGCATTAGTTACTGTAGTACCAGCAAATAATGCAGTATCATTTGTTCCAGTTACAATTGTATTACCAGCAGCATCATCAACATCAGCAACAGTTACTTTATATAACACACCAGATGTCATAGTAGCTGTAGCAAATTGAAGAGTAACTGTTTTCTTATCATCTGCTACTGATTTAGCAGATGGATTAGCAGCGGTTGCAATTTTATTAGTTGCTGTTTCAGTTCCTGATTGTACTGTAAATGTAAAGTCAGCAAGATCTATTGAGTTTGTATCAAGAGTCTCATTAAATGTAACAACAACAGTATTGTTATTCGTTGCTACAGCTGAGCTTACTTTTGGAGCAACTCCGTCAGCAGAGCCAGTGCCTGCAAATTCTGCAGTGTCATTATCTTCGTCAAGGACATTTCCACTTAAATCATTAATACCAGTAACATCAACAGTATAGATTTTAGCTAATTGTGTACCAGTTGTTAACACCCATACAGTTCCGTCAGTTGTTGTAGTATCTTTAACAACTTTTGTTGGATATCCAAGTTCAGAACCAAAGTAATATTTATAAGCAGTTTTAGCTGATACTTCTTCCATTGGCTCGCTAAATGTAACTTTTACAGACGTACTATCAATAGACATAGCACTTACCACTGTTGGTTTGGTTTTATCTTCAGGTAATCCAGCAAATAAGAATTCATCTTTGTCTGAGTTAATTACATTTCCTACTAAGTCAGTAACGTTAGTAACAACAACTTTGTGGATAGCGCCTGCATTATGAGTAGATGTTGTTAAAACAACTTCATTTTTAGCAGTTTGTCTTTCAGCTTTTGAAATAGTTAAACCTTCAATGCTGTAATTAGTAATATTTTCTGCAGTAGCTTTATCTACATCTTCATTAAAGATTAATTTAACAGATGTATTAGTTAAACCAACTGCTGAACTTAATTCAGGTTTTGCAGTATCTTCAGCTAAACCAGCAAATAAGAATTCATCTTTGTCTGAGTTAATTACATTTCCTACTAAGTCAGTAACGTTAGTAACAACAACTTTATGAATAGCACCAGCTGTTTGAGCTGTAGTTGTTAAAACAACTTCATTTTTAGCAGTTTGTCTTTCAGCTTTTAGTACATTAATTCCTTCGATTGTATAGTTAAGAATATTTTCTACAGTAGTTTCATCCATATCTTCGTTGAAGATTAGTTTTAAAGTAGTATTAGTTAATGAAACAGCTGAAGTTAATTCAGGTTTTGCTTCATCTTTAGCTAATCCACCAAATTGGAACTCGTCATTATCTGAGTTAATAACGTTTCCAGATAAGTCAGTAACGTTAGTAACGACAACTTTATAAATAGTTCCTTGTACTTGAGAAGCAGTTTTTAAAATTACAACTGTTTTAATTGGATTTTTATCTGCATCTAGATCGTAAGCAGCACTTACTACGTTTAAGTTATTAATTGAGTAATTTGATGAAATAAGTGCAGTTACATCAACTTCTTCATTAAAGTTTAATTGTACACTAGTATTAGTTAAAGCTACAGCTGATTGTAATTCAGGTTTTACAGTATCAGCAGGTTTAGCTACAAATTTATAAGAAGCTCCATCATATGAAAGTGTATATAATGAATTTTCTTTTAATGCATCTGTAGTTATTTTTACAATTGTACCATTAGCTTTTAATGATGTACTTTTTACGGCAACAGCTTTGTTATCAGCATCAACTAATGTAAATACGTCAGTTGAAGGTGCGATAGAAGTTGCTTTGTTAAGAGTGATTTCATGCATTGTAGAGTTAACTGAGTTAATTGATTTTACATCTAGCTTAGTAACAACAATAGGGAATCCTAATTCTTCACCTAATGTAACTACTGCGTCTTTAGCATTTACTGATAAAGCGTCATAAGTAACGTCACCTAAGTCAATTACTTTGAATTCATCAGTAAGATTAATTTCATCTTCTGAAGCTGCTAAACCAAGTTCTACAGCTTTTTGAGGAACTGTAGCCCAAGTATAGTCAGTGCCATCTTTGTAATTAAGTGATTCAAGTAATACTTTTACATATTCTTGAGAAGTGATTTCTTTGTATGGTCTGAAAGTTCCGTCTGGGTAACCAATAACCCCTAGTTCTGGATGAGCTTTCATGTAAGCCATTAATCTTAATTGGTAGTCGTTATGACCTTCAGCATCAGTGAAAGTATCCATACCTTCATAATCGAATGCTAACATGTCAGCTTCAAGACCTTTAAGTCTAAGTAACATTACGATTGAGCGGTATCTTGTCATAGTTTTTGTGCCGTCAACACCATTACCCTCACCTTTTAAAACATTAAGTGCTACTAATTTGTCAAGTTTATCTTGAGATGTAGTTTGAGCAAAACTAGCAACACTTGAAAGTAGCATTGATGCAACAAGTGCTAATGCCATGATTTTTCTGATTGATTTCTTCATTACTTCGTTTCCTCCTTATTAAAGAATGTCATTATAGTTTGAACGTAATCTTAATAAATTGTTCAATTTTTCTTTAGTTGTTAATAAGTTGTTAATATTTAATAACAGTGCCATGTTATATAATATACAAACAACTTATTTTGGAGATTGTAAAAATAATTACAATCAACATTGGTTGTTATGTAGACTGATTATGTTAACCATTACACTATTAATTGTATCCAACAGAAAATAAAATATCAACTCGCAAAATTTTCCATTTTTTTTGGAAGCCCTTATTTTACTTGGCATATTATGCTATTAATGGAATGTAAAAGTGAAATATGTTAGCGTATCTATTAATAAGATATATATAATTTTATTTTAAAATATTTAGTCTAAAAGTTGATAAAATAAGGTAATGTATGTGTAGTTATTAAATAAAAATAAATAATAAGTTAACATTAGTAATAAATGGGAAAAATATATGTTATACCAATTTATGATATTTCTACCTAAATTTAATAAAAAGCTTTACAATTGGTAATTTTTTTGTTAAAATTAAATTAAATTATTACGAAAATATTACAAGTTGATTTAAAAAGTATTACTCGGAGGAAATAAAAATGAATGGAGCACCTAAATATAAAGATAATTTACTATTTAAGTATAATAAAGAAATAATTTTAATTTTTTGTTCACTATTTGTATTTTTTGCAATAGGGAATATATTTGTGCCTGATAAGATTCAGACAAAGGCTACGCCGACAGCTAACGCATATAATGTTGTCTATAAAGGAAAGAGTGTTGGTATTGTATCTGAAAAGGAATCGGCAAATAATGCATTTTTATTGGCTAGAGCTAATATAAAAGATGAAAACGGAGAACATGTTAAAATAGATAATAATCTTGAATATTATTTAGAGTATGCGAAAGATGATCAAATTACAGATGAAGAAACATTAGTTACTAATATAAGAACAGCATTAATTGAGGATATAGATTCATTTATGATAAAGGCATATGTTCTGAAAATAGGTGAGGATTTTCAAGTAGCATTAAGAAATGAAGACGATGTTAAAGAAGTATTAAAAAGAGCACAAAATAAATACATTAATACAAATGAAAGTTTTGAAGTCGATTTAGTTCGTATACCATATACAATATCAGCAAGCAAACCAGTAATTGTTAAGAGTGATAACATAGAAATTGCTTCTAATAAAAAAACTATTAAATCGTCAGCAAAAGAAACTACGGATTCAGATTCTGATGAAAAAAAAGATGCGGAAACTCCAGTTGAAACAGTTGGTATTTCTTTTGCAGAAAAAGTTGAGGTAGTAAAAGAATTTGTTGATAGAGATAGTATCACAAGTATAACAGAAGCTACTGGACTTATTACTAAAGAAAATGAAGAAAACAAAACATATGCTGTAGTTAAAGGAGATACATTATCAGGTATAGCAGCTAAAAATGATATGAAGCTTTCAAAATTATATGAGCTTAACCCAGGTGTAAAAGAAAAGAGATTTATTAATATAGGACAAGAATTAATTATAACAGTGCCAGAACCGGAATTATCTATTGCGACTGAAGAAAAAGTAATCTATACAAAACCAATTAAACGTGATGTTAAAAAAGTTGAGAATAAGAATAAGTACAATGGTACTAATACAGTTCTTGATAATGGTTATGATGGAGAAATGGAAGTAACAGCTATAGTTACTAAAGTAAATGGTCATGAAAAATCAAGAAGTGTTGTAGGCGAAAAAGTTATTAAAGAACCTAAGGATAAAGTAATTGAAATAGGAATAAAACCTTTCCCATCAAAGGGTGCAACAGGGAATTTCATATATCCAGTTGTAGGTGCTAGAGTTACTTCACCATTTGGATATAGACGTGGAGGATTCCATCATGGTCTTGACCTTGGTCATTTGCCTATAGGAGCACCTATTAGAGCTTCTGATGGAGGAAGAGTTGTTTTTGCAGGATGGAAGAGTAGAACTTATGGATATTGTGTTGATATCGATCATGGTAATGGTGTTTTAACAAGATATGCACATTGTAACAAGGTTCTTGTTAAAAAAGGTCAAAATGTATCTCAGTATCAACAAATAGCAGAGTTAGGAAATACAGGAAGAAGTACAGGACCTCACGTTCACTTTGAAATAAGATTTAATGGGGTGGCTGCAAATCCTAAGAAATATCTTGATTAGTTATAAAGATAATCTAACATACAATAAGAGCACAGGATAATATATATCTTGTGCTTTTTAATTTTAGATAATATTCTTTTATAACATCATTTACAGAAGATATTTTATTTGATAAAATAATAGAAAAAGTAGTCAAATAGTTATATAGTTAATTAATTGTGATGTTTAGTGAGAGGAGAACTATATGTCAAAAATACTTGTTGTAGATGATGAACGAGCAATCGTGGATATTCTTAAATTTAACCTTCAAAGAGAAGGATATACTGTAATTACTGCTTATAATGGAGAAGAAGGGTTGCAGATATTTGAAAGAGAACAACCTGATTTAGTATTACTTGATATTATGATGCCTAAAATGGATGGACTTCAAGTATGTAAAGTAATTAGAAATAAATATGATACACCTATTATTATGTTGACAGCTAGAGCTGAAGAAGTTGACAAAGTACTAGGACTTGAACTTGGTGCAGATGATTTTGTAACTAAGCCATTTAGTGTAAGAGAATTAATGGCAAGAGTTAAAGCAAATCTTAGAAGAACGGTACTAGATAGTAAAGAATCAAATGAAGTACATACAATGGTATTTGATAATATGTGTATTAATGTAGATAGGTATGAAGTAACAATAGATGATGAACCAATAGCATTAACTGTTAGAGAATATGAATTATTAAAATTTTTAGCTACTAGAAAAGAACAAATCTTTACAAGAGAACAGCTATTAGAAAAAGTATGGGGTTATGAATATTATGGTGATGTAAGAACTGTGGACGTAACCATTAGAAGACTAAGAGAGAAAGTAGAAGATTCACCTAGTAAACCAAAATTTATTTTAACAAAAAGAGGAATTGGATATTATTTTAAAGGGTAATATATAATACATAATTGTAATGAGAATTAGAGTAAAGTAATTAATTGGGTTGGTGCAAAGGATGATGAAAAGTTTAAAATGGAGAATGGTCACTATATATGTATTTCTCGTATTAATTGTTATGATTGTATCTGGAACATTGATTGTTATACGTATAAGTTCTAATGCATATAAAGAGATTGAAGATAGTCTAAAAAGGTCTATTTCTACAAGTATGGAAACTATAGGCGAAAGCAATACTAAAGAGCAGGCTATCGAAAAGTGGAAGAATGCAATTACAGAATATAGAGATAGTGAAAGAAGATTATATTTATTAGATACAAAGGGAAGAGTAATTTTTTCTGATGGAGATATAGTAAAGGAAATTTATTATACTCCTATGGTTAAAGCAGCTATTAATGATAGCAATATAAAAGAATTTGATAAAATATATGAAATAAATAAAGATGAAAAGAAAGAGTATCTAGGTTATGCTCAGCCTATTAAAGTTAAAGAAGAAGTTATAGGCGTAGTATATATGTTAGCTCCATCTGGACAAATTAAAATTAATTTATTTAGTACGATAAAAGTTATTATTATAGCAATTATATTAGCTATAATTTTATCAGTTATTTTTGGAATTATGTTTTCTAACTTTTTAACTAAGCCAATTATTGCATTATCTGATAAGGCAAGAGAAATGTCACAAGGTGATTTGGATAATACTATTGAAGTGTTATCGGATGATGAAATTGGAGAACTCACTAAGAATTTTAATATTATGGCAAAAGAACTTAATCATAACTTAGTTGAAATATCTAGTGAAAAAAACAAATTAGAAACAGTTTTTACTCATATGACTGATGGTATATTAGTATTTGATAGTGATGGAGTATTAATACATAGCAATCCTGCAACAGAAAGTTTTTTAACCCTTGAACATAAGAGTACATTTTCTGAGATATTTTGTGATTATCTTGATATGTCATATAAACAACTACTTTCTTATATAAAGAGTGAAATAAGACAGCATATTATTCAGATAGATGAAAAATATGTAAATCTATGCTTTGCTGCTCATTTAGATCAACATGAAAACATAATGGGAAGTATTTGTGTTATACAAGATATTACAGAACATAAAAAACTAGAAGAAATGCAGAAAGAATTTGTAGCTAATGTGTCTCATGAGTTAAGAACTCCACTTACTACCATCAAAAGTTATGCAGAGACATTACTTGATGGAGCTATGGATGATAGACAAATAACAACTGATTTCTTAAAGGTTATTAACCATGAAAGTGATAGAATGACAGCACTTGTACAAGATCTATTAGAACTTTCACGATTAGATAATAAACAGACGAAATTTAGAACTCAATGTATTAGTTTATCCCATATTCTAGAAGGAAGTATCAGTAAATATCAAATACATGCTAAGAAAAAAAATCAAACTATGATTTATAATGCTACCGAAAATGAGTATAAAATAATAGGAGATTCAAATAGAATAGAGCAAGTTATTAAAAATATAATTTCAAATGCAGTAAAATATAGTAATGAAGGAGCCACAATAAATATTAATTTATATGAAGAGAGTAGTTTTGTTGTGGCCTTGATAGAAGATACAGGAATGGGTATACCTAAAGAAGATTTAACACGAATTTTTGATAGATTTTATAGAGTAGATAAAGCTCGTTCAAGAGCTATGGGAGGAACGGGGCTTGGACTTGCTATAGCAAAGGAAATTATGGATTATCATGGGGGACATATTAAAGTAACAAGTGAAGTTGGGGTTGGAACATGCTTTTATCTATATTTTCCTATTGTTAATTAATAGTTAACTCTTTGTAATGAAAATGTAACATTTAACTAGTATAATAATACTATATTGTAGAATACTATTATGTTATCATTACAAAGTTTTTATTAATATAATAACAATATGTAATTTATTAAATATAATATTATAATATGAAGTATACTATAGTTAGTTGTTATTATAATATTATTTAGCGCAACTCTATATAAAATATAGGAGAGGTAAGCATATGTGTAAGAAGACTTTTAAAATATTTATTATAAGTGCATTATTGATTTTATGTATGCCTATTTTTGCATGTGCAGCGCCAACCGATGAAAAAGAAGAAGAAAAGACTTTTTTTGAATTTTTTAATTTAGATGAAGAAGAATTTATATATGAAGAAACTGAAAATGATACACATCCTATGACCAATTTATTTATTGAAATGGACAAGGATGTTATACAAGATAATGAGGATGAAAATAGTAGTAATATCCAAGAGTCTGATTTAAATATTATCAATTCTTTTTCTTTCTTACATCTAAATAAGGGCTTTGATGCAAAAGATTGTATTGATAATACTGTTTCATTAAAAAATCAATTCATTAGTGTTTCACCAACGTTTTCTTCATCAAAAAAGATTTCTGGTACAGGTGAAGAAGGAATTGCTGTTGGAGTTATTGTATACGATGGATTAGATGAAGAAGGTAATATTAATATTACTTACCAAGCTATAAAAACTATAGGTTTATCAAAAATATTTAATGAAACTATTGAGTTAAATACTGTTGGTACTAATTATATAAGTATAGCAGTAATGAAAGATGGAATTACAGAGTATAAAAAGTATATACTTAATAGAAAAGAAGAAGAAACAAGGAAAAAGCTTGAGAACCTACTTGTTAACTTTGGCGAAACAGATATAGATAATGAAGAATTAACAGATTTAGAACAAGATGAAGTTGTAATAGAAATAGAAGAAAAGGATGAAACAAAAAATCTATTTGAAGAACATACTTTTAAAATCCATAAAGAATAATATAAAAACAGTAGTAATGGTGTGATTTACATGAAGAACAATGGGGTAAAATCAATACTTTTGATAATATTAATTATACTTAGTTTATACCAGACAACAAGGTTATGGTTTGATGATTTGTCGGACCTTAACCTTTTTTATAATATAATAAATTATAATTCAGAAGTAAAGGAGCAAATACAAGAGGATAAAGTATATTTCTCTACTCCGGAAATTATGGCGATTTATTCTCCGGCGAAAGAATATTTAATTCTTAAAAAGACAAAGAAGGAATTTAATGATTTATTTATAGATTCAATTAATATTCTAAAGGCTATATTTTCTAAAGGAGAAATGTTAGAAGAAGTTGTTCCAAAACATAAATTATGGGAAAAAAGAAGTCTTTTGTTTAAGTATCCTTTTTTAATAGATTCTAATTTATTATTAAAAGATTTGAATGTGAAAAATATTAACTTTGATAATGAAATAGATAAATTTAATGAGATTATTATAATACCCGCAACTGATATTGAAGAGTATGTATATGTGTATTTACTTAATGATAACTATTTTGATGATATAAAAGTTTACAGAATAAAAACACGGAATATAAAAGAAATTAATAAAAAGCTTGAGGAATCTATTTCGGCGATAGAAGATAATCAGGCACTTCCTAATTATATGTCGTCAAAAAACTTGGGAATTAAATTATTTAATAATAATGTGCTATTGCCACAAGAAGATACTATATATACGGATGTGGTATATTTAAAAAAACCATTTTATGTTGATAATGAATTAGATGAAAAAAAATTAGAGGAATATATTAATGGATTTTTTAAGGATAATATTAAATGGAAGATAGGCGAAGAGTATACTGACGAAAGTGTTTTTGTTAAGTATAATAATAATGGACTTATTGAATATACAAACAAGGATGTGCAGAATAAAAGGGATCTATCTGTTGTTGAATCATATTATTTAGCAGAAAAATTTATAAATATTAAAGATAAAAGAATTAATGAAGTTGAATATTATTTGAGTGATTATATTACAGAAAGTAATAAAACTACTTTTTATTTTTCATATAAATATAATGATGTTAATATTATAATGTCTAGGGATTATATGGAAGAAGCTAATATGAATACACCAATGGAAATAACTGTTGTTGATGGACAAGTTATAAGTTATAAAAGAGTGCTTTTAGAGTTAGATAAATACACAAAAATTCCAGAAAAATTTAATGGAGATTATACCAATGTAATTAACAAGATGTTGCAATTATATCCAGAAGAAAAAAATATAAAAAATATGTTCTTAGGGTACTTATTGGATTTTAGAAAAGAAAATATGAAATTAAACTGGGTAATAGTTACAGATAATATTGTATTTACAGAGGAAAAAGAGATAGTTAACTAATTAATAAATATAACTTGGAATAAAATTGATATGAGTAGGTGTTAAAATGAATTTTGGTAAAATACTTAATATTTTTATAGTGTTATTTTTGATAGTTAATATTCTACTATTTGGCATCTATGGATATAAAAATAAAATGAATTATTCTATAAAAGGAGAAAAGGAGAAACTTCTGATAGAAGTATTAAATAATAATAATGTATACGTTTATTGTCTTCTTCCTGAGTTTCATCCTAAAAAAAGACTTCGTATAGAAATTAAAAAGGTAGAAGAAGAAAAATTAAAAAAAAGTATGTTTGGAAATTCAGAAACTGTTTATAAAAGACTTCCTCTAGAATTAAGCTATACAAAAGATAATGAGAAGCTTGTAATATATAAAGGAGGTGCTAAAAAAGGAGAAATTTACTATATTAATACTGATGTAATGGATGAAGAAGATTTTGATATAAGTTTTATTCAAAAATTAAGTAAAAAATTAATGAATAAATTAACAATAAAAGAAAACATGATATTAACAAGCACTCAGCATGATGACTACAATAAATATTATCAATTAGAGTATAATGATAAATTTAAAGGACAAACTATATTTAGTAGTTATGCAAACTTTAGATTTTATAAGAATGGAATAGTTGAGGGAGAAGTAAATAATCAATATAAACCTACAAAATTTGTTGGGCATAAAAAAGAATTATATCCTATAGATGAAGTTCTTTATAAGTTTATGGATAATATTAGGAAAAAGGATAATAATGAACTTATAAAAATTAAAGGAATAGATATAGGATATTACATTGATGAAGAAGATATTTCTAATAAAGATATTTTTGATATTGAACCATGTTATCGTATTAGGTTAGGCAATAACGAGGTATATTATATTAATGCTTATACAAATAAAAACATATCTCATAACAATACTGCTCACTATTTTGATAATAAAAAGTAGGTATATAGTAGGTAAATAGTAGTATAATTAGTTCTTTTACAAAATTAGTAAAGTGTGCTATAATTTATTTTGGATGATTAAAAATATGTAGATATTTTAGATGTTTTAAAAAATAAAAAATAAAAATTCTTTTATAAGTTAACCCTATAGGGAAGTTTACTTAAGAGAGGTGTAAAAGTGGAACAACTAGTGATAAAAGGTAATGTGAGATTAAAAGGGGAAGTTTTTATTAGTGGTGCTAAAAATGCGGCACTTGCAATATTACCAGCTACTATTTTAGCCAATGATGTTTGTGTTATTGAGAATGTACCATGCGTAAGAGATATTCAGGTTTTATTACAATCTATGGAACAATTAGGTGTATTAATAGAATACATTGATGAACATAAAGTAAGAGTAGATACTAGAAATATTAAGAATCTAAAAGTTGATTATGACTACATTAAAAAGATAAGAGCTTCTTATTATTTATTAGGGGCTTTGTTAGGAAAATATAAAGAAGCAGAAGTTGCCCTGCCAGGTGGTTGTAATATTGGAAGTAGACCAATTGACCAACATATTAAAGGGTTTGAAGCTTTAGGAGCTAATGTTAAAGTTCAACATGGTATAATAGAAGCTTCAGCAGATAAATTAGTTGGAACTAATGTATTTTTAGATATGGTAACTGTAGGAGCTACTATAAATATAATGCTTGCCGCAGTATTGGCAGAGGGAACAACAGTTATTGAAAATGCAGCAAAAGAACCACATATCGTAGATGTTGCTAATTTTTTAAATAGTATGGGTGCTGAGATTAAAGGTGCAGGTACAGATGTTATTAGAATTAATGGAGTAAAGGATTTACATGGAACAGAATATATGATTATTCCTGATCAAATAGAGACAGGAACTTATATGATTGCTGGTGCTATAACAGGAGGAGATGTTACAGTTACTAATGTAATTCCTAAACACATGGAAGCTATCTCTGCAAAGCTTACTGAGATGGGTGTAATTATCGAAGAATATGATGAGTCCATTCGTGTTATTGCAAATGAACCATTAAAAAATATACATGTTAAGACTTTGCCTTATCCAGGTTTTCCAACAGATATGCAGCCACAGATGACTGCAATATTATCTAAAACTCCAGGTACAAGTATTATGACAGAGAGTATTTTTGAAAATAGATTTTCTTATACAGATGAGTTAAATAGAATGGGTGCAAATATTAAAGTAGAAGGAAACACAGCTGTTATTGAGGGCGTAAAACAGTTAACAGGAGCTGAAGTTGCAGCACCTGACCTTAGAGCTGGAGCAGGACTTATATTAGCGGCGTTAGCTGCCAAAGGTGAAACTGTTATAACAGGTGTTGAATATATAGATAGAGGATATGAGCATTTAGAAAAGAAACTAACAGGTATTGGAGCAAATATATTCAGAGTAAAGGAAAAAGCAGATAAATCAATGTTTAAAGTTGTTTAATATTATTTGTGAAAACTGAATATTTAGGTTGTAGTAGCCATAGTATAAAACGGACTTATTATTAAGTCCTTTTTTTGACTTATAGGAAAACTTTCGTTAGCTTTATAGGAAAACTTCCGCAGAGATGGTATAGGGTAATATTCCGTCAGCAGATTAAACGTCCATGTTTAAACAGCTGAGCTCGCCGTCTATGGCTCACTGCTCCATATTACCCTATACCATCTCTGCTAGGCTCGTGGATTTTCAACAACGATTAAAAGATGGGATGATTATATGAAGATAACAATTATTACGGTTGGAAAGCTTAAAGAAAAGTATCTTAAAATGGCAGTTGATGAGTATTCTAAACGACTAAGTAGATATTGTAAATTAGATATAATAGAAGTGCCTGATGAAAAAGCTCCAGAGAATATGTCTATTTCTCAGGAAATTATCGTAAAAGATAAAGAAGGGGAAAGGATTTTAAAATATATAAAAGATAATGCATATGTAGTAGCATTAGAGATAAATGGAGAAGACTTAACTTCAGAGCAATTAGCAAATAAAATAAATAAATTAGGGATAGAAGGGAAAAGTCATATTGTTTTTGTTATTGGAGGATCAATAGGTCTTTCTGATAATGTTATTAAACGATCTAATTATAGCTTAAGCTTTTCAAAAATGACTTTTCCTCATCAGTTAATGAGAGTTATTTTATTAGAACAGGTGTATAGAAGTTTTCGAATCAATGCTAATGAACCGTATCACAAATAACAAATATAATGAATGTAGAATTAGTAGCCTTATAAATTTTATTCATAGTTTGTACATTTTTGAATAAAATAATAAGGGGTGTTTTTTTATGTTAAAAAAAATATTTATTGGAATTGAAATATTATTAATTAGTGTAACGTTGAGCGCTTTTAGTGGAAGTACAAAGGTTTCTTATGCTATTGAACAGGGAAATCTAAGAGTTGAAGATAATAATAGTGAAATAAGTAGTAAAGATGACAGCAAATATAGTGGTAAAGATGAAAGTAAAGATAAGATTAAAAAACAACCACACTTGGACGAAACACAAGAGAAGATAACACAAGAAAACAAAATAAAAGAAAATAAAATAAAAGAGACAGTAAAAATAGATTGTAATGAATTAATTAATGAAGATATAAAAGAACTTTCAATATTTAATAAATATGGTAAGGTACTAAAAATGGGAGATAAAGGGGAAATAGTAAAGTCATTAAATTTACTTTTGAAATGGCTTAATTATAATGTAGATGAAACTTCTTCTGAATTTACAGAAGAAACTAAAGAAGCTGTATTCAAATTTCAAAAAGATCATTTTATGAAAGAAATAGGAGTTGTTGATAAGTTAACGTATATAAGATTAAATGATTATATATATAATAGTAAAATTAAGTATAAACCGATAGAATACAATGTGAAAATGGGGTCAACTGATGATTACTGGATTATTGTTAATAAAACAACAAATGTATTACATTTATATAAAGGAGCAGATAGGTTAAGGGTATATCCAATTGCTACTGGTAGATGTCCTTCATTTACACCAGAAGGTAAGTTTACTATAGCAAATAAAGTAATCAATGCAAGGTGGAAGGAAATACCTGGTGGGGTTGCTACTAATCCATTAGGATCACATTGGATGGGGTTAAAAGTAAATAATAATTGGTGGTCTTATGGGATACATGGTTGTGGTAGACCTGAAAGTATTGGAACTTATGCTAGTGCTGGATGTATCCGTATGTATAATTTTCATTCCCAAGAATTATATAATATAGTTCCAGTTAATACACCTGTATGGATAGGAACAACTGAAAAAATAAAACAGTGGGTTATGGAATTAAATAAGAAACATGAAGAAATAAAAATTGAAGAAGCAAAAGTAGAGGATAAAAAATATGAAAATGTTATTAAATTAATTCTTACGCCATATATAAACGAAACCTTAACTAATTATTATGGTTATATCATTCCATATACTTTAAAAACAGTAGAATTAATAAGTATTACTCCAATAAATGAACAAAAATATACGGTTACATTAGATGTAGAATTATTTGTTAGTGAGACAAAAATGCTAATAGGTAAAGATATAATAACTTATAGTATAGATAGTGATACTATAAAAATGGAAGAGTATGAACACATAAAATGTGAATATGAAGAAAATAATAATCAATAGAAAGAAATTATGTTATAATAGGAATAATTACTGAAAACTTTAGGGTTTAAACTTAATATACGGCGGAGATGGAAAAATAATGACAGAAACAATAGTAAAATTAAAGAAAAAATATAGAAATAAGATACTAAAAGGATATCCTCTTATAGAAAAAGATGCCATTTTAGATAAGAATAAATTAGATAAACAAGGAATGGTTCTTAAAATCATAGATGAAGATAATAAGTTTATAGCAAAAGGCTACTATGGCAAACAAAATAAAGGAATAGGATGGATACTAACATACAAAGAAAATATTAAAATTAATCAGGATTTTTTTAGGGATAAAATTAAAGAAGCATTATATTTGCGTAAAAAAATGTATGCTAATCAAGAAACGACTGCATTTAGAACATTTAACGGTGAAGGAGATAACATTGGGGGACTAACTATAGATTATTATGATGGTTATTACCTTATAAATTGGTATAGCGAAGGTATTTATAAGTTCAAAGACTATGTTATTACTGCGCTAAAAGAACTAACTAGTTTTAAAGGGATTTATGAGAAAAAAAGATTTAATACAGGTGGAAAATATATTGATGATGACGATTTTGTTTTAGGTGAAAGAGCATCATTTCCTTTAATAGTGAAAGAGAATAATGTTAATTTTGCGGTATATCTTAATGAAGGAGCTATGGTAGGTTTTTTTCTTGATCAAAGAGAAGTTAGAAATATTATAAAAGAAAAATATTCAAAAGGGAAGAATGTATTAAACACATTTTCTTATACAGGAGCATTTTCAGTTTTTGCTGCAAAGGGAGGGGCTAAGAAAACTACAAGTGTTGACTTAGCTAATAGGAGTAGGAAAAAAACGATTGAACAATTTAAGATTAACGATATTGATGAGAGTAAACATGATATAATTGTGGAAGATGTTTTTAAATACTTTAAATATGCTGTTAAGAAAAAACTTACATACGATATGGTTATACTTGATCCGCCTAGTTTCGCAAAGTCAAAAAAATATATTTTTAGTGCATCAAAAGATTATACCAATTTACTAATACAAGCTATTAATATAACAAAAAACAATGGTATTATTGTTGCGTCTACTAATTGTAGTAATTTTGATATGGACCGATTTAAAGATTTTATTAATAAAGCTTTTAAGGAAACTAATGAGCATTATAAAATCATTCAAGAATTCTCTTTGCCATCAGATTTTAAGAAAAATAACATATATAAGGAGAGTAATTACTTAAAAGTGGTATTTATTCAAAAAAGTACCATTTATCTGGAGGACTAGAAATGAATATACAAAACAAAGAAATAATTAATGATTATTTAACTGTATATAATGAAATAAAAACTAAATTAGATAAAAACATATCTGATGATACTATAAAGATTGTATCTTTGTTTTATTCTATATCAAATAAACCTTTTCAGTTGCAATTATTTGAAGATATGAGCGAACGAATAAATAATGAAGTGGGCTTCTCGTCTATTAATGGGGAATTAAGATTTATAATATCAACCATATTAATTATAAAGTACGACTATCCATTTACAAAAGTAAGGGTATTAATAGATAATATCGAATTGGTTAATGATTATGAATTGTTTACCAAATATAGTTTGTTTATTGGCTTTTTACTATTAGATGAAAAAGATGTTAAAAAACGTTTAAATAATTCAAAAGATATTTATTTTGAAATGCAGGAAAGACATTATTTTATAACAGGAGAAGAGGACTATAGCTTCTCAATATTACTTTCAGAATCGGTAAATGATACAAATAATTTAATGGACTGCATTGAATATTATTATAAACAATTAGCAGATGATTGTTTTAAACGAGGAAATTCCTTACAACTATTATCTCATGTTCTAACATTAATTGTTAGAGATAATTATAAGGATAAGGTTATAAATAATTGTATACAAATATATAAATGTATGAAAGAAGAGGGTATAAAAGTAAAAGGAGTAATATATGCACTTATTGGACTAGTTAGCACAGCAGTTAAAGAAGAAGATATTGATTTAATTATTAAAGAAATTAAAGAAGTTTATAATTACTTAAATAATATAAAATCTTTTAAAAAAAATAAAGAATTCAATTTAATAGTTTCTATTTTGGTAGCTATTAATTTGAAAGATGACAACAAGTATATAAATTATTGCATAAATAAAAATAAAACAAATATTGATTATTCTTTATTAGTGATTATATTATCTAAAAATATTTTAAGGGTTGTGAAA
This sequence comes from Vallitalea sp., assembly GCA_025210235.1. GTDB lineage: Bacteria > Bacillota > Clostridia > Lachnospirales > Vallitaleaceae > Vallitalea. The sequence continues at coordinate 29,167 of JAOASG010000066.1, forward strand.
TAAGTATTTACAAAACTATATTGTAGTTCAAAATTACTAATTAATATTAGTGGTTTATCAATAATTAGTAAAAATAACAAATTATTCCTTGATTTTTTATAATAGATACTGTACAATTTTAGTAAATAAATTTACTATTTTCTATTAATTAATGTAGAGTGTTTATTATTTTGTAGAAAATTTCTTTGATTTAACGAGCGGAATAGATTACTTTTACCTGAGACGTAGTCTCTTTTATTGAAAAAAAATAACGATATTATAAAAGTGGCTAAGTATAAATCTTTGTTTAAAATTTATATTATAGCTACTTATTTATGGACAAAATTATAAAACATATATTTTGTGCTTACTCAAGGAGTGTAAATATGGGAAAGACTGTTTTAGTTATTGAAGATGAACCGATAATGAGAGATTTAATTTCTGTGGCATTTAGAGATGCTGGGTATTGTGTTTTACAAGCAGTAGATGGAAAAGAAGCTTTAGAGATATTTAACGAAAATAATGTTGATTTAGTTTTGTTAGATGTTGTTATGCCTAAATTAGATGGATGGTCTGTATGTAAAAGGATCAGAATAAAATCTGATGTTCCTATAATAATGCTTACATCAAGAGAAGATGATGAAGATCAACTTTTAGGGTTTGAGTTAGGTGTTGATGAGTATATAATAAAACCGGTTAATATTCAAGTATTATTAGCAAGAAGTAAAAGGTTACTTGAAAGAGTTACAAATAACAAAAGCCCAAAAAATATAATTGAAAATGCAGGTATTAGTATAGATAAAGATGCATATTCTATAATGGTTGATAATGAAAAAATTGAATTTGCACCCAAAGAATATGAGCTATTAGTATATCTAGTTGAAAACAAGGGAAGGGTACTAACAAGAGAACAGATACTTAATACCATTTGGGGATATGATTATTTTGGGGATTATAGAGTAGTTGATACACATATAAAAAAAATAAGAAAAAAATTAAAAGACAAAGCAAAATACATACATACAGTAGTTAGAGTAGGATATAAATTTGATACAAATAAATAACAGGAGCTAAGACGTAATAAGAATGTGTTTATATTGTTAATCTAAAAGTAAAATAATGGAAAGTTGAATTAATATAATTAGTTGTATATAATAGTAATATGAGAATCAACAGAAAATAGTTTTTAATTGTTTGGTATGAAAGATTAACTGAATGTAGTTTTGCAATTACTTAATTAAAATTCTTGAAAGGATTGTTATTTATTAGATGAAAATTAAATTAGATCATGGGTATACTAAAAGGATTAAATATATAACTTTATGCTTTGTAATCATATATATAATATATTTGGTAATGACAAATATTGGGGATGTAATAAATGGCGTATCGTCAGCTTTTTCTTTTGTAGTTAAGATACTATCTCCTTTTTTATGGGGACTAGTAATCGCTTATTTATTAAATCCTTTAGTAAAATATTTTGAAAAATTATTAGGTAAAATTAGTTTAAATAAAAAATGGGATAGAAATCATGTTAAGCAAAAAAGATCAATAGTTAGAGGAGTTAGCTTAATATTAACTATTGCTTTTATAGTTGCCATAATTACGTTACTAGCGAATAGTGTATTTGTAATGATTAATGGGAGTTTTCAGGAGTTTAAATATACTGGTTTAGTAGAAGATATAACTAAGAGATTTGAAAATTACTCTAAGGATATTACAGGAATCCAGATTTCATTAGACAAAATGGGGATTAATACTAATATTACTAATTATCTTACGGATGCGTCTAATCAAATAATTGAAGCTGTAAAATCATTTTTAGCATCTATTCCAAATAGTGCTACTACAATAGGTAAATATATTATTGACATATGTTTTGGCTTTGTTTTCGCATTTAATTTTATAATGAATAAAGAATATTTTATTAACTTGATTGAAAATGCATTAAGATTAACATTAAGTGAGAAGAAGAAAAATTCGTTTAAAGAAATTATGCAAGAAATTAATATAGTATTTTTGAGCTTTATTCGAGGTAAAATAATTGATCTAACGTTATTAAGTATAGTGACTATTATATCCCTTATTATTATTGGATTTGACTATGCATTTATTGTTGGTACTTTTGCAGGTTATACTAATATTATACCTTATATTGGAACTTGGATTGGAATTATACCTGCTGTAATCATTGGATTAGTCAAAGGCGGATGGCAATCTGCAATATTTGTAGGAATCTATATTGTTGCAATACAACAAGTGTATTATATATTTGTTAGTCCTAAGATCCAAGGTAAAAGTATTGGAATGCATCCAGTGTTTGTACTTCTTGCAATGTTTGTGTTTAGTAAATTTTTTGGTTTTATAGGATTGATATTAGCTATTCCAATGGGAGGAATTGTAAAGATTTTTATTAACAGATGGGTAAAAAAACGACAAGAGAAAAAGAATATTGTTTTAATTGACTTGAAAAAATGATGTTTGCAATTATAAGTAGATAAATGTAGAATATATTAAGAGAAAATTATATTAGACTATTGTGTTTAATATATTCTAAAGCAGATAAGAACATTATAAAATGGAGGTCTTTAAATGTACAACAATATTGTTTTTAATTTATATGGTACTTTGATAGATATTAAAACAAATGAAGAAAAAGATGAAATCTGGGAGAAATTTGCTATTTATTTTGGATATAATGGTGCTCATTATGAAAAGGATGAATTAAAAGAAAGATATTCTAAGATAGTTAATAAACTAATTAAAAATAATGATAAATACGAATGTCCAGATTATGAGATAGAAGATGTTTTCTTTAAATTATATAAAGATAAAGGGGTTAAACCTAAGAAAAAAGCTAAACAAACAGCAAAGACTTTTAGGCTGTTATCAACAGAATATATTAAATTATATGATGGAGTTATTGAAACTTTAGAGAAACTTGTGGAACAAAATAAAAAGATTTATTTATTATCAAATGCACAGAAAGCTTTTGCTAATGCAGAAATTAAATATTTAAAAATTAAGAAATATTTTAATGATACATGTATATCTTCTAATATAGGTATTCGTAAACCAGATATTAAATTCTATGAATATTTTTTAGAGAAATATCAATTAGAGCCAAAAGAAACTTTGTTTATAGGCAATGATTATATTGATTTAAAAGGTGCTAATGATATGGGTATTGATTCTTTGTATCTGCACACTAATTTATCAAATGGATTACCAGAAAATATAGAAGCAACATATAAAATATTGGATGGAGATATACGTAAAATTTTTGATATAATAAATGTAGGCTAATATAAATAGGTATATATTACTTAAAAGATAGGGTAGGTGGTAATGTGAAAAAGCTAGTAAAATCAAGAACAAATAAAAAGATTAATGGAGTTTGTGGTGGTATAGCAGAATATCTAGACATTGATCCTACAATTATTCGTTTATTATTTGCAATTGGAATATTATTTGCGGGTGTTGGACTCTGGGCATATATAATATGTGTATTTATTATTCCAGAAGAATAATAGAGATTAAATGTAGTTTTAATTAGCTACTACATGAAAGGGGATATTAATGGATAATAATACAAAAGATAATATATTAAATGGGGTTAGATCAGCATTAATTGCTTTTTTAGTTTCTATAGCAATTTCTTTAGTAGTATCGATTATTTTTAATTACTCAATATTTGAGAAGTTTAATGAACTTATGTCAGGAAATTTGGGGTTAGATAAAGGCGCAAATATTAGTAGTATTATAAAAATTACAGGTATAATATTTAACTTTTCTTTGTTTAATACTGTTTCACAAGTAAGATTTGGAGCTCTTATTTTTATATTTATCCCAGTAATTTCATTTTGTATAAGTAATAGATATATTGATAAGAAAAGAAAAATTGAATTATCAGATATAGGAGTTTATTTATTGAGTTCGGGTATTTTTGCCATGTTCCAATTTATTATTTCATTAGCAACAAAAGGAGAGCTTGTTGAAGGAATAAATATAAACTTTGCAACACTAGGGAATTTTGTAACTACAGTTATATTTACTTTTATAATACAATTATTTATTAAGTTTAATTATAGGGTTGATACTAATAATGGTGGAATAAAAGCTTTTAAATATACATATAGAATAATGGGCGTTATAGGTACAGTTATAGGAATTGGAATTATAATTTATGGACTTAAGGATTATAGTAAAGATGTTGTTAAATTTATTATTGCAGCTATCCTTATGCTACCAAACGTTATTGCATATGTATTCTTTTATATGATAGGTCTTTCAATGTCATTTAATGAGGAGTTACAAAGTGCAATTAATAATTTTATTAATGTGGATTTAACTTTGCAAAAAATTATATATGTAAGATATATAGCAATTATTGTATTTTTATTAATTATAGTATATATAATATTCAAGATGGATAAAAAGAATTTAATAAAGAATACTTTGATTTATTCTATTTCGTTTTCTGTTTTTATAGGAACTTTAGCTTATTGCTCTAGTATTAATTTAATTAATGTAAAGGGTATGTTTAGTATAAGATTTAGCGTTAGCAGTTTCTTTTTATCATGGCTAATACCGTTACTTGCTATATGGATAGTTGTTTTGTTGTATTATTTGATTGCTAAAGTGAAAGAAATTATAAACACGCCTTGACAAAAGGAATAATCTCAATTAAAATCATATAATAAATATTGAATAAGTGTTATTTGACGATGAAAAGAACTAGTAGATACTAATTGCCATTTTAGAGAAGAAATTATTTGGTGGGAGATTTCTATGGGAAAAGTATTGAACCTGTCTTGGAGTTCTGTATGAAAATACAGCGGTTTTCTACCGTTATTAGGATTAGAGATAATAATTAATAATTTTCTTAGAAAATTTTTAATTGTTAACTAGGGTGGTACCACGAGTATAACTTCGTCCCTTTGGGATGGGGTTTTTTTGTTTTATTAAGAGTTTTATTAACTATATGAAATAAGTGTGTAAGTATAAAGGAGAGTGACAAGAATGGGTAAAAAAGATAAGTTTGTAGAAGCGATTACATCTATGGATGTAGATTTTGCTAAGTGGTATACAGATGTTGTTAAAAAAGCAGAGTTAGTTGATTATTCTAGTGTAAGAGGATGTATGGTGATAAAACCTTATGGATATGCAATTTGGGAATTACTTCAAAGACAGTTAGATGATAGATTCAAAGAAACTGGACACCAAAATGTATATATGCCAATGTTTATACCTGAAAGTCTATTACAGAAAGAGAAAGATCACGTTGAAGGATTTGCTCCAGAGGTTGCGTGGGTTACACATGGTGGGACAGAAAGGCTTACAGAAAAATTATGTGTAAGACCTACATCTGAAACATTATTTTGTGAGCATTATGCTAATGAAATTCAATCCTATAGAGATTTACCTAAGTTATATAATCAGTGGTGTTCTGTGGTAAGATGGGAAAAGACTACAAGACCATTTCTTCGTTCGTTAGAATTCTTATGGCAAGAAGGGCATACAGCTCATGCTACAGCTGAGGAAGCTATGGAAGAAACAATTAATATGCTTAATTTATACGCTAAGTTTTGTGAGGATGTACTTGCTATACCTATGATTAAAGGGCAAAAAACAGAAAAAGAAAAATTTGCAGGAGCAAAAGCAACATATACAATTGAGAGTTTAATGCATGATGGAAAAGCTCTTCAATCTGGAACATCTCATAATTTTGGAGATGGGTTTGCAAAGGCATTTGATATTACTTATACAGATAAAGATAATAAATTATCTTATGTTCATCAAACGTCTTGGGGAATGACTACAAGACTTATTGGTGCAATTATTATGGTACATGGTGATGATAACGGATTAGTTCTTCCACCAGCTATTGCACCTACACAAGTAATGATAGTTCCAATAATGCAGAAAAAAGAAGGTGTCCTTGAGAAAGCAAATGAAGTTAAAGAAGTACTTTCTAAATTTGCTAGAGTTAAAATTGATGATTCTGATAAGAGTCCTGGATGGAAATTTAGTGAACATGAAATGAAAGGTGTTCCTTTAAGAGTTGAATTAGGACCAAAAGATATTGAGAAAAATCAAGCAGTTATCGTAAGAAGAGATAGTAGAGAAAAGTATTTTGTTTCTTTAGATGAACTTGAAAGTAAAGTATCAGAACTTTTACAAGAGGTTCAAACAAGTATGCTTGAAAAAGCAAGAATTCATAGAGATGAACATACTTACTCAGTAACTAATATGGAAGAATTATCAAAGATAATTGAAGAAACTCCTGGTTTTGTAAAAGCAATGTGGTGTGGAGATACTGCTTGTGAAGATAAGATAAAAGAAGAAACAGGGGTGACATCTAGATGTATTCCATTTGAGCAAGAAGAAATCTCAGATGTTTGCATCTGCTGTGGAAAACCAGCTAAAAAAATGGTTTATTGGGGGAAAGCGTATTAGGTTTAACGTATGAGGAGGGGATATTATGTATATTCACGAAACAAAAATAAAAGTAAGATATGTGGAAACGGATAGAATGGGAATTGTTCATCATTCTAATTATTATTCTTGGTTTGAAGTAGCAAGAGGAGAATTTATAACAGATACAGGGATGACATATAGTGACATGGAAGAAGAAGGAATTATGATGCCAGTGCTAGAGTCTAGTTGTAAATATATTCAAGCTGCTAAATACGAAAATATATTAATTATACAAGCTTGGATTCATGAAATAAATGGGGCGAAAGCAATATTTAACTATAAGGTTATAAGAGAAAAAGACAATACGATAATTGCAACAGGAAGTACAAAACATGCGTTTGTTAATAATAAATTTAAAATTGTTAATATTAAAAAGGTAAAACCTGATATTTGGAATAAATTAACTCATAAAACTAAATAAACTTTAATTCTAAAGGGGCTGTCTCATTGCATTACCTTAGCTAAGAGAGATGCCCCTTTTTATTGTATATTGTTATATTCTTTACGCAGAATCAATTATGTTGACATAAAAGGAAAAAGGATGTATAGTTAGTTACATAAGTAACTAACCAACAAACCATTTGTGGAGGTGGAAAAATTTGCAACTACACGGGGATTCTACAAAAGCCTTATTTCAACAAATAGCTGAAATAATAGAAGATCAAATTCTTAGTGGCATTTTATTAGTAGACGAACAAGTATATTCAACAAATCAATTATCAAAGCTTTATAATATTAATCCTGCTACAGCTAGAAAAGGGTTAAATTTATTAGTTGATGAAAAAATTATATATAAGAAAAGGGGACTAGGTATGTTTGTATCTGAAGGCGCTGTAGATTATATAAAAAATAAAAGAAAAAATAATTTTTATGATGATTATATTGTAAAACTACTTAAAGAAGGAGAAAAGTTACATATTAGCAAGGATGAAATAATTGATATGATTAAAAAGTATAGGGGGGGATGTATTAATGAGCATTAAATGTAATCATCTAAGTAAAACGTTTAATGATTTATATGCAATCAATGATTTTTCTATTGATTTAGATGATAATTTAATATATGGTTTAATTGGAAGAAATGGGGCAGGTAAAACAACATTATTAAAGATGTTAGCAAAACAAATATTTCCTACAAATGGAGATATATTGATAAATAATAAAGATTTACAAAGCGAAGAATTAAAAGAAAAAATTTGTTTAACTAGAGAGACTATTAATATAAAGACAATTAGACAATTAAGAGTAAAGGATATACTATATACTGCTTCTTTAATATACCCTAATTGGAGTAATGAGTTAAAAAAAAATCTTATTAGAGATTTTGAGTTAAATACTAAAAAAACCTATGAAAAATTATCTAAAGGAATGCAAACAATGGTCAGTATTATTATAGGTTTATCTAGTAGAGCCGAAATTACGTTATTTGATGAACCATATATTGGTCTTGATCCAGTAGGTCGAGAAATATTTTATAGATATTTAAGAGAAGATTATATTAAATACCCTAGAACAATTATTATATCAACACACTTAATGAATGAATTACAAAATATGTTTGAAAAAGTAATTTTCATTCATAAAGGAAAGCTCATGTTATATAAAAATATGGAAGAAGTACAAGATACATCTTATATTTTACAAGGAAATGAAGAGGATATTAGAGATGTAATTGAAAATAAAAAAGTTATTCATACAGAAAAGATTGGTCGATTGATTTCAGCGTATGTGATGGATAGAATTGAAGATTATGAAATAGAAAATATTAAGAAAAAGGATATTACAATTAGTGGAATGGATTTACAAACACTTTTTATCAACCTAACATTAGGCGAAAACGGGGGAGATAAGTATGAATAGGGTTATATCATCTAAAAAAGTTATAAGAAAGTTAAATCTAAAAAACATTGCGATTGTTATGATGATTGCAATAGTTCATTTTACAATAAGCGAATTAATCTTTGCAGTTAACATAGATGATAACAATAATAATATATTATTAGATATTACTGCAAATGCAAGTATATTTGTTTTAATTTTTATCATTATTAGTAGTATTATTATCACACATGATAGTCTAGATTATTTAATTTGCCTTGGGGTTAATAGAAAAAGTATTTTTAAAGCTATTATTAGTGTTTTTCTTGAGATAAATATAATTATATCTATTGGAGCATTAATTTTAATTTTTCTTAACATTAATTATGGAAATACATACTTAGAAAAAAACTTATTACTCAGGTATGGAACTTGTAATCTAAATATTCTTCATTATGGTATGTTGTTTGCTTTCTTGTTAGCTATAATATATTTAGTTATGATTTATTTAATGTTTATTGTATTATTAGGAAAGAATTATGATTGGTATTATTTAGTGGGGACAATACTTTTTACAATTTCTATAGGTATTATCTGTATAAATAGGATAATTACATTTGTTATATTAGGGGATAATAATATAAGTATATATATTGTAGTTTTTATAGTAGATTTATTAATGACGTTTATAAACAAAAAGCTATGCGAGAAGTTAGAATTTAATAGATAGGGGGATTAAATTATGAATATAAAAGGAATAGTATTTTTATGTCTAAGTAGTGTAGCATTAGTTTTATCAATATATGTACAGATTAATATTATTAATAATGATATAAAAGAATATGAACAACATTCAGGTGCTAATTCTGCAAATTTTGAAAAGGTGATACCAATTGAGGCTATGAAAGATACTGATATATATGTTACTTATGACTCAACTATCAAAGACGGTAGTAGATATTTAAAAATAATGGATGAGAAGGGAAAAGAACTAATAAGTGAAATAAAAAAGGAAATACACCTATATAAGAAAAAAGTTAGATTAAATAAAGGTAATTATAGGATTATAACTGAATTAAATAATGCGAAGTCCATAAAAGAAAGTATTAATATAATCTATAGGAATACAGAAGTCATAATACAAAATTAATATAAGTAATTGCAAACTTCATTGGGAGGATTCTTTAGTTCTGTAATTACCTAAAAGAAGGTTGTGAAAAAATGCGATGCAATACACTAATTAATATACTTGATGATTTTAATGATGATGTAGCATATATTTCAAAGTTTATGAAGCCTAATAAAGTAATTAATATTGTTGATAAAAGCAAAAATTCTGTTGATGTGCTAACAGATATGGAAAGGTTTTTAAATAAACAATTAAAAGATACTATAATTATAGAAAAAGTTTATACTAACCCAATGCATTTAAATAAAATTATTAGTGATTATATAGACAATGATACAATAATTAATATTTCATCGGGAGATAATTTATCATCTGTTATTGCACATCAAGCAATGATTGAGTATAATTGTTCATTAATATATATGGATATATTAAATGAAAAGGTTTATAAATTAAATAAACAAGGAATGAAAATGATTAAATATGAAAATATTAACTTTCGTGTTAAAGATTATATATCTATTACAGGCGGTAAAATAGTTACAGATGAGACTTTTGATTATGTAATAAAAGATTACAATAACATGCTTAATATTATTCTTAATAATTATGACTTGTGGATAGAAACTAGAGATTATATAAGAAATAATATAGTTAGCCAAGTAAATGATAATATTGTTATTAGGTCTTCTGAATTAAATAAAGATATTATAAAACTATTTAAGAGTTTCTGTAATATTAAATGCGTTAAGAATGTATATGAAAATGATAATAACATAACCATTATGTTTAAAAACGAAGATATAAGAAAATATATATTATCAGGGATATGGTTAGAACATTTTACATATAACATAGTGAAACAAAATTCAAAAGTACACGATGTTAGAACAGGTGTCAGATTTCTTTGGGACGAAGATAGAATAGAAGTAGAAAATGAATTAGATGTAATAGCAGTTGCAGGAACTACTCTTTTATGTATATCGTGTAAAGATACAAAAAGATATAATAGTGGTTCTCTTAATGAACTAGATATTTATGCAGAACAAATAGGAGGTTCTACTGTTAAAAAAATATTAGTAGCCACAAAACCATCAAAAGGTCAATATGTGGATGAAAGAGCAGAAAGAATGGGGATAAACCTCGTAGTATTTGATGGAGATGTGGATAAATTCACAAAAGAGATAAATTATATTATTGAAGGAACAGTGGTGTAAACTATGTATTTAAAAAGATTATATGTCTTTATATATTTAGCAGATTAAATTGTTATAAAGTACTGTAATAATTATTATATATATTGTACAATAAATATGTATTTACCTTATCCATCACAAAAAATTTATTAACATACTAATCTAATGATTATTAAATTCATCAAAAGTTGAACTATGTATAATAATATTAAATTAAATAAAAAAATAATGGAGGCGAGTTTATGTCTAAAAAAGTAATAGCAACAGATAATGCACCAGGAGCAATAGGACCATACTCACAAGGAATAGTAATGGGAGATTTTGTTTATACTTCTGGGCAATTGCCAATCAATATAAAAACAGGTGAAATGCCAGAGACAATAGAAGAGCAAACTAAATATTCTTTAGAAAATGTTAAAGCTATAATTGAAGAAGCAGGTTCTTCAATGGAAAATGTTATTAAAACTACAGTATTTTTAAGTGATATGAATAATTTCACTAAGATGAACGAAGTATATAAAAGTTTCTTTAGTAGTGATTTTCCAGCAAGAAGTTGTGTGGAAGTTGCTAGATTACCAAAAGATGCGTTAGTAGAAATTGAGGTAATTGCTGAACTTAAAAAATAATATAATAAAAAGTGAGGGTGAATTTATGTGTGATATTCATTCGTTTATAGATTTAATTAATCAAGAAGTAAAACCTGCAATTGGATGTACAGAACCTATAGCTATAGCATTTTGTGTAGCAAAAGCAAAAGAAGTACTTAATGAATCAGTAGATAGAATTGAACTTTTCTTGAGTCCTAATATAATTAAAAATTCAATGGGTGTTGGAATACCAGGTACAAATCAGGTAGGTATTTATATAGCCGCTGCCCTAGGGATTGTTGTTGGTGAATCAGCTTTAGGTTTAGAGGTATTACGAAAAGTAAATGATGAACACGTAAATAAAGCCAATAAGATAATAGAAGATGATAGAATTAAAGTTAAAGTAGCTAATAAGGATTGTAAACTATATATTGCTACAAAAGTATATAGTAAAGAAAATCAAGCTCATGTCATAATTAAAGGCGGACATACTAATATTGTATATATATCTCATAACGATAAGGTTTTATTAGATATAATGTCTGAAACTGTTGAAGTAGAAGATTGTCAACAAGTTATTTGTATAGATAATATATATGAATTTGCTCTAAGTGCTCCCTTTAAGGATATTAAATTTATTCTTGAAGGGGCAAAGATGAATAAAGAAATTGCCTTAGAGGGATTAAATAAAGAGTATGGATTAAAAGTTGGAAAAACAATTGAAAATAGTATTAAAAAGAATTTAATTACAGATGATATGAAAAATTATGCTATTAGACTTACTGCAGCGGCTTCGGATGCTAGAATGGCTGGATGTTTATTGCCAGTAATGACTAATTCAGGAAGTGGTAATCAAGGGATAACTGTTACACTTCCAGTAGTAGCTGTCTATGAATGGTTAAATAAATCTCAAGAAGAGTTAGCTAGGGCCTTAATTCTCAGTAATTTGGTAGCAATACATATAAAAAAAAATCTCGGCAAATTGTCTGCACTATGTGGTGTTATTGTTGCAGGTATAGGTGCTGGGTGTGGTATGACATATCTTTTAGGTGGAGATATAACTAAGATTAAATCCACTATAAAAAATATGATAGGTGATGTTAGTGGAATGATATGTGATGGAGCTAAAACAGGATGTGCTCTTAAGGTAGCTACAGTAGTAGAAGCGTCTTTTAATGCAATGATGTTGTCCCTTGGGGATATTGAAATTACAAAATCTGAAGGGATTATTGATGAAAACATTGAAATGTGTATTAATAATTTAACAAGCATTGGTTCAAAAGGGATGCAAGAAACAGATAAAATGATACTTGATATTATGATATCTAAGAGATAATCTTAAAGAAAGTTAGGGAGTAAATTTTACTCCCTTATTTTTATACTATATAATACATCAAATCCTAACAAAATTTCCACTAAATATAAAAATTTTTTGCGAATCTTTAAAGTTTTTATAGCTTGACAAAAAAACAACTTATATATATATTGTGTATATACTATAATTAATTTATTTTATAGGATAATACAATAACGGCATAAAAATATTACACTAGGAGGGTTTATTATGATTGAAGTTAATAATTTAACAAAGATATATAAATTAAATAAAAAGCAAAAAAAAGAGCTAAAAACTAGTGCAGATACTAAAATAGCAGTTAATAATGTTTCTTTTACTGCAAATAAAGGTGAAATATTTGGGTTACTAGGACCTAATGGTGCAGGAAAAACAACAACATTAAGAAGTATAGTAACTTTATTAAAACCTACAAAAGGAAATATTACAGTATGTGGTTATGATGTTGTAAAAGATAGCGTAGAAGTTAGAAAAAGAATTGGTTTTCTTACTAATGAGTTGAAATTAGATGAGCATTTTACTCCTAATTATACTATGGAGTTTTTTGGAAAATTACATGGCATGACAAAAGAACAAATTTTAAATAGAAGAAAAGAACTATTTAATTACTTTAATATAAATGAATTTGCTGATAAGAAAATAGGTGAACTTTCTACAGGTATGAAGCAAAAACTGTCTATTGCAGTTAGTGTTATTCATAACCCAGAAATTGTTATATTTGACGAACCAACTAATGGACTAGATATAATTACTGCTAGAGCTGTAGAAGATTACTTAGTAACTCTAAAGGAAAAAGGGAAACTAGTCATTATATCAACACATATAATGAATGTTGCTTCTAAGCTATGTGATAAAATCGCAATAATTATTAGTGGAGAAAAAGTCATAGAAGGAACTGTAGAAAAAGTGCTTAATCATACAAATTCTGATAATTTAGAAGATGCATTTTTTGAATTATATAAACAAGCTGTAAAAGGAGCTTAAAATATAAAGTGGCAATTACCTAGTGTGACCATACAGAAAGGGATGAATTTATATGTTAAGAGATATACTTAAAAAAGAACTAAAAAGAGTTTTTACAGATAAGAGATTAGTGTTTTCAGCGTTTATTATACCAGCAATTAGTATATTTGTTATTTATACTTTAATGGGAAGTTTGTTTAGCGATATGAAGAAGGATGTAGAAGAACATACTTCTATAGTTTATATAAAAAATGCACCAAAAGAAATTATGAGCTATGTTGATGAAGTACAATTAAATATGAATATTACATATCTTGAAATGAATGAAGAAACAGGATCAATAAAAGATGAGATAAAAAATGGTAATATTGACTTAATGGTAGAATTTGAAGAAGGATTTACTGATAAAATAAATAATTATGAATCATTAAAATTACCACCTCAGGTAAAAACTTATTATAATCCTTCTGAAAATTATTCTGATGAATCAAGAAACAAGTTTATTAATAGTATATTAGATAAATATAAAACAGATATTCTTATCAGTAGATTTGAAAATGTTAATGATATTGTAGCATTTGACATTGATAGAAATAGTAAAGAAAGTATAATTATGGATGAAAAAAAGGCATCAGGACAAGGAATGTCTATGGTATTGCCTATGCTAATATCAATGATTTTATTCGCTGGAGCAATGGGTATAGGAATTGATACTATAGCGGGAGAAAAAGAAAGAGGAACTATGGCAACACTATTACTAACACCTGTTAAAAGAGAAACCATAGCTCTAGGTAAAATAATATCACTTGGTATAGTAGCTATTATAAGTGCGCTTGTATCATTCGGATCAATAATAGCATCAATGCCATTTTCATCGGCTGTACTTACAGGTGAAGATAATTTGAATTTTGATGCATTGAAATTTACCCCAATGCAGTTGGTACAATTACTTATTATTATGGTTACACTTGTAGGAATTTATGTAGGACTTATATGTTTGTTATCTGTTAGGGCAAAAACTGTAAAAGAAGCAGGGACATATGTCTCACCAATTTATATGATTGTTATATTTGCAGCTGTATCTAGTATGTTTGATGGAGGAGCAAAAGAATTATATCATTATGCTATACCAGTATATGGAAGTGTATCTGCTTTGAAATCAGCACTAGCTTTTGAACTTACAATGAATCAATTTTTAGTAGCAGCAATATCAGCTTTTGTAGTTAGTTTAATATTAGTTAAATTAATAACTATTACATTTAATGATGAAAAAGTAATGTTAAATGCATAGCTTTGCATTTGGCTAAATAATTAAAGGATTTGAGACTATGGAAGGTATTAAAATAGATATTCCAAATTATGCAAAATATATTATAGATAAGCTTAATGAAAATGGCTTTGAGGCATATTTAGTTGGAGGTTGTGTTAGGGATAGTATAATAGGTAAAAAACCTAATGATTGGGATATTACTACCTCAGCATTGCCTAAAGATGTAAAAAAGATTTTTAGGAAAACAATTGATACGGGTATTAAACATGGGACAGTAACGGTTTTATATAATAAAATCCCAATAGAGGTAACAACATATAGAATCGATGGTGAATATGAAGATAACAGAAGACCTAAGACTGTTGAGTTTACTAATAACTTAATACTTGACTTAAAAAGAAGAGATTTCACTATTAATGCAATGGCTTATAATCATAAAATAGGATTAGTAGATGTTTTTAATGGAGCCCAAGATATAAAAAAAGGTATTATACGATGTGTAGGCAATCCATTAGAACGATTTAATGAAGATGCACTAAGGATGCTTAGAGCTATAAGATTTTCTGCTCAACTGGGATATGAAATTGATTCTGGTACTAGGGATGCTATTATAAGATCTTCTAAACTTATTGAAAATGTAAGCATGGAACGTATACAAGTAGAGATAAACAAGACATTATTATCTGATAATCCGAGTCACTTTTTGGAATTATATAATTGTAAGTTAATGCAGTATATAGTGCCTGAGTTTATGCCATGTATTGGTTGTGCACAAAATCATCCTTACCATAGTTATGAAGTTCATGAGCATATATTAAGGTCGGTAAAAGTTATTAAATCTAATAAGGCTCTTAGATGGACGATGCTTTTACATGATATTGGAAAACCACAAGTAAAAACTACTGATAAAGATGGTATAGATCATTTTTATGGACATGAAGCTATTAGTGCTAAAATGGCAGAAAAGATTCTTAAAAGGCTAAAATTTGATAATAATACAATTAATAAAGTAGTTAAACTAATTAAATATCATGATATAAGATTAGAAGTTGATTATAAGATAATTAGAAGAGCAATTAATAAGATAGGAAAAGAATTATTTACTGACTTTTTACTTGTTCAAAGAGCAGATGTTATGGCTCAAAATCCAGATAAACTAGAAAAAAGGTTAAGAATACTTGAGGATGTTAATAAAGTATATGAAGAAATTACAAGGTTAGATCAATGTGTAAGTATAAAGGATTTAGAAATTAACGGTAAGGATTTAATAGATAATGGAGTAAAAGAAGGTAAGCAAATAGGGGTATTACTTAGCAAGCTCTTAGAAATTGTTATAGATGATCCAAGCAAAAATGATAAAAACATATTGCTTAATATAGTAAAAGATATAATAAAATAAAAAAGAAATATTAAATTTAAAACCACAATATATTGATATCCTGATAAGAATGATACGATATACAGTGGTTTTTTGTTGCGATTATATTTAGAACAATAAATATTAATTTCCTGTCCTCATAATTAGTAAAATATTTTCATATATTTTAAAGTAGGGCGAATTGGCTTTATTTATTTTAGTGCTAAGTTTGGGGTGATTTGATGCTTGAGGAATATAATAACATTTTTGAATTATTTAATGTTAAAGTAAAAAATGGTTATAAGGGAAGAGGAGCATACATATTAGATACTAGTAAAGGATTAAAGTTATTTAAAGAGATTAGAATGCATAGGGAAAAAATAAAATTTATGTATGAAATAGAAGAATATTTATTTAGTAAAGGATTTTCAAATATAGATAGAATTAATTTAACAAAAGATAATAATCCTTATTATGAAGATGAGAACATCATTTACATAATGAAAAATTGGGTTAATGGAAGAGAGATTTTTTTTAATGATGAAGAGGAAATATATAGTTCTGTTAAAAATCTAGCGATATTACATAAGTGTGGAACAGATTTTCCAAGAAATAATAAATATAATAATTATGTTAAACTAGGTACATTAGTAAATAAATTAGATAAACATAATACAGAGTTAATTAGAATTAGAAATAAGATTAGGAAAGTTGGTAAATGGTCTGAATTTGATATTTGTTTTTTGAGTTCATTTAAATATTATTATCAAAAAGCAATTGAAGCACTTTCACTAATAGAAGAATCTAATTATACTACTTTAGTAGAAAAATATAATAAGAAAAATGTTATTATACATGGCCAGTACATACATCATAATATATTGGTTAATAATCGAAAATTATATACAATGAATTTTGAATACTGTAATATTGATCTACCAGTTATTGATTTATACAGGTTGCTTAGAAAAGTGTTAGAAAAAAATGATTGGAATACTAAAATAGGAATTAATGCAATAGATATATATAATAGTATATATCCTTTGTCTAAGGATGAATTAAATATATTACTATATCTTATCATGTATCCAGAAAAATTCTGGAAAATAAGTAATTATTACTTTAATCTAAACAGAGCTTGGAAACCTAAGCAAAGTTTAGTTAAATTAAATAAGCTTGTTTCACAAAAGGGTAAAAAAGAAAATTTTATACAAGAATTGAGTAAAAGTTTGAAATAAATGGCAAAACCCCTTGTTAAATGCTTTAATAACATATAGAATAAATAAAAAAACAAATGAGAAAATGGGAAATAAAATTATGTTAAAAAAAATAGATTTAATAATAATAGGTTTTATAATAATATGCCCTTTTTTTAAAGGGTTATATTTTTATCATACAATATATTTTTTCGGTGCTATAATATTATTTATTACCATGATGTATATTAAAAATAATAAAGTTTTTCTTATAGAAAAGAGTATAAATCATTACTGTATATTAATAGGAGTAGTTTTATATTTTATTACTATATTTTATGCTATTGATAAAGGTATGGCCTTTATGGGGTTTTTCAAGGTGTTAGTAGCATATTTATTTTATCTAATGATTATGCAAAGCCAAATAAATAAAAAAATCTATATGAAATCAATATCAGTTTCTGGAATTATTATTTCATTCATTAGTATATTATCTTTTTTTATACCTTCTCTAAGTAAGGAATTTTTACAAAAAGGTAGATTAGGATCATTTTTTCAATATCCAAATACTTTTGCGCTTTTCCTTATTGTGTGTATTATTTTTATTATTGGACAAGAAAAAAATAAGTATTATTATAATATATTAGGAATAAGCTTTATGTGGGCTTGTATTTTATTAACTTTTAGTCGTAGTATGTATATTATTAGTTTAGGAACTATTATTACTTGTATTATATATAATAAAAAGAAATTTAAATCCATTTTAATGGCATTTGGTATAGGTACAGGTATATGGTATTTTATAATGACAAGTTCTAGCTTATCAAATGTCTTTAATAGAATACAAGAAACATCTACAAAAACAAGTGAATGGTTAACAAGATTATTGTATTATAAAGATAGTTTTACTATAATGAAACATTATCCCTTTGGGACTGGACATTTAGGGTATTATTACATTCAGAGGATATACCAGACAGGAGCTACTTACTATGTAAAATATATCCATAGTAATGTATTGCAGATTGTGATGGATATAGGTATAATTGGCTTTTTATTGGTGGTCATATTTTTTATAAATAATACTTTTAGTAAGAACTTATCTTTTTATGAAAAACTAGCTGTAGTTGTTATTTTTGGACATGGAGCTATTGATTTTGACTGGCAATTTTTAGTAGTTGGTTTTTTAATAATTTTAATTATAAATAAAGATAATGCAAAAATGAAAACTCTAAACATACCTAGAAAGTTAATCTTTTTTGTAGGTTTAATTATTATAAGTATATATGGTTATATGGGAGTTGGTTCATATTATGCATATATAGAAGATTATGAGAAATCACTATCTTTATATCCATATAATACAGAAGCAAAAATTAAATTAGTAAAAAAATATAAAGATGAAGATAAGGATAGAGCATATACTCTGGCAGAGGAAATAATAAGTAGGAATAAATTCGCTACTTATGCATTTATAACCAAAAGGGATATTGATTATGAAAATAAAAATTTCATGGAAGCTTATAAATCTGCTAAAAGAATTATATATCTAAATCCTCTAAATATAAATCATGTAGAAATTTATGCTTCAATAGTATTAGAGCGTGCAAAAAAATATATAGAAGAAAAGGATATTCAAAGTGCAATTAAAGAACTTGAAAAAATCTTAGCTATCCCTTATTATATGGATGGACTTGCAAAAGATAGACTTACTGATTATAATGTTAAGCATATACCAAGACTATTTATGACAGAAAAGTTAATAGATATATATGAAGAGGCTGATAAATTATTAGAAAATGTGTACTATAATTAAATAGTTGGTATCAAGTTATCTAAATTAAAATACGAGGTGAAAAAATGAGTAAAAAGAAAAAAACAGATATCATAAAAAAGATGTCTATTATTGGAATTATAGGGCTTGTTATCATTCTGATCATAATAGTTTCATTATTTTTTAGTATTAGAGGTAAAAATAATAAGAGTAAAAGTAAAAATAAATTAAATTCTGAGATAGAGACGGATGTTGATAATAATCTTAATAATGTTAAATATGAAAGAGCATTAGCTGTAATAAGAAAAGTTGATGAAGAAAATAATAAATTGATGATTTTTAATATTGAAGATAATAAAGAAATATTATTAAATATTGATAGTGCAGTAGATATTAAGGATGAATATGGTACATTAATGACATTTATACAGTTTAATGTTGGAGATTTAGTTGAAACAAAGTACGATGCAAACAAACTAAGACCTGAATTTATTCATAAAACTGCTAAAACATGGGAAAGAAAAAAAGTAAAAGGTGTAATTGTTGATAGTGAAAATAGCAAACTATTAATTGGAAATGACGCGTATATTTATACTAATGAACTTATAACTATTTTTAATGGGAAAAGTTTTGATATAAAAGATTTAAATATAGAAGATGAAGTTACACTACGAGGTTATAAAGATAAAGTATGGACAGTAACATTAGAAAATGGTCATGGATATATCGTATTTAAAAACCATAGTAATTTTGTGGGTGGATTAGTGGAAATAGGATTAAATAAAACAGAAGATATTAAAGAAGTTACTAAGATAGCTGTACCTGTTGGTGTTCATAATATAGTTGCTACTAAAGACACATTAACTTACGAAACAGAAATAATGGTTGATAAAGATCAAGAAGTTATTGTAGATCTAGGGAAAGCAGCACCAAGAACAGGAATGGTACAATTTAATATTGTTCAAGATAATATAGCGTTTACTATTAATGGAAAAACTTATAATGATTTTTCTGAACCTATTAACCTAGAATATGGGACTTATAATATTAAAATAGTAAAAGAGAATTATATTAATTGGGAAAAACAGTTGGTTGTTGATAAACCTTTTGTTGAATTTGATATAAATTTAGAAAAGAAGCCTATGTATATTCATATTAATACTCCAGAAGGTGCAGATGTATATATTGATGGTAATTTTATTGGAGTGGTTCCTACTACTACACCGATCGATAAAGGAGATCATACAATTACTCTTAGAAAAGATGGATATTATTCTAAAATGCATCAATTATCTGTTGAAGATAAAGGAGAAGATTATTATTTAACATTTCCTACTTTAGAAAAAATTAATAAAGAGACAGAAAACAAGGAAAATAATAATGATAAGAGCAATAATAGCCAAGAAATTATTAATCCTAATCCTATTGATAATAATGATGAGATTGATGATGAAGATAGTGAAAGCACACCATCTTCTGATGTATATAAAAACAATTTATAAAGTATAATTTAACGTGGAGGTAAAAAGATGGAATACATTAAAAAATATAAAGAGTGGATTGAAAATGAGTATTTTGATGAGGACACAAAAAAAGAGCTAATTAACATAAAAGATAATGATAATGAGATTAAAGAGAGATTTTATAAAGATTTAGAATTTGGTACAGGAGGACTTAGGGGTATTATAGGTGCTGGTACTAATAGAATGAATATATATACTGTTAGAAAAACTACTCAGGGTTTAGCAAATTATATTATTCTTGAAGGAGAAGAAGCTATCAAAAAAGGTGTAGCTATTGCTTATGATTCAAGGTATATGTCGCCTGAATTTGCAGATGAGGCTGCATTAGTTTTAAATGCTAATGGTATAAAAGCGTATGTGTTTGAAAGTCTTAGACCTACTCCAGAATTATCTTTTGCAGTTAGGGAATTATCAGCTATTGCTGGAATTGTTGTAACAGCAAGTCATAACCCAGCAGAATATAATGGATATAAAGTATATTGGGAAGATGGTGCTCAGGTTACTTCACCTAAAGATGTTGAAATAATTAATGAGGTAAATAATGTAACAGACTATAATAATGTAAAAACAATGGATAAAGAGGTAGCTATTAAAAAAGGATTATACCATACTATTGGAAAAGATATAGATGATAAATTTATAGAAGAACTAAAAAAACAAATTATTAATCCTGAAATAATAAGAAAACAAGGGGATAATTTCAAAATAGTATATACTCCTCTTCATGGAACAGGTAATATTCCTGTAAGGAGATTATTAGATGAAATAGGGTTTGAAAATGTTTACGTTGTTAAAGAGCAAGAATTACCAGATAGTAAATTTTCTACTGTAAGTTACCCAAATCCAGAAGATATAAAGGCTTATGAGCTAGCAATTAAGCTTGGAAAAGAAAAAGATGCAGATGTTATTTTAGCAACAGATCCAGATGCAGATAGATTAGGCGTTCTTGTTAAAAATAATAATGGATATTTACCTTTAACAGGTAATATGATAGGTGCGTTAATTCTTGATTATATCTTAACTCAAAAAAATGAAAAAAATATTTTGCCATCCAATGGAGCTGTTATTAGTACAATTGTGTCAACAAATATGGCAAAAGATATTGCAGATTATTATAATATGAAATTTATGAAGGTACTAACTGGTTTCAAATATATTGGGGAAAAAATTAAAGAATTTGAACAAAATAATACTCATGAGTATTTGTTTGGATTTGAAGAAAGCTATGGTTGCCTTATTGGAACTCATGCGAGGGATAAAGACGCAGTAGTAGCTACTATGATGGTATGTGAATTAGGTGCATATTATAAATCAAAGGGAATGACTCTTTATGATGCCTTATTAAATGTTTACGAAAAATACGGTTATTATAATGAAACACTTGAAGCTGTTACTTTAAAGGGAATTGAAGGAGTTAATAAGATAAAGGAAATATTAACAACACTTAGAACAAATCCACCTAAAAAAGTTAATGGAATAGATGTTACAGAAGCTATTGATTACATGGAAGATACAGATTTACCTAAATCAAATGTTTTATATTATAATTTATCTGATGAATCTTGGTTTTGTGTTAGACCATCAGGTACAGAACCTAAAATTAAGTTCTATTTTGGAGTAAAAGATAGTTCAAAAGTTGAAGCGGATAAACATTTGGAAGAGTTTTCTAAAGGTGTTATGAAAATAATTAATGATATAATTAATTAGTGTAGAAAAATTTAGTAATTAATTTAGTTATAATTTCACTGTAATAATAATAAAATAATACAAATAGAAAATTTGTGGTGAAATCATGAAGAATGTATTTTTGGTTTTGTGTTGTATTATTGTTATGGTTATTTTTACATCATGTAGTAAAGAAGAAGAACATGATGATGATAAGATAAGGGATTTAGAGTTTACTGTAGTGGAAGATAAAGATGTACCAGAAGTCATAGCACAAAAGATTGAAGAATCAAAGATGGAACCGTTTAAATTTAGTTATAATGATGGACAGTACCTTTACATAATCGTTGGATATGGTGAACAACCTACAGGAGGATATAGTATACAAGTAAAGGAATTATATGAATCAGAAGATTATGTTGTTGTTCTAACTGAATTATTAGGCCCATCAAAAGATGATACAGTAACAATGAGTTTGTCATATCCTTATGTGGTTATAAAAACAGAAGATGTATCATTGCCAGTTTACTATAAGTAATTATAATTAAATCAGTCATTTAAAGAGGAAAAGGAATCTTTTCCTCTTTGTAATTACTTAAATTATATGTAGTACCATATCTGCTAGGCTCGTTAGATTATTGATGTTTCTTAAAACGGAACTTATAGTAAAAAAATGAATAAAATCACAAATAATGGATATAATCTAATTAGAGATTAATTTTAATATACGATTTCGAGTAAAATATATAAAAAATGTAAAAAAATCCAATGATTCTATTGACTTTTTCCATTAAATTTGATATAATTTAAAAATTTGTTGACCTATTAATAGTATTATGATATACTAGTAGTAGTTGTTAAAGATGAGGTGGTTAATAATGATTGCAAAAGAAGATATTACCGAGGTAAGAAAGCGGGTTGATGGTTACGTCGGTAGTAAAGTTTTAGTAAAAGCTAATAAGGGACGAAAAAGAATTGTAATAAAACAGGGCGTATTACAAAGTACTTATCCAAGTATATTTGTAGTTAAGGTACAGAACGAATTACAAAATACCTATAGAACTGTTTCATATAGTTATACTGATATATTGACTAATAATGTTGAATTATCATTGTGTCAAGAGTAAATTCTAGCAATTATCTTTAAGTATTTATCATAACAATAAAAAATAGTCATAAAATCCTTCCTAACCTTAATATAATAATATAGACAAAGGTTTAGGAGGGATTTTTTTGAGTTTAGAACTGGAACAAAGAAACATAGCATTAATAAAACCTAAAGGTAGCCGAATTCTTCAAATGACAATTGATGAAGATATAAATGTACCAGATATAAAACCTGACATTGATAAGATTTTACAGAGTAATTGTGTTGTTAATATTACAGGTATTGATGTTTATGATTCAAAAGTGCTAGTTAAGGGTGATTTTAATTGTAAGGTTTTATATGTACCACTTAACGATTCAAAGCCTGTACATAATATGATAAGTCTTATACCCATAGAAGAGAATATTAATATGGATGATGTGGTGAAAAATGATATTATTAAGACAGAGTATGTCATAGAAGAGATGAAAATAACACCAATTAACACTAGGAAGATTAATATTAAATCCATACTACAGGTTAAAGTTATTGTTGATGAAAAGAAAGAAATGTATGTTCCAATGGATATATCTGGTGCAGAAAGTGTGCAAAGTAAATGGGACGATATTACAATCTGTACAATGCATACTTCTAAAAAAGAAATATATAAAGTTAAAGATGAATTAGCCTTACCAAGTAGTAAACCTAATATTATGGAGATACTTTGGTATGATAGAACACTTAAAAATAAGGAAATTAGACTTTTAGACGACAAAATTAATGTTAAAGGAACAATTGCTTTGGCTACGTTATATTTAGGAGAGTCTGGGGAAAATAAACTTGAATTTGTTGAGAATGAAATACCTTTTAATGGAGTTATTGAATGCAATGGTGTTAACGAAGATATGTATCATGATATTGATATAAAAATAATTGATGATAAAATTCAAATTAGACCAGATGCTGATGGAGAAGAAAGAGTATTATCAATAGATATTGTAACTAGCCTAGATATAAAAGTATATTCTGAAGAAAAGAACAATGTTCTTGCGGATGTTTATTCTTTATCTAATGAACTTAATCTAGATAGAGAAGTAGTAAAATATGAGACATTACTTTGTAAGAACCAAAGCCAATGCAAAATTAAAGAAACTATTGAGATAGATAGTAATGAACCTGAAATAATGCAAATATATTATGCTACAGGAGATGTTAATATTGATAATATTGATATCTATGAAGATAAGGTTGAAGTTGAAGGAGTAGCTTTTTGTAAAATTATGTATGTAGCTGCTGATGATAATAGTCCAATAAATGTTTATAATACTGTAATACCTTTTAATCAAGTAATTGATGCAGAAGGAATACGTGAGGATTGTAGAATGTCAATAAGACCATCTGTTAATTATATTAATTGCAGTATGTTAGGAGAAAAAGAAGTAGAAGTAAAATGCGGCGTAACATTAGATGCTATTATATTTGATAATAAAGAGTTAGATGTAATAAGTGGTATTTCAGAAGAAGAATTAGATGGCAATAAAATTCAAAGCATTCCAAGTGTTGTGGGATACATTGTAAAAGATAATGAAACATTATGGGATATAGCTAAAACTTATTACACTAAAGTTGATAACATAAGAGAAACAAATAATCTTGATGTAGGGGAAGTTAAAAGAGGGGATAAATTAATAATAGTAAAAAATATAGATAGTCTTGAATTATAGAACGCGTTAGCGTTCTTTTTTTACTCACTTGATTTATAAATATACATTGTATATAATATTAAGTATACAAGGTACATACAAATTAAATTTAACGTATGAAAGTTGAGTAAATAAAATGTATAGAATTAATATTAAGGCTAGAGCAAAGATTAACATTTCGCTTGATGTAATTAGAAAAAGAGAAGATGGTTATCACGATGTAAAAATGATTATGCAGACTGTTAATTTATTTGATAAAATAAACATGAAAAAAATTAGAAAAGATGAAATAAGAATACAAACTAATTTAGTTTTTTTGCCTACTGACGAAAGAAACTTAGTATATAAAGTTATAAAATATATAAAACAGAAGTATAAGATTGAAACAGGAGTATTTGTGGATTTATATAAGGTAATTCCTGTGGCAGCAGGTTTAGCTGGAGGAAGTAGTGATGCAGCAGCAGCTTTAGTTGGTATGAATAAACTTTTTAATCTGCATATATCTATGAAAGAGATGATGGAAATAGGAGCTATGTTTGGTGCCGATATTCCCTATTGTTTATTAAGGGGAACTGCTCTTTCTGAAGGAATTGGGGAAAAATTAACTCCTTTAAATGATTTTCCTAGCGTATATATTGTTATTGCAAAACCCAACATTAGTATCTCAACTGCTACTGTATATGGTAATCTTGATATAGATCATATACAAGATAGACCTAATACAGAAGAAATAATTAAAGGGTTAAGTAATGGTGATTTAAATCAAATATGTAATAATATGGGGAATGTACTTGAGACTGTTACTGAAAAAAAATATCCTGTTATTGCACAAATAAAAGAATATATGATGGAAAATTCTGCTATGGGAGCACAAATGAGTGGAAGTGGGCCATCTGTTTTTGGAATATTTAAGAATAAAAAGGATGCTTATAATCTTGCGCATAAATTAAAAATTAATAATATAGCTAAATATGTTTATACAACTACCATATTTAATAGATAAACATTCAACTTGTTTTTATAGCAAATAAATGTAGCTTTCAATTGTTTAATATATGAAATTGGGAAAGGAAGTAACAAGTTTATGGAGGATAAATTAAAGGTAAATTTAAATGAATATCTGCCTCTAAGAGATGTAGTATTTAATTCTTTAAGAGAGGCTATTCTAAAGGGGGAGCTTGTAGCTGGAGAAAGATTAATGGAAAAGCAACTAGCAGAAAGGATGGGAGTTAGTAGGACACCTATCCGTGAAGCTATTCGTAAATTAGAACTAGAAGGTTTAGTAGTAATGGTACCTAGAAAGGGTGCAGAGGTAGCAAGAATTACTCATAAGGATGTAAAAGACGTTTTAGAAGTAAGAGCAGCGCTTGAAGAATTAGCTGTAAAGATAGCTTGTGAAAAAATGTCTGAAGAATCATTAATTAATTTGAAGGAAACATCAGAAGAATTTGCTAATGCATGCAAAGTAAAAAATATTGATGATGTAATAAAAAAAGACGTAGAGTTTCATGATATTATTTTTAGCTCTACTAAAAATGATAAATTAATTCAAATTATTAATAACTTAAGGGAGCAAATTTATCGATATAGAGTAGAGTATATTAGAAAACTTGCTGACTATGATATGTTAGTAAAAGAACACGCTCTAATTGTACAGTCTATTGAGGATAGAGATGTAGAAGAGGCTAGAAAGATTACTTTGCAACATATTGTTAATCAAGAAATAGCAGTTATTGAAATTTTTGATAAGAGAAATAAATAAATTGGCTGGAATTTTTTTCATTTAGGTACTACCGCGGAGAAGGTATAGGGTAATATTCCGTCAGCAGGTTAAACGTCCGTGTTTAAACTGCTGAACTCGCCGTCCTTGGCTCGCTGCTCCATATTACCCTATACCTTCTCCGCTAGGCTTGTGGATGCCCAATATTCCTTGGAAATTAAGACGCGTAGCAGACACGAATTTAGTGAGATACAAACCTGGAATGGTTAGCGTATTTTTGATGGGGGTAATCCATAATGGTTTTTAAATTGTCTTGAAAATACAAAAGGGTCGCTATAACCAATAGCAGTGCTTATAGATGAAATGGTCATGCTAGTTGTTTCTAATAAAAATTTAGCGTAACTCATACGAAGTTGTAATTGATATTGTTTGGGGGTAATACCATATTTGCTTTTAAAGCAAGTGCTTAGATGTCTTGGAGATAAATCTACTTTTGCTGCTAATTCTTCTATTGTATATTTTCCATTAATATCATCCATCATGTAACGTCTAACTCGATCTATTTTATGATGCTTTAAATCTTCATGCGTATGTTGCTGAAGATTAAGAATTTCGGCTAATAAATATGAAATTAGGTTATTACATGCTAGTTGATGACTAGGTTTATTAGTTAGAAAAAATGATTGATTAATAGATGCAAATATCTGATCATAATATGGAATGTTATTAATTTTAACACTTAAGTAAAAAGGCTCTGGTTGATAAGGTAAATCTGTTGCAGCAGAAAGAAGTTCAAATCTTAATCCGGTGATTACTAAAGGATTATCTTTGTCATGCCAAGCATGATGAATGCAATGACTGCTGATAAAAACTAGACGTCCAGGTTCTAAAGGGATTTTTTTTTGCCCAAAAATATATTCACCATATCCTGACTTAACAAAGAGAATATGTTGGTTTTTATTTTTCTGAGGTTCGGCTTTCCAATTTGGTTGTACTTTCAGGCGATAACATCCTGTTATATCAATATATAAAGTATGAGGAATTAACTCAAGTAAATTTTCTAATAATTTTTCTGATTTTGTCATGGTATTCACCTCTTATAACATGTTTAACTAATGCGTTTGCTTATATAATTATTTTAAAGGAATTAATAATAATGTCAATAAAAGATAAGGAAACGAGAGTGAGTTAGAATGAAAACTATTTTTATTATTATGGATTCATTAAATAAGCATTACTTAAATGCATATGGGCAAAATAAGGCGATAACTCCTAATCTAGACCGTTTAGCAAAGAAGTCAGTAGTATTTGACCAACATTTCAGTGGGTCTCTTCCTTGTATGCCTGCAAGACGTGAGATGATGACAGGTAGATTGAATTTTCTTGAAGCGCCATGGGGACCAATAGAACCTTGGGATGATTGTCTACCAGTTGAACTTAGAAATCAAAAGAAAATCTATAGTCATATTATTACTGATCACTATCATTATTTTCATAGTGGCGGAGAAGCATATCATACGTTGTTTGACTCATGGGAATTCCCAAGAGGTCAAGAGGGAGATAAGTGGAAAGCTTTAGTAGAAGATCCAGAAATACCTAAATTTAAAGGTAAAAATAGAAGACCTTATTGGGTAAATCGTAAATTTATTGATTCTCAAAACGATGAAGATTATCCGACACCCCAATGTTTTATGAGAGCAATGGATTTTGTTGAAAACAACCATAATGCAGATAACTGGCATTTGCATTTAGAAGTTTTCGATCCTCATGAACCTTTTGTTAGTCCTGATCATTATAAGGATTTATACGGAGCTCATTGGGATAAAGATTATCACTTTGATTGGCCTTCATATGGTCCAATTGATGGAGATCCTGATGAAGTAGAATATATTAGAAAGTGTTATAATGCTAGTCTTACAATGGCAGATGTTTGGCTAGGTAAGTTTTTGGATAAGATGGATGAATATGATATGTGGAAAGATACAGCTGTAATATTAACCTCTGATCATGGCCATTTATTAGGAGAACATGGATACTGGGCAAAGAATTATATGTTTGATTATCAAGAATTAGTAAATATTCCATTGTTCATACATCTACCAGAAAAAGATAAAAAGGATACAAATGATAATAATAGAATAAATGCTCTAACAGCAACGATGGATATTATGCCTACATTAATGGAACTTCATGGAGCACAATTACCGCCAAATGTCCATGGGAAATCATTATTACATTTACTACAAGAAAATGATAAGGATGAAGAAAAGGTACATCATGATGCGGTGATATATGGATATTTCTCAAAAGATGTTAATATATATGACGGAAGATATTCATATTGTAGACAACCTCTTGATGGAAGTTATCTATATCATTATACTGCAATGCCAAGAGGATTTTCAGATTTTATTAGTAGAAAACAATTAGCATCAGCTGAAATGGGAGTTTTCTTAAATACTACTTATGGTATACCTCATTATCGTATGCCAATAAATTCAAAAAAACATATGGATGCTCCAGATTATAATATAATATATGACTTAAAAGATTATGATCCAAATAACCAAGATAATCAAAGTCAGCCAGTACATGATAAAGAGCTTGAAAGAAAATTAGAGAACAAATTAAAAGAATTGCTTATTCGTTATGATGCTCCTGAGTGCCAATTTGAGCGATTAGGTTTAAAATAAGATAATTAAAAGCCATAGAATCACTAATATAATTATTGATTTATGGCTTTTTTTTGTATTTTTCTACTATAATAAATAGCCAAGAAACATTTGAAATTAGCAATATATGCAATATACAAGACAATTTAAGCAATTACATTTTGTGGGCATAATTATATAATGAATATTGCTATTTACGTAATATAAGACTTAATAATTAGGACAAAGTACTAAGTCATAACAAAAAAATAACATTTTATCGTTTTTGTATTGTTGCTTTTTACTAAATAATTTCGTAATATGAAATAAACTTAATTTCAGAACGGAAGGTATATAATTATGGTATTATCAAAAGTAAAACAAAGCATCATTTTTAGATCTATTTTCTATAATGTAATACTAATAATAGTTGTTACTATAGCTACGCAACTTCTATATTATAGTTATGTAGAAAAAAGTTTTAAAGATGAGATAAATAAATATAACATTCAAATAGTTGAACAAATACGTCAGACTATTGATGAAAACATATTAGATGATGTAATTGCTTTATCTAAGGTATATTTTACACCATTACACAGTAATAAAGATTTAACTTACCCGATGAAACATGATATTAGAAAAGATACAATGAGAATTGTTAATATTAGTAATAGAATTTCTGATATTCTTGGTTCTAATAATATTCTTGAAGGATTAGATGTTTTTTATCCTCAAAGTAATATTCTATTTACTAATAGCTCGGTACATTTACTTGATGACGTGGTACAAGAAACTTATTTGCCAGATTGGTTTGAATTGATAGATAAGAAGGATTTAAAAAGCGTATGGTTACCAACGAGATATATTGGTGGTAATTTTAATTATTCAATATGTTCTTACATAAGGACTATCCCTTTATTTGGTGGGTCTAACAATAGACAAGCTGTTATTGCAGCACATATTAATGTAGAAAGCTTAAAACATTATGTTGTAAATAAAATAAATGATGATGGAAATATGTTTTTAATATTAGATGAAGAAAATAATATTATAATGAGAAAAGGAGATAATATTGATCAGATTAAAGATAAAGTTATTAATTCAGATATATACAAAAAAAATGATGGTATTGTCGAACTTAATCAAGATAACTTTAAAGGTATGATTACCTATTCTAAGTCAAAATCAAATGGATGGACATATATATTAGTTTCAAATAAAGCATTTTTTTATAAGGAATCTTATCAGATGAAACAGATATTACTAATGGTTGGAGTTTTAATATTAATTATTAGTGTTTGCATTGTAATAGTTGTGACAATAAGATACCATAAACCGTTGAGAAATGTTTTAAGCACAATTAAGGAGAACTTACCTGAACAGGGAGATCTTAATGAAGATAATGAATATAATTTGCTTATGAATACATTTAATGGACTTACTATTCAAGTGGATCAATTACATCAACAAATAACAGAAAACAAACCAATTATTCGCCATACAGTCTTAACTAACTTAGTTAATGGTGAAGGCGGAATTATTTTAGATAAAAATGAAAGAAATAAATTAAATCTAGTGGAAAAAAATGTTTTTTGTTTTATTATTAAAATTGCTACAAATAAAGAAATGAGTTATGACTCAAAAGTGATAATTGATTATAAGTTAATACAGTTACTTGAAACCAATATTACTTCATTTAAATTATCGGTAATAACAAATGAGAGTAATACCCTAATAGGAATTGCAAATTTTTCTGATACACTTTCTAGGGGTGATTGTTTAAAACAAATAGAAGAAGTGATAAAATCAGCGTTAATGATTAATTATTCAATATTTATTGGTAATAACTATATGTTAAATGCAAATAATATTGCAAAATCTTTTCAAGAAGCAACAACTAGTAAAAAGTATGCATTTTTGATGCCTGAGATGAAGATTATTAAATATAATGAATTACATGTAGATAGTCGTAAAGATAAAGGTAGTGCACATAAGATATTAGTTAAGGTTCAAGATGCAATTCGTTCTGGAAAGGAAAAGGAATTAAAGTATTCAATAGATAGTATTGTTATATCTTTAGGAATGGAGCAGTACAAATTGGAGTACGCAAAAAATGCTTTATTAGATATTGTTTCCACAATGAGTAATACAATGTCAGAAATGAACTTTTCTTTAAATGAATTGATGGGATATAATGTTAGAGAAAAATGTAAAAAGATAGATAATATTAATGAATTTGAAATATGGATAAATGAAGTAATTAGTGTACTAACTAATGCTGTAAACAGTAAAAGGGATAATAAAAATGTTGAGTTACATGCAAAACTAAAAAAAATAATTGATGAAAATATATATAATGAATTATCTCTTGAGAGTGTAGCAGAGCGTATGCATATGAGAGCAGATTCTTTGAGTAAGCTTTTTAAAGAGGTAATGGGAGTTACATTTACATCTTATATTAAACAAGTTAAGCTACAGAATGCAACGGAGCTACTAAAAGAAAATGAATTATCTATAGGAGAAATATCAAGTAAATTAGGTTATAATTCAACTCAATATTTTATTAGAATTTTTAAAAGTAAATATGCAATAACTCCTAAACAATATCAGATAAATTATTTAAGAAAATTGGATAACGATATTAAGAAAGATTAATTTTTTCAATGGAAAACGCGACGTAGTCGCTTTTCTTATGCTTTTTTCATATATATAACATTTTATCAAATCTGTGATAAAAGAGAAAATATAAATAATAACAAATAAGTAACATTTTATCTTGATATTAGGAATTGCTTAAAACCTAGTACAATGATAAGCTTGTTTTATGTAAAGTCTCGGCTTAGCAAAACAATATATTAGACATCGAAAGGAGTTAAAAATGGTCGCAGCAATTAAAAGAAATCTAAAGTTATATAACAAGCATAGAATGTTATTTTTTATGTTATTACCTACACTGATATATTTTATCATTTTTAAATATGGACCAATGTATGGAATTCTTATTGCATTTAAAGATTTTTATCCACAAAAAGGTATATTAGGTAGTGAGTGGGTTGGACTTAAATATTTTAAAGAACTATTTAGTAGTATATATTTCTTACCAGTTCTTAAAAATACTCTTATAATAAGCTTTGCAAAACTTATTATTGGTTTCCCTGCTCCTATTATTTTGTGTTTACTATTAAATGAAGTAAAAAATGCTAAATTTAAAAAAGTAGTTCAAACTGTTTCATATTTACCTTACTTTATTTCATGGGTAGTAGTAGCAGGTATTTTTATTGAGTTACTTTCTCCATCAAGAGGACCAATAAATTACATTATTCAAGCTATGGGAATGAAACCTGTTTTCTTTGTAGCTTCTCCAAAATGGTTTAGAAGTATTTTAGTTTCATCAGATATTTGGAAAGGCGTAGGTTGGTCATCCATTATATATTTAGCAGCAATTACAAATATTAACACTGAGTTATATGAAGCTGCTGAAATAGATGGAGCTGGTCGTTTAAGAAAAATATGGAATATTACATTACCATGTATAGCACCAATTATCACTATAATGTTAATTTTTGCAAGTGGTCACTTAATAAACGATAACTTTGAACAAGTATATAATTTCTTGAATCCAAACGTAATGAAAGTAGGAGATGTTATTTCAACCTATACCTATAGAGAAGGTTTAGAGCGATTAAATTATAGTTATGCTTCAGCAGTTGGAGCTTTCAAAAACGTAGTATCATTTTCTATGGTTATGTTGGTAAATTATATATCTAGAAAAGTAAACGAAACATCATTATGGTAAAAGGAGAATAGTAATGAAAAGAAAAAAGTCTAGATCCGATAAAGTAATAGATTTTATAGTATATGCTAGTTTGATAATTTTCTCTTTGTTGGTGTTGTTCCCTTTTTTACAGGTAATAACAATATCTCTTAGTCCAACAGAAGAATTAAATAAATTTGGATTACACATATTTCCTAAGAAAATCACATTTGAAGGATATAAAAGTGTACTTAGCTATCCTTTAATTGGAAGTGCATATTTAAATACAATTTTTAGAACAGTGGTAGCAACAGTGATGGCATCTTTTTTCACGATTTTAGCTGCATATCCACTATCAAAGAAATATTTACCACACAAGAAATTTTGGACACTAATCATCATATTTACAATGTATTTTAGTGGAGGATTAATTCCTAAATATATGCTAATAAAAGATTTAGGTATGATAAATCATAGAAGTTCACTTATTTTACCAGCTTTAATTAGTGCTTATAACTTAATTATTACAAGGAATTTCTTGATGATGTTACCTGAGAGTATGGAAGAAGCAGCAAAAATTGATGGAGCTAGTCATTTTAAAGTATTTGCACAAATTGTAGTTCCTGTTTCTAAACCAATTATTGCGACGATTTCTCTTTGGTATGGAGTATGGAATTGGAATGCATGGTTTGATAGTATGTTATATATGTTAGATGAGAAAAAATATGTTTTACAACATGTTTTACGTAAGATTCTGTTAGAAGGACAATTAGCAGAAGATACACTTGATATAGTATCTCATGTAAATACAGATGCAATGAAAATGGCAACATTAATTGTGGCAATACTACCTATAATATGTATTTATCCTTTTGCACAAAAGTATTTTGTTAAAGGGGTAGTAATGGGATCAGTTAAGGAATAACAATCAAATGGTATTAATAGCTTAAAGCTGTTGATATATACATAATTTTTACTAAATAATTAGGTAATTGCGAAACTTACAATGTGTAGTTCTTATTATAAGTGGGAACATAACATATTGTATTAAAGGATCAACTTAATGTAGTTTAGCAATTACTTAACTAAATCATGAAAGCGAGGAAGACTAATATGAAACATTGGGGAATTAGAAAATCTCTATCATTACTTTTAGTTTTAACAATGGTAATGGGATTATTCACTGCTTGTGGTAAAAAAGATAATAATGATGAAGGTAAGGACAAAGATAACACAGCAAATGAAAGTGTTAAAGGAAATGAAGAAGTATCAAATGAACCAATTAAGATTGACTGGTTTTTATATCCAAGTTATGGACAACCAGATACAGAATCTGAAAATGTAAAAATGGTAGAAGAAAGATACAATGCTAAATTTAATTTCTGGTTCTTAGATTCAAACAAAGAAGATACTTTAAATATTAAGTTAGCTTCTGGAGAAATGCCTGACATCATGAGAATTAAATGGCATCAAGTTAAACAATATGTTAAACAAGGTATTTTAGCAGAAATTCCAGAAGAAACTATTAGAAAATATGCACCTCATTATGCAGAGTATGTTGATAAATATGATAAAGGTTTAGCTTGGATGAAAGGTAAAGTTGACGGTAAATTATATGCTTTCCCAAAAATTAACTTAAACGGAACTTATCCAACATCTTTAATATGGAGACAAGATTGGTTAGACAAATTAGGTATAACTAAGATGCCTGAAACTTTAGAAGAATTCGAAGCTGCTTTATATAAGATTAGTAACGATGATCCAGATGGAGATGGAGAAAAAAATACATACGGAATATCAGATACAGCAATTCCTTCAGTATTTGCAGCATATGGAATTTTCACTCCTAAGTTAACAGAAGCTAAGATTTCAACAATGATAGTTGATGGAAAACCAGTTATTGCAGATATTCAACCAGAAGCTAAAGAAGCGTTAAAATTATTAGCTAAATGGTATAAAGATGGTGTTATTGACCCTGAATTTGTAACTAAAGAAAATACAGGTGGTTATTGGGCATTATCTCAAGCATTTATGAATGGAAGAATCGGTATTACTGGTGGAGCTATGTTCTATCATTATATGCCAGAAACAGTTACAGGTACAGCTGGTAAATGTTATTCAGAAACATTAAAAGTTAATCCAGATATTAAAATGTCATTTGGTGTACCTCCAGTAGGACCTGATGGAAAATCAGGAACAGCTTCATGGGGAGCAATGGGTGAAGGTATTGGTATAACTACAAAGGCTGCTAAAGATCCTAAAAAAGTTGAGTTATTATTAAAAATGCTTGATGATGCTTATAATGAAGAAAACATTGAATATACAAAAACAGTTATGTACGGTAAAGAAGGCGTTGACTACAAAATTGAAAATGGAAAACTTTCAAGACTTAATAATGATATGAAAGAATTAAACAAAAAAGGTATTGTAGTATTCCCAGGTTCAGTAGTAGTTCAAAAAGAAGTTAACTCTGGTCTATATGAATTTGCTGATAAAGTTGCAAGTTATGATAGTATCACTAATTCAGGATTACCTGTTGGAGATGCAACAGAAAAATATGGTGCACAGTTATCAACATTAAAACAAGAAGCTTATATGGAAATAATTACTGGAGTTAAAGATATAGACTACTTCGATGAATTTGTTAAAAAATTCAATAAAAGTGGTGGAGAAGAAATACAAAAAGAAATAGAAGAAATTTATAATTCTTTAAAATAATAGGTAGTTTAAAAAATCTATTTAGCAACTGCTAAATAGATTTTTTTATAAGGAGGGTAAATAATGATAGAGAACTTGTCATTACATGGATTTGATAAAATAATTAAAAAAGAAGATGGTAGTTATTTTCTTCAAAGAGTACCAGATGATGTTAAAGATACTTTTAGTGATAGAGGTAAAAAAATGGCTATGATGCCTGCAGGAAATGAAATTAGATTTGTCCCTGTAGATGATAAAGTAACGATTACACTATCTAGTGAAAAAGATGCTAATTCTCGTTACACTATAGCTCAAGTTTATTATGGTGATTTTCAAGATGGCATAGTTATTCATAGAATTGAAGATAAACCATACGAATTAAAAATAAGTATACCCGATAGAGTAAAAAAATATAATGAAGCAAATGGATCATTTCATTATGATCCAAAAGTAGTTAGAATAGTATTAAAACATGGTAATGTAAGTATTGTAGATGTAAAAGGAAAGGTGCGTAAGCCAACTAAAGATGAATTACCACCAATTACGATGTTATCATATGGAACTTCTATTACACAAGGGGTAGGAACATCTATTCCAACTATTTCATTTACTAAACTTGCGGCAAGAAGAAAAGGATATGACCATATTAATCTAGGGTTTGGTGGTTCTGCACATTGCGAAAAAAGTATTGCAGACTATATAGCTAATAGAAATGACTGGGATATATTAACTTTGTGTATTTCAGTAAATATGCTTAATCAAGGGTTCTCTTTAGAAACTTTTGTTGAAAGAGCTAAATATATGGTTGAAACTATCGCAAGTAAACATCCAGATAAAAAAATAGTATGTATTAGCCCTATTAGACATTATGGAGATATCCTAGTAGATTTAAATAAAGAAAATAGATTATCATCAGGAAAAGAATATAGAGATGCTTTAAGAGATATTGTAAATAATATGGGAAGTGATAAAATAAGTTATATCAATGGGTTAGATTTACTTGAAGATTTTGGTGGATTAACAACAGATTTGTTACACCCAGGGGATTATGGAGCTATTGAGATGGCGATAAAACTATCTGAAAAGCTTTAAAACTTAACATAACTAGACTAAAAGAATAAAAACGCTCTGCTTTAAATTAATTAAAGCAGAGCGTTTTTATTTTTATTATAGAAAATAATTTATAATATCAATCACTAATCTAGCAGATTTTAAAATATTTTTAAGCAATAACACGAATAAAAATTCTAATAAATACAAAAAATGTAAAAAAGAAAGGTAAGGTAATATGATAAATATAATAAATAAATTTGGAAGTGTTTTTTCATTAAAATTTATTGTCATGTTATTAGGTGTAGGACTAGTATTGCTTTTATGGGATAGGAAAGTTTTATATAGAAAAAAAATTAAAAAGGAACATACAATAAGTATAGTAATGGGAATTGTTTATATTTCATTAGGAACCCTACTTTTTATTGTGGGAAGATTTATTTAATATCAACTTTCCTCCTACAATATTCTATGTACTTATGCTAATGAAGGATTTTCAGAATAAAAATATAGGTGAATGATATGAGACTAAAAAAAGTTGCACCAAAACATGATGAGAAAAGTAATAAAGTTATGATTCCTTTATCTGACTCGTTAGATACTAATATAAAAAATTTTGAAGAACTATTTACTGACTGTGGAGATTTAGTTAAAAGAAAATTTCCTATAGGTGAGAATAATAACGTATGGGCATATATTGCATATATAGATGTAATGATAGATAGGAGAGTTATAGAGGAATCGGTACTTGAGCAATTATTAGTACAAGTAAGAGGTGTTGGTAAGTCATTTGAAAAGAGCAATGAAGATGAATTCTCTTTTATAAAAAATGGAGGGTTTGCAACAGCTGATTTAAAAGAAGTAAATAATATGGATGATGCAGTATTAGCCGTACTTTCTGGAGATACTGTAATTTTTATTGATGGATATGAAAAAGTAATTGTTGTTGCGACAAAAGGATTTCCTAATAGAGGTGTTCAACCACCAGATACAGAAAGTGTTATTAGAGGTTCTAAGGAAGGATTTTCAGAAGCTTTTAGGATTAACACGGTTCTTATTAGAAGGCGTATAAGAGATAGTAAATTAAAAATAAAGCAAATTCAATTAGGAACAAGAACAAGAACAGATATTGGACTTGTGTATATAGAAGATCTTGTTAGACCGCAAGTGTTAAGAGAAATTGAAGAAAGACTTAGTTATTTTAAAATAGATAGTGTCCTAGAAAGTGGAACTCTAGAGCAAATGATAGAAACTCAGTGGTATTCACCTTTTCCACAATCACAAGTTACTCAAAGACCTGATAAAGTAGCATCAGCTATTTTAGAAGGTAGAGTCGCTATTGTAGTTGACAATACACCATTTGTTCTATTATTACCAACAACTATGAACTGCTTCTTTCAATCCTCTGAGGATTACTATCAAAGATGGTATGTTATGAGCTTTGTTAGAATTTTAAGGTATTGTGCAGCGTTTTTATCTTTTGCAATACCAGGGTTTTATATTGCACTTACAACCTTTCATCCGTCTATGATACCTACACCGTTAACATTTTCTATTGCTGCTGCTAGAGAAGGAGTTCCTTTTCCGGCACTAGTAGAAGTGCTGATTATGGAGATAGCGTTTGAACTTCTAAGAGAAGCAGGGGTTAGATTACCTGCACCCATTGGAAATACGATAGGTATTGTTGGAGGGTTAATTGTTGGTCAAGCAGTAGTTCAAGCTAACTTGGTTAGTCCTATAATTGTAATTATTGTTGCACTAACTGCTATTTCATCTTTTGCTATTCCTAGTTATTCTTTAACGTCAGCTTTTAGAATGATAAAATATTTAATAATAATTCTATCATCTTTCTTAGGATTTTTAGGTTTTTGGTTAGGTATTTTAATTGTGTTAACACACCTTGTTTCACTAAAAAGTATGGACATTCCATATTTGTCTCCTTATGTAGCTAGAGAAGTTAACAACCAAGATTTGAAAGATTCTCTTATAAGGATGCCAACTTTTATGAATAGATTAAGACCTGTATTTACAACTACAAATAACAAGGTAAGATTAGATATTAAGGAAAAAGGAGAAAATAATGTTTTCACAAAACAATAAAATATCAATGAGACAAATTGAGATATTGATGATTCTCAATTTGTTTAGTAATACAAGTTTAATTTTACCAAGAGTTGCTTCTGAAATTGCACAAGGAGATGGACATTTTATAGTTATAGGGGGAGCTATTATTTCGCTATTATACGCTTTTGTAATAACTTCTCTTGTAAAAATGTTTCCAAATCAAAATATAGTAGAATACTCTGAAATGATATTTAATAAACCAACAGGAATAATTATCGGAAGTATATTTTGCTTAAAACTTATTATTTTAGCAGGGTTAGAGATAAGAGTTTTTGGAGAATTAGTTAAACAAACACTTTTAAGAGATACACCAATAGAAATTATCGTTATTTGTATGTTGCTCGTTGTCGTTTACTTAACAAGAAAAGGATATGAGGCAAGAGCTAGAATGGCTGAGTTACTTATATATATTATTATAATTCCATTAATAATAATATATTTATTTGCTATCCCAGATATTAAACTATATAATATTTCTCCTATTTTTGTAATAACTCCTACTAAATTTTTATATGGAAGTTTTTTAATGTCTTTTGCTTATTCTGGTATGGAACTTTTATTATTATCTACACCTTTTGTGCTAAAACCTAATCGTTTACCGAAAGTAGCATATGGAAGTATAGGTTTTGTAGGTATTTTAAATGCTTTAATATGTATGTTAACTATTGGGTCTTTTGGACCTTTAGAAACTTCAAGACAAATATGGCCTGTTATGACTATTATGCAGAGTATTCGTTTGCCGGGTGCATTAATTCAAAGACAGGATGCACTTATGGTAAGTTTTTGGATTATGACTGTTTTTTTATTAATTAATGGTTATTTATTTTTTGCAGGATTATTAATTAAGAAAATAGCAAACTTAAAAGAACAGAACTTTTTAATATTACCTTTGATACCTATTGTGTATCTTATTTCTCTTATGCCAGATAATATAGTGGAAACATATGAATGGTTAACTTTTATGAATCGTTATGTTAGTTTATTATTTCTGTTGCCAATTCCACTAATTCTATTAATAGCTGCTAAGATAAAAGGAATGGGAAATAAAGATGTTTCTACGAAAGGATGATGGTGGGGTGAAAATAAAAGTTATTTCAGTTATTACTATATGTAGTATTTTATTAGTTGGATGTTGGGATAGAGTCGAGTTAAACGATAGAGCATATGTAATTAGTTTAGCACTTGATGATATTGGAGATATGTTAGAGGTTACTTATACCATTCCTAATCTACCTGTGATTACAGCACAAAGTAGTGGTGAAGCTACTAAGTTTATTAAGATAACAAAAGCAAAGACCCTTGCACAAGCTAATAGAGATTTCGGGAAAAAATCTAATCTTAGAATTAATTTTGATCATACAAAAGTTATTATATTTGGTGCTGATTTTTTAAAAGATAATCACAATATAAGGAAAGTATTAGATCATTTTGATAGAAACCCTGAGTATTCAAAGTCTTTGTTGCTTCTAGCAACAAAAGATACAGGAAAGAAGTTATTAGAATCTGTACCTAATGGTGAAGAGACAACGGGAATATATTTGTCGCAAGTTTTTGTTAATAATAGTTTAGAGACTATTAGTGCAAAGACGATTGAGCTTGGAAATTTTATTTCTGATATGCATAGTACTGATGGAAATGGAGTTATGCCAAATATTGTTTTTCAAGATAATGAAGTTGTGGTGGATGGGCTTGCTGTACTTAGAGATTATGAGTTGAAAGGATGGATGGAAGATAGTTATATTACACCATATAGTTGGATTCTTGGAAAAGGTAAAAACACAGTAGCATTAATTGATTCTGAAGGAGTTTTGATTCCTTATGAGATAAGTGATTTAACTACAGAAATGGATTTTAAAATAGTGGATGATATTCTAAAGATTAATATAAGTATTATGAGTGAAGGAGATATTGCGGAATATATTCTAGAAGATCAAGATAAATTGTTTAAGAATAAATATATTAAAGAGATAGAGGAAGAGATATCAAATGAGATGGAGGGACAAATAGACGAGTTGTTAGATATTATTCAAGAAGATTATGGTATAGATATTATTGGTGCTTTAAATAAGGTGAAGACGAATAATAGAAAAGTATGGAAGGTGACTAAGTCTAATTGGCAAGATTTTTTTAGGGCGGCAACTATTGAGGTTGATTGTAGGGTTAATATAAGGAGAGTTGGATTGTCGAAATAGACGTTAAAATATTTATGGCTTCCGCGGATATGGTATAGGGTAATATTCCGTCAGCAGATTAAACGTCCGTGTTTAAACAGCTGAGTTCGCCGTCTGTGGCTCACTGCTCCATATTACCCTATACCATATCCGCTGGGCTGGTGGTAATAGGGATATTCTCACTTACTTAAGTCTTTCATGTATGTCAGATGAACTATAAAGAATATTGGTAACTGTTACCGTAGAATCATTCACAATATAAATAACGGAATAGTTATCAATTTTTCTCTCTTAACCTATCAAATGCTTCAGCTGCTGGTGTCACTCTACCACTTTCATAATCTTCATAGCCTTTATCTAATTTATGTCGCAATTCTTCTTTAGTCATTAAATCTGCATTAATTTCATTTGGAACTTTAGGTAATTCAATTGGAAACGGAATTCCACCTGTCATATTAATTTGTCTTAGATACATATTTATTGCAGTAGACATTGAAATACCTAATTTGGACAAAATATCTTCAGCTTGCTTTTTAACTAATGGATTAATTCTTAAATTCAAGGTTGTTGTATTTGCCATTTTTATCATCTCCTTTGCTTTTATTGTAACGCAATATGCGTTACAAATCAAGAAGTAATATCTCTTACTCCCAACTTTATTAAAATGGCATTCTGGATATGGTGTAGGGTGGTTAAATGGCCGTGTTTAAACAGCTAAGTTCGCTGATTAAAAAAATTTTGTATAATAATTATGATTTTGGTAATAATAGAAATAGTCGGTTAGAAAGTTAAGTAATTGAAATAAAAGGTGGGGATAAAATGAAGGTAAAGATGATGAATTTATTTAAAAGGAAAAGATTTTTGAAGACATATATTTTGGCAATAGTTCTTGTAATTGTTACTTTAGTTGCAATAGTATATGATTATGAAAAGAATGCTACGAAGGCTGCAATAGTAGAGGGTATTTCAGATAGTTTGATACGTTTTCATGTTATTGCTAATAGTGATAGTGATGAAGATCAAGAACTTAAATTAAAAGTTAGAGATGAGATTCTAGTTGAGATGCAAAGTGTCTTAAAAGAGTCAAAAAATATAGAGCAAACAAGAAAGTTAATATGTAATAATATGTCTAGAATTAAAGGTATTGCTGAAAAAGTAATTGAAGAAAATGGTTATGACTATAAAGTTGATATTAAATTAAAGACAGAGAAATTTCCACTTAAAACTTATGGAGATATTATTCTACCCCCTGGTAAGTATGAAGCATTATTGGTCGAAATAGGTGAAGCAAAAGGAAAGAACTGGTGGTGCGTTATGTTTCCTCCACTATGCTTTGTTGATGTAACTCATGGGGTAGTGCCTAATGAAACAAAAGAAACTCTTAAAACAGTATTAAGTGACGAGGAGTATAATTCTATTATAATGACAGATGCAGATGAGGATATGCCAATAAAGATTAAATTTAAGTTTTTGGAATGGTTTGATTTGAAGAAAACGGAGTATAAAGAGCCTAATAAGGTGCTTGTGGATAATGGGGAGTTGTAGGAATAAGTTATTTATTAGTTGGAAATGAATTTAAGAATATATAAGATATGATTTGATAAAGCAACGATTTTTTATTTGTTGCTTTTTTTGGCGTCTTTTTTAGTATTGTAATTTTTTATATTTTATAGGTCTTTGTGGCTATATAATTAGAAATAAAATAAGTATTAATAAATGCGTAAAATATAAATGTAGGTGGTATATATAAAATTATTATAAGTCAAACAATATATATGACATAGTATTAATGGATTAGTATACATAAGAAGAATTAATCTGGATATAGTATTAAATATTCATAGAATTGTATAAAAAATAAGAGTATATTTGTAGTAAAAACATGAAAAATAAATATTATTACAGAAAAAACAGTTTAAATGGAG
This sequence comes from Vallitalea sp., assembly GCA_025210235.1. GTDB lineage: Bacteria > Bacillota > Clostridia > Lachnospirales > Vallitaleaceae > Vallitalea. The sequence continues at coordinate 72,343 of JAOASG010000066.1, forward strand.
GTAATTAGATGAAAAAAGTAATGAAAAAATCTTTATCTAAAATGATGATTTTTATTTTTTTGATGAATGTATTCTTTGTTAAAGGAGGTTTAAATGAGGACGCTAGATATGTATACGCGGCAGAAGAAAATCTATTAGCAAAGCCAACGAATGTTCAAGTAATAAAGAATAATGAAGAAGTTACTATAACATGGGATGAAGTAGATGGAGCGTCGGGATATAATGTGAAACGTTCAGAAGAAATAAATGGAAGCTACATAGTAATAGCAACTAATATACCAGAAGCTACATTTACAGATTCAACTGTTGAAGATGGAAAAGAGTATTATTATGTAGTAACAGCGGTTGCTGGGGATGAAGAGAGTGAAGAATCTGAATATAATAACGTAGAAATAAATAAAACAATTAAGGAAGAAATAAATGAAGTAATAAAGGAAAATCCACAAAAAGAATTGCTAACTCCAACTAATGTAACAGTTAAAGTAGAAAATAAAAATATTATAGTACGTTGGGATAATGTTATAAATGCAGGAAGTTATAATATTAAACGAAAAACATTACAAGAAAAAGAATATAAAATTATTAAAGAAAGAGTTACAGATACAACATATGTAGATTCAGATTTAATTAACGGAATAACTTATTATTATGTGATAACAGCAAATAATGAAGAAGAAAGTAAAGATTCTATAGAAGTCTTTGTAAAAGCTAATATTGATCAACTAATAGAGGAAAAGGATAAACAACCAATAGAAGAAATAGCTAAACCTGAAAAATTAGAATATGAATTAGAGAATAAGGATAATTTACCTAGTACACCTACTAACATCTTGGTTGAAAATGGAAATAAATCGGTAAAGCTTAAATGGGAATTGGTTAATGGTGCACTTACCTATAAAGTAAAAAGAGGAACAAATTCTGGAGGACCATATAGTTTAGTAGCTGATAACATAAACGTGAATTCCTATATTGATAATAATGTTTCAAATGGAACTACATATTACTACATAATATCATCAGTTAATAGTGTAGGAGAAAGTGAATATTCTAATGAAGTAACAGCCATACCAGATATCACAAAACCAGCAGCTCCAACGAATATTGATACAGTAACAGGAGATAAGAGAGTTAATATAACATGGAGCAAAGTAGATAATGCAGACTCTTATACTATAAAAAGAGGAACATCGTCGGGAGGGCCATATACTTTAGTAAAAAATAATATAACAACAACATCTTATACGGATTCAGCATTAACTAATGGAACAACTTATTATTATATAATAAGTGCAAAAAATGAAAAGGGAGAAAGCGAATTTTCAAAAGAAATAGAAGTTGTTCCAGGAGTGCAAAAACCAAAAAATGTAATTATACAAGTAGAGGATAATGCAATTAATATATCATGGGATCCAGTAGCTAGTGCAAGTGTTTATAAAGTGAAGCGTTCAGAAAATATTGAAGGTCCATATACAGTTTTAGGAGCAGGCGTAACATCTACTAACTATAGGGATGATAGTATTACTAAAAATAAAATATACTACTATGTTATATCTGCAGTTAATACTATTGGAGAAAGTCCAAATACCCAACCAGTATCTGCTATTGTAAAAGATTCCAAAGGGAAAAGATATATATTACTAATTACTCTAACAAATGGAATGCAAAAAGAATATGATATATATACATCTATAGCAATGAAATTTATTAATTGGTATACTAACCGAGCAAATGAAATAGGTAATCCATTATTTATTTTATTTAACGATAAGAAAGATGAAGTATTTGGAAATAGTAAAGATTATATATGTTTTAATACAATCTTGTATTATCAACTTAACGAATATGAAGTTCATGTAGAAGAATAAGGAAGAAGAGAATATAAAATGAAGATGAAGAAATTGGTTAGTTGTTTGTTAATAGTTACATTATTGATGTGTAATTTAAGTATTAATATATATGCTAGAGTACCTGAAAAAGTTCAAATGGGTTCTGAAAGTTTTGATGGGCAGGTTACTCTAAGATGGTCTAAACGTACAAATGCAACTAGTTATATACTAAAAAGAGCGGATTCAAGACAAGGTATATATAAAGTAGTTGCTGATAATATTGTTGCAACTGATGATTATAAATATTATGTTTTTTATAAAGACACTGGACTTGAAAATGCAAAAACTTATTATTACAAAGTAATTGCTAAAAATGATGAGGGGTTAGGAGAAGAATCTGATGTTCATGAAGCAACACCTTCTAAATCAAATTATTTATTGTTTCGGATTTATGGAATATGGGGTAGTTTTGATGGATTGGATGTATACGATATAAATGGTAATAAAATAAATTATTCTGTTTGTAATATTTCTGATGGAACAGGATATTATAATTATGATTTATTTAAGTGTACATATAATTTATTAAACCATATAAGGGTAAGGTTTAATTGTAAGGATAGGGAATTAGACTATGTACCAAATACTATACTTAAATTAAAATTAGAACCACACTGTGGGATAAAAAAAATTAGTATACATACAAGTAACATGTCGCCTATTAAAACGTATGTTTATGAAACTATTCAAGAAAACACTCTTTTAAATGAGATTAAACCTATAGGAAAAGTGGATTTCGAAGTTAGCTATTATCAAAAAGAGTATATAATTTATAATTCAGAATTAAAAGCAAAAGGAGAAGATAAAAAAGTTTTTTTAAACTGGAAATCAGATAATAATATTAATAACTATTCAATTAGAAGATCTATAGATAAAAATGGCCCATTTACTACTATTGTATCCAATTTAAAATTAAATGAATATGTTGATAAAAATCTAGAAAATCAAAGAAAATATTATTATAAATTAGAAGGATATGATTATAATAATAATATTATTGATTTAGGTATGGTATCTGGTACTACAACAAAAGATAGATTTATAATTCTAGAAATATTTGAAGCATATGAAGATTATTATTCATTGCTTAATGAGTTGGAAATATTAGATAGCAGTGGTAATAAATTAGATTATAATCTCGTTAATAGGGCGTCCTTTGATCAATCTTATTATAATCCTAATAAATGTCTTGGTGAGTACCCTTATTTTTTCAACAATTCAAAAGATGGCAAATTATCAGAAGATAAGTATGGGGGAGTTAGATTAGAAGATAGATTAAGTGATGATGAATGGGCAAGATATGCCTTAATACTTGATGATAATACAGGTGTTGAAAAAATTAATTTTTGGACCGGAATTGACCATAAACCCAAGAAGATGGCTTTTTATAAAGCTTCTTCATATGATTATACCGAAAATCTAAAACATAGAAGTAATGACAACCTATCCTTTTTTGCAGAAAAAAATATAGAAAATAATGATAAAATAACAAAATATGAGTTTACTCAAACACAACCTAATGTACCAGATGGCATAGTAGCAATATCGCAAGATAACCAACTAAAAATAAAATGGAACAAAGTTGATAATGCTGACAGTTATCAAATAAAACGTTCAACATCACCAGGAGGACCATATACATTAGTTGAAAAAGATATCGTTGATTTGGAATATATTGACACAGGAGTAATAAATGGAACGGAATATTATTATGTTGTTTCAGCAGTTAATAAGGGGGGAGAAAGTTCTAATTCACAAGAAGTTAGCTCTATCCCAAGTGCAAAATTGCCACAAGCCCCTACAACTCTAACAACAATAGCTGAAAAAAATTCAATTAAATTATCATGGAAAGCTGTTTATAATGCACAAAATTATACAGTTAAGAGATCAGAAACACCAGGTGGAACTTACCAAACTATAGTAGATAACATAATAGATCCATCTTATACTGATACAGGTATTAGTTTTGGTAAAACATATTATTATGTTGTAACGGCAAATAATGCTATAGGTGTAAGTAATAACTCAGAAGAAGTACAAGGGACACCAGGGCGACAAAAACCAGAAAACCCTACAAATATAATTACGAAGGTTAAAAATAATAATGTATATCTTACATGGGATACTTCATTAAATGCAGTAAGCTATAAAGTTTTAAGATCAGAAAGTGAAGATGGAGAATATAAATTACTTAGGGAAAGTATAAAGGGAATTTCGTATAAAGATTCAACTGTAGAAGAAAATAAAACATATTATTATCAAATAATAGCCGTTAATGAACAGGGAGAAAGCGAAGAAACTCAATCAGTTAGGGTTGTCGTAAAACATAATATAGAACAACAAGCATTACTGTCAATTACGTTGAAAAATGGTACAACAAAAGAATATTTATTAACACAGAGTCAATTATCAGAGTTCATGGATTGGTATGAACAAAAAACAAAAGGTAAGGGATTACCATATTTTACAATATTAGGTAAAAATAAATATGGTGCATATAAAATAGTTAAAAACTATCTTCTATTTAATTCTATATCATCTATTGACATAAAAGAAATACGCCAAAATTAGATTAGTAATAAAAGGGATATGAGAAAAGTCATTTCTCATATCCTTTTAAAAGTAAGATGATGAACCAATAGGAGGAATAGAAGATGCGAAAAAAAAGGTGTCTAATACTAATTGTATTATGTATAGTTTTTAGTCCAATATTAAAAATAAAAGCAGAAGATGTTACATTACCAAAAACACCTACCAATATTAATATAACAGCTAATGATAATAAAATTGTTTTATCATGGAATATAGTAGAAAATGCAATTGAATATGAAGTAGAAGTAGATGGCATAGTAATTAATAATAGCTATTTAACAGTATTTGAACATGAACATTTATTGCCATTAACAACTCATCAATATAAAGTAAGGGCAGTCAATAAAAAAGGAAAGAGTGAATGGAGTTCTTTAATACAGCAAAAAACAGCAAATCCAAAGCTACAAGAAATAAATGTAATAAAAACTAATAAAGAGATAATCCAACCAAGATACGGTTTTGGAGCAGTAGAAGTGAATAACGAAATATATATTATAGGTGGGTATGGTAATGGGTATGTTAACACAATAGAAAAATATAATTCTATAGAAAATACTTGGGAAATAAAGACGAATTTACCAACAATGAGGACTCAAGCGAATGTAGTAGCTCATAACAATAAGATATATATTATTGGTGGGTATAACAATAATGATAAAGAGTTAGGTACTGTAGATGTATATGATATAGAAAAGGATAAATGGATGCAAACAAAACCTATGCCTACTAAAAGAAGGGGTATGGCTACAGTAGAATATAATAATAAGATATATGTTTTTGGCGGATACAATGAAGCCGAAAAGTCCTTAGATACAGTTGAAGTATACGATATAGAAAATGATTTATGGAAAATAATGCAACAAATGCCAACAAAAAGAAGTTTGATGGGAGCAGTTCTTTATCATGACAAAATATATGTTATGGGAGGCTATAATGGTTTTGTTTTAGGAGATATAGAGGTTTATGATATTTTAAGTGATACATGGGAGACCAAAGGACAAATGCCAGTACCCAGACATTCTTTTAATGCAATGCAATGTAATGATAAAATAATGATTATTGGAGGATATAATACAGTTCCTTTTAATACTATAGAGCTTTATAATCCAAAAGACAATAAATTTATCTTTCAAAATTCTTTAAATAAAAGCAGGTATTCTATGGGAGCTGTAATAATGCAAGATGAACTGTATGTAATAGGTGGAACAAATGAAGCTTCACCTATGAATATTGTTGAAAAAGCATATATAAAAAAAGACGAGGCACCTACTAACTTTAATTTAGAGGATAGAGATAATGAAATTCGACTAACATGGGATAAAATAGATAGTAAAACATTTTATGAAGTAGAAGTAAATGGTGATAGGTTAAATAATGGATTAAGTAATACTTTCTTAAAAAAAGATATTAAAGTCAATAAAAAATATTATTTTAGAGTAAGAGCAATTACAGATAAAGGGATATCAAAATGGAGTTCCTTTAAGACATATATTAAATATTCAAGTAAACCATGTGCATATGCTTATATAGGAGATAGAAATAATGATAAAGATAATTATGAAACTATTTCATTATATATAATGACTAAAAATATTAATGATATCTATGCAGCTGAAATAGAAGGTTCTTTTGATATAGAAGATTTAATAATAGAGGATAATAATATTGAACAACTTCTTTTTCCTTCGGAAAAACAATCATATCAATATATTGACCTAGATAAGAAAAAAGGAAGAATATATATAAATCTATCATTAGAAGGAGATCAACATCAAAACAATGAACTAGTTAACATGTATAAAATCTTACTAAAGATGAAAACGTTAGACACAACAAAAATAATTATTAAAAAGATTAATTTGGTTGATTCTATAGGGCATCGTATAGATATTACAGATGTATATGATTTAGATATTCCATCATTATACTAAAAATGTGAGGTAAATTCTATGAAAAAAGGTAAAAGATGTTTAATAAACAAGTACTTTCAGAAAGCATTCTTTATATTATTATTTTTTAGCGTACTATTAACAATAAATAATAAAGCTTTTGCTTTTGGTAATATAAAGTATGAAGTTGAAGAAAAAAATATTGAAAAGATAACTACTCAAAAAAATGAAATATATGATGCTATACCTATTAAAGAAGATAATAAAGAGGGTATAGCCAAATTATTAGATGCAAAAATTATTAAGGACGAGATTATTACATCTACAAAAGATGTAACAGATATGACTATTAATTTTGGTACTAGTAAACCTACAGATGTATATCCATATTATAGAAAAGTAGATGGAAACTTATTTGTTGGAATATTGAAATTAGAAGATACAGAAACTATTACTAAAGAAGGAAATCAAGATCTATTTAATCAAAAAATTATAAAAGAAAACAAAATAAATGTAAGTACAAGAGAATTTGATAATAAAGGAAAATTATTAAGCACATCTTATTCATGGGGACATACTAATAACCACTCATCTTATTATGGAAAAGATGAACACGGAAATAAAATATTATATGCAAAGAATGGTGCACAAAAGTTAAAATCTATAAGAAAAAATAATGCAGATGGTAGCTATACAATAGAAGATACATGGCAAGGAAATTATATTGCAGTTATAGAAACAAAAAATCAGGTAAATGGTAAATATAAAATAAATATTGGACATTACAAAGGCAAAATAAAATCAGAAGAACATAAGTATACATTTAAAGCTATGTATTTTGCTTCGTTAATATCTAATTATATGAAACAAGCAAACTTAGGTAAGGCTACTAATAGTGAGTTGCCAAATGATCCCGTTAATATTGTTACAGGTAATTTTTATTCAGATGATATTGATTTAGAAATACTAGATGCAGGAATGACAATAAAGGCAAAAAGATATTATAATTCACAGGATGAAAGAACAGGAATTCTTGGTAAAGCATGGAGATTTTATTATGAAAGCTTTATTGAGCAGATAGAAGGTACAGATAATGTTAAGGTTACATATCCGAGTGGAAGAGCAGGAGTATTTACATATAACAATGATAAAAATATATATCAACCATTACAAGGATTTTATGATACATTGCAAAAGAAAGATGATGGTAGCTATTTATTAACATTACAAAATAATACAAAGTATATGTATAATACAAGCAAAAAATTATGTAAGATTATTAATAAACAGGGTAATGAAATTAATCTTGTATATGATGAACAAAGTAGGTTAAGCAAAGTTAATGGAACTTTAGGTAAATATATTAATTTAACTTACGAACAAAATAATATAAAGACAATAACAGATTCAGTAGGTCGTAGAATTACCTATTTTTATAACAATAATTTACTTGAGAAAGTAATGGATAAAGATGGTGCTTATACTAAGTATATATATGAAAATAATAAAATAAAATCTATTACTGACAAAAATGGTAAAGTATTTATAACTAATTACTATGATAAGTTTGGACGTGTAATACGACAAATTGATGGAAATGGTGAAGAAACAAATTACAATTATAATATTGAAACTAAAGAAAATTATTATCATAATTTAAAAACAGGAGAAAAAATTATCTACCAATATAATAAAAATTATTATATTACAAAAAAAATATTCTCTGATAGTACTTTTGAAGAATATAACTATGATTCAAAAGGTAATAAGGTATTAATAAGAAATAGAAATGGGTATATAACTAAATTTGAATATAATGATAGAAATAATATTATCAAAACAATATCTCCTGAACCTTTCAACTATGAAACAAAAATAAGTTATGATGAGAATAATAATATTACTAAAATTATTAAGCCAAATGGTGCTGTTGAAAACTATTTATATGATTCAAACGGGAATTTAATAAGGGTAGAGAAACAGATTGATAAGACGGATGTAGCAATCACTACATATACTTATGATGATAAAGGAAGGAAATTGACAGAAACGAACTCACTTGGAAATAAAACTATTTTTCAATATAATAATAGTAATCCATTACCAATAAAAATTATTGATGCAGAAGGTGTAGTAACAAGTTATACATATGATAATGCGAATAGAATTAGAAGTATAACAAGGGGTAATGGTACAATAACTTATGAATATGATTATAGAAATAAAATAACTAAAATAATAGATCAAAATGGTAATGTTACAAGAATGAAGTATGATAATATGGGTAACCTTATTAAAAAAATTCTACCAAATGAATATAATACTTCAACAGATGATGGGTTAGGAACAGTCTATGAGTATAATGATATGGATAAAAGAATAAAAACAACTGACCCATTGGGAAATATATCCGCCTATAAATATGATTATGCAGGAAATTTATCAAAGATTATTAATCCTAATACATATGATGCAATTTTAGATGATGGAGAAGGGTTTAGTTTATTATATGATACAAATGATAGGTTAATAAATACTGTTAATCCTTCAGGTGCCAAATCAAAAATTAAATATGATCCGTTAGGTAATGTGATAAAATCAATTACTTCAAACAATTATAACGGAGCAAATGATGATGGAGAAGGAGTAAGTTATAATTATGATGCTCTTAATAGAGTTACTGTTTTAAAAGATAAAGATGGAAATATAATAAACACCAAAGAGTATGATGAGGTAGGTAATATTCTAAAGTCTATTGATGAAAAAGGGTATGAAACACTCTATAAATACAATATGCTAGGATGGTTGATTGAAAAAAGAGAACCTTTAAAGAAAGAAAATAGCATTACATACTATCGACTTACAAAATATCAATATGATAAATTAGGGAGAAAGATAAAAGAATATAAATCAAAAGACTATGTTACTAAAAATGAAGATGCTAATAATTATAATATAATTATTTATACTTATAATAAGAATAATCAGGTTATAAGTGTTACTGATTCAACAGGAGCTCGTGTTAGGTATAAGTATAATAAGTTATCCCTTCTAGAAGAAGAAAAGACAAAAATAAATGACGATACTTTTAATATAAAAAAATATGAATATGATAATTTAGGTAGAAGAACGAAAGAAATTCAAATAATTGAAGGGAAAGATGTTGGGAGTAAGAGTAAAATTGAAGAAGCTGTATCAGAGTATACTTATGATAAAAATAGTAATTTGATACAAATAAAAAGTCCTTTAGGATATAAAACTGTATTTAGATACGATGCAAATAATAGGATTATTAAGAAAGAGGAAGAAGTCGATAAACAGTGGTTAAAGGAATCATATGTAAAGGCTAGTATTTATTCACCAAGTAATAAAGTATATGAAAACAATTTATATACATATAAGGTAAAAATAGATACTACAGAAAAAATATCAAAGCTAAATCTAACTATTCAATACGATTCAAGAGTATTTGAAATACAAGATATTCATAATACGGATAATAATATAATTGCAAATACTGATACGATAGGACAAATAGTATTATCAAGTACTAATACATATGATATTGGTAAAACAGATATTTTGGATATTAAACTAAAAGCTAAATCTAAGTTACAAGGAATAGGATATATAGTTTTTAAAGATAGCAGTTCATATAATGATGAATCTGGAAATAAAAAGTTATTCACGGAACTAACTGGGCAGAGATTAGATATGTTGGGTCCAGACATAAATGAAAATAGTAAAATAGAAATTAATGATTTGGCTTTAACTGCAATGCAATTAAATAAAGAAAACAACTCGCCTTACTTTCAGTACAAATATGATACTAATAATGATAAAATTATCGATACAAATGATTTAAATTATATAAGTGAATGGCTAAATAAAAATAAAGGCAAATCCTATAAACAATTAGGAATAAGCCAGATTAGAAACAAGATAATTAATAATTCATATAAAAAGGGCGTAAATAAGGTAATAAGAGAAACAAGTTATGAATATGATAAAACAGGCAATTTGATAAAAGAAACAGATGAAGAAGGCTCAGTAGAATATGCTTATGATTTACAGAATAACTTGATAAAACAAGTAGACAAAGAAGGTAATATCTACAGCTATAAATATGATGAAGAAAAAAATATTATAAAAGAAATTAAGCCTGAAAATTATAATGAGTCAACTAAAGATGGAAAAGGTGTAACCTATACTTATGACTATTTAGGACGAAGAGTATTAATAAGAAATGAAGAGAATCAAATTATAGAAAAAAATATTTATGATGTTAAAGGGAATATAATTCAACAAATAGATCAAAAAGGTTATAACTCAGGTGTAGATGATAATTCAAGATACAAAACAGAATATGTGTATGACATAGGTGGTAGATTAATAAGTATTACTACTCCGGAATTGAAAGAAAGAAAAAAACATAATGCGAAGTATACATATGACGCACAAAATAATATTTTAAGTGTAACTGATGCAGAAGATAATACTACTTCTTACATAAGAGATTTATGGGGAAGGGCATTATCTATAAAGGATGCAAAAGATAACATAATAACGTATACTTATGATTATGCAGGAAACATGGTTACTAGTACGGATGCAAAACGTAATACAACTACATATTCATATAATAGTTTGAATAAATTAGAAAGTATAGTAGATCCGCAAAATGGAGAAATAAACTATAAGTATGATTTGCAGGGAAGAGTCATAGAAAAAAAAGATAGAAAAGGACAGGTTATAACTTACCAATACAATAGAGATAATAATCTTACTCAAAGAAGTATTAATGAGGAAAATCAAGATCAATATTATTTATATAATCAGTTAGGAAGACTACAAGCAACAATAAGTAATAATGGTATAGAACGATATACTTATAATAAAAACGGCTTAATAACTAATAAAATATTTAATAATAATACTATGTTAAGCTATAGTTACAATAAAAATAACCAAATACACACATTAACGGATTCTGAAGGATATTGTATTACTTATAATTATGACACTCAATCAAGATTAAACCAAATACAAAGTAAAAGTGATATTTTAGCAAATTATAATTATATAGATAATCAAGTTAGTAATGTTACGTATAATAATGGGGTTAATATTAATTATAATTATGATAAAGATAATAAAGTAATAAGTGTAATACATAAAAATAGTGTTAATGAGACTATAAATAATTATAAATATACATATGATTTAATTGGTAATATAACCCAAAAAAATGAAAATGGGCAAGTTACAAATTATCAATATGATCAGATTAATCAACTAACAAAGATAATTTATCCAAATAATATTGAGGAAAGCTTAGTATATGATATTAATGGAAACAGACAAAAAAGGGTATTAAAACAACCTATAAAAAATGAACAATCATCGCGATTAGCTAATGAGATAATAACAGAATACGATTATAATAATTTAAACCAATTAACAAAAACTAATGAAAATGGTATAATAACATCATATATATATGATAATAATGGTAATGTAACCAGAGAAAATAATAATAAAAAAGGAACAACTTATTATGAATATGATGGTTATAATAGACTAACAAATATAACTAATCCAGATGGAAGCTATCAAAGAAACTATTATACGATAGGTAACTTAAGAACAGCAATAGAACAAAACGGTATATATACAGGGTTTACCTATCAAAATGGACAAGTAATAAGCGAACATACCTCTCAGGGGGATTTGAAACGAACAAATATTATAGGATATAATCAAATAGCTACAAAAGATAATACAAATAAGATATATTACTATCTTCACAATGCACATAAAGATATAACAAATATTATAAATGCAAATGGTGATATACAAAATGCCTATACATATGATGCATTTGGTAATATTACAGAAAAAGAGGAGTTAATACCTAACAGATATAAATATGCAGGAGAACAATATGACAATGTTACAGGTCAATATTATTTAAGAGCTAGGTATTATAATCCTGTGGTGGGAAGATTTTTACAGGAGGATAGTTTTAGGGGCGATGGCTTGAACTTATATGCCTATGTAGCTAATAATCCAGTTAACTATATAGACCCAACAGGACATGAAAAAGTAAAAAATACTATATTAAATCTATCCCCAAAAGACCTAGCCTTCTTATCAAATATGACTTCATTAAACGGAATAGACGAAGAACATGGTATCGAGCATTATATGAAAGTACTTAGTACCTTAAAGGATTCAGAAGGTAAGCCAATGAATGAAGTTATAAGAGAAATAGAAAAATTAGGCTATCCTAAAGAAGGTGCAGGTTTAGTTGAATTATCTTATAGAGTTAGTCAACATGGGGTGTCTTTAGCCCAATTAGACCGACAAGAAAAAATAAAGCAGCAACAAACGGCAAATGTAATTATTGCAGTGTATGGTGGTATTATTGCAGATGGGCTTATAAATGGAAAGGTAATGTCACCATTATATTCAGAAACAAGTGCTGTAGACCAACTGGAGAAGAATGGTTATTTACCACCTAACTTTAAACTTAGTAATAGCACAATACAGAATGTTACTAATAATGGAATGACTAGAGTTGGAAGATGGATGAGTACTGACGAATATAATAAGATGGTTAAAACAGGTATGGTACAAGAAGGTGGAGGTGGGCAAACATATGCTGCATTTAAAAAAGAAGGTTTTATGAAACAGGCAGCTAATGATGCCGTATATGTTGAGTTTGATGTACCTACTTCATCATTTAAAATTACTAACCCAGATTTAGGTTGGGTAAGGTTTAAATCCCCATTATCGGTAGAAGGAAAACTAGCTATAAGAAAAGGTCTTCCAGTTCCACAATTGCCAAAAGCTGAAAATATTACACTTATTGGAGGTAAATAAATGAATGAACAATTCTTAAATTGGGCTAAAGAAAATGAGGATAATATATTAAAACAAGGTATTTCTTCAGAAATTCCTGATTTTAAAAAGTCCATAAAAGAAAAGAAACTAATAAATCCTTGTCAAACAGTATATTATAATTCTGATAATAAAATTGGTTCAGTTAGTGTATGGAAATCAGGATGTATGGATATAGAAATAATTGATTGTGATACTGAAGAGGTAGAATACTGTAAGCATTTCAATGATGAAAATAGTATTGACTTTAATAGTAGATTAAAAGAATTTTTTAATAAAATGGACTAATAATATCTTGTAATATCTATATAACTATAATTATATAAAAGTTGCTTATAACAGCGAATGCTGTATGTGTAGGTAGTACTGTGCATATGCTCCTAAGTATGGAAATACTTGGGAAATATGGCGACCTTTTTATTTCCCAATAAATGTAGTAATAGCCAACAAGAAAATCATCTAGGGTAAGAAGCTTCGAAGTGTTTTAAGATATTTGGCGGGGAAAAGATTTTCAGGGTCCTTCTAATGGGTCAATAAAAAAACAAGACAGAACAAGACTAGATAGAATATCTATACCCCAAATCTTCTAAAATTAAGATATTACGTTGATTGAACAACTTTTATCATAGGGATTATTTCATGTCAATGAGATTTATGTTATGGATAGTTACAGGGGCGACGGGCTTAACCTTTATGCATACGTATCAAAATAATCCTATAAACTATATAGACCCAAGTGGACACTGTAAAGATTATGATGCCGATTTATATACCAGACTATACAAATGGTTCTAATTAGATTTTAATGATGATGGTTGGAAGATTAATAAAGATTTTATCCGAACAAATCACAAGTTAGAATTTGATTAGATAAATGAAATTAGTCAATTTGGTTCTACTGCCGAGGAGGATAAAGGGATAGAATATAAAATAGGTGGCACCAATTACAGAAATTATAGTATACAAAACTATATACTAGTAAATATTAATATTATTGAAATAATCTTACATAATTAAGAATGTTTCTTTAAGTTTCTCAGATACAATGATTTGAAAGGAAGTCTTTTTATGGAAGATATTATAAAAGGTCTGATATTAGGCTTACCATTTTTAATTTATGGTATATGGGATATTAGAAAAGAAGCAAATAAATATTTTAAAAATAGTTTATATAAATATGTAGATAAATTAATTTTTTTTTAATAAGTACAATATTTTCATGGATTGCTGTGATTATAGGACTTTTTCTTATTATATTAGGTTTATTGTAATCAATTTAAATCATAGCTAGGTCTTCTATTAACTAGTTATAAAGCATTATTTTATAATGATGATTTAGAAAACATAAAGTAACAAATTTATTTTTAATTAAGAGGAATAACATTAGATGGAGATAATTTTGAGTATATTATTAAACTTAACTTAATGGAAGTATATTAGATATTTACTTATTTTTACTAAAGACCGCTGAAAAACTAACTAATGACTTTAAATTAATTGAGGGGCTTTCAGTGGTCTCATTGTAAAATTATCTTATTTTATTTTGAAGTGCTATCTAATTATCAACCTAAAATAGCTTTTATCTAATTCATATTCTTTAATAATCTTACCCATTTTTTCATTGCCTCGTTCATCAATAATGTATTTTATAATAACTAAATAAAGTTGATCACATTCATTACAGTAATTAAAGTTACCTACAACAAATTCATTACTAGAATCTCTTAGTTCTTGATTTACATTTATTATCTCTCGTAATCTATCAACTCTATCCTCTTTTCCCATACTTTCATCTATTTTTTCAAGTATATATTTAGAATAGTTATCACCTAGATCAAAAATAAATACTTGTTTTTCGTTCATATAGTGATTACATTTCTCACAATATTTAAAAGGTGGTTTTTTCTTTTTATATGTAAAAGTCACACTTATACCTAATGCTAATACATTAAAAATTTCTAGAATTAAATTATATAGAGGATTTATTTCAGTAGCAAATCCATTTCCGCCTATCATACCATACATTTCCCCACCAGAACTTAATCTAAAATAATAATCAAAAAAATTAATATAATTTCCTGTTGTTTTATCATAAAGCTCACTAATATGAATACCATCACCTATATAATTTATGGTCATTGAATAATCAACATAGGTATTATAATAAATATAATACTGCATCCCAAAATAAGAAAGTATTATAAAGAATAATGTAGTAAAATAATATATCTTAGTTATTGGAATTTCTTTTTTAAGTAACAAATTGTAAAAGAACTTACTAATTATACTTCCATATAGATAACTTCCAATAGGAAATACGAATAAATAAAAGCTAAATACATCAAACCCTAAATTCATTTTTATTTGAGCTAGAATTACAGCTATTACTGCATTTAGTAATGCTAAGAAAATGACTATTATTGGCACAGCATATCCTCCTATGTATAAAATTAATTAATATTCATTTAACTAAATAATTATTGAATGGTAATAAAAAACTTATAATCATTTAGAGAATATAAATATTTTACGCTTATATTATCAGATTATAGAATATTAATCAATTACACAACTCTTATTTATATGTTGGAAAATATTATTAAATAAAGTTTTTGTTATATTAGTATTGAATAAATATTTAATAAGTTATAAAATATAACAGGTAAGTATATAAGCATATTTAAAGGTGAATTTTAATATATTTAATAATACAAGTTTTATTTATTAAATTTTTTATAGAATTGAACTAAAAGGGGAGGAAACGTTATGAATAAAAAAAATATTATTGTTTTATTTGGGGGACAATCTTCTGAGCATGAAATATCTTGCATATCAGCTAAAACTATAATGGAAAATATTGATTTAGATAAATATAATATATATCCAGTTGGTATAACAAAAGAAGGAAATTGGAGATTGTATGAAGGGGTTATAAAGGATATCGCTGATGATAAATGGGTTAAAGATTCTGTTAACGCAATTATTAGCCCAGATGCTACGGATAAATCATTATTAGTATTTAAAGATAAAAATGTAGAGAAAATTAATATTGATATAGTATTTCCAGCACTTCATGGCTTATATGGAGAAGATGGAAGTGTACAAGGACTTCTTGAACTTGCAGGAATACCTTATGTAGGATGTGGGATTTTAGCTTCTAGTGTGTCAATGGATAAATTATTTACCAAAATTATTGTAGATACGTTAGGAATTAGACAAGCAAGATATAAAGCTGTGCATAAGAAGGACATGGATGAAATAAAAATAGTAGTAGATAAAATAGAGAAAGAATTTGACTATCCTATTTTTATTAAACCATCTAATGCGGGTTCTTCAAAAGGTATAACAAAAGCACATAATAGAGGGGAATTATTTGACGGACTTGAACTTGGTATCAAGCATGATTCAAAACTATTAATAGAAGAAACTATAGTAGGTAGAGAGTTAGAATGTGCTGTTCTTGGTAATTATCATCCTAAGACAACAAATATTGGGGAGATTATATCAGCAGGTGAATTTTATGATTATGATGCAAAATATAATGATGAAGGTTCAAAAACTATTATAAATCCAGAATTACCAAAAGACATTGTTAAACAAATAAAAAATAATGCAGAAGACATATTTAAAGCAGTTGACGGAAGAGGATTAGCTCGAGCGGATTTCTTTTTAGAAGAAAAAACAGGTGAAGTAGTATTTAACGAGATTAATACACTTCCAGGTTTTACAGGTATTAGTATGTATCCAATGTTATGGGAAGACAAAGGAATGCCAATTAAGCAATTAATTGATAAATTAATAAACTTTGCAT
Source organism: Vallitalea sp. (assembly GCA_025210235.1). Taxonomy (GTDB): domain Bacteria; phylum Bacillota; class Clostridia; order Lachnospirales; family Vallitaleaceae; genus Vallitalea. The sequence goes on from JAOASG010000066.1 coordinate 89,424, forward strand.
TAAATAAATGAGATAAACTCTATTCTAATGAGGTGAATTAAATTTGACAAAAGATGTGATTATTACGATTAAAGGTATTCAAACAGATATGTTTGAATCGGAAGAGATAGAAGTAGTAACAACAGGAAAATATGTTGAAAAAAATAATAAAATATATATAACATATATAGATTCAAATATTGATAAGGATAAAGATACAAAGACGACTATAAAACTTGAAGAAAATCAAATATCTATACTTAGATTTGGGGGAGTAAACTCACATATGGTTTTTGAGAAAGAAAAGACACATATTACTCATTATCAAACACCTTATGGAGTTTTTGAAATAAATACCTTTACTAAGGAAATTAATGTAGATAAACAAGAAAATTCTATGGATATAAATGTTAATTATAATCTTAGTATTAACCATATGTCTATGGGAACTAATACTTTTACAATAAAAGTTACAAATGCAAATTCAGATAAAATTATCTTGGTAGATAATCAGAAGATAGATGTTGATATAGAAAATGAAGAGTTAAGTTAAATAGTTGATTTTTAAGGAGGAAGGGTTAATGAAAATTAGGAAGGCGATTATACCAGCAGCAGGTTTAGGAACTAGATTTTTACCTGCTACAAAAGCACAACCAAAAGAAATGCTACCTATTGTTGATAAACCAACTATACAGTATATCGTGGAAGAAGCAGTTAATTCAGGAATTGAAGACATTATTATTGTAACGGGGAGAAATAAACGTTCCATAGAAGATCATTTTGATAAGTCTATTGAACTAGAGTTAGAACTTGAGAAAAAGGGAAAAGAAGAATTATTAGAAATAGCAAGAAGTGTTTCAGAAATAGCTAATATTCATTATATTAGACAAAAGGAACCAAGAGGTCTTGGACATGCTATTTTAATGGCAAAACATTTTATTGGAAATGAACCTTTTGCGGTATTATTAGGTGATGATATTATTGTATCAAAGAAACCATGTTTACAACAAATGATAGATGTATATAATGAATATAGAACGTCCATTTTGGGAGTTCAACAAGTACAAAAAGAAGATGTGTCTAAATATGGTATTATAAATGGTATGCATATAGAAGATAGAATTTATAAGGTGAAAGATCTTGTAGAAAAGCCAAAAGTTAGTGATGCACCATCTAACATAGCAATACTTGGAAGATACATAATTACACCTACTATATTTGATTATTTAGAGACACAAGGAGAAGGTGCAGGAGGAGAGATCCAACTAACAGATTCTCTTAAAAGATTAGTGAAAGATGAAGCCATATATGCGTATGATTTTGTTGGTGAAAGATATGATGTTGGAAATAAAATGGGATTTTTACAAGCAACTGTAGAGACTGCACTTAGGAAAGAAGAACTTAGAGATGATTTTATAGATTATCTAAAATATACTATTAGTAATGTTGATAAAATTATTAACATAGATTGATAAAAGGGAATAATATTAGGTACAATATAAATATGTTAAAGACTAATTTTAAGTAAAATACTTAATTTAGTCTTTTTTTCTTTTATAGCAAAGAAAAGTATTATAGCGGTTATTGTTTTTTTAGTTATATTTAAATATCTCTTATAAAAGAATCATAAAAAGTGATAACCAGATATATTTTAGTAGAAGCATTGACAAGAAATTACATAATTAGGTATAATTTATGTAGTAAACACTATTTATTGACTTAATAATTTATTAGTTGATTAATTCACAAAAAATAAGAGTTATGGAAAAATCTAACTTATATTATAACTAGATTAATACTTAATTATCAATCACACACTTCTAAAATAAATTATTCCCAAAAGTAGAATAACTGAAAAATAACTTAATATATGATAAAAATAATGGAGGACACTTATATGGAATATAATGTAGCTATATGTGATGATGAGATTATACAAGTAAATTTAGTAGAGAAATTAATTATGGAAGCAATAAAAGAAGAAAATACTAAACTAAGTATTTATAAATTTTTATCTGGCGAAGATTTAATAAAGCATTGCTATAGTAATAAAGAATTTCTGAATATTATATTTTTAGATATGGAAATGTCGGGAATTGACGGAATAAAATCTGCAAAAAAGATTAGGGAAAAATGGAATAAAACTATAATTATATTTATAACGGGTTATAAGGAGTATGTATTTGATGTTTTTGAAGTATATACTTTTAGGTATTTATTAAAACCAGTTAAAAAGGACGAATTTAATAAGGCATTATTTGATGCTATTAAATTAATAGAGGATAATAAAACAACTGTAGAAGAAGAGTTTTTAATTATTAACAAGAATAAGGAAGAGATAATTATATCTTATAAGACAATAAATTACTTTGAAAAATATAGAAACAAAATTTTAGTTAATACAGATAATAAAGATATAGAATATTATGGTACTTTTAATGAACTTAACATGAAGTTAAACATGAACAAGTTCATAAAATTACATCAAGGATTTATAGTTAATATTGATAAAATAGAACTTATTACTGCAAAAGAAGCTATTTTGAAAAACGGACAAAAAATACCGGTTAGTCGGAGAAATATTAAAGAAGTAAAAGAAACATTTTTTAATAGAATGAGGGTGTGATTATGAATCGGTATATGATGGATCTTTTTGTTGATGTTGTAGATGCTCTTGTTATAGTAAGGTGTTTTAGTACAGTGTTTAATAAGAGATTCAACTCTAAAACTCTATATTTAGTTGAATATATCCTGATGGTAAGCGCTATATTTATTACAAATTTATTTTTTTATAGAGAAGAGGAATTAATGAAATTTGATTTTATCGTAATAACACTTTTAATGTTTATAATAATTTATATATTTTATAAGGATAGTATTATTAAATTAGTTGAAATTTTCGTAGGATTACTTTTATTGATGTTAGCAATGGAAGGAATAACTGTTTCTGTTTTAAGTATTACTTTAAACAAACCAACATCAGTGTTAATTAGTAATATAATGTATAAATTTATAGTAATGATAATAGCAAAATTAAGTACTTTTTTAATACTTGAAATAATATTAACTAAATATAAAAGTAGACGAGACTATAAGATTAAAAAAAGCCTTATTATATATATTATTTTTCTATTTATAATAAATATTGTAATTATGGTAAGTGTTGTATTTATTATTACTACAAATAATCAAGGGACACAATACGGTGGATATATTATATTGGGTCTTAGTACAGTAAATATTTTATCATTATTAATATATGAAAGCATCTTAATAGAATCACGAAAATATTGGGAAATACAATTAAAAAATAATCAATACGAAATGCAGTCAAAATATTACGATGAAATAAATCAAGCAACTGTAAAATTAAAAAGTTTAAGACATGATATGGCAAATCATCTAGGTAATATTAAAGGATTAGTAGTGTATAAGGAATATGATGAGCTCGAGGAGTATCTTAATAAATTATTATATAATATTGAGGAAATTGATGAAATTATTATTACTAAATATCCTTCAATTTCGGCTTTATTAAATAGAAAATACACTTTAGCAGAGCAAAATAATGTTAATTGTACAATTAACGTTAAAAACATAGATAATCTATATATAGATGATGTTGATTTATGCATTATTTTGGGTAATCTTCTTGACAATGCAATTGAAGCCAATTTAAATATAAAAAACGAAAATAGATATATTAAATTAGATGTGTATAATAAAGAAAACTACTTAATTATAGAATGTGTCAATAGTATTAAACTAAGTAATAATATATATTTAAAGACAACTAAAAAGAATAAAGATATTCATGGAATTGGACTTAAAAATGTGAGGGATATAGTAGAAAAATATTATGGAAAGTTAGATATAGAATGTGTAAAAGACTATTTTAAAATTAAAGCAGTATTATACAACAAAAACTTATAATGCACTTATATATAGTGCATTTTCTGTTTTTTGATAGAAATTTACCGAATGTCATGAGTTAACTGCCGAAAGTCACATAGGGGTTGTAATGAATTGTACTTGTGTGTAAAATAATTAGTGAAGAGGGGGATTTCAGTGATATATGATTTTTCTAATAAAATATCTGACAAATTAGTTGGTAAAAATGTGATTAAACAAGTTGACGCGGAAATTTACACATATGGATTTGAATTAATAATTTCTACATTATTAATAATGATTACTGAAATTTGTTTAGGTATTATTTTTAATTGCTTGTTTGAGGTTTTAGTATTTATACTTTTCTTTTGTAGTTTGCGATTACAAGCAGGTGGGTATCACGCGGATACACATTTGAAATGTTTTAGTTTTTTTACAATAGGTTGTTTTTCTTCTATTGGATTATCGCATCTATTAATTAATTATAATAAAAGTTTTATTATTATATTTTTAATATTAATTGAAACGTATATTCTAGTTTTAAGGTATGCACCAGTTGATACTTTAAATAAACCTTTTACAGATTCAGAGTTAATTAAATTTAGAAAAACAAGTTACATAACTATTACAGTTCAAGTAATTATTATTTCAGCTTTAAGTATTTTTTTGAAACATTTAAATTTGTATTATATGGTAGCAGCTTTTGCAATTCTATTTGAATCGTTATCACTGCTTCCAATAATAAATAATAAAAAGAAAGAGGGATAAGTATGTTAATGAGAATTAAACAAGGGATTAGTACTAAAATGTTAGCTTCAGTAGCAACATTAGGTATGATGGTAGCAGCAGTATCTGTAAAACCAGCTTGTTGGTTAATTATTAATCAACCAAAAGTACCTGAGAGACTTAGAAATAATAATTAATTATAAATAAGATTTCATACTTGGAAATGAGGAGTGTTTTTATTAGCTAATATCTATCCCTTAGCAGATATTAGTTAACAATAATTTCATATAAATGGACAAGTATGAAGTTTATTTAATTATATGGATGAAAATCCATATTTTTTTTTGCCTTTTAAATAAATTATAGTTATAATAATTGCTTTTGCAATGAATTATATATTTTTTATTTTCAACTCATAGAATTAATAAGCTATATGTGTTATAATCGTCGTATAAAATTGAAGGAGGAATTACATATGACACAATTAGATAACACAAATCCAGAAGTAAAGCATAAAGGACTTGCAATTGCCGCTATGGTTTGTGGTATTGTAGGAATAGTTATGTTCTGCATACCATATTTATCAATTACATTGGCTATATTAGCTATTGTTTTCGGTGCAATAATGGTTAGTAGTAATAAACATAATGCTGACAAAACAGGAAGAGGAATGGCTATTGCAGGAATTGTTCTTGGAATTGTCACTATTGGATTAGACATATTTATAATTGCAGGAATTGTTTCAGCTTTTTCTTCTTTTTCATCCATAGATAATTTTATGCAATGAAATATAAGTTATTAAACATAGTTATTATCGGTGCATTATCTACTATTTTGATTATCTCAATGGTTGCATATATTAAGGATGATAACGTACATTTATCAGAAAGTATAATAATTGGTAAGTGCAGGATTAAAGAAATGACTGGATATGATTGCCCATCTTGTGGATTAACAAGAAGTTTTGTATCAATTAGTAATGGGAGAATCTTAAAATCGTTTAGTTATAATCCAGTGGGTTTGGCTATCTATCTATTGGTGATTTCACAGATTATCAATAGTAGTATATATATTTTGAAAACTAAATATAATACGTATATAAGCAGGTTCAATTTTATATTTAGTTTATTAATATGTGTTTCTTTAATAGTAAATTGGATTATTTAATAGAAATGGTAATGCATATAATTGTATTACCTTTTTTAGTTTGCTTTTCTTTTCTAGCCTTATAGTCTTAGGAGCTTGTACCCATATAATATTACAATAATTTAACAGTATATTTTTAGTCCCATTTTGTCGATATATTATGATATAATATATTGGATAGACTTGCAAAAATTGAATGAAATTTCCTTAGGAGGATGGAAAATGAAAAAGATTATATCGTTCTTATTAATACTTATACTAATGATTATGTCATTACCCGTAAACGCCGTTACTGATCCAAGTGTATTAACTCAACCAGTAGAAAATGTATATAAAGCTAGGTCAGATGCAAAAGCCATAATAGAAAATCTTAGATTTTCCGATGTTAGTCCTAATAGCTGGGCAATAGAGCCTATTACAAGATTTGGTGCATTAGAAATTATTAAAGGATATAATGAAAAAAATGCAAAAGCATATCGACCAAATGTGTCTATAACTAATGAAGAAACTTTAGCGGTTTTGCTTAGAATTCTTGGATTAGAAGAACAAGCACAACAAGCAGGTAATAAATTATTACAAGATAATCCAGAACTACCTGATCATGTTCTTACACTATGGACTAAAGGATATTTACAACTAGCTAAGAATATGGGATTAATTACGGAGGATGATCTTGATAATGCTTTTGCAGAAGAACAATCTGAATTAATACCATCAGAGAATTTTATTAGGAGAGGACCTGTTACAAGAGAACAATTAGCTGTTTGGATTGTAAAAGCAATAAATAAGCAACAACCTAACCTAATTAGTCCTTTATATAAACAACAAGAAGTGTTTAATTATAGTGATTGGGAAAAAATTAGTAGAGAATCTATACCTTATGTAGAGGCAGTAATTAAGAATAAAATAATGGTGGGTAATAATGGAAAGTTCAACCCTAAAGGAATTGTAACAAGAGAACAAATGGCACAAATGCTGAAAAATTTAGATGATATAGCTTATAATACAATGAAAATAAAAAAAATAAGTGGTATTGTTGCTTATATTAAAGATAGTAATACTATGGGAGGGTCTGATAGTGTTGCTTCAAGGAAAATATTAATAACAGATGAAAATGGTAAAGTTAGTGAAGTAAATTATGAGTATACTAAAAAATCAAATGGACAAGTTATTATAAAAGACGTTCCTGTGTTAATTAATGGAGTTATTGGAGGGCTACTTAATTTAAGAGAAGGAGAATATATTGAATATCTTGTAAAAGATGATACAGAAGAGATGGTTTATGCATATAGTAAAGGTATTAATAAACCATATGAAATAGAAGGTATGTTACAAGCTCTTACAGAAATAAAGAATGGTAGAATTACTGTAACAGATGATAAAGGAACTAACTATTCTTTTAAAATGAAAGGAGCATTATATAATAATATAGACGAGACGATAAACATAAATGACATAAACGTGAAAATACAAAATGCGCCAATTAGTAGTAAAGTTAAATTATACATAGAAAACAATTTGGTTACTAAAATAGAATTAGTAGGTCAACAAATAATATTTGATGAGATAAGAGGTATTGTTAAAGAAAACAATCCAGCATTTAATTATATAACAATTATTACATGGGATGGTAAAGAAGTAACAAAGTATTATGAGAAAAAGAATGTTAATGTTGAAAAACAACAATATTACGATACAGAAGATGAAATAGGATATATTGATGAAATGTTCCCTGATTTTAGATTTGATCCAAGAGATACTAAGATAGATGATATTGAAGGGGGAGATTTAGTTACTCTAAAAATATCACTAGATGGAGAAAAGGTAATAGCTATAAGTGCTAGAACTAATTATATTGTAAAATATGGAAGTATTAAGCAAATAACTAATAATGGAGTTAATGGAATTAGATTAATGGTTGAATTTAATGATTTAAGTTCTACGATATATAATATTCCTTCTGATGTACCTGTTAAAAAGTCTGGTCTTAATATACAGCAATATGAATTAAAAGAAGGACAAGTAGTAAAAATGCTTATAAATCAAGCTGTTTTTGAACCAGGAACTATTACAGAATCAGTAAAAGAGATACAAGTAGATGACTATGGTAATACTATAGCTAATATTTATAAAGGAAAATTAGGTAATCTTAATAATTCCCAAAGAACACTAACTTTACTTAATAGTTATGAGTTAACAAAAACTGGGTGGCGAGATTATTCTAAATCAAAGATACTAGATATTTCTGCAAAAAATATTGAATACTACTTAGACTCAAAACAAATATCACTTGATTATGCTCTTAATTATTTAAAAGCTTCAAATATAGATGTATATGTGGCTATGGAAAAATATTATGATGATGAAAAAGTTATAAAAGTAACTTTTGGAACTGGAAGAGAGAATATCTTAGCTGCAGACAATATAACTTATTCAAGTGGCAATAGATTTAAAATATTACAAAGTCCAAGTTTTATTAATACAAATGCTGGAACTATTGTAGTTAAAAATGGAAAACTATTAGAGAATAATAACATTGTATCACCAGATTATGCACAAGTTATTTTAAATGGAAATGGGAAAGCAGTTATAGTAAAAATTACGCCAGAACCAAGTAATAAAGCAACATCAATATTTAGAGGTAGAATTAAAAGTATAAATGAAAATGAGAATATGAGGATTCAATCTTTTGCGTTATTAAAGGGAATGAAATGGATATATTCACCTATACCAAGAATGTTCACAACTGACTATGATACCGTTGTAATAGATGAAAATGGTATAGTTGATAATGCGGATTTCATTGATTATTCAGAAAAGACAAAGGTTGATAAAGTCTATACAATTATATCTAATGGAACGAAAGCAAAATATATTATTGAAAATCCTTATTGTCTTGATGGGGTAAAAGGAGAGATATATGAAACAGAAGAAGGGGTAATAAAAATAAAAGATACAATTGTATATAATAAAGCTAATAATAGTTGGAGTGATTTAAGTTATACTAATAGTTACGCTAAAATAAATCTTAAAAATAATACTGTAATTATTAAAAATAATGAAATAATATCCGCTGATATGTTAACAAAAGGAGATGTTATACGAATTATTACTGATAAATATATTATTGATGAGTTGAAAAAAACAGGTAAAAGAGAAGTCGATGGTTATATTATTTTAGTAGAAAAGTAAGGATTTAGTAATTGCAAAGACTAAAAGAAGGGATGAAACTGTATGAAAAAAATATATATAAAAATATTGTTTTTAGTATTTGCTTTTAGTGTTTCAGGGATATCTGTTAATGCAGATATTGGTGATATGGGTTTTTTTGGAGGTATTTCTGAAGGAACTAACTTACCCAAAACTATTGAAAAATATGTTCCTGTTAAACCATTAAGAACAAGAACTATGCAATATAAAGAAATCGTATTTATCTCAGGTGAGCCGGTAGAATTTGAGGGAACAATTAAAATCACTAAGAATGACGATATAATAAATAATGAAGCCAATGGTAATTATACAGAAAAATATCAAATAAATGCTGAAAATACAGAGAGAAAAGCTACTTTAGATAGAAATATTCAATTCACTACTTCTTTTTATTATGTTCATAGCGATTTTAAAAAGCAAATAGTAAGAGACTCTAAAGTTGATAGTTGGAATGAACAAATAGTAATTGATAATACTACTTATAACTTGAATGAAGATTTTTCAACTTTTTCATTAACTGGAGTTGAAGATTTAACACCTGGTGTTAGTTATTATAATAATTCTATTTCTTATAATGCAGTATTTATAGCTAGTGATGACAAAAAAATAGAAGTTAAAACAGAAGGAAGTATATATGGTTACGACCAACCTTGGTCTAAGGTTGAAGCTGGAAAATTGAATATGGATATAGTTGGAAATGAAGATGAAATGCAGATTACACTAAAACCTTCATTAGAAGCTAAGAAAACTATGTATTATGATAAAACATCACCATTTCCAATTAGTTTCGAAGGTACGTATAATCAGAGATTAGAAAGAGAATCTTCGTTAAAGTATAATATTACAACTTATCATCCACAGCTTACTAAAAGCAAGCTGGAAAATAGTATTATGATAACTACAGCAAAGCAAATTGAAAAGCTACCGATTCCAGCAGGATTAGATTTTTTACAAAGTCATTGGGCAAAAGAATCAATAGAAAAATTATATAGTTTGGAAATAATGACTGAAATTCCTAATAAGTCAATGACTGTTGAAGCCATGAACAGAGGCGAATTTATTAAATTAATTTGTCTTGCGATGAATATGGATACAACTAAGTATAAAGACGATAAAAGTAAAGATGATAGAAAAATTATTTTTGGAGATGTATTGCCAAATAATCCATTGTATCCTTATATAATGACTGCATATGATGCAAAACTTATTAAAGGAGTAGGAGATGTTTTTAATGTTTCTAAGCCTATTACAAGAGAAGAAGCATTTTCAATATATATTCGTGTAATTGGGTTGGAAAGAATAGGAAAATTAGGTACAGTAACACCATTTAAAGATGATGAAAAAATATCTTCATGGGCAAGAAAGTCCATACTTGCAGGATATAAATTAGGTATAATACAAGGGAATGGGAATGGATTTTTAGAACCTAGAAAATGGTTATCTAAAGTACAAGCAGGTACAATTATTAATAAGTTAATAGACTATCTGAGAGAAGGAATATCACAAGATTATAGGTTGATTCAGTAGATTTTATGAAGTTTTGCAATTACCTCTTATATTTATTAATAGAAAGGACTAAGTAAAATGAATAAAATAAAAAAGATTATAAGTTTAACATTAGTAGTAGCGGTATTTTTCGTACAAATTAATGTTAGTGCAAGTGATAATATAGAAAATATTTCAGTAAAGAGTGAACAAATTAAAGTAATAATGGAAATAATAAAAAATAATTATGTGGGTAACAAAGTAACAGATGAACAATTGTTTAAAGCAGCTGTAGATGGTATGTTTCAAGAGCTTGATAGTTACTCAACATTTTATACAAAAAAAGAAGCAACCCAATTAATAGAGAGTGTATCTGGTGAATTTGTAGGTATAGGTATTGAAATTGTACAAGATGGAAGTTATACAAAAGTAGCAAGACCTTTTCCAAAATCTCCAGCTATTAAAGCAGGAGTTAGAGCAGAAGATTTTATAATTGCTGTTAATGGACAAAGTCTTGAAAATTTAACACCTACAGAAGTAGCAAATAAAATTAAAGGTAAAGAAGGAACAATTGTTACAATTACTTTTAAAAGAGGAAAAAGTGAATATACAGTAGACTTAGTAAGGTCGCTGGTCAAAATATCTGCGATTGAATCAAAGGATATTAGAAAACTATTCCCTAAACTTGATTATAGTACAGCAAGAAAAATTAATTACATTAAGATAAATTCTATTAATGCAAACGTAGCTACAGATATTAAACCATATATTGAAAAAGCAAAGAATAGTGGTGTTAAATATTTAATTCTTGATTTAAGAGATAATCTAGGAGGTTATGTTGACTCTGGAGTAGATCTTTGTAATTTATTAGTTCCTAAAGGACCTATATTACATTTTATTAATAAACAAGGTAGAAAGAAAACATATTCTAGTTATTTAAAAAAAGCACCATTTGAGTTAGTAGTTCTTACAAATGAAAATACTGCATCTGCATCAGAATTTATAGCTGCTGCAGTAAAAGAGTCAGGTGTAGGTGTCACTGTAGGAGAGACTACTTTTGGAAAAGGTGTTGCACAATATATATATGATTTATCAGACAAGTATTCAATTAAATTAACAATGGAAGAATTTTTGTCCAGAAATGGTAATAAAATTAACAAAATAGGTGTTGCTCCTGACTACGAAGTTATAGTACCTAATCCTATAGTAAGTCCTCAAAGATTATTTTTAGATGATGAAATGGAAGAAGTTTTAAATGTAGAATTAATTTTAGAGTATTTAGGTTATGATATTAATAAGCCTGATAAATTATATGATGCAAAGACAGAAGAGGCCATAACGAAATTTCAAAAAGATACCGGATTAAGGGCATACGGTGTTTCAGATCATCCAACTTTAAAAACACTTAATATAAAATTATTGGAAAGTCTAGAGAAAAAAGATATACAATTAGACAAAGCTTTACAAATAATTTTAAGTAAAATGAACGAAAATTAATTTTGTTATTGACTATTGTATCAAGTAATAATAAAATATAGAAGTTATATTAATTACGAATTTCGTGTAAAAAGTAAATAAGGTTCATTATAAAAGTAGTCAAAACAAAATTGTTTAAGCTACTTTTTATAAAGTAATCATTTAAAAAATATACTATGAGGTGAAATTAAGATGCAAACAAAGTACATTTTTGTTACAGGAGGTGTTGTTTCCGGACTAGGAAAGGGCATAACAGCTGCTTCATTAGGAAGACTACTAAAAGCTAGAGGCAAGAAAGTAACTATTCAAAAGTTTGACCCTTATATTAACATTGACCCAGGTACAATGAGTCCGTATCAACATGGAGAGGTATTTGTTACTGAGGATGGAGCAGAAACTGATTTAGACCTTGGACATTATGAAAGGTTTATTAATGAAAACCTAAGCCAGTATAGCAATATTACTACTGGAAAAATCTATTGGTCAGTACTTAACAAGGAAAGAAAAGGGGAATATCTAGGCGCTACGGTTCAAGTTATACCACATATTACAAATGCTATTAAAGAAAGAGTATACAGAGTGGGAAAAAGTGCAGGATCTGATATCGTTATAACAGAGATAGGGGGAACTGTTGGAGATATTGAGAGTTTACCTTTTATGGAAGCTATTAGACAAGTATCTGCTGAAGTAGGACAAGAAAATGTATTATACATTCATGTTACACTTATTCCTTATCTTGCTAAAGCTGGAGAAATGAAAACTAAACCAACACAACACTCTGTAAAGGAATTACGTTCCATAGGTATCTTGCCTGATATATTAGTATGTAGAACAGAGCATGAACTATCAGAAGAAATGAAAGATAAAATGGCTCTATTTTGTAATGTGAAAAAAGAATGTATTATACAAAATCTTGATGCTGATACTTTATATGAAGTTCCTTTAATGTTGGAAAAAGAAGGATTAGCTAAGATTGTATGTGAGAAATTACAACTAGGATGTAATGAGCCTGATTTAAAAGAATGGAAAGAAATGATTGATAGAGAAAAATCTATGAAGAATCTTGTTAAGATTGCTTTAGTAGGTAAGTATGTTGAGTTACATGATGCATATATTTCTATAGTAGAATCATTAAAACATGCTGGTATATATCATAAAACAAAATTAGAGGTTTTATGGATTAATTCAGAAAAAGTAAAAGAAGATAATATAAATAATTATTTAAAAGATGCTGATGGAATACTAGTTCCAGGAGGATTTGGAGATAGAGGTATCGAAGGGAAAATTTTGGCTATAAAATATGCAAGAGAAAATAAAATTCCTTTCTTTGGTATTTGCTTAGGAATGCAATGTGCAGTTATTGAATATTCAAGAAATGTACTAGGACTAAATGGAGCTCATAGTTCAGAACTTGATCCTAATACTAAATATCCAGTAATTGATTTAATGCCTGAACAAAAAGATATTGATGATTTAGGTGGCACTATGAGACTCGGAGCATACCCATGTAAGGTTGATAAAGACTCATTAGCATTTAAAGCTTATGATTCTGAGTTAATTTATGAGAGACATAGACATAGATATGAATTTAACAATGAATATAGAGACTCTATAACAAAAGCAGGGCTTAATATTGTTGGTGTATCTCCAGACGATAGACTTGTTGAGATGGTAGAGATAAAAGATCATCCATGGTTTGTTGGCGTTCAATTTCACCCAGAATTTAAATCACGTCCTAACAAAGTACATCCATTATTTAAAGACTTTGTAGGAGCAAGTATAAAAGCTAAGACAAATTAATGTCTTAGCTTTTCATTTTATTTTTTATATCCTTTAATTCCTACAATATAAATACCAGCTAAATCAACTTTTACCATTTTTTTAACAGGCAATTCTTTAAAAACTTTGTCATCACACATTAAAGTAGTTATCTTAGGACCTATTTTAGCTTTTACCATAGGTAATTTTCTAAATCGAATATATTTAGGGATTTGATCTTGTACCATTTTTGGTAGATTAGAATCTTTTACTTTTTGCTTTTTCTTATCTATAACAAGTATAGATGCAGTTGTTTTGTTTTGATTAATTATTGATTGTTGATTATCAGCTTTGCCTTGTAATTTTCTTCCTACAAAATAAAGAATTGTAAAAATCACAACGATAATTCCAATAACAAGCAATAGAATTTCCCACCACTCCATAGGTGAACCTCCTTTAAATCATCTTATGCTAAATGGATAACCATTAGTGCGTTCTATATATTTTATCATTAATCATGTAAAAATCAAAGAGGAAATTTGTAAAACGCCAAATTTCCTCTAAATTTTATTTCTTTTTTTAGTTATTAGAAAGTAATTCCACAATTTTTTGACGAACATAAACTGCACTTTTTTTCATTTCCTCAGATGGCAATTCATTTAATAAAATTGGTTCACCAAAATTTAATGTAATATTACTTGATTTTATTCTTATCCCTTTATTGTTTTCAAAAATGTTGTCTGTTCCTCTAATGCTAAAAGGAACAATAGGAACATTAGATTTCTCAGCTAATTTTAAACTTCCTTGTTTAAAAGGTAATGGTTCTTCTGAGTTTTTATTTCTAGTTCCTTCTGGAAAAATTAGTAGTGAATGTCCTGATTTTAGCATTTCAATACCTTCTAAAATAGTTTTTAAACCTTCACGAAAGTTTTTTCTATCAAGGAATAACCCACCTTTTAACTTAAGTAGTAAATAAATAAAAGGAATCTTTGATAATTCTTTTTTACCAATAAAACCAAAAGGTCGATTAATAATTTTTATTAGTAAAACAATGTCAAAGACGCTTCTATGATTACCCACAAATAAAACTGCTTCGTTGTCAGGGATATTTTCCAGTCCATTAATTGTTATTTTGCTACCTGTTATTAGCATTATTCCATTACAAATATGTGTAGAAATAAATTTGCCAATACGGTATTGTGCGTTTTTAGAAAATATACCTATGATAAATCCTAAAGCTATAACAGGTAAAGCAAGAATTAAATAGATGGCCATAAAAATTACTATAAGTAGTGCTTGCATATAATCACCTTATCCTGATATTTTTTATAAAGTATATGTTTATATTATTGGTAGAAACTAAGATTTTATAATATTACCTATACTTGTAATCACTATTATATCATTAATTGCGTAATTAATCTACAAAAAGAAAGAATGCCGTTTTATGTCTTAGCTATATATTTCTACCAAATAGTTTTGTTGTAGATTTTAGTTTGTAAATAATAAAATCAGTTAACATATTTTCAGTATAGCGCCATTGCCAATTTCCCATAGATGAGCCTGGGAGATTCATTCTAGCATGGTTATCTAGGCATAGGATATCTTGAAGAGGAACAATAGCAGTATTTGATACAGAACCAAAACAGGTTCTAATAAAATCCCAGCTAATATCTTTACCATCTGTATTCATATAACGCCTTACTTTATCTTTATTTAGTTCATTAGTATATTTATACCAACCTCTAGTAGTGTCATTATCGTGAGTTCCTGTATAACATATTGTATTTTTATTATAATTATAGGGTAGAAATTCATTATCATCGGTAGTTTCAAAAGCAAATTGCAGTATCTTCATACCAGGAAGGTTATAATTATCTCTTAGTATTCTTACTTGTTCGGTTATTATGCCTAAATCTTCTGCAATAATAGGTAATTCATTACCAAATTTATTAACGAAAGTATCAAATAAATCTTTGCTAGGACCTTTTTTCCATGTGCCATTAATGGCTGTTTTATTACCGTAGGGAATAGACCAATAACTTTCAAAACCTCTAAAATGATCAATTCTAACAATATCAACTAATTTTAAAACATGAGATAATCTATCAACCCACCATTCATAGTTTGTTTCTTTGTGAACTTCCCAGTTATATAAAGGGTTACCCCATAATTGACCGGTTTTACTAAAATAATCAGGGGGTACACCTGCAACGTCTATAGGATAACCACTAGAATCTAAAGAAAATAGTTGTTTATTAGCCCATACATCACTGCTGTCAAAGGAAGTAAATATTGGTAAATCTCCAATTATGTAGATACCTTTATCATTTGCATATTTTTTTAATTGGGACCATTGTTCATAAAATATAAATTGAATAAACTTATAAAAATTTATTTCATAAGTTAGTTCGTTTATCATACTTTCTTTTGTTTCTTTTGTAGGATGAGACATACTATTATCCCAATTAATCCACATTGAACCTTTATTTAAGTCTTTTAATGCCATAAAAAGAGCATAGTTATCTAGCCATTTTTTTTCGCGGTCACAAAATTTTGACCAATTATGTCTTAGATTAAAATCATTTATAATAACAAAATTACTATAGGCTTTTCGTAAAATAGAAAATTTATATTTTATTACATAACCATAATCGATTTTATTAGAATTAAATGAATTGTCATAATAAACATCATCTTCATTGAGTAGATTTATATCTATTAATTTCTGAGGACTAATTATTAATGGCTGCCCTGCAAATGAAGAAAAAGATTGATATGGAGAGTCACCATATCCAGTATGACCTAAGGGTAATACTTGCCATATTTTCTGATTGCTTTTAACAAGAAAATCTATAAAATTATAGGCGCAACTACCTAAGTCTCCTATTCCAAATTTACTAGGAAAAGATGTGGGGTGTAATAGTATACCTGATAATCTTTGACTATTTAATATATTATAATTCTCCAATAAAAACACTCCCGTTTGGTTATTCTTATTATATTAATAAACTTAAAAATAGTATTCACTAACTTTTTAATATTTAATCAAGCATTAAACTTTTCCACTAAAAAAGATACTAAAATATTATTTAATTCTTAAAGTATATTTAAGATTATTTTAGTATCTTTCTTATAATTGGTTTTATATTCTTTTTTAAGTCTTATATTTAAATAGGCTGTTTAATTTTATATTGTTTTATCATTGATTGTTTTAAATCGTACAATTCTTGAGATAAATCCACAAAAACGTTTTGTGGGTTAATTAATCTTCTTGATTCAGGCCATAAAGTAGATAACTCTTTATCACAGTATTCTTTAACTTTAAATGTAGTTGGAATATCATAAACACATTTACCATTAATAAATATAGGTACTAGTAATTCTCTTGTATAATAAGTACCAGGTTGTAATGTACTATGTTTCCATGTGTCTTTAGGGTCAAATAATACTAAAGGTTTTGTTTCATCTACTTGTTCATGATTAAGTGTTATTAGGTCTGCTTTTATTTTGTTAGAACGTTTATTGTATATTCTAATAATTTTTTTGTTACCAGGGTTAGTGATTTTTTCAGGGTTTTCGGAAATTTTCATTTTTGGTATAAATTTTTCACCATTGTATTTAGCAGATAATTTATACACACCACCAAAAGAGGGATTTCCCTTTGATGTTATTAGATTAGTTCCAACTCCCCATAAAGTAATTTTTGCTCCTTGTAATTTCAGGTCACGAATTAAATACTCATCAAGGTCACTTGATGCGCTTATAACGGCATCTTCAAATCCTGCTTCATCTAACATAATCCTAGCTTTTTTTGATAAATAAGATAAATCACCACTATCTAATCTAACACCATAGAAATCAGGCTTAATACCTTTTTCTTTTAATTCATTAAATACTTTAATTGCATTTGGAACACCAGACTTTAATGTATCGTATGTATCAACAAGTAATAAACAGTTCATGGGATAGAGTTCTGCATATTTTCTAAATGAAGTTAATTCATCAGGAAAGCTCATTACCCAACTATGAGCATGGGTACCTTTTGCAGGAATATCAAACATTTTAGCGGCTAATACATTTGATGTTGCACCACAACCTCCAATAACAGCAGCTCTTGCACCTAGATTACCAGCATCTGGTCCTTGTGCTCTTCTTAATCCAAATTCTAGAACAATATCATCCTCAGCTGCCCATTTTACTCGCGCTGCTTTTGTAGCAATAAGGCTCTGATGATTAATAATATTTAATAGTGCTGTTTCAATTAGTTGAGCTTCACATAAAGGAGCAACAACTTTAAGAATTGGTTCGCCAGGAAATATAACAGTCCCTTCTGGTACAGAATAAATATCTCCGGTAAATTTAAATGTTTTTAGATATTCTAAGAAATCATCTTTAAATATATTTTGTTTTCGTAAATAAGTAATATCTTCCTTAGTAAATTTGATATTATCTATGTATTGTATAGCTTGTTCTAAACCGGCTGCAATAGCAAAACTACTTCCGTGAGGGTTTATTCTATAAAATAAGTCAAATACAACGATTTGATCTTCTGAATTAAGGTCATAATAACCTTGCATCATAGTTAATTGATAAAAATCTGTAAGTAATGTTAAATCAGGGCCATGCATTTTTATTCCTTCTTTCGTATTTAGTAATTGCAAAACTAGGAAATATAATTCTTTACATACAATATGTAGTTCTTGTTTGGAACGGGAACACAACATATTGTATTAAAGAATCAACGAATGTAGTTTTGCAATTACTTTATTAACGTATAGTTTTAAGCTATTCTGTTATTGCATTACGTTTTTTTATAGTTTATACTATTATAACATAACAATCAAGACAAGTAATTGCAAATCTACATTAAGTTGTCTTTAATTCAATATGTCTGATTAATGTAAAGAATTAAAATTGTTAGTTTTGTAAATTACCTAAATGAACAGATAATAAAAAGGGGTTGAAAGTTTAATTGAAGAAAAAGATGATGCCAATATTAGCGATATTTGCTTGCTTACTATGGGGAAGTGCATTTCCTGTATTAAAGATAACATATAAATCATTAAATATGGATGCTAATAATATTTATGAAAAAGTACAACTTGCAGGGCTTAGATTTTTGTTAGCATCAATTATAATTTTTATAATATATAAAATTGTATATAAGAAAATACCAAGATTATCTATGAAGGATTTAAAAGGATTCTTGATATTAGGTTTATTTCAAACTGCTTTTCAATATTACTTTTTTTATAATGGATTAGCAAATACATCAGGAGTAAAAGGAGCAGTATTAACATCTTGTGGTACTTTTTTTGTTGTTATATTTGCTCATATAGTTTATAAAGATGATAAAATTACTATTAATAAATTATTGGGATTATTGTTTGGATTTTTAGGTATAATTATCATAAATATTGAAGATGTAAATGCAGGTAGTGAGTTAATGAATGTTACTTTTAGAGGTGAAGGATTTTTAGTAATGGCTGGTCTTGTTAGTGCAATTGGAACAATTGTAGCAAAAAAAATAACAAAGAATACAAATCCTTTTATTGTAACAGGGGGACAAATGTTTATTGGGTCTTGTGTTTTGCTTATTGCAGGGACACTAGGAACTAATGGTGAGATTATAGAATTTAATAACCAAGCATTTGTGTTATATATATATTCTGCATTTTTATCTGCTATAGCTTTTTCTATTTGGTATTATTTACTTATGAAGTATAAAGCTACAGAGGTAACAATATATAAGTTTTTAGTGCCTATAATAGGTTCTGTTTTATCTGTATTATTTCTTAAGGAAGAAACTTTTAATATATATATAATTGCAGGGCTTTTATGTGCTTCGGCAGGTATTTATATTGTTAATAGAAAAAAGACAAGTTAGGTAATTGCAAAACTAAGGATTTTAATTCTTTACATACAATATATAAGGAGAAAAATAATGTTATTTAGTAGAAATAGAAACTTTATTAGGAAAAAAGAATATAAAGAAATTGATTTTAAACAACTAGAAACCTCTAATAATTATTATAAAAATACTGATTTAGAAATAGATGAAGTTACTTGGCATGATTTAGATATGAATAATATTTTTGCTAATATGAATCATACAGTAACAACACCAGGGGAAGAAAAATTATATTGTTGGCTAAGAAACCCTGTTGATAACAAGAAAGATTTAGACATTCGTAAGAAGAGAATAAATGTTTTTAGTAAAGATAAAACATTATTTAATAATTTAAGACTTAATTTATCAAAAATTAAATATTGTAATTTTGATTTTAAAGAGACTATTAATGAAGGTTTTTTGATAAATAACTTATTACTTTTTAGCATTATTTTATTAGTTGTTATTAATGTTAGTGTTATTATATATTCAATCATTAATAGGAATTTTGTTCTTTTTCCTCTTTTTTTATTATCAATGATTATATGTAGTGTAATACATTTTAAATTTACTTTTAGATATAATTCTCAACTAAATGTTATTAGTTATATACTTAAAATTATTGGATTTAGTAGGAAAAATATTAAAATAATTGAAAGTGCTTCACCGGAATTGGCAAATGAGTTGAAAGTCTTAAATCGTAAGCTATCTACTATATTTAGAAAGGGAGCAGCTATTTTTAAAGTAGAAGGGCTAGATGTTATTGGAGATTATATTAATATATTATTTCTTATTAAGGAAATTAATTTATTAAGGGTATCTAGACTAATTAATAAGCATGGAAAAGAAATAGTAGAGTTATATGATATTATTGGGGATATAGATGCTACATTAAGCATTAGTAGATATCGTGATGATTTAGAATATTACTCGGAACCTAATATAGATGAAAGTTGTGAGGATATAATAATTAATGATATGTATCATCCGCTTATAGAAAAACCTATATCTAATTGCATTAGTATAAGTAGTTCAGTTGCAATTACTGGTTCTAATATGAGTGGAAAGTCTACTTTTTTAAGAACAGTTGGTATAAATACTTTACTTGCACAAAGTATTTGCACAAGTTTATCAAGAGAACATAATACTAAATTATATAAATTAGTAACATCAATTAGTCTTAATGATGATATACTTCAAGGAAAGAGTTATTTTCTTATGGAAGCTGAAGCAATTAAAAGAATGGTTGATCTGTGTAATGATGAGTATCCGCTATTAATATTAATAGATGAAATATTTAAGGGAACTAATCCAATAGAGCGACTTGCGGCATCTATGGAAATATTAAATTTATTAGGTGGAAGTAATACTAAAACTTTAGTTGCAACACATGATTTGCAAATTTTGCCTGAGTTAGTTAATTATGAGTATTATTATTTTACTGAAAACGTAACTAAAGATTCGTTAGAATTTGATTATAAAATACATAAGGGGATTACATCGATACGTAATGCGATAAAAATTCTTGAATTTATTAAGTATCCAAGGTATTTAGTAGATGATATTAATCATAGGATTGAATTGATGGAGGTAAAATAAAGCAACGTTAAACATACTTAAACGTAGTCACATTATAGCTTTACAAAGTGGATAATTAAGGTTATAATAGTGTAATATGTAGTGGTAGACGTTCAAGCCCTTCATCTAACTTGATGTGGGGCTTGTATATAATATACGATTTATGTTTATAGTTTATATAAGTTAATAATCAAAACAATATATATTATTTAGGAGGTATAAAGGTGTACAAGAAAGTATCTACAGATCTTAATTTTAGAGATCGTGAAAAAGAAGTTCTTGAATTTTGGAATGATAATGATATTTTTAAGAAAAGTATAGAATTAAGAAAGGACGGACCTACATATACTTTTTATGATGGGCCACCAACAGCTAATGGTAAACCTCATATTGGACATGTTCTAACAAGAGTAATTAAAGATTTAATTCCTAGATATAGAACTATGAAAGGCTATAAAGTTCTAAGAAAAGCTGGTTGGGATACTCATGGATTACCTGTTGAATTAGAAGTTGAGAAATTATTAGGTTTAGACGGAAAAGAACAAATTGAAGAGTATGGACTAGAACCTTTTATTGAAAAATGTAAGGAAAGTGTATGGAAATACAAAGGCATGTGGGAAGATTTTAGTGGAACTGTTGGATTTTGGGCAGATATGGAAGATCCATATGTAACGTATGATAATAATTATATTGAATCAGTATGGTGGATTCTTAAACAAATATGGGAAAAAGATTTACTGTATAAAGGACATAAAATTGTTCCTTATTGCCCACGTTGTGGAACACCTCTATCAAGTCATGAAGTAGCACAAGGTTATAAAGATGTAAAAGAAAAATCTGTTATAGCAAAATTCAAAGTTAAAGGTAAAGATAATGAATATATATTAGCATGGACAACAACTCCATGGACATTACCTTCTAACGTAGCTTTATCAGTAAACCCTAATGAAACATATATTAAAGCTAAAGTAAATGATGAATTTTATATTCTTGCTGAAGCACTAGCTAGTAATGTTTTAGGTGAGGAGTATGAAGTAGTAGATAAATGTAAAGGTAAAGATTTAGAATATACAGAGTATGTACCACTATTTAACTTTACAACACCTGATAAAAAAGCTCATTACGTAGCATGTGCAGATTATGTTACATTAACTGATGGTACTGGTGTTGTTCATACTGCTCCAGCTTTTGGTGAAGATGATGCTATGGTAGGAAGAAATTATGATTTACCATTTGTTCAACTAGTTGATGAACGTGGTGAATTTGTTGAAGCTGTTACGCCTTGGAAAGGTATGTTTGTAAAAAAAGCAGATCCATTAATTATTGATTACTTAGAAGAAAAAGGACTATTATTTAAAGCTCTTGATTTCGAGCATTCATATCCTTATTGTTGGAGATGTGATACTCCACTTCTATATTATGCTAGAGATACATGGTTCATTAAAATGACAGAAGTAAGAGATAAATTAATTAAAAATAATAATGAGATTAATTGGCTACCAGAATCAATTGGTACAAAAAGATTTGGTAACTGGTTAGAAAATGTTATGGACTGGGGATTAAGTCGTGATAGATATTGGGGAACACCACTTAATATCTGGGAATGTGAATGTGGACATCGTCATGCTATTGGTAGTATAGAAGAATTAAAGAGCATGAGTGATAACTGTCCAGATGATATAGAGCTTCACAGACCATATATTGATGACGTACTTATTAATTGTCCAGAATGTAATAAGAAAATGAAGAGAGTTACACCAGTAATTGACTGCTGGTTTGATTCAGGATCTATGCCTTATGCACAATGGCATTATCCATTTGAAAATAAAGAAATATTTGAAGATAACTTCCCTGCTAATTTTATTAGTGAAGCAGTTGACCAAACAAGAGGATGGTTCTATTCATTACTTGCGATTTCAACATTATTATTTGATAAACCAGCATTTAAGAATGTTATAGTACTAGGACTTGTTCAAGATGAAAATGGACAAAAAATGTCTAAGTCTAAAGGAAATGCCGTAGATCCATTTGAAGCATTAGATAAGCATGGTGCTGATGCAGTAAGATGGTATTTCTATAATAATAGTGCTCCTTGGCTTCCTAACAAATTCTATGATAATGCAGTTATTGAAGGTCAACGTAAATTTATGGGAACATACTGGAACACTTATGCATTCTATGTACTTTACGCTAATATTGATGAATTTAATCCTACTAAGTATGAACTTGAATATGATAAATTATCATTAATGGATAAATGGTTATTATCAAAGTTAAATACACTTATAAAAATAGTAGATACTAATCTGGATAATTACTTAATAACTGAATCATCTAGAGCAATGATGGAATTTGTTGATGACCTTAGTAATTGGTATGTAAGAAGAAGTAGAGAAAGATTCTGGCAAAAAGATATGCCACAAGACAAGATTAATGCTTATATGACATTATATACTGCGCTTACAACTATGGCTAAAGTATCAGCTCCATTTGTACCTTTTATGGCAGAAGAAATATATAGAAATCTTGAGTATAACTTTGATAATAAAGCTCCTGAAAGTGTGCATTTATGTGATTTCCCAGTTGCTAATGAAGAGCTTATTGATTTAGAACTTGAGAAAAATATGGAATTAGTATTAAAAATAGTTGTTAGTGGAAGAGCTTGTAGAAATAGTGCTAACATTAAAAATAGACAACCTATTGGTAAGATGTATGTGAAATCTTCATTTAATCTACCAGAATTATATAAAGATATTGTATCAGAAGAACTTAATATAAAAGAAGTGTTATTTACAGATGATGTAAGAGAATTTACTACTTATAATTTCAAACCTCAACTTAAAACTGTAGGTCCAAAATACGGTAGATTATTAAATCAAATTAGAACATTACTTCAAGATGGTGATGGTAATGAAATGATGGACGAGTTAAAATCTAACGGAGTTCTTAAATTTGATATAGATGGTACTGTTGTAGAACTTGCAGAAGAAGATTTATTAATTGAATCAACTAAGAAACCAGGTTATGAATCAAATACAGATAGGGATGTAACAGTTGTCATTGATACTAACTTATCAGAAGAACTTGTTGAAGAAGGTCTTGTAAGAGAAATAATAAGTAAGATTCAAACTATGAGAAAAGAAGCTGGATTTGAAGTTACTGATCATATTAAAGTATTTGCGTGTGATAATACTAAGTTAGTAGATATTATTAATAATAATAAAGAAGAAATATTATCAGAAACATTAGCGGACGCTCTTAGTGAAGGCAAGAATGATAATGTATACTCAAAAGAATGGAATATAAATAGTGAGAAGATATATTTAGCTGTAGAGAGAGTATAAAAAATAAAATTTAATATAATTTTAGAATAAAGAGCAAAAAAATGTTAGTTAGCTAACATTTTTTTGCTCTTTCTATGTTATGGATAGCATATTAAATAGAAGTATTTAATATGCTTCAAATAGAGTTCTAAATATTTTTTTAAATTATAAGTAAAAAAACACAATCTTAGGCATAATATTTAAAAGAAGAAGCAATTACTTATATGAAACATATTATTGAAAGGATTGATGTAATGAATAGATTAAATGTTACTGTAAGTGATTTAAAAAAGTCTATACTTGAGAATATAAAAAATCAGTTTAGAAAAACGATTGAACAAGCATCTAAAGAACAAATTTTTCAAGCAGTAGCTTTTGCAGTTAGAGATATAATAATTGATCAGTGGATTGAAACACATAAAACATATGATGATAAGGACCCTAAAACAGTTTACTATTTATCTATGGAATTTCTTATGGGTAGGGCACTTGGAAATAATATAATTAATATGAAAGTTGACGAAGCAGTTAAAGAGGTATGTAAAGAACTATCACTTGATTTAAATGTTATTGAAGACATGGAGCCAGACCCTGGACTTGGAAACGGAGGACTGGGGAGATTAGCGGCTTGTTTTTTAGATTCATTATCAACACTAGAGTACCCTGCATATGGATGTGGTATACGCTATCGTTATGGAATATTTGAACAAAAAATAGTTGATGGGTATCAGTTAGAAAAACCTGATGAATGGCTAAAGAATGGTAATCCCTTCGAAGTTAAACGAGATGAGTATTGGGTAGAAGTTAAATTTCTTGGAAATGTTCGTGTTATTAATGAAAATGGGAAAAATAAATTCATACAAGAAAATTATCAGTCAGTAAAAGCAATACCATATGATATTCCTATTGTAGGGTATGGGAATAATACAGTTAATACTTTAAGACTATGGGACGCTGAAGCTATTGTAAGCTTTGATTTAGAATCTTTTGATAGAGGAGAATACCATAAAGCAGTTGAACAACAAA
The DNA here is from genome assembly GCA_025210235.1 of Vallitalea sp. Classification (GTDB taxonomy): domain Bacteria; phylum Bacillota; class Clostridia; order Lachnospirales; family Vallitaleaceae; genus Vallitalea. The sequence continues at coordinate 114,915 of JAOASG010000066.1, forward strand.
ATCTGGCAAAGTCTATTGTTGAAGTACTTTATCCAAATGATAATCATTATAAAGGTAAAGAACTTAGATTAAAACAACAGTATTTTTTTGTTTCAGCAACAGTTCAACAAGTTATTAATAAATTCAAACAAAAACATAAAAACATGCATGAATTACCAGAAAAAGTAGCATTTCACATAAATGATACACATCCTTCTCTTACAATACCTGAATTAATGCGTATTTTATTAGATGAAGAAGGATTAGAATGGGATGAAGCATGGGATATAACAACAAAAACTTGTGCATATACGAATCATACAATTATGAGTGAAGCTCTAGAAAAATGGCCTATAGAATTATTAAGTAGATTACTACCAAGAATATATATGATAATTGAAGAAATTAATAGAAGGTTTTGTCTTAGACTTACTGAAGAGTTTCAGTTAAGTAGTAGCCGTATTCATAATATGTCAATAATTATTGATGGGCAAGTAAAAATGGCTTGGATGTGTATTGTTGGTAGTCATTCAATTAATGGAGTTGCTAGGTTGCATACAGAGATTATAAAAAAAGAAGAGTTAAAAGATTTCTATGAAATTTTTCCTGATAAATTTAATAATAAAACAAATGGTATAACACAAAGAAGATTTTTATTAGAAGCAAATCCGAAGTTAGCAAGATTTGTAACTAATTTAATAGGAGATAAATGGGTAACATATTTACCACATATTAAAAATCTAGAGAAATATGTGGATAGTGAACAAGAACAGAAAGCGTTTATGAGGATAAAGTATGAAAACAAAGTTAGACTCACTAAATACATTAAAGAACATAACAATATTGAAATAGATCCTAGGTCTATATTTGATGTACAGATTAAAAGATTGCACGAATATAAAAGACAGCTTATGAATGTTTTACACATAATGTATTTATATAATCAATTATTAGAAAACCCAAGTCTTGATATGATTCCAAGAACATTTATATTTGGAGCAAAAGCAGCACCTGGATATACGAGAGCAAAGCTAATTATAAAATTAATAAATAATGTAGCTAATGTAATTAATAATGATGTAAATATAAAAAATAAAATTAAAGTAGTATTTATAGAGAATTATAATGTTTCTAATGCAGAAATGATTATTTCGGCTGCAGATGTTAGCGAGCAGATATCTACAGCTAGTAAAGAAGCGTCAGGAACAGGTAATATGAAATTAATGCTTAATGGTGCAATAACTATAGGAACACTAGATGGTGCAAATATAGAAATATTAGAAGAAGTTGGAGAAGATAACTGTTTTATTTTTGGTATGAATTCTCAACAAGTTATTAAACTTCAACATGAAGCATCCTATAATCCTTGGGAGCTGTACAATAATAATCCAGATATAAGAAAAGTTGTAACACAATTAATTAATGGTTTTTACTCACCAGATGATCCTGATTTATTTAGAGAAATATATGATTCCCTCTTGAACGGATATGGAAGTAGACCTGATCCATATTTTATATTAAAAGATTTTGAAAGTTATAAAGAAGCTCAGCAAAAGATTAATACTGCATATGCTAATGGGCAAAAATGGGCAAAAATGGCTATGTTAAATACAGCAAATAGTGGTAAATTTTCATCTGATAGGACAATTGAACAATATGCTAATGAGATCTGGAAGTTAAATAAAACAACTGTTATAATGGATAGTTAATATTCAAGTATAAGACTGTGTTATATAATTGATTTGGCTTATCTTATCAATTATATAACACATTAATCAACATATTATATTAAAGAATACTGTATGTAGTTTTCTAATTACTTTGAAAGCTTTTTTGATAGAAATATATCGATTTAAGTACTTTTCTTATATATTTAATTAATTAAGTTAAAGTTCATAAAACAAATAATAATAGCATATATATGTGTTATGAAAATGATAGTTGAACATAAGATATAATATGTAAAGTTGGGACAAGAAAAAATTTAGCTTTGGGAAGGAATGTATAAGATGAGGGAAAAAATTTTTTCAATTATATTATTTATTATTATAATATGTTTTATTCCAATATTTATAACAACACTAGTTAAAGGTATTCCCAAAAGTAATCAACAAGAAAAAGTTAAAAAAAGCATAAAAGTATTAGTTGATGGAAACCAAATGGATGTTGATTTAGATAACTATCTTATTGGAGTAGTAGCAGCAGAGATGCCTATTAATTTTTATGAAGATGCATTAAAAGCTCAAGCGGTAGCAGCAAGAACATTTACATTGAAAAAAATAGAATATGATAAAAATCATATATTTATAAATAATGAACAGGCTTTTTTAACTAAAGAAGATATGGAAGTTAGGTGGGGAACTGATAATTTTGCTAAGAATTATAATAAAATTAGAAATGCTGTTATGGAGACAAAAAGTGAAGTGATTACATATAAAGAAGACTTAATAGAAGCTGTTTTTCACTCTACCAGCGGAGGAAAAACTCAATCAGCAAAAGATGTATGGGGAGAAGATATTCCTTATTTAGTTAGTGTTAATAGTTTGGAAGATATAAACTCTCCAGAATATATACATAAACAAGTCTTTAGTCAACAAGAATTGAGCGATAAGATAAAAGAACACATAGATGATTTTAAAGTATATTCTAATGATATTAGTAGGGAAATTCAGATTATAAGTAGGACGCAAGAAGGTTATGTATCACAAGTTCAAATAGGTAACAAAATTTTAAAAGGAGAAACTTTTAGGAATTATCTGGGATTAGAATCTAGTAATTTTACGTTTAATAACGTGGATGGAAAAATTGAGATTCTATGTAAGGGGTATGGTCATGGTGTAGGAATGAGTCAATATGGAGCAGATAATTTAGCGGGAAAAGGATACAATTATAAGGAGATTTTAAAGTACTATTATACTAATACAGAAATTAGTGTAATTAAGAATTAAGTAGTACAGATTATTAATGGAGGTATACCGTTTAATAAAATCCTTAGTTTTGCAATTACCTATTATTTTAAAGATTAAAGATATATTTTTTTGTATGAATATATACTCCAATGTTTGGTAATAATATAGTTGGAACAAAGAAAATGTTTCTATATCAATTAATTCTTTAAAAATATGAGGTGATTAGAATGAAATCAAAAAATGTAATTGCATACATAAAAAGAAAGCAATTCTATATTGCTTTGTTTACATGTTGTGTAACAGTCTTTTTAATTGCAATTTTAGTATGGGTAAGACCAAAGGAAGATAATAAAGAAATCGCTAGTTTAAATGGTGATATGGTTAATAATGAAGAAGAAAACAACAAATTAATAACAAATCTTGTAGAAAATGATGATTTAAGTAATGAACAAGAAAATGTTAGTGCAGATGAAGATTACACCAATGAAGAAGATGTGGTAGAAGCAAGTACCACAATAAAGCCAATTACTATAAATACAGAAAAAGTCATTGGTGAGGGAGATTGCGAAGATAAAGTAGTAGAAGAAGCTAGTACAATTAAGCCTCAAAAAATGGTACTAGAAATAGCACCAGTTGTAAAACCTAATATTACTTTTGATCCTAAAGAGAAAATGTTATGGCCTGTTAAGGGTGATATATTAATTCCATATAGCATGGACGTACCAGTACATTTTAAAACTCTAAACCATTATAAAGTAAACCCTGCAATATATATTGCTTCAGATGTTGGACAAGAAGTTCTAGTAGCTACGGAAGGAATAGTAGAAAGTATTAAAACAGTACCAGAGACAGGTGTGACAGTGACAATATATCATGGTAATGGATATAAAAGTATCTATGGTCAACTTAATAAAAAATTATCTGTTAAAGAAGGAGACCTTGTTAAAAAAGGTCAAGTTTTAGGACATATAGATAAACCATCTAAATATCATGTATTATTAAATTCTCACTTATATTTTAAAGTTACTAATAATGAAGAAGCTATAAATCCAAGTGAACTAATTGAGTAAATAATAACTTCTCACCTTAAATAATATAGTTATAGATAAGAGGTTTTCGGAATAGATTTCTATTCTGAAGACCTTTTTGTTTTCTACGAGATTGTTACTATCCACCTTGGCTAGTATATTACTATATTACTTGTGGTAGTAAAGAATAAAATTAATTTGATAATACAGCACATTATTTGTATAATAATAAAATAATGAAGAAAGAGGTAAAGGTTAATGAAAAAAGTATTTATTTTTATACTTATAATGATGTTGTTAACTGGATGTAATAATAAATATCAAAATAAAAAAGTAGCGAAAGAGACCTTTTTATTGGGAACTTTAGTGAAAATTAGTATTTATGGAAAAGATGTAAAGGATGAAGATTTTAAGCCTATATTTAGCCTTATATCTGATTTAGAGAATAAAGTTAGTAAAAATATTAAAGAAAGTGAAATAAGTAAGTTAAATAGTAATACAAATCATAATATACAAGTGTCTCAGGATGTGTTTAATATAATAAAAAAGGGGTTGTACTATTCTAAGATATCAGAAGGAAAATTTGATTTGAGTATAGCACCTCTAGTAGAATTGTGGGGAATTGGAACAGAGAATGCTAAAGTTCCTAAAGAAGATGAAATAGATAAAGCAATAAGTAAGATAAATTATAAAAATATAAAATTAGATGAAAAAGATATGACTATATCCTTATTAAAGGATACTAAAATAGATTTAGGTGGTATAGCAAAGGGATACATAGCTGATAAAGTTGCTGAGTTTTTTAAAGATAATGACATTGAACATGGAGTTATTAATTTAGGAGGCAATATATTAACTGTAGGGCAAAAACCTAATGGAGATTTATGGAAAATAGGTATTCAAAATCCATTTAAGTCTAGAGGAGAAAAAATAGGAATGGTTTCTATAGACCAAAAATCAGTGGTTACTTCTGGAATTTACGAAAGGTACTTAGAGAAAGATGGTATAAGATATCATCATATATTAAATCCTTTTACTGGATATCCTGTAAAAAATAATTTGGCAAGTGTAATAATAATATCTAATTATTCTGTAGATGGAGATGGGCTATCCACAGTAGCCTTTTCAAAAGGGTTGAAAGATGGTCTTAAGTTTATAGAAACCATTGATAATACAGATGCTATATTTATAACTAAGGATAAGGAAATATACTTAACATCAGGAGCAAAAAAAATATTTAAACTAATGGATAATAGTTTTAAAATAAAATATAATAAATAATCAAATTTAAAAATGAAGAACAAAAAATATGTAATATTTTCAAAATAAATCCCATATATTTAACTAAGCAAATGATTCGAGGGGGATTTGTTTTGAAGCAATATATAGAGGAAAGGGCTATTGAGGTGGCAAATTATATAATTACTTCAAATGCTACTGTAAGACAAACTGCCAAAAAATTTGGAATTAGTAAGTCAACAGTACATAAAGATGTAACAGAAAGACTAATTAAGATAAATCCAGGGTTAGCTTTAGAAGCTAGAAAGGTCCTTGACATTAATAAATCTGAAAGGCATATAAGAGGTGGTTTAGCTACTAGAGCTAAGTATGTTAATATGGCTAGTACAAATTCCAGACCAACACTTTACTAAAACCGAGTTTACTCGGTTTTTTATTGTGTAAACACAGTGGATAAAGCACATTATTAAAGATAATTATAAAAAATGTCGATAATATTTAAAATTTATTAAATTCCCCTTTGAAAATTAGTGGTATTTGTATATAATATTATATATATGAAATATTATTATAAATGTTATATAAAAGACTTAATTTGATAATTTAACTAATTAATAAATCAATCTTAAATAAATCATATAAAAATATAAATAATTATTTTAACGGAAGGGGATAAACAATGTTTGGAACAGAAATTGGAATTGATTTAGGAACAGCTAATGTACTTGTATATACAAAAGGAAAAGGTGTGGTACTTAGAGAACCATCGGTTGTTGCTATAGATAGAGATACAAATAAAATACTTGCAGTAGGAAGTGAAGCTAGGAGAATGCTTGGAAGAACTCCAGGTAATATTGTAGCTATTAGACCTCTTAGACAAGGAGTTATCTCTGATTATACAGTTACTGAGAAGATGATTAAATATTTTATTTCAAAAGCTGTAGGGAAAAAGATTAGAAAACCTAGAATAACAGTTTGCGTACCAAGTGGGGTAACTGAAGTAGAAAAAAGAGCTGTGGAAGATGCAACTTATCAAGCAGGAGCAAGAAAAGTGGAAATTATAGAAGAACCAATTGCTGCAGCTATTGGAGCAGGCATTGATATAAGTAAAGCATGCGGAAGTATGGTTGTAGATATTGGAGGAGGGACTACTGATATAGCAGTTATTTCTCTAGGAGGTACTGTTGTAAGTACATCTATTAAAGTTGCAGGAGATAATTTTGATGAAGCAATTGTAAGATATATGAGGAAAAAACATAACTTATTAATTGGAGAAAGAACTGCAGAAGAAATAAAAGTGAAAATTGGTACAGCATATAAAAGACCAGAAGTATTAACTATGGATGTAAGAGGAAGAAATTTAATAACAGGTCTACCAAAAACTATTACAGTTTCATCAGTAGAAACAGAAGAAGCTCTAAGAGAATCTACTTCTAATATAGTAGAAGCAGTTCATAGTGTTTTAGAAAAAACACCACCAGAGTTATCAGCAGATATTTCTGATAGAGGAATTGTCCTAACAGGTGGTGGAAGTTTATTACAAGGACTTGACCAATTGATTGAAGATAAAACAGGAATTAATGTAATTACAGCAGATGATGCTATTACTTGTGTAGCAATTGGTACAGGTAAATATGTAGAGTATCAATCAAATCAAAATAATTAAAGGTTAGGTGAAATCATGATAAGAGGTTTATATACAGCTTCAACTGGAATGATAGCACAGCAAGAAAAAATGGATGTTATATCTAATAACCTTGCAAATGTAAATACCACCGGATTTAAAAAAGATGGTGTTATAATAGAGTCTTTTGATAGTGTATTAACTAAGAAAATAAATGATAATAGTGCTCCAATGAATGAAACAATTGGGAAAATGACATTGGGATGCAAAGTTGGTAACATTTATACGGATAATTCACAAGGTGGAGCTACTATTACAAATAATCCTTTAAATATAGCATTATTAGGAAAAGGGATGATTTGTGTTGGGGTAGAAGATAAAGAAGGAAATTTAAATACAAGATATACAAGAGATGGTTCCTTTATATTATCAAGTGATGGTACACTCAAAACAAAAGAAGGAAATTATATATTAGGTCAAAATGGGAAAATAAAGTTAGAAAATGCAAGTAATATAAGAATATCAGAGGATGGTACTATATTCCAAAATGGAATAGAAGTTGATAAGATTTTAATAAAAGACTTTCAAAATCCGGAATCATTAAGGAAAATTGGCGATAATCTTTATAAAAAAACAGATGATAGTATCGAAAAAGAGGCTGATGGAAAAATTCTTCAAGGATATTTAGAAAGTTCTAATGTTAATACAGTAAGAGAAATGGTCGATATGATAAGTGTTATGAGAACTTATGAAGCAAATCAAAAAATTATTCAGACTCAAGACGAAACATTAAGTAAAGCAGTAAATGAAATAGGAAGACTATAATTTAGGGAATAATATAAAATATACTAGACTCAATATTTAGAAGGGATGAATATTGTATGATAAGATCGCTATATACAGCAGCATCAGGTATGAAAACTCAACAAATGAATGTTGATACAATATCTAATAATCTTGCTAATGTAAATACAACGGGATATAAAAAAGAATCACTTGAATTCAAGTCTCTATTGTATGAGAATATGGGAAAAGCTGATATGGATAAACAAGGCAAAGGAAGACCAGTAAATTTGCAAGTGGGACATGGTGTTAAGCCTGTTGGAACAGTTAGAAGTTATACTATTGGGACAATGCAAAAAACAGATAATCCACTAGATATAGCAATCACTGGGGATGGATTTTTTGCTATTAAAAATCATTTGGATGAAGAGGTATATACAAAAGATGGTAGTTTTAAAATAGCTTTAGTAGATAATAGACAAAGGTTAATTACTTCAGAAGGTTACAGGGTTATGGATGTAAACGATGAACCTATTTATTTTGATAGAAACATTGATATCAAAAAAATCGAAATTGGATCTGATGGTTCTTTTAGTATTATGGACAGTGACGGTCAACCAATAGATATGGATATTAAATTAAAAATAGTTCAATTTAAAAACGTTAATGGATTAGAAGCATTAGGAAATAACTTATTAAGAGCTACAAGTTCCTCTGGAGAACCAATAGCTGAAAATGATGATGATGATATAGTAAAAAGTACAATAATTCAGGGTACTTTAGAAGGCTCAAATGTACAAGTTGTAGAAGAAATGGTTAATTTAATAGTTGCCCAAAGAGCTTATGAAGTAAGTTCCAAAGCTATTCAAACTTCTGATGAAATGTTATCTCAAGCAAATAACCTTAAGAGATAGGAAATTATAATCCTTAGTTTTATGGGTAGCTAGTGATAGTAAGAAAGGATAAACATAAGTATGAATATATCTAATATTAATGCTAATAAATATTCAAATATTTTAAACACAAAAAAGGAAAAAATAGAAAGTAAGTCTTTTGAAGATACTTTAAACAAGGCTGTAGAAAAGCAAGATGAAAAAGAACTTAAAAAAGCTTGTACAGAATTTGAACAATATTTTGTCAATCAATTATTTCAAGAGATGAAAAAGACTGTACATAGTGGTGGGTTAATGCAAAAATCACAAGGTGAGAAAATATTTGAAGATATGTTATATGATGAGTATTCAAAAGAGATATCTAAAGGTAAAGGTATTGGAATTTCTGAAATGTTGTATAAGCAATTATCAAGATCGATTAAGCCACAATAAAAAGTGTATAATAAGATATACATATTGTATTAAATAAATATATTTAAAATTATTAGTAGCCTCAATTAATTGAGGCTATTGTATTATCTTATAGAAGAACAAAAAAATCAATTATATAATACATTAAGGAACTAGATTTAAAGGTGATTAAATGTTTATAATAAAACTTATGACAATAATAAATATAATATTGAGTTTATTCTCAACAAATGAGCCGGTGGTTTATACAAGTGAGGATTTAACTTTAGATAAAAGGATACAGCAAGTTCATACTTTGGAAGTTGATTTAAATAATCCGTCTGTATCTGTTATAAATGCATTATCATTTGGAAAGATATATGGATTTGAAAAGACAAGTGTAATGGTAAAAGATAATGAAGCAATAGCTGGGTTTAATGGTATGTTTTATAATATTTATGGTCATCATATTGGGTTACTTGTTAAAAATTATAAAATAGTAACTAAGCCTTATGATTATACTCCTGTTATTGCTTTTTTAAAATCCGGGAAAGTATTTATAGGCGAACTTAATACACAAATTAAAGTAAAAAGTAAAAGTAATACTATTATTATAGATTCAATGAATGACGTTGCTTATGGTGGAAAATGGGTATTATACTCTAGTATTTACGGAAATTCAACACGTATAACTAGAGACAGCATTAATTATATTATAAATAACAATAAAGTTATAAAAAAATTAATTACTAATGAACCAGTTAAAATACCAAGAAATGGATTTGTACTTAGTAAAGTTACGGTAAATAACGATAATAAGATATTGAAGGTTAATGAAGAAGTTGAGATAGAAACTATTTATACACCAGAAATTGGGGATGTAAAAGAAGCTTTTCAATCAGGAGGATGGTTAGTAAAAGATTCTGTTAATGTAGCAAAAAATTATGAGGTTCTTATGGGGAATACCATGATACCCAATCCGAGAACAATTTTAGGTGTGACAAATGATAATAAGTTAATAATAAAAGTTATTGATGGAAGACAACCAAATCATAGTTATGGAGTTACTGGAAAAACATGTGCAAAAATAATGTTAGATGAAGGTTGTATTAATGCTGTATATTTAGATGGAGGAGCGTCTAGTACTATGGTATATAAAGATAAAGTAGTTAATAGCCCATCTAATAAAGAAGAACGTAAAGTTGCGCACAGTTTAGTCATTAATTATGAAAGAAATATGTTTAAAGAGTTATTGACTAAATTAAAAAATTGGGAGAACTAAAATATTGCATTTTACTATCTTATATGCTAATATAGATGTAGAATTTTTATACTAAAAAAAACTAAATGTGATGACACTTATCAAGAGTTAGGGTAGAGAGTTAGCTCAATGACCCTACGCCAGCCTGCTACAAAAGTAAGGTGGTTCTGCTAACGTCGATGAGGCTTAAAATAACAATAAACCTTCTTGACGAAGGTTTTTCTTATTATTCTGTTCCATAGAGGAAAGTTATTTAATTTTTCTTAACTAAATAATTAGGAGGAAGTGTATTGTCATTTAAATTACCTGTATCGATTATTGAATTAATTATTGTGTCAGCAATGCCTCTAGTTGAACAAAGGGGTGCAGTTCCTTTGGCAGCAGCAAGTAATTATGGTGTAATAGAAGCATTTTTATGGACTTTATTAGGGGCTATCATCCCAGCTCCCTTTATATTATTTTTAATACCAAAAGTATTAGAGTTTTTAAAGAAAATAAAATATCTAAATAAAATAGCTTATTGGTATGAAAATAGAGCACTAAATAAAAGTAAAAAAGTAAAAGATAATTATAAATACTTAAGTATTTTTCTATTTGTAGCAATTCCAGTACCGGGTACAGGTGTTTGGATGGGTTCTACAATAGCTTCTTTATTAGGTTTAGACTATAAAAAATCTTTGCTTGCAGTCATACTAGGTGCAAGTGTAGCTGGTATTTGCTTAATTATCATATCATATGGTGTAAAAATTCTAGTAACCTAAATAAAGCCACATTGTATTTAGAAATCATGAAGTGTAGATTTACAATTACTTAAAAATGATTAAAAGAGATATGTACTTATGGAAGGAGAAAAATATGTCAAGAAAATTATTTACATCGGAATCTGTTACAGAAGGACATCCAGATAAAATGTGTGACCAAATATCAGATACTGTACTAGATTCTATTCTAGAGAAAGATCCTAATGCAAGGGTAGCCTGTGAAACAGCAGTTACTACAGGACTTGTACTTGTAATGGGAGAAATCACAACAAACTGTTATATTGATATTCCTAAATTAGTTAGAGAAACTATTAGAGAAATTGGATATGATAGAGCAAAATATGGATTTGATTGTGATACTTGTTCTGTACTTACATCATTAGATGAACAATCAGCCGATATTGCAATGGGCGTTGACGAGGCATTAGAATCAAAAGAAGGAAAAATGAGTGAAGCAGAATTAGAAGCTATTGGAGCAGGTGACCAAGGAATGATGTTTGGTTTTGCTTGTGATGAAACGGAAGAATTAATGCCAATGCCTATTTCTTTAGCTCATAAATTAACTAGAAGATTAACTGAAGTTAGAAAAAATGGTACTTTAGAATACTTAAGACCTGATGGTAAAGCCCAAGTTACTGTAGAATATGAAAATGATAAACCTGTTAGAATAGATACAGTTGTAGTATCAACTCAACATGATAGTGAAGTAAGCCTTGAAACAATTAAAAAAGATATTAAAGAGCATGTTATAAATGTAGTCATTCCAGAAGATTTACTAGATGAACATACAAAATATTATATAAATCCAACAGGAAGATTTGTAATTGGTGGACCACAAGGTGATTCAGGACTTACAGGAAGAAAAATTATTGTTGATACTTACGGAGGATATGCAAGTCATGGTGGAGGAGCTTTTTCTGGAAAAGACCCTACGAAAGTAGACCGTTCTGGAGCTTATGCTGCTAGATACGTAGCTAAAAACATTGTTGCTTCAGGAATAGCTTCTAAGTGTGAAGTTGTTTTAGCATATGCTATTGGAGTTGCAAGACCTGTATCTGTATTAGTTAATACTTATGGTACTGGGAAAATTTCAGATGAAGAGATTACAGAAATAATAAACAAACATTTTGATTTAAGACCAGCAGCTATAATTCGTGACTTAAATCTTAGAAGACCAATATATAGAAAAACAGCAGCATATGGACATTTTGGAAGAATAGATATAGAGCTTCCATGGGAAAAAACGGATAAGATAGAAGAATTAAAAAAATATATTTAAAAAAGTAGGCATAAATCATTTCGGTGGTTTATGCCTTTTTTCTTATAAGTTGCTTCCGCCAATGGGTATTTATTTATTCCAGTTTTAGGATAAATTCTTCGAGACTTACTAAATTCATTACAATGAAATTTTCCTAACGCTCATATTCAGCGTCCAGCTTTTGATGAGCTAAAAAAACGTCGTGTTTTTTTCACGAACAAAGTGTTTTAAATTTAGAAATTCGTAGCTTTGATTTTAAGATTAAATTGTCTTAATTATCAAAGGTTAGAAGTTCTTAATTTAAAACACTTTATCACATTTCCATTCATTAAGTAAGTCTAGCGAATCATTTATAATTAAAACTTCCATAAATAAATACCCATTGGCCTACTAGGCTAGTATAAGGCTATCGGCGAAATAAAAAAGCATAAGAAACCACAAAATGAGTAAATGCTATCTCTTTAATATTTTAACGAAACTATCAAGGTAAGATGCTATAGGTGTTGCGGCAAGCGTGACAGGACGTCTAAGCGCCTTGCCTTTAAACAGGACGTTTAACGGCAAGGAAGAGCAACACCTATAGCATCTTACCAAAACCAATAG
>JAOASG010000067.1 GCA_025210235.1 Vallitalea sp.
GTCCATTTGGGCATTCTCCTTTGTTTTGTATTTGGTCGGCAAACCTAAATACTATTCTAACAAAGGAGTTTTTTCTTTTCTACTCACCGCTGGAAGCTTTTTAGAACCACCCGCATAGCAGGTGGTTTTCATATATACAAAAGAAGGCGACGCTAAGGTCTCCTTCCTGTATATGCAGATAGTTATTTTAAATATAATGCATTCTTCTTGGGGTGTACCCCATTAGTGGTACAAGCATAACTTGTCCTTTTTTCTTATATGTCTTTTTTCAATTGAATATATTTAACTATTTTATAATAGAAAAAAGACACTCTGCTGTTGGATATTTGTCTCCTTTAGAATTTGAAAAACTAAACCAACACAAATAGACTATTCTTGTGTATACTTAAGCAAGTTTAGTTCATATTGAGCCTTATTATTCTACTTTAAAAAAGGTAATAGTTGATTTGTAAAAATATCACAACTTCTATCCCAAAAGTGAGTCTAAAAAAAATTAAAAAACTTATGAAAAGCTACGGGGTGTGTCCCATTTTTGGTACAAGCACTACTTGTCCATTCTTTCTAATATTCAAACTACCCTTAAATCAATTTTCATATTGTTTATTATAAAATAAAGATAGGAACATAAATTTCTATCTAATTTCTCCTATATTTATAGCTTTATTATAGTAAATTATTGGTAAATCATAATTAGATATTTCTCATGATAAAACTACCTAAAATCTATATAACTGATTTGTAGCCTGCTGAACTTCAACAACGGTTCCAATTCCAGCATAATATGAAAGTTGTCTTAGTTTTAATCCTTCCTTTGATCTTTCAACATTAGCAACATTTCTTTAGTCTTATGAACATATGTATTTTTTGGATATTCTATAGCATTTGTTTCAAAATTAAGCTTTATAAGTTTATAATCATGATTAATATTAATCATATCAAATCTATCTCTATATGCTTTTTCCAAATCTTTATTTAAGTCTGTATTAGAGGCTTCAAAATAAATACATTTGTTTTTTATCTGTTTATTTATTATTTACCAGCTGCCCTTCTATTAATAAGTTAGATTATTTCCATCCATCTTCCATTATTAACTCTTTTATTATCTTATGTTCCTTTTTATTGTAATGTACTTTTAGTCTACCTTTGTTTATATCATCGTAATTAACTACAAATATTAATGCTATTATATAAATGAACAAGGTTATCCGTATAAGAATGTACAATAGTGTACATATTGATTATACTGTTGCTGAGGTGATAGTCATGCAAAGAATAATCAATATGTATAAAATTGAACAATTACAAGATTTAAAATTAATAAAAACATATGTGGAGGCAAATAACTTGGAATCACCAAATTTTAGTGAATTAGGAAGACAGTTAGGAGTAGATCGAAGAACAATAAAAAAATACTATAATGGATATGAAAAGCCAAAAACTAGAAATCGAAAATCAATGATAGATGATTACTATGAAATAATTAAACAACTACTTAGTGAAGAAAATAAGCAAAAATTTTACTACAAATCGCATTTATACAGATATTTAGTAAGAGAATATGGCTTATCTTGTAAGCAAAATACATTTACAAGATATATTCTAAATAAAGATGAGCTTAGAGCATATTTTGAAGGTAATAACTCAAGAAGTTCAATAAAGATAGAAACTCCGTTAGGAGCTCAAGGGCAATTTGATTGGAAAGAAAATATCAAATTTTCTTTTGAAAATGGAGAAAAAATAGAATTTAATGTAGCATGTTTTATATTATCAGCATCAAGATTTAAAGTATGGTCTATCTATCCAAATAGGAGCCAAGAATGTATTCTAGACTTCTTTACAAGAACATTTGAGACAATAGGAGGTGTTCCAAAAAAATATATATAGATAATGCAAAAACTATGATGGATATTGCTAGAACTAAAGACTTTGAAGGGAAAATAAATAGCAAATTTCAGCAATTAGAAAATGACTTTGGATTTGAAATAAAACCATGTATGTCCTATAGACCTCAAACAAAAGCAAAAGTAGAGAGTCCTATGAGATTAGTAGATGAAATCATGACTTATGACGGTAAGCTTAAGGATTATGCTCAATTTCAAGAAAAATTAACTTTATTACTTAATGAAGCCAATATGAGGATCTGCGAAGCAACAAATTTACCACCTATATTTATATTGGAAAAAGAAAAAGAGCACCTTCTCGCTCTCCCACAAGAAAGAATATGCTCTCACTACAAGATAAAGACAAAGATTGTTAAAGTGAATAAAAATGGGCTGGTTAGCTACAATCAAGCCAAGTATTCAGTACCATCTTGCTTTATCAATAAGAAGTTATCTATAAAAGAAATAGATAATCAACTTTATATCTATGATAACAGAAATTTGATTACAATTCATCAAAAATCTGAATTTAATATTGTAAAATACAATGATATTCATAGTTTAGAGCTTCATAAAGAGACTTTCAAAGGTAGAGAGGATATAAATACTTAAACACTATTAAACTTAAAGGAGCTAGATAAATTTAATGAGCAGATATCAGAAATTACTAGAAAATTTAGACAAATTAAAACTAACACAAATGAAAATCCATGTAAGTGACTATATAGATAAAATCAATGATGATAAATTAAGCGTTGTAGATGCTCTATATGAACTTACTGAGAAAGAGATTGATATTAAAGACTATAATGCTACTAATGCAATGATTAAAGTTGCTGGTTTTCCTTATTTAAAGGAACTTGAAGATTTTGATTTTGATTTTCAACCCAAGATAAATAAAAATCAATTTTTAGATTTTGCAACTCTTAGATTCTTGAAAAATAATAGTAATATTCTACTTATAGGTAATAGTGGCGTTGGAAAAACACACCTAGCCACTTCTATAGGTATAGCTGCTGCTAAGAAAAGAATAAGTACTTATTTTATAAAATGTCATGATTTAATTACTCAACTAAAGAAAGCTCACCTTGAAAACAAGTTAGAGCAAAGAATCAAACATTATTCTAAATACAAGCTACTTATAATAGATGAAATTGGCTATTTACCCATTGGAAATCAAGAAGCAAAGATGTTTTTTCAATTAATTGATAAGAGATGTGAGAAAAAAAGTACTATTGTAACAAGTAATATCAATCTGTCAGATTGGTCTGATATTTTTATGGATAACATGATTGCTAGTGCTATTTTAGATAGGATTGTTCATCATTCTAGTATTGTTAATATCATTGGTAATTCATATAGAACCTCTCAAGCATTATCTAGAATTGATAGAGATATCAGTTAGCAAAGTTGTACAAAGTTATACGGATAACATTTAGCATTGTTATCTTGACAGTAATACATAGGTAATATGAACTCCTCCGACTCCCTTCCAACAGTCCACAATTTCACCTTTGGTTTATGTGCTTTCCATTTACTGCTTCGCAGTGTTGGGTAGGGTCTCTCCAGTTCCTAGTTATACTTTAGATGCATGTCGCTTCCTATATACCGAAGGATTCTTCGACGTTGCATTCCAAGTTCTTCACATCTTCCGTGGCTTTCGCCTACATTTCCGAGGCTCAGCTTCCTTTTGCTCTCCTATTAGGAGCCCACTCTGACGATACGGCAGAATTCACTTAATGTTACGACCTGCATCTTCGCTAGCACTATCTCTAGTTACATTACCCTCACGCTTCACACCCAGTATTTCTACTACGCATGGTGATTGTCTACTAGGCTCCTTGGCGATTACCTAGGCTGGACTTTCACCAGCTAGTATAACTCAGCTTAGCTGGACGCACGAAAAGATATTGATTTCTCTTTATTTTCTTTTGATTTATGATAATATAGTTGATTTCTTGTGATATTATGCTTTTTGCAAAAATCAATCAATTTACCTTCATGTGAATTGTATAATTTTATGATATACTTCCAATTAATTTGAGTTTTTTCCTTTGCCATAACTAGGACCTCCTTACTTTCTCCTATAATTCTAGCAAAGAAAACTCAAAATATATATCCGTCAATTTTTTTACACTTACAAATAGATTATTTATTGTATCTACTTAAGTGGGTTCAGTCCACAATTATATTATTTCAACTGTGTATTATAAGTGGAGCATATCATTTGCAGATACTGTTTCAAAATTAATTATTACACTTATAACATTTCAGTCCTCTTATTTAAAAACAGACTATAATTTATAATTAAGAATAGATTTAAATAATATTACAGCATTATCATAACTGATTCCAACTCTTTTCATGATAAATTATCCTCAATCATTTCTTCTAATGATGAATATATTAATGTCTTATATCCATTTCCTGTATAAAATTTACCACTTCTACCTATATAAATTTCTAAAGGATAATAGTATCCAACAGTGCCAACTAATAATATATCTTCATTAGCAACTTTTTTTACTTTTAATTCATCTTCTCTAAAAAAATGTGGATATATTTTAAACTCAAAATCTGCTCCATAATATGGATACTTCATTCCATCTTCAATATCTAAATACCATTTAGTAGCTAATCCATAGTATTTTTTATAGAATCCCCTTGCTGCCAGAAATAACTCAGTATCATTTTTTTTATAAAATTTTTCTATATTTGATATATCAACATTTCTTCCTTCATACAATCCTGCCATACCAAGCATTATTTGTACCTTCTCATGTATATTCCCATTCAGAAGTGCTCTTTCATTAATTAACATATTATTTTTATTTTCAAACCAAGATTCATATTTAAATTCATTCCAACTAAACTCTATTCCAGAGCACTTAAAACTCAATGTACTATCTATTAATTCTTCTCCACACATCCCTAAAATTGTAATGATATTTATATCAAGTTTATATGCAACATCATACACTTTATATGTATTAATCTATTGTGCTAGTTGAAATTAATTTACTTAATATGGTAAATTGATTTCAACAAAAAAATATCCTCTTAACTTCAAACGTATGGTTATATTATCCAAATGCTAAAGACTTAATTCTTGATATATCTTCATCTTTTCCAA
>JAOASG010000068.1 GCA_025210235.1 Vallitalea sp.
AATTTTCCTAACGCTCATATTCAGCGTCCATGCTTCAGATGAGCTAAAAAAACGTCGTGTTTTTTTCACGGAAAATTTCATTTCCATTCATTAAGTAAGTCTAGCGAATCATTTATAAATAAAACTTCCATAAATAAATACCCATTGGCTGGGCTAATTACTCACAAGAAAGTTGGAAAGAAGACAAACGATAAATAAGAATTATTTAAAGAACAAGTTAGTTTTATAATAATATGTTCTGTGATTGCAAACTATAAGAGGGAAAAAGAAATTATCTTGAATCTTTAAATTATCATGTTTATATAGGATATTTAGTTAACAAATTGAGCGAATAATTTATATTTTTTTAAATGTATGATACAATATAAGAAAGTTTTACTAATTATAAGAGGGTGAAACTGAAAAAGGAGGATATATATTGGAAAATTTTTATTCGGATAGTATAGATGATGTAGCAACAAATTTGAAAGTGGATAAAAATAATGGCTTAGACAGTAATGAAATAGAAAAAAGATTAGATAAATATGGTTTTAATAGTTTGAAAGAAAAAAAAGGTACTTCATTATTAAAAATGATATTGCAACAGTTTAGTAGTTTTATAGTAATTATTTTAATTGCTGCAAGTATCCTTTCTATAGTAATAGGAGAAATTAAAGATGGAGTAATAATAATAGCTATTGTTATACTTAATGCTGTTCTTGGGGTTGTTCAAGAAAAGAAAGCTAGTAATGCCCTAGATGCATTAAAAAAGATGGCTTCTCCAAAAGCAAAAGTAATAAGAAGTGGAAAGATTTCTACAGTTGATTCGACAAACTTAGTGCCTGGTGATATTGTTGTTCTTGAAGCTGGTGATTACATTCCAGCAGATTTAAGATTAATAGAAAGTATAAATCTAAAAATTGATGAATCTGCATTAACTGGAGAGTCAGTTTCAGTAGAAAAGAATGCTGAATGTATTTTAGATAAAGAAACTCAAATTGCAGATAGAGAAAATAGTGCATATATGAGTACAATTGTTACATACGGTAGGGGCAAAGGGATCGTTGTTAATACTGGTATGGATACAGAAATTGGCAAGATAGCATCAATGTTAAATGAAACGGGTTCAGAAGTTACACCTTTGCAAAAGAAATTAGATTCTTTCGGGAAATTATTAGGTATTGTTTGTATTTTAGTATGTGCTATTATTTTTGTTCTTGGTCTAATAAGAGGTCAAGATTTTATAGTAGTTTTAATGACATCTGTAAGTCTTGCAGTAGCTGCCATTCCAGAAGGGTTACCTGCTGTTGTAACAGTAGTGTTAGCTATGGGAATGCAACGAATGATAAAAAGACATGCAATTATGAAACGTTTAGGAGCAGTTGAAACACTAGGAAGTACAACAGTAATATGTACGGATAAAACAGGTACTTTAACACAAAATAAAATGACTGTAGTTAAAATATTTGATGGAAAAGATTTTTGGGAAGTTACAGGTACTGGCTATAAAACAGAAGGAAATATTATAAATAATAATAAAGATATTAAAATGTTGGATAAAATGCTAATGGCGGGAGTATTATGTAATGATGCCCAATTAAAAGATGAAGATATAATCGGTGATCCTACAGAAGGTGCGTTAATTGTATTGGGTGCAAAAGAAGGCTATGATAGAGATGAACTTAATAATAAGTATCCTAGATTAAAAGAATTTCCTTTTGATTCAGATAGAAAACTTATGTCAACGCTTCATAATATTGATGGTACTTATGTAATGTTCACAAAGGGTGCACCAGATATTATACTATCAAGATGTAAAGATATAATTCTAGATGGAGAAAGAAAATCTTTAACTGATGAGATTAGAGATGAAATTAGTAATGTAAATAAAGATTTTGCTGGGAACGCATTAAGAGTTCTTGGATTTGCATATAAAGAGGTTAATGAAAACGTCGAACTAGAAAATGAAGAGGATAATTTAGTATTTGTAGGTCTAACAGGTATGATAGATCCACCAAGGCAAGAAGCAAAAGATGCGGTTAAGCTATGTAAAAAAGCAGGTATTAGAGTTGTTATGATAACAGGTGATCATGTCATAACAGGAAGTGCAATAGCAAAACAAATTGGAATAATAGATGATGATAGCCAAGCAATGGAAGGTATAGAAATAAATAATTATTCTGATGAAGATTTTAGGGAAAAAGTAAAAGGTATTAATGTTTTTGCAAGGGTATCACCAGAGCATAAAGTAAAAATTGTTGAATCTATAAGGGCTAATGGTGAAGTAGCTGCAATGACAGGAGACGGTGTTAATGATGCACCAGCTCTAAAAAAAGCTGACATAGGTATTGCAATGGGTATTACTGGTACTGATGTTTCAAAAGAAGCGGCAGATATGATTCTTACAGATGATAATTTTGCTAGTATTGTTGACGCAGTTGAAGAAGGTAGAGTTATATATAGTAATATAAGAAAGTTTGTTGGATTTTTATTATCGTGTAATATAGGTGAAATACTTATTATTTTTATATCTATGCTAATAGGATGGCAAGTTCCTCTTGTTCCGATTCAACTTTTATGGATCAATCTTATTACTGATTCATTTCCAGCTTTTGCACTTGGACTTGAAAAAGGTGAAAGTGATATTATGGATGTAGAACCTAGAAATCCAAAAGAACCTATTGTTGATCGCCAAATGAGTATAGCTTTGGCATTTCAAAGTATAGGACTTACTATTGCAGTTCTTATTTCTTATCAACTTGGATTTATTATGGCAGGTAATGTGGATGATAAACTTCAATTAACAATAGCTAGAACTTTTTGTTTTGTAACTTTAATTATTGGTGAAATGCTTAGAGCATATTCAGCTAGATCAGAAAAAGTATCTATATTTAAAATGAATTTCCTAGGAAATAGATATCTCAATTATTCAGTTTTAGTTGCTATAATATTATTGTTTGTAGTAGTTTATGTACCATTATTACAGTCAGTTTTTAAAACATATTCTCTTTCAATAAATCAGTTGCTTGTTGCTATAGGTCTAGCTATTATACCTGTAATAACTGGAGAAATTGCTAAGGTAGTTAAAGAATAGGTGATTAACTATAATTTATTACTTCCGCGGAGATGGTATAGATATTTCATAATAAAATAATGTATACTGTACAAGTCGGTCGTAGTCGAATGGATATTAAAAATTCGTTCAGGTTAAATTATCCTAAGAAAAACTAAGTTCATTCCAGAATAGTTTCCTAAAACTTAAAAACTCCTTGTCAGTCAAACATTTAAGTTTCTTAACGGAAACAATTCTTCCATTCACTAAGATTTTCTAAGAATAATTTAAAAGTCACTACTTTTTAATATCCATTCGACTACTAGGCTAGTAAGTACTTAAGAGAAAAGATTATGGGCAGGGGCAGATGAAGATTTCTTAGTAAAAGTATAATTAAATAGCATCTTACCAAACAAATATCCATTAAAAAATATTAAAGAGATGGTATTTACGGAAGAATGCCGCATTTATATTTCTCTACTAATCATTTTTAGTGTATTTATATCTAATATGGTAATTTGTTTTCCGTTTATTTTGATAATATTACTTGTTTTTAATTCGTTTAGTGAACGATAAAGATGTCGATAGCTGGTTCCTAAGGATTCAGCTATTTCTTTATATGTAGAGGATAGAACTATAGTGGGCTGAGTTTCGGTAGTTAAGTGTTCTAATATGAATCCAGCTAAACGATTTTTTAATGGATATAAAATGTTATAAGAACTTTTTTTTGAACTTATTTCAAATCTTTCGCTTAGATTAACACAAAGATATTTTAAAAAACATGTTCTATCTAAACATGTTAACTTAATAAAATTAATTGGAAATGACATAAATAAACTTTTCTTAATGGCTTCAACATTACTTCTATAATTTGTATTATTTAGAATTTCAATATCACCAAAATTACTAAATGAATCATAAAACTCATGGAGAAGTATTCTACCGTCTTCAGACATTGTAAAAACTTTTACTTTGCCATCTAATAAAAGATGAAAATAATAAACGGGTTCATTCATTTTACATATTAGCTCACCTTTTTCAAATACATGGAACTCATAATTATCTTGAATATTATCACCAATAATATTGTTTAAGTTATATTTTTTTATGTAATAATTAAGTAATTTAGTATCTTTGTAGATTTGCATTAAATATCTCTCCCATGACATATGTCCTATTGTATATTCCTGATTAAATGATATCTTATTAGTAGTAATATGTAAATAAAAAAATATAAAATTATCAAAATATAGGAGATTTTTATGTGTAAAATAATAGCTATATTTAATGGGGTTTTAATTACTTTTATGATTGCCGTTAATGGCTTTTTGGCAGGGGAGATAGGAAATAATGCATCATTAATTTGTATACATTTGATTGGATTAATAACTTTATGTATTATTTTTCTTATAAGAAAAGAAAAATTTAAAAGTATTAAGGGATTATCAATTTATTTATTTACAGGTGGAGCAATTGGTGTTTTTATTGTATTTTTTAATAATATTTGTTTTAATAATTTAGGAGCTTCATTAACATTAGGGTTAGGGTTACTTGGACAATTAATCGCATCAATGTTAATTGATAATTTTGGATTATTGGGAGTTAAGAAAAATAAGATTAATATAAGAAAATTAACTGGGATTGGAATTATGACTATTGGGATTATAATAATGATAGTTTTATAAATAATATAGTTTTATTCTCGCCAATAAGTATTTATTTATTCCAGTTTTAGGATAAATTCTTCGAGACTTACTAAATTCATTACAATGAAATTTTCCTAACGCTCATATTCAGCGTCCATGCTTCAGATGAGCTAAAAAAACGTCGTGTTTTTTTCACGGAAAATTTCA
>JAOASG010000069.1 GCA_025210235.1 Vallitalea sp.
ACTATTTCTTCAATAGAAAATAGAGTATTAGCATGTAATCTTGATGAATTAGAGGAAATCGCAATCGCTTTAAGTTTGAAAATTAAGGATTTATTTATAGAATTTTAAAATTATCTGTAAAATATCAGTATGCTGATATTTATGAAAATGTATCGCAAGATTTATCTTAAAGTTAGTAAACACTATCGCTTATATAGGTATATAATATATATAACAGCTGTTAATTAAAGTATTTAAGATTTATTTGCTACTAGTCCGCGGACTAAAGATTTAACATAGACACCATTTGCAGACTTCTTACACGACACTTATATGACATTTGGGGAAATATATAGACGAACAAACGTTCTATGTGATATAATATATATTGTAGTTTATAATTGTTATAGGGGATGGTTGAAACGCAAGAAAAAATTAATACTTCTTAGTATTGTTATGATTAGGCAAAAACTTTACATTAATATATACTGAGGAGGAATAAGGATGACAGAAGCTTTATTGATTAATAAATTCAATACAGAAAAATACAAATTTGAAAGAGAAGGATATGTAATTAGATGTACGGCTATGGGTGATTACACTGCAAAAGATGCAGAAATGTACATAAAAATTGCAAGTGCCTATTTTGGTACTATAAATAACATAGAAGAATGTATCTTAATAGTAGATGCTAGGAGACAGAATGTATTAAGAAAAGAGGTTTTGCCCTATCTAGAAGAAGTGGAAAACTTATACATCAATACACCTTTTGCAAGTAGAAAGTTCTTACCATTGTATGATGCAAAGGCTAACATGCAAGTAATCTCAATGGCAGGAAAAAGATTCTATGAAATGTTTGAACCTATTGAGGAAGAGTCAGAAGAATATATCTTTGAAACAAAAAGTGATTTAGATATGCAAGCTAAAGATTCTATTATATTTGTTGAAAAACAATTACTTGATGATGAAGAGTACAAGCAAAAATATGATAATCTATATAGATTGATAGATAGTGTAAATAATAAAAGTTTGCAAATTGACATAGAAAGCAAGATAAACGAAGTAGCAACGCTTTTTAATGAAAATCTATTCAAAAAAGCTTTTATAGATGGAATTAAATTTAAAATAAATAATTAAGTAGGTCTTTTTAGACCTACTTTTTTTGACTAACATTTGACTAACTGACTAACAATTGACTAGCTCAAGAACAAAAAACTATTACAAAGATTAACAAGGTTTAAAGCTAGTAATCATGGGGGATTACAAAGGAAATCCCGTAACTATCAACTTCTAAAATACAACTAAAAAATTGACTACGGATCAGAAGGCCGAGGGTTCGAATCCTTCTGCGCACGTTAATGAAACTCTAGGTTTGTATTGTATACTTGCTTAGGGTTTTTAATTTATCTAATCTATTGTCTAGTCTATTCTAATATTAGGTACAATATTAAATAATAAATAAAAAATAGCTTGTATATTAACAACTATTGCTGTAATATTAATTGGTAAAGAAGATAAATATAGGTTAGTTATTACAGTTTGAAAGAAGGAATAAGCTATGGATATTGTTAAACCTTTTATTGAAAAAGCTCTATATCCAATTATGGAAAAAAGAAAAGGAAATAAAACAAGACAAAATATTAAAGAATTAATAAATTATCAAAATATGTCACAATCTGATTTACATAAATTACAGGAAAATAAATTACGAAAACTCTTGCTAGAATCTATAAAAAATGTACCAGCCTATCAATCTTATTCAGATTTAAAAGATGAAATTGAAAAAAATCCTTTTAAAGCATTATTAAAGTTTCCAATATTAGATAAAAATTTATTTATGGAAAATCCTAATAGTTATTTAAATCAAACAGTATCAAAAGAGAATTTAATACCAAACTGTTCAGGAGGCTCTACAGGAGAACCTATTCGTTTCTATGTAGATAGATATACAGTAGATTATTATGAAGCGGCAAGATGGAGAGGGCTAAACTGGTATGATATTTCAATGGGTAGTAGAAGTGTTATGATATGGGGAAATCCATTAGAGCTAAATAAAAATCAAACAAAAAAATATTATTTAAAAGAAAAATGGCTTAAAAACAGAATTATTATACCTGCTTATTCATTAAATCCTGAAAATATGATAGAGTATGTTGAGAAAATAAGTAAGTTTCGTCCAGAATATTTATATGGATATTCTTCAGCGTTATATGTATTTGCAGAATTAATGATTCAACTGGAATTAACATTACCATTTAAACCTAAAGCAATTGTTTCAACATCAGAAACATTATTTGATTTTCAAAGAGATATGATCAAAAAAGCATTTGGATGTCCTATTGTTAATGAATATGGAGCTAGAGATGCAGGTATGTTAGCATATGAATGCCCTTGTGGAAGTATGCATATATGTTCTGAGAATGTTATTTTGGAAGTTGTTGATAAAAAGACATTACAACCAGTTCCATATGGGAAAACAGGTATTGTAATTGCTACAGATTTAAATAATTTTTCTATGCCAAGACTTAGATATAAACTTGATGATAGTGTAATATTAACGAAAGATAAATGTAAATGTAATATGGGATTACCAGTTATTGAAGAGATTAGAGGAAGAGAAGATGATATGTTTGTTACTGTTGATGGAAACTTTGTTCATGGACATGCTTTTAATCATATAGCTAGGAATCTAAAATCATTATCTAAATTTCAAATTATACAACATAGTCCTTCATTTGCAGAATTAAGTATTATATTTAAAGAGACAAATAAAAAGGAATTAGATTTTTTTGTAGAAGAAGCAAAAAAACTATTACCTAAAACAGAGATAAAAGTAAAAGTTGTAGATGATATACCTGTAAATGCTTCAGGAAAGTATCGATATACAATAAGGAAATTTAAAATTTAATTTAAGGAAGTAACTATGAAGATAAATAATATATCTAAAAAAATAAGTAATTCAATGCTTGGGTATTTACCTGTTAAGATTATTGAAGGTATTGTAGGATTTATAACTTTAAAAATATATACTACTTTATTTTCACCTGATGTTTATGGACAATATAATCTTATTAATCCAATAATATCGTTTAGTTTTTTAATATGTCTTGGGTGGCTATATAATTCATCCCTTAGATATGTTAATGAAAATACTAAAGATAATAAAAAGAAAAAACAATTTTTTTCTACTATGATACTTACATGGTTAAGTATTATACTTATAATATTAGTAATATATGGTTTGTTAGTAATATTTTTTCCAGGTTTATTAAATAATAAAGATTTCAATTTATTAATGATATTAATTGCTGTATTTATTGGATATAGCATGAATCAGATTTTAGTTAGTTTATTATTATATTTGGGGAAAAGAAAACTAAATATTATATTAGTTTTGTTTTCATGTATAGCTAAATTATTATTAACAATAGTATTATATAATAGCTTAGGAGAGAATGTAATTGTAATTTTTATTTCTCATTCAAGTATTGATTTATTTACTGGAATTATTGCTCTAATTGCTACTAATAGTATTCCAAATATTAGTTTGAAAATGTATTCGAAAAATATGTTAATACAGTTTTTAAAGTATGGTTTTCCTTTGATTGGGTTAAGTTTAACGATGTTTCTACTTAATATATCTGATAGGTATATTATAAATTATGTCTATGATAAATATTATGTTGGGATATATTCATCAAACTATTCAGTTGCAGCGGCATTTTTTACAGTGTTAATGGCAGGTATGAATAAAGGATTTTTCCCTAAGATTATAAAGGCTTGGAGTAAAAAAGATACAAAAGCTGCGGAGATACATTTACTATATGGAACAAGATATTTTTTAATGATTAGTTTTCCCGCGGCTATTGGATTATTAGTTCTTAGTCAACCAATTGGAAAGCTTTTTCTAGGAATAGAATATTTTGAAGGAAATCCAGTTATAGGTATAATAGCAGTAGCCATGGTTTTTTGTGGATTATCAGAATATGCTAATAAAGGTTGGGAATTATCTAGTAAGACTTTACCTATACTTATTCATTGTCTTATAGCCACATCTATAAATATTTTATTAAACATAATATTAATTCCTAGATACGGATATATGATGGCGGCATATACTACATTGATATCATATATAATTTATTTTTTATTATCAGCATTTCACAGAAATAAATGTATAAAATGGCAAATACAATTAAAAACATTTATAAACATATTAATCGCAAGTATAGTGATGTTTTTAGGTGTAAAAATACTAATTAATATTTTTACTGTTAACAAATTTAATATGGTTATTATTGCATTAATAGGCGCTATAATATATTTTGTTACTCTTTATATTATTGGAGAGATTAAAACTGAAATAAATCAGTTTATTAAAAAGAATTAATTTATAATTAAAAGTAAATACAATTTTTCATAATGAGTTATCCTTTTAAAGGATAGCTTTATTTTTTATTTTGCAATTACTTAAGTAATTTATATAAAAGGGTAAAAAAAGTGGATAAAAGATAAATCTTTTATCCATAAACATGTCCGATTTAACAATAATTTAATAGAAGCGACGGCCATAACCACCACAACAAGGGCCGCAACAACTACAGCAATTGAAGCAACCACAGCAACCATAGCCACCAAAGCCACCATAGCCACCATATCTACCATAGCCATAACCACCAAAACCTCTACAACAACAGCCGTAACCATATCCATATCCAAACATAATAACACTCCTTTCATATAATTTCCTAATTTATATTATTCGATAAATACAAAAATTGTGACAAGCTACAAGAGAGAGAAGAGGTAAACTTTGATTATATGGGTAACAATAGTATTAATTAATTCATATAATGGGATAAGAGGTTGTACTTTTTTTATCATATATCTAAGTTCTACTAATTTAGCAAATGAGATAGGAGTTGAAAATATATAGGTAAGTATTAATAGATTTTAAATGTTTTTAACATTTATAGGTGGTGCATAATGCAAAATAATAAACAATTTGATATAATAAATGATTTTTTGATATCTGCTAATACAGAAGAAAATCCATTTATTAGTACGGATAAAATTTTGGAATGGTTAAGATATAGAAATAGTAATGTTAATGTAAATATACAACAAATTCCTTTTTCAGAGATGGCTGATTGGTATTTAGATAAAAATACTGGTAACATTGTTCATAAAAATAATAAATTTTTTAAAATAGAGGGTATAGATGTAAAAACTAATTATGGAAAAATAAATGAGTGGCAGCAACCAATAATTAATCAACCTGAAATTGGAATTCTAGGGATAATAACAAAAAAAATAAATGGGATTTTATATTTTCTTATGCAAGCAAAAATCGAGCCAGGCAATATTAATTTTGTACAGTTATCACCAACTTTACAAGCAACAAAAAGTAATTATACTCAAGCTCATAGTGGTAAAAAGCCTGAATACTTAGAGTATTTTTTAAGAAATAATAAAAAAGTTCTTGTTGATCAGTTACAATCAGAACAAGGAACTAGATTTTTAAAAAAACGAAATAGAAATATTATAATTGAAGTTAATGAAGAAATTCCTGTATATGAAGATTTTTGTTGGATGACAGTAGGACAAATTAAAAAACTGATGACCTATAATAATGTTATAAACATGGATACTAGGTCGGTTATTTCAACAATACCATTTAATTTAATTAATAAAAATATTAACAATGACAATAAAGATAAGTTAATCGAGATTACTAATAGTAATTCCATGTTCTTATCAATGATACATAACAAAAATACTATAAATACTATAGATGAAATACTACAATGGTTAACTGATATAAAAGTAAAATATGAGTTACAGGTAAAATGCATAGCATTAAATAAAGTTAAATGGATTAATAATAATCATACAATTTATAATGATAATTTTAGTATATTAGCAGCAAACATACAAATTGAAAATAGAGAAGTGAAAACTTGGAATCAACCATTAATAAAATCATCTAGAGAAGGAATTATAGCATTTTTAGTTAAAAAAATAGAAGGTATTTATTATTTTCTAGTTCAAGGAGTAATTGAACCAGGAAATTTTGATATAGTTGAAATGGGGCCAACTGTTCAATGTATTCCAAATATATATTTAAATTCAAGTGAAAATAAATGGCCATTTTTCTTAAAGGATATAACTGATGCTAAAAAAGAAAATATATTATATTCGTCATATCAATCAGAAGAAGGTGGTAGATTCTATAGAGAACAAAATAAGAATATGATTATTAAAGTAGGTGATGATTTCAGTATTAAAGTACCTTCAAATTATAGATGGTTAACTTTAGGCCAATTGAATTATTTTTTAAAGTATAATAATTTAATTAATATTCAAGCCAGAAGTTTATTAGGCGCCATTAAATTTGTTTAAATGTTAAATATAAGTTGCAATTACCTAATATTTAAGTAAGCCAGGAGGGACGTATTGTGAATAAAATTAGATTTGGAGTAATTGGCTGTGGAAATATCTCAAATAAGTTAGTTATCCCAAGTATTATTGACTATAAAAATACAGAATTAATTGCAGTTGCAAGTAGAGATAATATAAAAGCAGAAAAATATAGTAAAAAATTTTTCTGTAAGGGAATTGTGGGATATGATAAACTATTAAAATTAGATGAAATAGATGCAGTATATATATCGCTACCTCCTTCACTTCATAAAATATGGACCATAAAAGCACTAAATTGTGGTAAACATGTATTAATAGAAAAACCAGCATCCACATGTTATAAGGATACTGAAGAAATGGTGACATTAGCGGATAATAAACATTTATTATTAATGGAAAACTATATGTTTGAATATCATTTCCAACAAAATTATGTAAAAAAAATATTAAGTTCAGAAATCGGAAAGATAAGATTATTTCGCTCTTCATTTGGATTTCCATTAATGGATAAAGATAATTTTAGGTATAAAAAAGATTTAGGGGGAGGAGTACTTCTTGATGCAGGAGGTTATCCAATAAAAGCTACAAAAATGTTTTTAGGTAATAAGCTAAAAGTAGAATATGCTAAGCTAAATGATGATGATAATTACAAAGTAGATATGTTCGGGTTTGCTGTTTTAGCAAACGAAGAAAATGTAGTATCTCAAATAGCATTTGGCTTTGATAATTTTTATCAATGTAATTATGAAATATGGGGCAGTAAGGGTAAAATAATTGTAAATAGAGCTTTTACAGCAGGACCTAATATAAGACCTAGGATTATAATAGAAAAACAAGATATTAGAAAAGAAATTGTATTACCTAGTGATAATCATTGTACCAATATTTTAGATGAATTTACTAAAGGTATAATAAAAAAAGAATATGGGCTTCACAAAGAAGAAATAATAAGTCAAGCTAGAATAATTGATGAGATTAGAAATTATAGTAAGATGGAGAGAGAATATTGAAAAAGAAAATATATGTTACACAACCATTTTTACCTCCGCTTAATGAATATATTAAATATCTAGAAGAAATATGGGATTGTGGAATATTGACACATAATGGTCCATTAGTTCAGAAGTTAGAAAAAGAACTTATTAAAAGATTACAAGTGAATAACCTAATTGCAACATCAAATGCTACTATGGCATTACAATTAGCTATTAAAGCTTTAAATTTAAAGGGAGAAATAATAACAACTCCTTTTACTTATATAGCAACTATTGCAGCAATTAACTGGGAAAAATGTACACCTATATTTGTAGATATTGATGAAGAAACATTTAATATAGATTCTACTAAGATTGAGGAAAAGATTACTAAAAAGACATCCGCAATATTAGGAGTTCATACTTTTAGTAATCCTTGTAATATAGAAGCAATAGAAAAAATAGCAAAAGATAATAAACTAAAAGTTATATATGACTCTGCACATGGGATGTTTGTTAATTATAAAAATAAATCGTTACTCGAGTATGGAGATATATCAATTGTGAGTTTTCATGCAACGAAATTATTTAACACTGTTGAAGGTGGCGCTTGTATTACGGAAAGTGATATTTTAGCGGAGAAAATTAAAAGTTATAGATTTTTTGGCTTTAACGAAAAGAAAGATATTGTTACTCATGGAACTAATGCCAAAATGACAGAAGTTCATGCAGCAATGGGTCTTGCGACTTTAAAATATATGGATGAAGTAAGGAAGAGTAGAAGAGAAAAATATGAGTTGTATAAAAAATTGTTATCAAGTAATGAGAATGTGAAGTTTCAGAAGATCAATGAAGAATCGCATAATTATAGCTATATGCCTGTACTTTTTAAAAGTGAAAATATTTTAAAGCAAGTATTAAAAATTTTAAATGATAATAATATTTTTCCAAGAAGGTATTTCTATCCTTCATTAAATAAAGTAAAAGTTATTAGTACATATGAAGATAACCTAGAAAAAGCTGAAGATATTGCGACTAGAATTTTATGTTTACCTCTATACAATAAATTAAAAACTGAAGATATAGAAATCATTTGTTATTTGATAAATCAAATAGCTTATAGAGATTCTTAAAAAGTATCAAGAGAATTAATGAATATAATAGTTATAATTTTTATAGAGCATGGAAATTAAATTTAACATAATAAAGAGGCGTATTAATAATGAAAGATATTGTGGTATTTGGAGCAGGAGGTCATGCAAAAGTAATTATTGATATTATAGAAAAACAAAATGAATATAAATTAGTTGGATTAATAGATCCATACAAAGAAAAAAATGAAGAACATTTCGGATATCCTATTTTGGGAAATGATAAAGACTATTCTATACTAAATAGGGTTTATGGAGGAATCATTGCTATTGGAGATAATTGGGTTAGATATAAAACTAGTCTATTAATAATCAGTAAAAATAAATTATTTGAATTTATGTCTTTTATACATCCCTTCTCAATGATAGCAAGAGGTGTTAAAATTGGAAAAGGAAGTATTATAATGCCTGGTGCAATAATTAATAGTGATACCATAATAGGTAGTCATTGTATTATAAATACAAATACTTCTATAGATCATGATTGTAATATTGGTAATTATGTATCTTTAGCACCAAAGGCTACAATAGGTGGAAATGTAAAAATTGGTGATTATTCTGCTATTGGACTTGGAACAAATATTATCCAGAATATTAATATTGGTAAACATACAATAATTGGAGCGGGTTCAACGGTAGTTAGACATATTGGTTCAAATATTGTTGCATTTGGAATACCTTGTAAAAAGAAAAGAGCACGAAAAATAGGAGAAAAATATCTTAAATAAAATCTTAATATGTAACAATTATATAATATTTATAGTATTATAAAATATAGACAACTTGTATAAAAGAGGTGAAATATGAAGGGTATTATATTAGCAGGGGGTTCTGGAACTAGATTATATCCTCTAACAAAAACAATATCTAAACAAATGTTACCAATTTATGATAAACCAATGATATATTATCCATTATCTATACTAATGGAATTAGGTATTAGAGAAATACTTATTATTTCAACTCCAAGAGATATTAATAGTTATAAAAATTTATTTGGCGATGGTTCAAAACTTGGTATTTCAGTATCTTATGAAGTTCAAAATAAACCTAGAGGAATAGCAGATGCCTTTATTGTAGGAAGAAAATTTATTGGAAAGAGTTCAGTTACATTGATTCTTGGAGACAATGTTTTTTATGGACAAAGGTTAAATAGTATTTTAAAAAGAAGTATTAGTAGAGAAAATGGTGCAACTATTTTTGGATATTATGTTAATAATCCTATGGAATATGGAGTAGTAGAATTTGATAAAAATTTAAATGTAATATCTATTGAAGAAAAACCTATAAATCCAAAATCAA
The DNA here is from genome assembly GCA_025210235.1 of Vallitalea sp. GTDB lineage: Bacteria > Bacillota > Clostridia > Lachnospirales > Vallitaleaceae > Vallitalea. The sequence continues at coordinate 9,830 of JAOASG010000069.1, forward strand.
ATTATGCTATACCAGGGCTATATTTTTATGATAACAATGTTATAGAAATTGTTAAAAACATTGCGCCTTCTAATAGAGGGGAATTAGAAATATCGGATATTAACAAAGAGTATATGAAAGTAGATAAGTTAAAAGTAGAGTTATTAGAACAAGGTATTTCTTGGTTTGACTCAGGAACATATCAAGGACTTCTTAATGCAGCTAACTTTGTAGAAATGATACAAAAAGAACAAAGAATATATATAGCTTGTATTGAGGAAATTGCTTATAAAAAAGGTTACATAAATAATAAACAACTAGGAAAGATAGCTGATTCTATGAGCAAAACTGAATATGGACAATATTTAAATAGTATTTTGAAAGGTAGTAATTAAATGGGTGAATGTAAATTTATAGAAACAGATATAAAAGATTTATTTATTATAGAACCAAAAGTATTTAAAGATGAACGAGGTTATTTTATGGAAAGTTATAACCAAATGGAATTTGAAGAGGCGGGGTTATCATTAAAATTTGTTCAATATAATGAATCTTTTTCTACTAAAAATGTTCTTAGAGGTTTACATTTTCAATATAAATATCCACAAGGGAAACTAGTTAGAATTACTAAAGGAAGTGTATATGATGTTGCAGTTGATATAAGAAAAAATTCTGCTACTTACGGTAAATCGGTAGGAGTAATTTTATCAGCAGAAAATAAAAGGCAATTTTATGTACCAGAAGGTTTTGCTCATGGGTTTTTAGTTTTATCAGAGGATGCACAATTTTTATATAAGTGTACAAATTATTATTGTAAGGAATATGAAGCAGGTATTTTATGGAATGATCCTGATTTAAATATTAAGTGGCCAATAGAAAATATTAATGATGTTATTTTATCTAAAAAGGATAGAGCATGGCCAAGATTAAAAGATATAAAATATAGTATGAACGAGGTGATATAATGGAAACAATTTTAGTTACTGGGGGAGCAGGTTTTATAGGTAGTAATTTTGTAAGATATATGCTTAGTAAATATAAAGAATATAAAATAATTAATATAGATGCGTTAACTTACGCAGGTAATTTAGACAATTTAAAAGATATAAGTAATAAACAAAATTATACTTTTATAAAAGGGAATATTACAGATAAAGAATTCGTAGATAAAGTTATGAAAAATGGTATAGATTATATAATTAATTTTGCAGCAGAAAGTCATGTAGATAAAAGCATTGAAAATAGTAATGTTTTTATAAAAACTAATGTAATGGGTACACAAATTTTACTAGATGCTGCTAGAAAATATAGTGTTAAAAAATATATTCAGATATCAACAGATGAAGTATATGGTTCTTTAGGGGATAAGGGATATTTTACTGAAAAGACACCAATAGCTCCTAATAATCCCTATTCAGCTAGTAAAGCAAGTGCAGATTTAATGGTTAGGGCTTATTATGAGACATATAATTTACCAATAAATATTACAAGATGTTCAAATAATTATGGCGCTTATCAATATCCAGAAAAATTAATTCCATTAATGATTTATCATGCATATGAAAATAAATTACTTCCTATTTATGGAAACGGATTAAATATTAGAGATTGGATACATGTAGAAGATCATTGTACAGCTATAGACAGTGTCCTACATTATGGACAAGAAGGAGAAATATATAATATTGGTGCTAATAATGAAAAAACTAATTTAGATATTGTAAAAATGATATTAAATGAATTAGGGAAAGATTATGAATTAATAAATTATGTAGAGGATAGATTAGGACATGATTATCGCTATGCTATAGACGCAGCAAAAATTAATAAAGAATTAAATTGGCAACCTAAGTATAGTTTTGAAGAAGGAATTAAAAAAACAATTAATTGGTATTTAAATAATATAGAATGGTGGAGAAAAATTATTCAGAAACAAAAATAATATTATTGTCTATACAAAGGGGATAGATATTTATGTCAATACCAATGGTGTGCTTTGTCACATGGAACAGACTTGGATTAACAATACAAAATTTAAAAGCATTATTTGAAACAACAGATGATTTTGAACTTTATATAGTAGATAATAATTCTCAAGACGGAACATGGGAATATTTACAGTCAATTAATGATAGTCGAATAAAGTATAAACATAGGTTTGGTATAAACAGAGGCGTAGTATATGCGATTAATTATATATTAAATAAAAGGAAAAAAGAACAATACTTTATTTTTGTTGAGAATGATGTTTGTATCAAAACAAAGGACTGGATAACAAAGTTCATGAATGTAATGGAAGTTTTTCCAGAAGTAGGTTTACTTGGGGGATTAAGAAAAGACTACTTTAAAAGTAAGGGGATAGTTCCAAAACAATATAAAAAAAGAGATACAAGTTACTATTCTACCCGTATGGTACTAGGAAATTGCAATTGCATTCGTCCTGAAGTATTTGATTATATTGGGTTTTGGAATGAAGAAACTTACGGTGGTGATAAGGATATGTCAATACGAATTAATGATTTCACACCTTTTACCATTGGTTATATTGATGATATTGAAATAATACAATCTCAAAAAATACTATGTAATAAGTGTTTATATAAAGATAAGTGTTCTCTTGTTAATAAAGGAATTACTTGTTTTGATATTTATTGTAAAAATTATATGCATCAACAATATGCATCAAGAGTTAAACAAAAACAACAAATGTTTTTACAGGAAGTAAAAGCTGGTAAAAGAACTATTTATTGTACTTCAGTTCATGCAGATAAATATGATCAGTATTATTATAATCAACAATGGGCACAAGAGAATTTTGATTTTTTTATTAAAAATGCTAATTAACAAAATTTAAAAGAATAATTACTCATTAACTAGATTTTTTAGTTTAACTAAATATTTATCATAGGTATTTGATGCAGAAAAAAATTTAGCTCTTTCTAGCATTTTGTTTTTATATAGATCTAAATTGGCAAGAGTAATATCGATTTTTTCTTTTAAATCTCTAATATCAACTTCAGGAAATGAAGTTAAATTGGGCTTACAGCTAGCAAGCAATGCTGCATCATTTACTAGTTCAGGTAAACTACCAGATCCTATACCTACAAGAGGAGTTCCAGTATGCATAGATTCAATAACTAAATTGGAACAAGCCTCATTTGCTTTCAAATGTAAAATTAAATCGGCTGTTCGTAAATATTGTGGCATTAATCTATAATCAATAGGATCATAAAGATTTTTTTTCGTTATAATAGGATTATTAGATTTATTTATTAGGTTTACTTGTTTTTTATAACCTCGTCCTAAGACCCAAAATTCAATATCTTTGTTATAACGATACATATCTGCAATCTTTAAAAATATTTCCATGGAATAAGTAGCTGTATTGGGTGTACCCCAATATGCTACAGCTATAATTAATTTTTTGTTTTTAGGTTTTTTATCAAGTGGTGGTATAATTGGATTAAACATAGAAGTATTTGTACTATTATATATAATATTTCCATTAGGTTCCTTGCCATTATATAGGCTATTAAATAATACTGTTTTTGAAAAGATGCTTTGGTATATAATTGAATCGCTATACATAATTAAATCCATTAAGTTTTTATTTTTTGTTTTGGTTAAATTAATATCTGGATAATTATAGTTTAAATAAATAGCACCTAATCTTTGCAATATTTTTATATTATTTTTTTTAATTATTTCTAATTCTTGGATTTTAGATAAGTTTGCAACAGAACAAAAGACATCAACAGTAGGGTCACATCCAAAACTAACTTTATGTCCTTTTGATATGCAATATTGACTAAAATTTCTAATCCAAGTTCTTGCGCCTCCATATCCTTCATAATGAGAAGAAAAACCTATATTCATAATTTATCACCTATATAGAATTTTATAATTAAATCTTATCATACATATATAATATATTAAATATAGTTAATATATATTACAAAATCTACAGGTAAGGAGTATTTCATGAAAATATATTTTTTTATTTTAGGAGGAAAAAATTCAACAACAACATACTCTAATAAATTATTTGCAAATGAATTAAAAAGACTAGGATATGATATTGAGATTGTAGAGGATTATAATACTAAACTTAAAATTCTAGATAAACCTGAATGTAATGCTATTTTTTTTCAAAAAACAGTTCAATGCAAAGCACACACAAAAGAATATATAGAACATTTAAAGGGAAAAGTGAATTTAATACATATTGATGATGATTATCAAAATATGAAAGATAAAGAACATATAGAGACATTAAACATAAGTGATCTTATTTTAGTAGGTACACATCTACATAAAAGAAAATTAAAACAACATTACACTAGTACACCTGTTGAGGTAATATCATGTATGTTAGATTTTGCTAAGTATAAATATGTACCAATAAAAGAAAAAAATAATGATCAGGTAATAATTAGTTGGCAACAATCCTGTGCAGATGCGTATGTAGATGATATTTTATTAATTGCACAAGTATTAAATAATCTTGTTAAATCTTATGGAGTAAAAATACATTTATATGGATGGCATATGGGAAAAGATTATAAAGATAATAGAAGTGTAGTAAAAGAAGTATTACCAAGTGCTAAATTTATTAAGTATGAGCCAATGGAAAGATATATAAAAAACATTGTACCACAAATATCTAAATCAGATATATTCATTATGCCATATATAAATAGCCCTTATAGATGGGGGAAAAGTGGATTTGGTTTAAAAAGAATGATGTTACTTGGAATTCCTGTTGTTGTTTCTAGCACACAACATCATAATACAATGATTAAAAATGGGGTAAATGGATTTACTGCATCTAATAATAAAGAATGGTATTACTACTTAGAAAAACTAATAAAAGATAAATCATTACGAGAAATATTTTCTATAAATGGGAGAAAATCAATGGAGAAAGAATTTAATAATGAAAAAGTGATAAAACAATTTATAAAGATGGTTAATAAACATTTAGATGTATTTTGATAGAAAAATTGAATATATTTTAGTAGAGTAGAGATAAAAAAGGAACGATAAATATATGGCAATTCCCTTAGTATGTTTTACAACATGGAATAGAGCAGGTCTTACAGCAAGGAATTTAACAGCCCTTCTTCAAACGACAGATGATTTTGAGTTATATATTATAGATAATAATTCACAAGATGATACATGGGAATTTATTAATCAATTATCTGATAATAGAATAAAATGTAAAAAGAGATTTGATGTTAACAGAGGAATTATTTATGCTTTGAATTATGTGTTAAGTAAAAGGAAAAAAGAACAATTTTTTTTATATGTAGAAAATGATGTGTGCATCCTATCAAAAGATTGGATAAGTAGATATTTAAAGATAATGAATAACTTTAAAGATGTTGGGATACTTGGATACGTTTCACCTCATGTGATAAACGCATATTCATTAAAAAATTATCAAATGCCTAAGTTAATATCAAACAAAGATACTTCTTATTATCAGTATCATATTGTTATGGGTTGTTTGTGGTGTATGAGACCAGAGCTAATACAATACGTAGGGTATTGGAATGAAGAAACTTATAGAGGTGAAATTGATATGTGTATGCGCATTAATAAATACACATCTTATAAAATAGGATTTGATCCAACAATTTTAATAAAACATGAGAAAAAAATAAATTGTGAAGATTGCATATTAAAGAATAACTGCTCTTTATTAGATAAATCTACAACATGTTTTAAATTATATAAAAAAAAATATATGCATAATAAGTTTTCTAAGCTTATGGCATATAAAATATCTAAATATATAGAAGAAATAGAAAGTAAAAAAAGAACAGTATACTGTGCATCTATTCATGATAATGATTCATTAAAAGATCATTACTATAATAAAGAATGGGCAATGGAAAACTTCCAATTTTTTATAGATAATGCTAATTAAATAATTCACAAAAGTAATTCTGTATAGAATCTTAGTCAGTGTTATTTTTTGTGGATTTATAAAAGTGTAACTAAAATAAATTTATATGTTTATTAACAGAAGCTATAAATTGTTTTATAATAATAGAATTAGAGTATTTTGTATCTATTATTTGTTTTGAATTAATAGAGAACTTTTGTCGTAATGATTTATCTAGAATTAATGATTCTAATGAATTATACCATTGTTCAGGTGTAGAAGCTAGAAAACCATTTTCACCATTTGTAATCAGAGTCCTATTATGTTCTGTATCAGATACTACCGCAGGTAGTCCTAATAACATTAATCTTTTTAATCCAAATGCGCTTTTTCCCCATCTACCTGGATGATCTATATAAGGCATTATTATAATATCTGAGTTAGCAATTTTCGGTACTAATTCAGTCAAATATTCATTTAAAGGTTTATGGGGTATAAATGTAGCAAAAGGAATAATTTTATCTATTTTATGCCTTAAATCTCTGTAGTCTTTTCCCATATGCCATCCATAAAGATTAAGTTGTATTTTATAAAGTTCGTGGAGTTTATTTAAAGGAGTTGCAATCATCAATAGATCTTTTGTATATGCATCAGCACAATCTTGTTGCCAACTAATAATAAGAGGGTTATTATGCTTTTCATCTATAGATACATATGAATAATTTTGTGAATCTATCATGCATGAAACAACCTCAATAGGTGATGAAGTAAATGATCGTAAAGCCTTCTTATGTTTATTAGTACATACTATTACTAAATCAGATAATTTTAAAGTTTTAATTTTTTCTTTTGAACCCATATCTTGAAAATCATTATCAATATGAATTAAGTGTACTTTATTTTTTAAATGAGAGATATACTTGTGGGTATGTAAAGGACATTGAATTGTCTTTTGAAAAAATATTGCATCACAATCAGGATTATTAAGGATACTCTTTTTTCTATCATTATCTTTTACAATATCAATATTATATCCTAAATTTTTTAATTCTAAAGCAAGTAAAGTATTAGCATATGATGTTGTTGAGTTCCCTGATGAAATTATAAAAAAATATGCCTTCATAATAAGCACTCCTTTGTAGTCTAGAAAAGTAATTTTGTTTAAATACTTGTACTAATAGTATATGAGCTATTATTATAAATGCTACATTTCTTTTTCTGAATAATCTTCTAAAGCTTTATCCCATGCCCGCAGAGTATAATTAAATTGTTTTCTTAATTTATAATTATCTAGAACAGAATACTTTGGTCTAATAGCTGGTCTTTCTAATTCTTCTGAACACATTGGCAATATTTCTTTATTAATATTAGATAATTGTAAAATTTTTTTAGCAAAATCATACCAGCTACAATATCCTTCATTAGATACATGATAAGTTCCATAGGATTTCTGTTTAATAATAAAAATTATTGCATTTATTAAATCGATTGAATAAGTAGGTGATCCAATTTGGTCATTTACTACTTTTAGTTCATTTTTAGTACTTTTTCTAGAAGCATTAATTATTGTCTTTACAAAGTTATTTCCATTTTTACCATATAACCATGAAGTACGTATAATATAATGTTTGGGGGTTGCTTGACTAACTAATTTTTCTCCTAGTAATTTAGATTTTCCATAAATATTTAGTGGATTAGGTTTATCCAATTCGATATAAGGTTTTTCTTTTTTACCATCAAAAATATAATCTGTAGATATGTGGACTATGGTACTATTATATTTTTTTGAAGCATTTGCTAAATTATATGCACCATAAGCATTAATTTCATTTGCTAAAGAAACGTTTTTTTTACAATTATCAACATTAGTATATCCCGCACAATTAATTATAATATCTGGTTTTATATTAGAAAATATAGTATTAATTGAGGTAGTATTAGTTATATTTAATTCGTTTTTTGTTAAGCCAAACACATTATGAATAGGAGATAATAACCGAACAGCATCACTTCCTAATAAACCCATTGATCCAGTAATTAGAATTTTAATAAAATCACCTCTATGTCATTTTGTATTAGAAACTATTAAGAAGATCATGTTAGCTAATCTTCTTTAATCTAATTATATTATGATATTGCTATAATTAGACTATGGATTTTGTAACATCCTTAAAATCAAAGTAATACAATAAATTAAGACAAACTATAAAAATAATTTATCATGGAGGGATAGATATGAATGTACCTATGGTATGTTTTATTACATGGAATAGAGCAGGGATAGCAGCAAAAAATTTAACAGCATTGCTTAATACTAAAGATGATTTTGAATTACATATTGTAGATAATAATTCAAAAGATAATATATGGGATTTTATTGTGAAGTTAGATGATAAACGAATAAAATCAAAAACAAGATTAGACTTAAATCGTGGAGTTATATACGCTAGAAATTATGTTTTGAAAAAAAGAAAGAAAGATCAATTTTTTATTATGATTGATGATGATGTATGTTTATATACTCCAAATTGGATATCTGAATATATGAAGGTAATGAATGCTTTTCCACAAGTAGGCTTACTTGGTGCGCTTAGAGATACTTATTTTAAAGAAAAAAACTTAGCATTAGACCTTTCTAGCAAAGAGGGTATAAGTTATTATCCATATGAAAAAATTATAGGCTGCTGCGTTTGTATAAGACCTGAAGTTTTCAATTATATTGGTTATTTTAACGAAGAAACATATGGAAATAGTATGGATACTAATATGAGAGTTAATGATTATACACCTTTTCACACTGGGATAATTCCAACTATAAAACTTAAGCAACCTCAAAGTATAAAATGTAGTGATTGTGTACTTAAAAAGTCATGTCCACTTGCAAATAATTCTAAGAAATGCTATCAAGTATTTACTAGCAATGCAGAATTTGCGAAAAAAAGATTAACAAAAAATATGGAAAGGTATTTGAAAGAATTAAAATTAGGTAAAAGAACTGTTTATTGTGCATCAATACATGATCATATCTCTATGGAGAAATATGTCTATCATAAGGAATGGGCAGAAGAAAATTTTAGATTTTTTATAGAATATGCTAATTGATAAAGGAGAGTTTAATGAAAATATTATTTGTGTATGCAAACAGAGATGATCCATGTACAATAAAAAGTTGTTTTGAACTATCAAAAGGGTTAAAAAAATATGTAGAATCATCAACAGAAGTATATTATACAAAATTAAATGATGAGTTGATTGAGGCAAATGATATAATTATTTTCCAAAGATTAGGTGCTAATGGTATATTAATTTCAAAATTAGATGAAGAAAAAATCTTTGATATAATTAGAAGGTTTTATAACAAAAAAATATTTATATATATGATTGATGATTTGTTAATTGAAGAACAAAATGGATTGCCAAAAAGGTTTTTAAAAGAATGTCATTCTGTGATCTGTCCCAATGAACCTATGAAACAACAAGTTAATAGTTATTGTAAACAATGCTTTATTCTAAGAACATATGTTGATATTGAGGCAATAGATGTAATAAAAAAAGAGATATAGAAGATTTTAACATTGCATGGGTAAGTACAGGAGCTATAGGTAGAGAGCTTATTAAATCAATTATAATTAATATAAGAAAAGAATTTGATATTAAGTTCATAACAATGAGTGGTGCCGCTAATTTCTTGAAAGGTATTGAGGGGGTTACTAATTATAAATATACTTCATTTGAAGATATGATATCAATATTAAAAAGTACACAAATATTATTAAGTCCCTATCCAATTAACGATATATACTTTAAGACACGAATTGAAACAAGAAGTAAAAAAACTATAAAAGAATGTTTGGATTGTAAATCTGAAATAAAATATGCTATAGCAGGAGCTACTAGAAATGTACTTATTTCAAGCAAAATAGCACCATATATCTACTCAATTAGAAATAATGAAAATGGATTATTAGTAAATAATAAAGTAGATGAGTGGGTAAATGCAATTAAATATATATATTTAAATAAAAATATACATCAAAAATTAATAATAGAAGCTAATAATGATGTATTAAATCGCTACTCTCTAGATTATGCTGCTACAAAGGCGATAGAAATATTTAATTATATTATTGATGATTTTTATACAAGTCATGAAGTAAAGATAGATATTTAGTATATTGAGTTTTTTCTGAATAAAGATTTGAACGAGAAATCATTTTATTTCTATAAACATCCTGTTGTTCAAGCGTTAATAGTATTTTTTTCTTTAAATCTTCTATATTGACATTAGGAAAAGTATGAATATCACTACTACAATCTGCAAGTAAAGCAGCATCTCCTAATAACTCAGGTAAACTTCCAGAATTTAATCCTACTAAGGGTGTTCCTGTGTGCATTGTTTCAATTACCATATTCGAGCATCCTTCATGTGCTTTAAGATGAAGAATTAGATCTGAATCTTGTAAATAATTAGGCATTGATGAATAGTCAATTGGTTTCAAAAGATTAATTTTAGTGATATTAGGTAGTTTGGCATTAACAGCAAAATCATGGACTTCTTTTGGAGCAAGTCCTAACAACCAAAATTCTATGTCTTTATTATTTTTTAGTAATTTAGCGACCTCAATTAATAGATTAACGGATTTAAAAGCAGTATTTGAAGCTCCCCAATAAGCTGTTGATAATATTATCTTCTTATTTTTGCTGCTTTTTAATGGAACCTGTGGATTAAAAGAGGTAGTATTAGTACTATTGTAGATAATATGTCCATCAGGTTCTTTTCCGTTATATAGACTTCCAAATAATTCTTTCTTAGAAAAATTACTTTGATAAACAATACAATCTGCATATTTAATTAATTGTTTTAAGTGTTCATTTCCGTCTTTTATAATTCTTTGATCATCATAATTATAATCTAGAAAAATAGCACCGAGTCTTTGTAATATTTTTATATTATGATCTTTAAGATATTTCAATTCTTCAGGTTTTGAATAGTTAGCTACAGAACAAAAAACATCTATATTATCTTTATAACTAAAATATACTTTATGACCTTTTGAAACGCAAAAATCACTAAAGGTCTTAATCCATGTTATAGCACCGCCTTTACCAATAGGTTTTCTTGAAAAGCCAATTTTCATAATTATATGCTCCTTTTTGTAGTAGTTTTGCAGTTCTTTAGATATTTTATTATATCTACATAACTATTAATTCGTGAAAATGAATTAGTAATAACTTTGCATTATATTAAAGAATTAACTGAATGTAGTTTGCAATTAAAAATATGTGGACAAAGAGTAACATTATTTTTATGAAGTCAATATAATAAAGTAACACTACTATTTTTATGTAAAAAAAGTAGAGTATTGAATTTTGAGGTGAATGAAAATGTCAATACAATTATTTGTTCCTACCTTTAGAGTTGAAGAATGCCTTAAAGAAATAAAAGAATGCCTTGATAAAGGGTGGACAGGACTAGGATATAAAACTATTAAATTTGAAGAAAAGTGGAAAGAATATACCAATTTTCCATATGCTCATTTTATAAACTCTGCAACTGTTGGATTGCATTTAGCTGTTAAAATTCTAAAAAATGAATGTAAATGGGAAGATGGTGATGAAATTATTTCTACGCCTATTACGTTTGTATCTACAAATCATGCAATTGCATATGAAAATCTGAAAGTAGTATTTGCTGATGTTGATAAATATTTATGTTTAGATCCGATTGATGTAAGAAAAAAAATAACAAGCAAAACAAGAGCCATTATGTTTGTAGGTGTAGGCGGAAATGCTGGGAAATATAAAGAGATATTAAAGATATGTAAGGAATTTAATTTAAAGCTTATTCTAGATGCTGCTCATATGAGTGGTACAAGACTTAATGGAGAAATTATAGGGAAAGAAGCAGATGCAGTTATATATTCATTTCAAGCTGTTAAAAATTTACCTACTGCTGATTCAGGAATGATTTGTTTTAAAGAAGAAAAATATGACAAGTTAGCAAGAAAGTTAACATGGCTTGGAATTAATAAAGATACTTATACTCGTTCTAAAAACAAAGAATCATATAAATGGAAATATGATGTAGAATGTGTTGGCTATAAATATCATGGTAATTCAATAATGGCAAGTATTGCACTTGTACAACTTAAATATTTAGATAAAGATAATTCATACAGAAGGCAAATTGCCACTTGGTATGATGAGGCATTTAAACATCATAAAAATTTGATAAAACCAATTTCTATCATAGATGGGTGCGAATCATCTAGACATCTCTACATTATTGAAGTAAACAATAGAGACGAGGTAATTATGGCATTAAATTTAATTGATATTTATCCAGGTGTGCATTATAGAGATAATACTGAATATGAAATGTATAAATATGGAAAAGGCACTTGTCAAAATGCACATAGATTAAGTAAACGAATTTTATCACTTCCTATGCATTTAAGATTAACAAAAGAAGATATTAATAAAATTTCACGTAATGTAATAAAATTTGCTAGTAGCATTAAGGAGGACTAATATTGAAACATAATTACATTATCAAAGAAAACAATATCTATATAAGGTCCATAAGTGAAGAAGATTTGAAATTAATAGTAAGTTGGAGAAATAAGGATTCTATTAGAAAATGGTTTGTTAATCAAAATGTATTAAATATAAATAAACAAGAAGAATGGTTTAGTAAATATCTAATTGAAGAAAATAATTATATATTTATAATTGAAGAACAAAAAGAATTTAAACAACCTATTGGTATGGCTTCAATATATAATATAAATGAAGAAAAGCAAGAAGCAGAGTTTGGAAGACTATTAATAGGATTGGATGAAGCTAGGGGTAAAGGTATAAGCAAAATAATAGTTAATTCAATATGTAAATTTGCTTTTGAGAAATTTAATCTTAAAAAGGTGTACTTAGAAGTATTTAAGGAAAATAAAATAGCTATAAGAACTTATAAAAAATGTGGATTTAAATATTGTTATGAAAAAGAAGTGAATAATAAAAAATTAATTAGAATGGAAGTTTTATTAGGTGAGAAATATAATTTGATTTCTGTAATTGGACTAGGCTATGTAGGATTACCTTTGGCTGTTAATTTTGCTGAAAGAGGTAAACAAGTAATTGCATTTGATATTAACAGTGAAAAGATTGAATTATATAAAAAAGGTCAAGATACTACAAATGAAATAGGACATAAAAGATTAAGCCTTACAAAAAATATTAAATTCACATCAAATCCAGAAGATTTAAAGTGTTCAAGGTTTCATATTATTGCTGTACCAACACCAGTGGATAATGCAAAAGTACCTAATTTAAACGCTGTAAAAAGTGCTACAAAAATAGTTGGGCAAAATCTTATAAAAGGTTCTATTGTTGTATTTGAATCTACTGTATATCCAGGAGTAACAGAAGAAATTTGTGTACCTATATTAGAAAAAGAATCAGGGTTAATATATAAAAAAGATTTTAAAGTAGGGTATTCTCCAGAAAGAATTAATCCTGGAGACAAAGTTCATACAGTTGAAAAAATAAAAAAAGTAGTTTCAGGTTGTGATAAAGAATCCTTAGATGTTATATCAAAAACATATTCAGTTCTTACAGATGGAGGAGTGTATCATGCATCATCTATAAAAGTAGCTGAGGCTGCAAAAATTATTGAAAACGCTCAAAGAGATATAAACATTGCATTTATAAATGAAGTTGCAATTATATTTGATAAAATGGAAATTGATACTAAAGAAGTACTAGAAGCTGCTAGTACTAAATGGAATTTTTTGAATTTTAATCCTGGATTAGTAGGAGGTCATTGCATTGGAATTGATCCTTATTATTTGACTTATAAGGCACAACAATTAAATTATAGACCAGAAGTTATTTTGTCTGGAAGAAGAATAAATGATAATATGGGAAAAGTCATAGCAGAAAAAACCGTAGAAAAATTAATAGCAAATGATCAAAAGGTCAAAGATGCGAAAGTATTAATTATGGGAATAACGTTTAAAGAAGATGTGCCAGATCTTAGAAATTCTAAGGTGAAAGATGTTATAGATGAGTTAAGAAAGTATAAGTTAAATATAATAATAAATGATCCTTTAGCTGATAAAGAAGAAGTTGCATTACAATATGATTTAGAGCAAATTGATTTGGATAAAGTTAAAGATATAGATGCAATTATCATTTGTGTATCTCATAAACAATATAAAAAAATTAATTTATTAGATTTGAAAAAGTATTATAATGCGAATATTAATAAACCTGTACTTATTGATATAAAAGGAATTTATGATAAAAATAAAGCTGAAGAAATGTATAGTTACTGGAGATTATAAGCAAATTATAATTACCATAAGAGATGCTAAATTAGGTATCTCTTTTAATTGGGGGGATTTAATGAAAACAAATGTACTAGCTTTTTGTTTTAAAACTATACCATCGGCTGTAATAGGAGTTATAAAACCTTTAGAAAAAATGGAACAAAAACAAATTCTTAATTTTAAATATAAAGAAACAAGAAATATTACTGAGCAAGATATTGAGTTAGCTGATGTTATAATATGTATAAGAGGAGCAGAAGAAATTGAGGTACATATTGTAGATAGATGCAAGGATCAAGGAAAATATTTAATAAATTATTTAGATGATGATTTATTAAATATTAATACTCTATCCAATTCTTATAATAAATCATATTTTGAAAAAGAGAATGTTAGAAATAACTTAAAATTAATTATGAAAAAAAGTAATTGTTTGTGGACAACAAATAATAAAATTGCAGTAAATTATAGTAGTTTTTTTGATAAAGTTATAGTAACTAATGCACCTGCGTTATTATTAAATGCTAAAAATACTGAGATTAGTCAAATTAATAATAAAAATTTTATAACTATTGGGTTTGCAGGAGGTATTGATCATAGAGCTTTTTTTGAGAAAATTCTAATGCGTCCGTTTAGAAACATTTTTGTTGAGTATAAAGATAAAATAAAAATAGAAATTTTTGGCTTTATGCCTTATTATATGCATAATTTACCATTAAGTTATTATGAGTACAAAGAAGATTATAATCAATATAAATCATTTATGCTATCAAGAAAATGGGATATAGCTTTAGCACCATTAGAAAATACTTCTTTTCATTCTTGTAAATATTTTAATAAATTTTTAGAGTATGGGTCTATAAAAGCTGCTGGTATTTATTCTAATGTAGAGCCATATACACTAATTGTACAAAATAATAATAATGGTTTATTAGTTGATAATAATACTAAAGATTGGTTAAATGCAATTATTTCTTTAATTAATAATGAACAAAAAAGAATGGATATTATTAATAATGCATATTTATTATTAAAAGATAAGTTTAATGTTGATAAAATAGCATCTGATATAATAAATGCTATTCCTGAGTTATATCAATATAAAGCAATTAGTCAATAAAATTATAGTTGTTTTTTTCACGGAAAATTTCATTTCCATTCATTAAGTAAGTCTAGCGAATCATTTATAAATAAAACTTCCATAAATAAATACCCATTGGCTGGGCTAATTACATAAGTAAAAAAAGAAAGTAAAAAATAATAGGTGGTAATAAATTGTATGAATGATAGGAAGATAGCTTTTATAATATGTGTAAATAATAAACGATTATACAAAAAGGCAGTAGATTATATTAAAAAGTTATATATTCCGGATAATTATAGCATAGATATAATTGTTATTGAACATGCAGTTAGTATGACAGGAGGATACAATAAAGGAATTGATTTATCAGACGCTAAGTATAAAGTTTATTTACATCAAGATGTATTTATAATAAATAAAAATTTCATAAGAGATATATTAGAAATATTTATTAAAAATAATTATGTTGGATTAATTGGAGTAATTGGTGCAAGAGATATTCCTTCTAGTGGTATTTGGTGGCAATCTTATAATAAAGAAGGAAAGGTATTTGATAGTCATGCGGGGAGAATGGAGTTACTTAATTTTCAAAATGATGAAAGTAAACATATAATGGTTAATGCTTTAGATGGACTTATTATGATAACTCAGTATGATATACCTTGGAGAGAAGATGTTTTTGATGGTTGGCATTTTTATGATTTATCTCAATGCATGGAATTTAAAAGAAAAGGATATAAGATATTAATTCCATATCAAGAAAAACCATGGTGTATTCATGATTGTGGATTAGTTAATTTATCAGATTATGATAGGTATAGAGCATTGTTTCTAAAAGAGTATATAGATGAACTATAAATAGAGGTAACCCAACATATTGTATTGAATAATAAACTTAATGTAGTTTTGCAATTATTACTTAATTATCTTTTATTAAGAGAGGAAATATTATAATGCCTTATTATAGTTTTATGATTTTATGTTACAACAAATGGGATGTTACAAAACAAGCAATTAAGACGTTAATTGATTCATTTGAATATACTTACATAAATAAAGGAATAGAAATATTAATTGTAGATAACGGATCAAAATGTATACCACAACAGTGGATTAATAATAGCAAGTCAAGATATATTAAAGATAATATTAATATTATTTATATACAAATAGAGGAGAATATGGGCTATCCTATAGGAGTGAATATTGGATTAGCTCACTGTAAAGGTGAAATAATAGCTATATTAAATAATGATTTAATATTTCCGAAAGATTGGTTTAATGGGTTAGCAAATACAATTGAAGAGAATGAATCTATAGGTATAGCTGCTCCATATTTATCTTATGCATATGGCGTACAAAACATTGGGATTAGATTAGATTCTATAGAAGAGATAAATATTTGTGGAAAGAAAATAATGAACGAAAATAAAGATAAAATTATTTTTACTACACGGGCTGTAGGAGCATGTATAGTATTAAAAAAACAAGTTCTAGAAAAAGTTGGAGGAAATGATTTTTGGTATGGAATAGGTCATTTTGATGATGATGATTTATGTTTACGGATAAGAATTGCGGGATATAAAATTGCTATTGTGGGGAATTCTTTTGTTTATCATATTGGGAGTACATCTTTTAAGGAATTGAAAGAGGATATAAATAATTTTGTATATATAAATAAGATGAAATTTTATAATAAATGGAAATTGAAAAATGATAGAGTTATTAATTCTAACTACATAGATAGAGAAGCAATTATTAACGATAATAATTTTAATAAAAAAAGACATTATATACCAATTAGCTATAATGATTATAGGCTTGAAAAGCAATTTCATCTTAGTGTAAATAGTAAAAAAGAAAAATTATTACTAGTGGCAGATTGGAACAATAAATATTCTAGTTGGGAAAGAAAAATAAAATCTATATTAAATACAAAAAAGAGTAATGAGGAATTAAATTTATGGATACCAAGTAGATATTTCAATTTTTTAGAATTGAAAAATAAAATAGATAATTGTATAGTTAATCACCAAAATAAAAAGGATAGCATTATTTATATAAATGAAAATATTAACCCAATAGATTTAATGAGTTTTATTAATCAATTCAATAGTCTTATAAAGGTTGAAAATGATTTTGTTAATAAATATATTTTATATTTAGGGAATATATTAGACAAACCTTGTATTGATGTTTAACATTATAACCAACTTAATTTATAATTCATATACTAAATTAAGGAGGTGAATAAAACTTGAAGAAAGAAAATAAAAGGAAATCTTGTTGTAAGCATTGTAGAGATGTTAGTGAAGAGTTGTGCTCAGATTTTTTAGGATATTGTTGTAATGAAGATATTTTATTTAAGAAAGAAAAAGATAAAGACGGTTGTGTCGTTTGTGTTCCAATTAAATTATGTATAAAAGGAATAAAAGGGCCACCGGGACCACCGGGGCCACCGGGGCCAAGAGGACCAAGGGGACCAAAAGGACCGAGAGGACCAAGAGGTCCAGAGGGGCCAGAAGGACCTGAAGGTGAAAGAGGGAAAAGAGGTAAAAAAGGTAAAACAGGGCCAACAGGGCCAACAGGGCCAACAGGACCAACAGGGCCAACAGGGCCAACAGGACCAACAGGACCAACAGGGCCAACAGGGCCAACAGGAGATACCGGACCAACAGGACCACCGGGACCAACGGGAGATACCGGACCTACGGGGCCACCGGGACCAACGGGGGATACCGGACCAACAGGGGATACCGGACCAACAGGACCACCGGGACCAACAGGGGATATCGGACCAACAGGACCACCGGGACCAACGGGAGATACCGGACCAACAGGACCTCCGGGTCGAGGATTATGTGAATGCTGTGTAGATCCATGGGATAAATTTATAGATAATTTAATTGATTTAGGTATATTAACAGTTGATTTTTCAACAACAACTCAGCAACAACAAACAAATCAAAATCCATTAACAGAAGTAGTTAATCATATTACTGAAATAGGAGAATTTATAGTTCCTATATGTCAATTAGTTGGATTAAGATTTACTATTGATACCCGAGTAATTTCAGAACAGGATTTAATAGATGGGTTAACTACTCCAGGAACACCAATTCCAGGAGATTGTGAATGTTGTGAAGCTCCATTAAGAGAAGCGTTAATTGAATTACAACCAATTACTGTTAATATTGATACGCTTGGAGATGGTACATTTGACAATATTCAAAATCTTACAATTATAGGAGTAGGGTTAGGAATAGTTATAGTAAGACCACCAGGGTCAGGAAATTTCCAAGATTATTTTGCTCTTTCTATATGTAAAATAGCAAATGTAGAAAGATTTCAAGGTTAAATAAATATAAGTTTAAGGGTGCCAATTGCGCCCTTATTTATTTGTAACAATAGGTATAAAAAATGTAACGTACTAAAATTGTTTGAAATTAACTGTATAAAAGAAATATTTACTATTTAAATATTATTATGATATAATTATAAAGCAAAATACAGTCAATAGGAGAATATAAATGAAAAAAATACTAATAATTATATGTTTAAGTTTGTTTTTAGTTAGTTGTGGGGGTGCAGATAATAGTATGTTAAACGAAACAGTAAATGATATACAAAGTAATAATAAAATTATAAATAATGATAGTGAGCAAAATCAAGATAAAAATAATGAAGTAGATAGTGAAGATATAGATAAAAATAAAGATAATAAAGAACAGGAAAAAGGCAACTCTAAACAAAATAATATTGTAGATCAAAGATTGGACCATATAGATGGTTATGAAGTAATAAGACAAAAAGAAATAAAAATTGTAACTACTAATGTTAAATTCAGAGAAAAACCAGATATTAGTTCAGAAAGTATAAAACATAAATTTTATTGTAATGATTTTGAAGATGAGCTTGATTATTTTGTCAAAGGTACATATTTAATTGTTACTGCATATACAGTAGAAGAATTTGAAGTTAATGGAATTAAGAATCATTGGTATTATATTAACGATATAGCACCAAATAATAAAAAATATGAAGGTTGGGTATTTGGGGAATATATTCAACCAGTCCAAAAAATATATCTAAAACCTCGTAATTATGATTTAATAGTTAAAGATTCTATTTTTGAAGAAAGTAATGCAATCTATACTCTTCAAAAAAATATACAATATCTAGTAGAGGATATTATTATAGATAATAATAAAACATGGTATTTAATTAATTTAAATAATAATCAAAAGGGTTGGGTAAGAAGTAAGGACTGTGAGATTATTATTTTTGATGAAAATGGAAATAAAGATGTAGCTAATAATTTAGAATATGAAGTAGTAGATAATTATATTTATATTTCTAGTCAAACTTCTACTTATGTAAAACCATTAAATAGTATGGATTTTAAAGTTATATGTTCAGATGATAGTACTGAGTATAAAATAGTTAAAGAAAATAATATTTTGATATATCCAGCAGGTGGTAATAAAGGAGATATTATATTATATGATATTCAGTCTGGAGAAAAGATAGTAATTGATACTGATGTTAGTTCAGGTGAGATAAAAGATTCAAATTTACATTATTTATACAATTTTAAACACGATACAATTAAATGCTCAATAAATTTAGATAACTTGATTGTTGATGATAAGATTAAAAAAGATGAATATCCATTTAATGAAGCTACAATATATGTATATGATGATTATGCTATTTATAATAATAATATTATGTATAAAAATAAAACTAAAAAATATAAAGATTTCTATTATTACAGATATGAGGAATATAAAGAACCAAATATTTATATTGATTCAGGATACTTTGTGGATAAACATAGACGTTTAAGAAATATTGGTGAGGAGAAGAAAATATTAGGAGTTTTAAAAGATAGTATTTATCAATATGATTATTCAGATAGGATAATAGCTTATATTGGTAAAGATGATCATTATTTATATGTTAAAGATAGAATAAGTGGGGAAGAAACACGTATCACAGATTATAAGGTTGATGAAGTAAGAGTTTTTAACGAAGATGAGGTATATTATAAGAAGCATAATATTACAAGTTTATATTGTTATAATAACTCTAAGGAATTAAAAGTTATTGATAAAGATATTGTGTCCTATGAAGTTTTAGGAAGATATATTTATTTCATTGATAAGACAAATAATCTGTATAGAAGGAATATTGGTAATAGTAATAATATAATTGAGTTATTTGATGTTTCGGTTAATAATATGTTCAAAATGAATAATCATATATATTACAGTAAAAGATATGAGGATTATAATGTAATTTATACTGCTAACAATGAGGTAAAGAAAGGGAAATATATTACTCTTGTAAGTGAACTAGATAATTTTTTTGGAGGAAGAGGGAAAATTTATTATTATGATTCAAGTACTTATACTCACCTATATTCCATTGAACCAAAACAAGGACAATTATTAGATGATGTTATTTATGAAGATGAGAAATATGGTGCATTTATTTCTTATAAAGATTGGGACAAAATATTGTATATTTATAATAAAAATACAGATAGAGTTAATAAGTTATTTAATAGTATTTATGATACAGATACTAAGATTTATAAAGACTGGATATATGCTATAGAACAATATGAGATGAATATATACAGAGGAAATATTGCTACTGATAAAAAAGAATGTATTTATAATAACGCAACTGATGATTTGAAGTTTGATGTAATTAATAATGATAAGATAATTCTTCTTTTTGATGAAACACATACATTGCAAATATATGATATAAACTCAAGAGATAATAAATTAATTTCTAATAAATGTGCAGAGTTATTATTTGAATATAATAATGAATATTATTATTTGACAGTTGATAATACAATAATGAAAGCTAATCTAGAAAATGTAAATAATAAAGGACAAGTTTCTCTTGATAATATAAAATTAGGTCAAATGTATAGTTGTTCTGATGATTCAATATATTGTATGTTAGTAAGGGGAAATAATAGTGATGATTTTATTATATATATAACTACAAATGGTGATTTAATAAAATATAATTTAATAGATAATAGTAGAATTAAAATTGGAGAAAATTGTAGTGAAATAATAAAGGGTATGAGTGAGAGATATGATTATAATTATATTTATTACGTTGATTTAAATAATTATTTATATAGAGCAAGTGAAAGCAGTAATGAAAAAATATCTGAAGAGGCAATACTACCACTTGAAGATAGATATGACGTGGATGGTGAGTATATTTATTATATGGTTTCAAAAAATGCTTTGGAAAAAGGTGCCAAGGTTTATAAATATAATGTAACTAATGGTAAAAGTGAATTAGTAGTAAAAACTGATTGTTTAATAACAAATATATTAGTAAAAGATGGAGAGTTATATGTTAATTATCATAGAGGGGGGTCTTGGTAAGAATATGTTTTATATAATAGCTGGGTTTTTATTTGCATTACTTATAATTACATTATTATTACAAGATAAAGAAATAGAAAAGTTTCTATGGTTAAAAATTATTTTATTATACTTATGCTTTTTTTTCTCAATAAATATAGGAACAACAATAAAAATCCCATTACTTATTATAATATTATTTATAATTATTAAAAGAAAAAAAACATTAAATATAAAATTAAAATACCAAGCTTTAATTTTTTCACTAGCATTATTTATTATTGGAAATTACTGTTTTTTACCAAATAATATTCAACAAGTAAATAATATTAAAAAAGAGTTTGAATTAAAGAATAGATTTGAAAGCATTAACTCAATACATACTTATTCAGAAGATTCACCTATCCAAGATAAATTAAGAAGGTTTAAAAGTTCAAGCACTGGTGTGATTTTTGCTACATGGGTTTATGACTATAAGAATATTCCTATAAAAGATTCTGAATGGATATGGAGATATAGTTATACAGAATTAGATGTGTATTGGAGGACTTATACTGAAATAGAAAAAGATAAGGCAGAAGCATATATTAGATTTAATAAAACAGGGGAAGAATATCTGGGCATTTTTAAAAAAGATAAAGAAGGAAAAAATTATTTACAAAATGTTATTGTTGGGAAATTTAAGGTATATAGTAGACCAAGATCAATATTTAATGTATGGTAGTTTAAGGTCTAATTACTCAAAGATATTTAATAAGAGTAATAACAAAATTTCTAGTAGTCATGTTGACATATTCATCGGTTATTATATATAATGTTACAACATACTTATTTGTTTTTTGAATAGTATATAGACATTATTATAATTGAGACGGTGAGAATATTGAACGATAATACTGTTATTAAGGAATATAATAAAGTACTACAAAAGTATATATTTTTTGATTTTATAAATGGTTTTAAAAAAGGGATGCCTATAGCATTAGGATATATTCCTGTTGCATTTACGTTTGGATTAATGGCAGTAAAAGGTGGGATACCTATTTGGTTAACTATCTTTATATCATTATCAAACCTTACTTCGGCAGGACAATTTGCTGGAACTGGATTAATTATATCTGGTGCATCATATTTGGAGATTGGAGTAACTACATTCGTTATAAATATAAGATATATGCTTATGTCACTAGCGTTGTCTCAGAAAATTAAAAAACCTATGAATATCTTAAGAAGATGTTTGATTGCATTTGGAATTACAGATGAATCATTTACTTTAGCAGCTACAGAAGATAAAGAGATATCATTTCAATTTATGATAGGTCTTATTACAAGTCCTTTTTTTGGCTGGGGTTTAGGAACTGCAATTGGAGCTCTGTCATGCTCTGTACTTTCAGAAAGTGTTCAAAGTTCAATGGGAATAGCATTATATGCTATGTTTATTGCACTTATTGTTCCAGCTACAAAAAAATCAAAGGCCGCTTTAGTAGTTGTAATTACTGCAATTATTATTAACTGTTTTTTAACATGGTTACCTATTATAAATGCTATATCACCTGGTTGGAGAGTTATAATATCAACAATAGTAGGTTCAACTATTGGTGCTATATTATTTCCAAAGGAGGATGAGTAGATGAGCATTTCTTATAAATTTATTGCAGTAATTATAATGGCTTTAGTAACTTATATTATAAGAGTGGTACCACTAGTGATTTTTCAAGGGGAAATTAAGTCTAGGTTTCTTAAATCTTTTTTAAGTTATGTTCCATATGCTGTTTTAGGAGCTATGACTTTTCCTAGCATTTTATATTCAACCAAGTACATGTATTCTGCAATTGTAGGATTAATCATAGCTTTATTAGTAGCATATTTTAATAAATCCTTGTTAAAAGTTGCAATAAGTGGGATTGCTACGGTTTATATAGTTGAATTACTTTTCTAGATGAACAATGTCTTGATCGTATTTTCTATCATATAACAGAGCAGCATTGAGTACAACTAAAACAGATCCAGTATTATGTACAAGTGCGCCTGTTATAGGAGTTAGTAAACCAAGTACACTAAGTAGTATTGCTACAGCATTTATTATCATGGATAATGTGATATTTAGCTTAATTGTTTTTACTGTAGCACCTGCTAATCTTTTTAAATATGGAATTTTACTAATATCATCACCTAAAAGTGCTATATCTGCAGCTTCAATGGCAATATCAGAACCAATTGTACCCATTGCAATACTTACATTAGCTGTTTTTAGAGCAGGGGCATCATTAACACCATCACCTATCATTGCTACAATCTTATTTTCGTGTATAAGGCTTTTAACATGATTTACCTTATCTACTGGCAATAAATCACTGTGAATGTCTGTGATACCTACTTTGCTTGCAAAGTATTTTGCTGTATTATTATTATCTCCAGTTAGTAAAACTGTTTGTGTATCCATATTATTTAGTTTGGTGACAACGTCTTTTGCATTTTTTCTAATAATATCAGAAAGGCCTATTACACCTTCACAACTTCTATTAACGGCAACAATTATTAATGCCATACCTTTTCTTTGCATTTCTAAAACTTTATTTCTAATTTCATTATTTATATTAATTTGATTTTCATTCATAAAATTAATATTTCCACAAAGAATAGTTTTATTATCTAACTTAGCAGAAACTCCTTTACCTGGACTCATTACAAATTCTTCAATTTTCCTAATAGGTATTTCCTTAGCTTTTGCATCTTCCACAATAGCTTTAGCAAGTGGATGTTCAGATAAGTTTTCTACACTAGATACCAAAGATAAAAAGTATTCATAATTCATTTTACCAAATTGGTAAACTTCATTAACACTTAATTTACCATATGTAAGAGTTCCTGTTTTATCAAAAGCTACTGTATTAACTTTTCCCATAGACTCTAAAGCAGCTCCTGATTTTATAATAATACCATGTTTTGTTGCTTGACCTATTGCAGCCATAATAGATGTAGGTGTTGCTAGGGCTAAAGCACATGGACAAAATACAACTAAAACTGTAACTCCACGTACAATATCTCCAGTTGCAAGCCAAACTACTATTGCTATCATTAAGGCTATTGGTACTAACCATACAGCAAGTTTATCAGCTATTCTTTGCATAGGAGCTTTATTGTTTTCAGCTTCTTCTACAAGTTTTATCATTTTTTCTAAGGATGAATTTTCACCAACAGCATTTGCTTTTACATCAATAGAACCATAACAATTGAGTGTTCCACAATATACTTTGTCATTTGCATTTTTATCAATTGGTAGGGATTCGCCGGTCATGATAGATTGATCTACAGAAGTATTACCCCTAACAATAAAACCGTCAACAGGAATAGTTTCGCCAGGTAAAACTCGCAAAATATCATCTATTTTTATTTCTTTAGCATCAACTATTTTTTCACTTTTTCCATCTGGTGATATTACTCTTCCCTTTGTCGGTGTAAGATTAATTAGATTTTTAAGTCCTTTATGGGCCTTTTCTAATGTTTTATCCTCTAGAATTGCACCAAGAGCCATAATAAATGCTACCTCACCAGCTGCAAAGTATTCGCCAATCATAATTGAAGCAACCATAGCCATTGATATTAGCAAAGCTGAGGAAACCCATTTTTCAAGAATTAATCTTTGTAGTGCTAAGATTAGCATAGGAACTCCTGAAATAATAACAGATACCCATGCAGGGTCTATTTGCAAATGAATATTTGCTATCATACAAATTAAGCTAACAGCCAAAAATATACCTGAAACTATGGTCATGGGTATACCAAATAAAAAATCCATTATTTTTTTCATAGTTTATAATTCTCCTTTATTTTTTTATAACATTATTAGGTAATTGCAAAACTAAGATTTTACAGAGTTGCTTTTCTTAGCGCGAATTCAACATATTGTATTAAATAATCAACTGTATGTAGTCTATTTAGATAACATTATTTAGGTGGATTTCATAAGTAATTAATGAATTACAATGATAATAAATGTCATTTTCACTACAAACATAATATAAACGAAAAAAATGTCTAAATATCAATAGAAATTATACATAGTAATATAAAACTATTTTTTTTGTTATAGAAATTAATATGTTGAACTCTATGCAATAAAATATACCAATTATATGTAAATAACTCAACTTTCCCACCTTTAATTTAATGCAGATAAATTAAAAAGCAATTACTAATAATATATTTACTAATGCTATCCTTTTTGATACACTATGTACAGTACTAAACATAATGTATATTTACATAATAAACATACATTATTATAGTTTCAATAATTAAATAATATTAAGTGTTCACTACTGAACAATTTCAAAGATTTGTACATTATAAATAACATATTATTATTTACGAGGTGGAAAATACATATGACGAAAATAAAATTATCAGAACAAGTATGCAATGAATCAAATGAACAAGCATGGAATGATGTTGCATATGAGGCATGGAAAAATAAGCTCGGATTACCACAAAAGGTTGCTAATAAATTATGTGATAATCCAGAAAGAAATTTATCCGTGCTATATCCTAAGTTTGGAGAAATTAAAGGTAAAAAAATAGCAAATATTATGGGCTCGAATGGGACTAAAGCTATAGCACTTGCGCTTCTTGGAGCTGACGTAACTATTTTTGATTTTTCAGAAGGTAATAAAATATATGCAGATGAAGTTGCGCATCATGCTAATGTTGAAGTACGATATGCTCTAGAAAACATTGTAGATTTACCAGTTGAAGAACTAACTGGTGATTATGATATAGCTTTTGCTGAAATGGGAATACTGCATTATTTTACTGATTTAGAACCAATATTTACAAGCGTTTATAATTTACTAGGAAAAGGTGGAAAATTTATTTTACGTGATTTTCATCCTGTATCAAATAAGTTAATATCCTCACGAGGAACTACTGCTAAGATTAGAAAGCATAAAGTAAATGGTGATTATTTTGATACATCTTTAGTAGAAAGTGATATTTCTTACGCAAAATATTTACCTGATACTGATACTAAGAAAGTATATTTGAGAAAGTGGAATTTAGGAGAGACAGTTACAGCGATTGCTAAAAGTGGACTCATAATTGAAAGTTTAGAAGAAGAACCAAATCTTTCATGTGCAACATATGATAAGGGAATTCCTAAAACATTTACTATTGTAGCTAGAAAGTAATGTAAGTTTTCTTTCATAGGTTAAAATAATAGAAAAGGAGAGTATACGGATATAATTAGTATACAAAGTATTTTATGATAGACAGACGTTCTCAAAGAACTCGTACATTAATATTTGAAGCTTTTAATGAGCTATTAAGAGAGAAAAGATACTCAAAAATAACTGTCCAGGATATTATTTTAAAGGCTAACATTGGTAGAAGCACATTTTATTCTCATTTTGAAACAAAAGATGAGTTATTAAACGAGACATGTAAAATTATTTTCGCTCATGTTTTTTCAGATGATATTATAGCAGAGGCTTATCATAATTTTACGAATGAAAAAAATATTACAGCATATATTTCTCATATTCTCTATCACCTAAAAGAAGATGATAAAAAAATAAAATCATTATTTATATATGAAGATAGCGGAATTTTTATTTCTAGATTTAAGGAATATTTTAAAGACTATTTATTAAAAATAATTTCCATAGAATCAATCAAAGGAATAAGTAAATCATATTTAATAGATCATATAACATGCAGTTTTGTAGATACTATTATTTGGTGGTTAAATAATTGCAAAGAGGAAACACCTGAAACTATAGCAAAGAACTATTTATATGTTATTAGGCCACTAATAAAAGAAGATTAATGCTGTAAATTTATGGAAAGTCTTGACTATAATAATATTTTTAGATATAATAAATTACAACTAAAAATGGTTCGGAAGTTTTAAGCATAAAATGGGGTACACCACCGCGGGTGTAAGTCTCATTTTATGCTTTTTTTTATCTTACAAAAAGATAAATTTAAAATTTACGAACTTTAGCAAAGGAGTGGATAAAAATGAAAGTAAATGGAATTCATGTGGATTTAAATGAAAATCAGAGTTTATATGATTATTTAATAAGTAGGGGATATGATATTACTATAATTGCAGTAGAACATAATGGTGATATCGTTTCAAAATCAAAGTATAAAGATGTTTTACTTAAAGAGGAAGATACTATAGAAATTGTTAGTTTTGTAGGGGGAGGCTGATATTATGACTAGTAAACAAGAATATGAAGATATGATGATACTAAGACATACAGAAGATGTATTTAATAAAATTAAAAAAGGAAAAGTTGCTATAGCTGGATTAGGAGGACTTGGCTCTAATATTGCAGTTATGCTTGCAAGAACAGGAGTTGGGCATCTTTTCTTAATTGATTTTGATGTTGTTGATACTAGTAATCTAAATAGGCAAAATTATAGTATTAGTCATTTAGGAATGTATAAAACAAAAGCTTTAAAAGAACAAATTAAAGTAATTAATCCATATATTATTGTTGAAAGTAAAACTGTAAAAGTAACAAAAGAAAATATTAGTGAATTATTTAATGGATATGATATTATATGCGAAGCTTTTGATAAAGCAGACAATAAATCAATGTTAATTAATGGAGTATTACAAGAATTTAAAAATACTAAAATAGTATCAGGTTCTGGAATGGCTGGATATGATAGTTCTAATAAAATTAGAACGACAAAACCAATGAATAACTTATATCTTTGTGGAGATTTAATAAGTGAAGTAAAAATTGGACATAGCTTAATGGCGCCTAGAGTACAAATATGTGCAGGTCATCAAGCAAATATGATCATTAGATTATTACTTGGAATAGAAGAAATATAGAAGGGATGAATAGATTAAAATGAGTGATAAATTAATTATTGGAGGACATGAGTTTAAATCTAGATTTATACTAGGTTCAGGAAAGTTTTCTTTAGATATGATAAATGCAGTTATTGAAAAAGGTGAGGCAGAAATAATAACTCTTGCATTACGTCGTTCAAATGTAGGAGGTCAAGAAAATATATTAGATTATATACCAAAAAATATTACTTTGCTACCTAATACTTCTGGAGCAAGAAATGCGTCTGAAGCAGTAAGAATTGCAAGGTTATCAAGAGAAATTGGTTGTGGTGATTTTATTAAGCTAGAAGTAATAAAAGATACGAAATATTTAATGCCTGATAACTATGAAACAATAAAAGCAACAGAAATTCTTGCGAAAGAAGGTTTTGTTGTTATGCCCTATATGTATCCTGATTTAAATGTAGCTAGAGATTTAGTAAATGCTGGAGCTTCTACAATAATGCCTTTAGGTGCTCCTATTGGAAGTAATAAAGGATTGTGTACAAAAGACTTTATAAAAATACTCGTTGATGAAATAAACATCCCTATCATAGTTGATGCCGGTATCGGAAGACCATCTCAAGCTTGTGAAGCAATGGAAATGGGTGTAGATGCTGTTATGTGCAATACTGCAATTGCGACAGCTAATGATGTTAGAGTGATGGCAGAAGCATTTAAAAAAGCTATCGAAGCTGGTAGATTAGCTTATCTTGCAGGGGCTGGAAGAGTATTAGATTATAAAGCTGAAGCATCTAGCCCTTTAACTGGATTTTTGGAGGATTAAGATTATGTTAAATAATATAAGTCATATGGAATATTTAGAAGGTATGGAAGTAATTGATTCTAATATAATGGACAAAGTATTAGAATTAGTTGAGGGATACAATTACGATGACTATACTGAAAAAGATGTAGTAAGAGCTTTAGAAAAAGAGTTTCTATCATTAGAAGATTACGCAGCTATATTATCTCCAGCCGCCATGCCATATTTAGAAGAAATGGCAAAATGTGCGATGGAAAAAACAAAAAGATATTTTGGTAATTCAATATCTATGTTTACACCATTATATATTTCTAACTATTGTGAAAATCAATGTATATACTGTGGATTTAATTGTAAGAACAAAATACATAGAGGAAAACTCAATTTTACTGAAATAGAAAAAGAACTTAAAGATATCGCAGCTACAGGATTAAAAGAAATTCTTATATTAACAGGGGAATCTCGTTCTGCTTCAGGGATAGAATATATTGCTCAGGCGGTTAAATTAGCTAAAAAATATTTTAGTACAATTGGTATTGAAATTTATCCATTAAATTCAGATGAGTACGCTTATTTATATAAATGTGGAGCTGATTTTGTTTCAGTTTATCAAGAAACCTATAACACAAATAAATATGAGCAAGTCCATTTAAGTGGTCCAAAACGAATTTACCCATATCGTTTTTATGCACAAGAACGAGCATTATTAGGTGGAATGAGAGGAGTTGCCTTTGGAGCTTTACTTGGATTAGATGATTTTAGAAAAGATGCATTTGCAGCGGGTATACATGCATACTTCATGCAGCAAAAATATCCCCATGCAGAAATATCATTTTCAATTCCACGTCTTAGACCTTATATTAATAATGAAAATAATAATCCTAATGATGTTCATGAAAAACAGCTTTTACAAGTAATGCTTGCTTACAGATTGCTAATGCCTTTTGCTGGAATTACAATATCTACAAGGGAGAGAGCAGGTTTTCGTGATAATGTTATTGGTATGGTAGCGACTAAAGTATCAGCTGGAGTTAAAGTGGGTGTTGGAGGACATAGCGAAGAAGAAAAGGGAGATAAACAATTTGAAATTTCTGATCCAAGAGATGTCAAAGATATTCATAAAGTAATCTTAGAAAAAGGCTTACAACCGGTGTATAGGGATTATATTTACGTAGCTGAATAAAAAAAGTATCACACATAAGTGAGTGCAAAACTACATTATGATGATTCTTTAATACAATATGTTGGATTCAGGATTATTATTAGAACTTCATATTGTATGTAAAGAATTAAAATCTTTAATTTTGCAATTACCTAAGTATTACGTAATATAAAAGGAGAAAAATATGCTTATTTGTGTAACCAATAGAAAACTATGTAATGATAATTTTATAAATAGAGTAGAACTAATTGCTAAAGGAAGACCTCATGGAATAATGTTAAGGGAAAAAGATTTAACGATATCTGAATATGAATCTTTAGCTTTAAAGATAAAGGAAATATGTTATGAAAATAAAGTGAGGCTGATAATTAATAAAAATATTAATACAGCGTTAAAGTTAAATATACCAAGTATTCATTTATCACTTTCTGATTTAAGAACTTATAAAGATAAGATAATTCAATTTGATAGTGTAGGTGCATCTATTCATTCTGTCAATGAAGCTATACAAGCTGAAAAATTAGGTGCAACTTATTTAGTAGCAGGTCATATATATGAAACTAATTGTAAAAAAGGAGTTCCACCAAGAGGACTTAATTTTCTTAAAGAAGTTTGTGACACTACGTCTATACCTATTTTTGCAATTGGTGGGATAACAAATGAAAGAAAAAATGATGTGATAAAAACAGGTGCAAGTGGAATGTGTATTATGTCAGAAGTTATGACTTGTGAGAATGTGGTAGACTATGTAAAAAGTTTTGATGATTAACTATTGTGAGTTAAAAATTTAGAGTATATTTAACTAACTTAGCAAGAATTATCCCACTTTTAGAGTGGGGGTTCCGTTAGGAATATTGACCAAGAAGCCACTTCAACGAAGTAAGTGGAGATAGTTCACGGATAAAGTATTTAAATTATAATTCTAGCTTTGATTTAATATAAATTATCTTTAGTATCAAAGATTAGTTTTTGATAATTTAATACACTTTATTTCATTTTTATTTATTTGGTAATTCTAGCGAATCATTTATGAATAAATTAGATTTTATTAATAGATTGGGCTAATTATTTATTAGGAAGTTGGATTACTGAATAATTTAAAAGTTTCTTTTGAAAGTTATAATATGATTAATTTTTTGGGTATCAAGAACTATAAGTTTATATATATTTTACTCTTCGGAGTTGATTTTATATAATGGTGTTATGTAATGAACTTAACATATTGTAGTATAAAAATTATAGTTTTGTAATTACTTATCTAAAATTACATAATATCAGTTATATTACTTTTTAACATTTAGAATTATAAAAAGCTGAATTATTGACAAATAACCCAATAAACAATAAAATAATATTATTAATATTATTTTACATAATATTCTTAAACATGTTATTAAAAGGGTTAGAATTATTTTTTTATATAATTATATTTAAGTGTTGATAACAATCAAATTTTGATTGGGAAAAAACCTTTAGATTCTAGAAACTAATGACTCTATATTCCAATTATTAATAGGTTAATAAGTCATTATATTTGACAAAATTTATACTGTTAGTAACTTTTGCTACCATTATTATCATAAATATATTGGTGAGAATACCTCAAAAAGACCATATGGTATTACTATAAAATGATAATACTAATTTGAATGAGCATTATGAGAGGATCATACTTAAGGGTAATATATTTAAAGATATATACAAAAGTGTAATGTTAGTTTTACACTGCCGAGGGGAAGGTGTAGCAAATGAATAAGGGAATATGTAGTAATAATATAATTATTAAGAGTGTTATTCAAGAATTAAATATTAAAGGGTATTCTAATAAAACTAAAAAGTGTTATGTGAATAGTATTATTAAATTTGAAGAGTACTTAAATAAAGGCTTAAATAATATTACAGAAGAAGATGTTAAGAGATACGTTACTTTTTTGTTGCAACAAGGTTGTTCTCATAGTTATGTTAATCAAGTAATTAGCAGTATTAAGTTCTTAAATAAATATGTGCTTTATAAAGACGATTTATTAATTTATCTTAATAGACCTAAAAAAGAAAAGAAATTACCCAATATACTTAGTAAAAAAGAAGTTAAAGATATTTTAACAGCGCTTAATAATCTTAAGCATAATACTATTTTAGCAGTAGTTTTTTCTTCTGGATTAAGGGTAAGTGAGGTTGCTAGATTATCTATTGGTGATATAGATAGCGAAAGAATGTTAATTAAAATAAGACAAAGCAAAGGTAAAAAAGATAGATATGTAATGCTTTCAGAAGTTTTACTTATACAACTAAGGGAGTATTATAAGGAATACAAACCTAATAAATGGCTATTTGAAGGTGCGAATAAGAAAGAACATATTTCAGAGAGAACTATACAAAGAATATTTAAAAATGCTTGTGTAAAAGCAGGAATTAAAAAACAAGTTTCAGTACATAGCCTACGGCATAGTTTTGCAACTCATTTACTAGAAACAGGTACTGACTTAAGGTATATTCAAGAGCTTCTAGGTCATTCAAGTTCTAAAACTACTGAAATATATACTCATGTAACTAATAAAAACATAACAAAGATAAAAAGTCCGTTAGATAGTATTTAAACATATATATAATAAATAAACAACTATAGTATATATTTTCGCCATAGTACGGAAATACCTATTTATAAGAAATATATACGTAATACGTAAATAGCTCTTATGATAGGAGTGTTTACGCCAGTGTGCGTAAATGCTAACGTTATACAATATTTCTCTTCTAATTCTTATCTTGGGAAATGAATATATGTGTAGTGCCATTATTAAATGCAATGATAACTGAAGTATATGCATTATTCTAAGCTAATGAATTCAAAAGCTGCGAAGCTAAGAATTATACGTAACGCAACCACGATAAAATTTCCCTTAGTATGAGAGTGGTTTCCTAACACATTGACTGGCGATATTGGACTAAGACATAATTCTAAAGGAGCTTTAGTGATTTGCTTCATAGGTTTGATAATTCACAAGAGAGAAATATTTTAAATATATTGTAATTGTAGTTGACGTAACGTATTTAGTATATAGGTTTTAATAACAAATAATTCAACTTATAGACAAGGTAACTATGATATAATAATTATAG
>JAOASG010000070.1 GCA_025210235.1 Vallitalea sp.
AGTTTCAGAGTATGCAATAGAAGCAGCTAAATGGAATGTAAATAGTAGCATTATAGAAGGTAAATCTGAAACAAGACTTGATCCTAAAGGAAATATAACTAAAGCTGAAGTAGCTACAGTTTTAGAAAGAATACTTAAAAAGGCGGGATTAATTCAAGAATAGTATAAGATTACTTAAAAAGTGCAATCATTAATTGGTTGCACTTTTTGTTATAGGGTATAATGATTAATATTGTATTACAAAATAAAAGAATTAAATTATGATTGGAGAGAGGTGGGCAAATGATTTTTAAAAACTTAAAAATAAGACAGAAAATAGTTATAACTATTGTAGTATCCCTATTATTGCAAGCAATAGTATTGACAATGGTAACCTCAAATTTTTCAAAGAATTTGTTGGAGGATGAGATTCTAGCAAGTACAGATACCAATGGGAGAGAGATTACACGAAGCTTGGATTTGGTAATTGAAAATATTATGAGCATCGTAGATTTGGCTACCAAGTCTACTGTTATACAGGGAGGGATACGGTATTTAGAAGAAGAAAGCATTGAAGGTTTTGTTGATAATGAATCTAGAGCTCATCAACTAGGTAAGCCTATTCAGGAACTATTTACATATTTTGAACAGATTAAATCCAATAATTCAAACGTGTTCAGTATTGGTATCGGTGACATGCAAGGCAATTATATACGATATCCCAAAAGAGATTTTGAGAATTACGATCCTCGGGAAAGAAGTTGGTATCAAGAAGGAAAAGAAGCGAGTGAAATAATAGTGTCTGAACCTTTCACAGGAAGTACTGGTGAGTTATTAATTACTGTATTGGCCCCAATTAAAGTCAATGAAACTTTTAAAGCTGTATTGGCTATTCATATCAATACAGCAAAACTGGCGACAATTGCTAACAACCAGATTGGGGAGAATGGCTATACCTTTCTAATTGATCAGAATAGCTATTTCATTTCACATCCTAATTCCGAGTTAATTGGGAATCTCCTAGATGTTGAAGATATTGTAGATGCAATAGATAAAGGAAAGACAGGGAAACCTATCCATTATGTGTTTGAGGAAACGCATAAAGTAGCCTTAG
Source organism: Vallitalea sp. (assembly GCA_025210235.1). GTDB lineage: Bacteria > Bacillota > Clostridia > Lachnospirales > Vallitaleaceae > Vallitalea. The sequence goes on from JAOASG010000070.1 coordinate 1,094, forward strand.
TAAACAAGATGACATCTACTGGTTGGTTGTTGATGAGTTCCATTACTTTAGGAGATATTGCTACTAAGACCAATAAAATTATCAAAAATACAGTAATTATCAGTTCCATATCGGTGACTATATTTGTAATTATTGGATATCTCATGGCAATAGGAATTTCGAAACCAATTGAAAAAATCAATCGGCTTTTTAGACAGGTTGCACAGGGTGATTTAAGCTGTGAAGTAGACGTATATGGACGCAAAGATGAGATTGGCGATCTGCACATATCTCTTCAAGAGACCTTAAGAGAATTAAGAACATTATTTATGAGTATTAAGAAAAGCGGAAAAGAGCTATATGCATCCTCAGAAATTTTGGAAGAGGTTACAGAACAAAGCAAAGATGCGATGGAAGGAATTACATCAGGTATATATCAGGTAAGTGAAGAGACATATGAACAGACTAAAGAAATGGATCGTATTTTGCGTCTAACATCAGAACTAGACCAGAATTTTGTCAATGTTACAACCAATGTTGATCACATATCGAAAAATAGCAATGATATGATTTGCCTTAGTAATGATAGACATATTGCTATTGACGAACTAATTGGTTTGTCACAGAAAGCGACCAAAAGCGTTAATGCTATCGGCAAGACTATAACAGACGTCAACGATTCAACCACTCAGATCAACATGATTATGACATCTATACAGGGAATTGCTGATCAGATTAATTTGTTGGCATTGAATGCTAGTATTGAGGCTGCAAGAGCTGGTGAACATGGAAGAGGTTTCGCTGTAGTAGCAGACGAAATTAAAAATTTGTCAGAACAGACCAAAGAAAGTGCTGTTGAAATTCAAGGTGTATTGGATGAAATCAAACAAAAATCAAAGGAATCAGTTGAAGAATCAGGAAGGGCAATGACCATTTTTACTGATCAAGAGAATGCTATTAAAATCACATCTAAACTAAGTGAGAAAGCGAGTATGAAGTTGGCAGAAGTTGAAGCAGATATTGACCACATCCGACAATCAGTACAAGTGGTAAAAAAGAGCAAGGATGAAATTGTTCAATCCGTTGGTGTCATTAGTACAGCTATCCAAGAAATTAACGCTACGACCGAAGAGGTAAGTGCAAGCACAGAAGAACAGATGAGTAGCCTTGAAGAAGTCAGTGGGACAGCTAAGAATAATCGCCAAGTAGCAGTGGTCATGCAGGAGCAAGTTAATAAATTCAAGATTAATTAATAGTAGTAGATCTAATAAGTATATCAAAAGTGAGGTATTTGCATTTAAGCTGAAAATAAGATAAAATTCAATAAGAAGCCAACTAGAGCCTACTCAATAATATACTTAAAATAGACTAAAAAGGACGGTAGAAAATGAGCATAAAAAACAAACTTAAAAAATACTATTCTAACTATGAAAATGAAAAGCAGGATCAAATAGAAGATTATATAGAAAACGGAGGAGATATACTTAACGTTTTTGAAAGCATAGATGAAAAATTATATTTTGACATATACACTCACTTATGGTACGAGCCTAAAGATTGCAAAAACATAGAAATGGACATTAGACTTTTCAATGTGCGTTCTCTATTATTGAAGCCAGAAAAAATATATGAGCTCCAGAAAGTTTGGATTGACGCATCTTTTGAAAATGATCAAAGAGTTGTAGCATATTTATATGTTCTTACGAATTTCAGATTTAATATAGCAAAATTAATAAGAGGGTATGAAAGCGTATCTGAAAATGGATGTTGGTATATTAAGAACTACGAAAAATACAAAGAACATATTGATAGTCTTTATGAAAATACTAAAGATAATTTGCTTAAGGCACAGATACAGTTTTGCAGATATGTAAATGAAGGAAGAGAAGAAGCACTTGAATATCTTGTTCAAAACTCACCAAAATATGCACAGAACATGACGAAGGAAAAAGATGCTTATGCCCTTATAATATACTACCTATATAAAAGTGGAAAAATACAAGAATGTATTCATGTAGATAAAGCTTTTGTAGTAGCCCATGAAAAGTTATATATACTTTCAAATATAGTAAAAGACGAAGCAAGAGAAGATTTCTATATGGATGAATATAACTATATGAGTTCCAATTTTAAAGTATCTGAGACGTGTTTAGGGGAAATATCAACATCAATGATAGTTAGACCTTGTAGTAAAAATGTAAACCTTGAAAAGATAAGGTTTTCAAAAGATCAGTACCAAAAACTTATTGAAGCAATATTCTCATTTGATAATACAAATGACATAGCTAATTCTCTTATACTATATTCTGTTCTTATAAAGCAGTCTAAAGATAATATCAAATATGTTGAAGACTTTGAATCAAAACTAAATAGACTTTTAATAGAAGAAAATGATACAAAAAATAGTGCTCCTATAGTAGAAGACATAATAATGGGAAGAAAAGAAAAAGAGCCTAAATTATACCACAAATATTTTGCGAACCAGAAATACTATGATCAGATGGACTTAGCATGTTCCGCTATGTTTGGAATAAGCGACTTAGCTACAAATTACATATTTTTTAGAGTAATTGATTATAGGTTACTTAAAAAATATATTTATGCAAGAGGAAATGATAAAAATAAGATAAAAGATCTGATAGATCAAGGAATAAATGAAGACAGACTTCTTTCTAATATTGAAAAAAGCTATGCTTTCAATGGAGACGTTAAAAGCTCATATTTTGAATATCTGGATTTGAATACCTCAAAATACAAGGACAGACTGCAAAATCAACCAGAAGATTCTGTATATGAGACGCTATTTATGAAATACTACTATGAAAAAGAATCAAAAGACTTAGAAGTTGCTCTTGACGGACTGAAAAACAAATATAAGAGCATTCAAAAGGTATCAAGGGAATACTTCATGGGAAGAACTCAGTACAACCAAGAACTTGAAATGCTTTTAAAGGCTAAGCTTCCTAAGGCAAACAAAGAGTTAGTGGAGTACATAGTAGATTACAATAAGTTGCAAATGATGGATATAGAAAATACGAGCCTAGATAAAATTGTTGAGGAATTCTACAATCCAAAAAAAATGGATAAAATAATTGCAAAACTTGAGATAGAGAGTCTTCCAGAGGTTAGGTATGAGGGCGTGAAAGAGGTTGCTTCTCAGGAGTTATTAAAATACTACCTAGCTACATTTCTTATTAGTCCTCAAGTAGAGCTTCCTCTTACGGCGAGTATAATAAAATCAAGACTTAATAAAGAGGATTTAAACGAGTTTGGAAGATACGTGTACAATAAGTGGGTTGGGCTTGGAGCTGTTGCCAAAATGAAGATGGCTATGGTGTTTGCGGTATACAATTGTGATGAGGCATTTATAGTGGACTTCAAGAAGCAAATAGACGAGTGGACAAGGAATCAAAGAGGTGCCATAGCATCAGAAGGAATTAAGGCAATGGCGTTTCATGGAAGCGATTATGCACTTATGCAACTGGATTCCATAAGTAGAAAATACAAAAACAAGTTGGTTAAAAGAATTGCTGCTGAGTATTTCCTAATAGCTGCTAAGAATATGGGGCTTTCAAAAGAAGAACTTGCAGACCTAGTTATTCCTAATCTTGACTTTGATAAAAACAAACAATTGAAGCTTGATTATGGAAACAGGATATTTACAGCAACTCTTAAAAAAGACCTTACTTTGCAACTATCAAATCCAGATGGAAAGATAATAAAGACTCTTCCTAAGCCTGCAAAATCAGATGATGAAGAGATTGCGAAAGCTTCCAAAAAGTATCTTACAGCAGTTAAAAAGCAGCTAAAGACAATAGTTTCATCTCAAAAAGCGAGACTTGAACGAGGTATATTTATTGAGAGAAGATGGGACATGGAGACATTTAATAAGGTATTCGTAGAAAATCCTATAATGAATACGTTTGCTGTGAATTTGATTTGGGGAAAATACGATTCCAATAATAAGCTTGTAAAATCCTTTAGGTACATGGATGATGGAACATTTGCGGATGCAGACTATGAAGAAATAGAACTTCAACAAGGAGAAGAGTTTGGACTTGTACATCCTATTGATCTAAGTAAAGAAGAAATTGAATTGTGGAAAGAAAATCTAGAAGATAATGAGATAACTCAGCCTATAGAGCAACTTGAAATAGAGATTGTTGAAATAGAAGAAGAAAAAATGAATAATACCATATACGACGAGTTTAATGGAATTAAAATGCCAGCAATAAGCCTTGTTTCAAAACTAGAAAAGCAAGAATGGTATAAAACTTCTATAGTAGACGGAGGAGGATATGATGGGCTATATTTAGAATTTGAGGAACTTGAATACGGAGCTCAGATAGACGCAGAATATCTGTATATTGGAATGGGAGACGAAAGTATTACTGTTAAGAATCTCAGATTCTATAAAAGGGGAGTTATAAATAGAGGAAGCTATATATACGATGACATAAATCCTTCAAACGTTGCAAAACTTTGCGAGGTTGAACCTAAGTTTCTAAATGCTGTTATATCACAGCTTAGAGCAATATGCATAAAATAAATTACGAAAAGGTGTATAAAATGGAAATTCAAAAACTTCCTGTGGAAAGAATTTATGAAGACGAGATAAAAAAACTTATAGAAAATGAAACAGAAATATGTCCTTTAGGCTGGCAGATGTCTCCGAAATCGGTTAGAAAGTTTATACTTGGAGATGATGAATTAGAAATAAGCAAGAAGATATATGGAAACGATAAGGTTGTAGAACGTTCTATAGTTACACTCGCTACGAACAGGGGACTTCTTTTAATTGGAGTTCCAGGAACTGCAAAGACCATGCTTAGCGAACTATTAAGTGTGGCAATATGTAATAATTCGCTTAACACTATACAGGGAAATGCAGGAACAAGTGAAGCTGATCTTAAATATTCGTGGAACTATGCACTTTTGATTGCTAATGGTCCAAGCGAAAAGTCACTTATCAAGTCTCCTGTGATGAAGTCCATGATGGATGGGACTCTTGTGAGATTCGAGGAAATAACGAGAACTCCTCAGGAAGTGCAGGATATGTTGATTTCCATAATGAGCGATAAGGTTATGATGATACCTGAACTTTGCGAAAACAACTATGTTTTCGCAAAAGAGGGATTTAATATAATTGCTACTGCAAATACCCTTGATAAGGGAGTAAACGAAATGAGCAGTGCGCTAAAGAGAAGATTTAATATTGAAGTTGTAAATCCTGTGAACAATATAAAGATTGAAAAAGAAATTGTTAAAAACCAAGTAAAAAAGGTTGAAGATGATATAGTTATAGATGAAGATGTAATAGATATGCTAACTACTGTTTTCGTTGAGATGAGAAATGGACAGTCGGTCGATGGTAAGAAGATTGAAAAGCCTACTAAGAATCTTTCAACGGCGGAACTTGTAAATGTCTATCACGAATGTGCAGTGTATGCAAAATTTTTCAATGACAGCATTATGAACATTAAAAGTGTGTCACAAAATTTAATAAATAGCTTTGACTTTGAAGACGATGCGGATGTAAGTGCACTTAGATATTATTTTGAAAAGGTGGTAAAGGAAAGGGCTAAAAATAGCGAAATCTACAGTGAATTATATAAATCAAGAGTTAAAATAAGATGAAAATAGACCTAAATAAATTTAAAAATGAAGAGATATTTTTCTTTCCAGTAAGGCATCATAGTCTTGTTAGCTCCAAGTTTGTAAAAATCGCAATAGAAAAGTTTAAACCTGATGTAATACTGATAGAGGGACCCAGCGATGGAGATCATCTAATAGAAAACATCGCTAAGTCTAAGATGCCTGTTTCTATATACGGAAATATAGACAACAAGGAAATAAAGGTAGGAGTGAATTTTCCATTTTTTAATACTTCACCTGAGTACGTAGCTATAGAGCTTGGATTTAGAAAGAAGATAGAAACTAAGTTTATAGACCTTCCGGTATATGATATTGACGTTGTAAGAAATCATAAAATAGATTTTGAGTATTCTAACTATATTTCTGAGTTGGTAAGAAAAAGTGGACTTGAAAGTTTTGATGAGTATTATGAAAAATACTTCGAGATAGGACTCAGTGGAAAGAGGATTGAAGACTACATGACACAGATGCTTACATATTGTAGTGTGACAAGGAAACTGAGTCCTTCAAATCCTTATAATGACCTTAGGGAATTGTATATGGCGAAGAAAATAAATGAATATAAAAAGAAAAGAACACTTGTTATAACAGGAGGTTTTCATAGCGTCGTTCTTCCCAAATTAATCAAGAATGAAATAGTATTAGATGACAAAAGGAGAAAAGTGCTTACTAAGGATAACAAGAATTATCTAATACCATATAACGTTCAGAACATATCTAGTCTTAATGGATACGGTGCAGGAATATACTATCCATACTATTATAAGATACTTTTGAAAAATGGGCTAAATCCCAGGGACACTTTTGTCGAACTTCTTACAAAATACGGAAAGAAGGCAAAAAAACAAGTGCCTATATCTAAAATAATAAGTGCAATAGATTTGGCATATGGACTTGCATCACTTAGGGAAAAGAAGCTTCCCGGAGTATATGAGCTTTTTGATAGTGCTATAAGTGTGTTTACAGAATTTAATCAGTACATTGATACTAATAGAATACTTAGAGAGTTTAAGACGTATCTAATAGGAGATGAATACGGGCGAGTTTATGATATATCAAATCTTCCACCTATAGTGGAAGATTTTCAAAATCAACTTGTTAGAAATAAGTTCACCAAGCCAAATAGCATTTATACACTGAATGTATTGAATAACAGAAGTGCATATAAGAGAAGTGTGTTTTTAAACAAGCTATCATATCTTGAGATAGAATTTGCCCAAAAGGTCAAGGGAATAGACCTATTTAATATAAATATAGACGAATACATGATACAGATATACAAGATGGCGAGTAAGGAAAAAGTGATGCCTTCTGTTATAGAAGTAGCATTTTTAGGTGAAAGCATAGATATGGCAGTAAAATCAAAGCTACAACTGAAAATAAAGGAGTCACATACAATTTCAAAGGCTGTATCGTGCCTTAAGGATTGTGTGGTACTTCAAGTGGAAAGTATGACAGAGAAAATCATTAATACAATAAAGTCTATTATGATGAAAGAAAATAACATATTCGAAATTACAGCAGCATTTAATGAAATAACGAAGACCGCGTATTATTACGAGACATTTGGAAATAAATATGATAATAAACTTGATGATTTGGTTAATGAGATATATACAAAACTTATGATTTCCTTCCAGACTCTCGAAGAACTTAGGCTTGAAGACGAGGCTAAGCTTTCTGATTCTATAAATGACATATACTCATTCATAAATAGATCTAAAAATGAAAACATCGATAGACAATTGTTTGTAGAGACGCTTAAACTACTTTTATATAAAAGATGGACTACATCCCTAAAGGGAATAAGCCTTTCAATACTATATATAATGGGACTTTTAAGCGAACAAGAGATGATAGTGACAATAGAAAACAACTTTGTATTAAGTGAAACGCAGTTAAAGGGAACAACATTTTTTCTTTCATATTTGCTATTGAATAACTATCAGATATTACTTAGCAACAACAGGTTCCTTACTATATTGAACAAATTTGTTCAAGATCTTTGCACTAAAGACTTCTTCAAAATGCTTCCGAACTTTAGAAAGATATTTACCAAGCTAAGACCCATGGAAACTATAAGACTAAGCAAGGATATAGCAAAGATAAATGATACATCGGGGAATCCCCTTGTTAAGTTTGATATAAGTGAAAAAGATTTTATAAGAAACAGGGACATAGAGATTCTTTCTCTGGAGAGATTGAAACAGCGAGGTATTTATTATGAATAATCTAGAAAAATGGAGATTAATACTAGGGAAATTCTCGAAACAAAATTTGAATATGGATTTGTCTGAAGACAACCTTGCAGTTGAAATGCTTCTAGATAGCGTATACGATAGCGAATATTCCAATGGAAAAGGGATGTATGGAAGTGAATCTAGTGGTGTAATTGTCATCAAAAATCTCCAAAATGTGCAAAGAATTCTTGACCAGGATATAGTTAATAAGATCGCGACTGATGCATTTGAGACATACGGGATGTACGAGGTAATTGCAGATGATAACTACCTGAAAAATGCAAAGGCTGACATGGATCTTCTTCAAAACCTGATAATGTATAAGGACTATACCAAAGAAGAAGATAGAAGTAAGATAAAGTATAAGATAAGGCAAATTGCTAACGAGATTAAAAAAGAACTTATGATGGAAATTGATTTGTCTAAGGTAGGAACTATAAACAAGGCGAGCTCATCAAAATACAACAGATCAAAAGTTATTGATGTAAAAAAGACTATAGAAAAGAATATTAAAAACTATAACAAAGAGGAAGAAAAGCTATATGCAAAAGATATATACTTCTATCCAAACAAGGCGAAGAATAAACCAGCTGACATAGTTCTTGTTGTTGACTGTAGTGGAAGCATGGTAAAGTCATTGATCTATGTAGCAATTGTATCGTCTATATTTTATAACATAAGTGATATAGACATAAATATAGTATTGTTTGATACGAGGATAGTTAATCTATCGGAGATTAAGGATGATCCAATAAATATACTACTTGATGTACAACTTGGTGGAGGAACTGACGTAGCTAGTGCATTAGCATATTCAAGGAATCTTATAAAAAGACCCGATAAAACCCTTTTTATGATAATAACTGATTTATTTTCAGAGGAGACTTCAATGTTAAAAGAGTTTCAGGAAGTTAAAAATACAGGTTCAAGGACTTTGGTATTTACGGGAATAGGGGAGGATTCCAACTCTTACTATAATTCAAACTTTGCAAAGAGGCTTGAAAAGATAGGAATACCCGTTGAAGGAGTTACAGTGAAGGGGTTAGCAAACTACATAAAAGGTGCTGTAAAATGATAAAAGAACAGATAAGGTTGATAGATAAGGATTATATAGTAAATCTCACGAACAAGGGGATGTTCAAACGTGCATTGAAGTCAATGGATAAAGAAGAAATATTAATGCTAAAAGAGTGGGAGTTTAAGATAAGCAATGAAACGGTAGTATTTAACGGAAAGTTGGAAGACTTTAACTGTACCTGTCCTTCTACAGATTATTGCAAGCACGTGATAATGGCGTATCTTTATATGATGGATAACAAAGAAGTTGGCAAAGAGGAGTTACCCCTTACTATTGAAGATTTTGCGATAGTAAACGAAGTAACGTCCAAAGATATTAAGAGGTATTGCTCACAAAAGACTATTAACGATGTAGTTATAAATTATGATTCCATGAATATAAGCCATAATGTTGGATCGCTTTTGAAAGTTAACATGGGAAAGAAAAAGCAGGTTAATTTCACATATCCCTTTAGCATCGATGAAGCGTTTAGGCAAAATGCAGAAAAGAATGTGATATATGCCATAAAATATATCCAGAGTCTTAACGGAGTAGACAATATAAAGGTTGAATTTAAGATGCCTGATACAAAGGTATTGAAAGAAGTTGTCAAATACTTTGAAAACTTGATAGGCATAGGACTATATTCCTTAAAGGAAAGTGAGATTGACAAGATAGAGTTTCTTAGCATAAAGCTGAAGCTTGAAAAGTATAATTTTTTGTTTAAGAAGGTGCAAAATTTAAAGCACACAATAAAGAGATATCTTAACGGTGACATAGATAGTAAGATTAAGAATATAAATAGTCAAATAATAGATATTCTTGAAAGTGCATATATCCTTATGGGAGATGCCGATGACTATGAGAAATACAAATTGTTCAAGAAAATGGAATACAAATTAGAAATTAGTGAGATATCGGGATATGGACTAGGATATGAGATAGTCAATCTAAAGGATGGGGTAAAACTGATAAATATGCTGGTTTTAGATAATCAAGACGGAGAGATATATGAGATAACAAATCTAAGAAAAAACACTAATCAGAACGTAAGCAATATATCATCTATGTCATTATTTATTCAAAATACTCAAAGTGCCCGTTCTTTGAATGATAAGAGATTTAGGCTCAAAAACATTTTAATGAAAAAGGAAAATAGGATATCAAACTCTTCTAATCTGAAGATTTCGTTTGCAGACGAAAAAGAGTTTAATCTTAGAGACTATGAGGTTTCCATGTCTCAAGCAATAGAGCTCTTCTTAGAAGAAGACCAGAGATGTTTTATACTATCCGATGATATAGACGGTTTTTACGATTTTGGATTTAGGGAAGAGATACAGCGCTATCAGATAAACGTTGGAGGAGTCTGTGCATACTTTAAATACGAAGGGAAACAGGATGATAAGATAATATCTTATCTTAAGGAGCTAGAGCAGGTGAACCATATGCTTGTGAAACTGAACAGAAAAGATTTCCATATAGAGGCAAAAATAATTGCTATATGGACAGGTGGGGAAAAAATTATTTTAAGGGAGAATTAAGATGGCTTTGGACAGGGAAATTGATATAATTAAAAGAACAAAAGAATATATGGATGAGATAGCAAGCTTTGGAGTAAATAACATAGAAAGAATGGACGAGACCTTTCATAGCGAACTTGAAAATAACATTGAAGAGCTACGGCGCATAGGATTTGTACAAATATCTGATATGCTAGAAAGGCTTCTTGAAACGAGAGATATAAAGACCTATATCCATATAGCATTTGTTTTAAGGGGTATGCAAAACAATATTCTTAAAGCTGTTATAAAAGCATAATTATTCATAGGTTATGTAATATAATAATTTTATTCTAATATAGGGATTTGTAGATAAATACTGGTTCCTTCCCCTAATTGACTGTCAATACTAATTCCAAATTCATCACCATAGCTAAGCTTTAGGCGGTTATGGATGTTAATGATACCAACGCTATTTTGAGCTTCTTTGGTAATAGTACTGGCTGTATTAGAAGATAATCTTTTCTGTAACTGAGCCAATCGTTCTGGTTCCATACCTTTTCCATTGTCTTTCACCTCTATAGTTAGACAGTGTATAGTCTCGTTAACAGTGGCGTTTATAGTAATTGTACCTTTACCAAGAATATTCTCAAGACCGTGATAAATTGCGTTCTCTACAATGGGCTGTAAAGCCATTTTGTTAATAATTAAAGGATAAAGTGTTTCATCAATGTTTAGTATAAGTTCGAACTTATCCATAAAACGTATGTTCATAATTAAAAGGTAATCCTCAATACATTGTATTTCATCTCGTAGTGTTACTTGTTCTTGGCTTTTAATGGCATAGCGGAATATTTTAGCCATGGATGTTGAGATTTGTTGGATCTCAGGGATATTATGATAAATTCCGATACTGCGAATACATTCCAAGGTGTTATATAGGAAATGAGGATTAATCTGACTTTGTAGTGCGGATAACTCAGCTTCCTTCTTTTCAAGTTCTAGTGTATACAACTGATCTTGTGTGGAAAAAATCTTTTTGGTCATAGTTTCTTGTCTGGTAAGCATATTGTTAATATCATTAACTATAATTCCTATTTCATTATTAGAGGAGACCTTCAATCTATCTTTGAAATTACCTTCGCCAATACGCTCTAACTGAGAAGTTATTTTTGATATAGGCCACGCAATATTAAACATCATCCTTATGCCTAAATATAGTATGATTACAGTAATAATTAAAGTAATAATGATACCTTTTTTTAATATAGGTAGTATATCACTAGTTATATCGGATTTATTAATCAAAAATTTCAGACGCCAATTATTTTGACCCAATTCAAGGGATTTTATATAGTAGTTATCGCTATTGTATTTAAATGATTTACTGTTGTTTGTATTTAATGAATTAATATCAGAGTCAATGTCAGTTATTCGTTTACCTCTTAAATCGTGGTTAGAGGATGCAAAAATTATATCATTTTCATCAACTAAAAAAATTAAGGAACTAGGTGATATTTGCAATGAGTCAATGGTTGAATTAATGAGGTTAGTGGAAACAATTAGAATGCTTTTACCAATAGGTTTGTTATTATATTGGAACTTATTGTATATAGGATTAATATAGGCGAAGTAATATTCTTTTGTATTGGAATCATAATATGAATTCGTATAAAAGGGTATTTTGTAATCACTATGATATAGGTCATAGTCACTAATAATTTGGTTGAATACAACTACAAGTGTAGCTATTGTACTTGATATAATACGTTCTTGATAATCAATAATTTGAATAGTTTGAAGATCATCATTTAGCCAAACATTGGTATCCAAAAGTGAATAAAGTTTTGTAGACATTTCATATTTAGCAATAGGATCATCTTCCAAAATAAATTTTTGAATAGTATCATCTACAGATATGATTCTGGATATAGTAGTTATATCCTTATCTATTGATGTAATTTGATTTTCAACCTGTTGAATCATGTTTGTAAAATATTGATCAGCTTTTTTTGTACTTATATCTTTGTAATTCAAATAATAAAACATTTGAATGAAGATCATGGCAACAGTTACAATAAATATAAACATAAGCACTTGAGTCCTTAGTTTGAGCTTAGATAATGACTTCAATGGGTATGCTCCTTTCTGTACTTCAATGGTGTTGTATTGTATTTCTTTTTAAATAGTGTATTAAAGTAATAAGGTTTATAACCTACTTGTTCAGCTATCTCATAAACCGCGAGGTTGGTATTTGCCAGCATAGAACATGCTTTTTTTAGACGTAATTCAGTGACATATTCGTTAAAGGTGATTGAAAGAGTTTTTTTGAATAAGTCACATATGTATGTGCTATTAAGGTTAAACTTATCTGCCATGTAATGTAGGCTCATTTCATCGGAAGAAAAATGACCGTTTATATATTCAATCATAGCGTTAAAATTTTCGTTAGTTTGCTGATTACAATGCTGATTGGTTGATTGACTGATCTGGGATGAGTAGTGTTTAAGTTTCTGCTTGCGGTCAATATCAGCATATACTTTTTGGAGAAGGGGAATTGTCTTTTCAATGTCGATAGGTTTTAGTATGTAATTTAAAACATTATATTCCATAGCTTGTTGGGCATAAGAAAAGTCCGCAAATCCACTAACAATGATAAAATCACAAGAAACCTCCAGTTCTCTCAATGATTTAATTAACTCAAGACCCGTCATACCCGGCATACGAATATCAGTTATAATTAAATTTGGTGGAGTTTCTTTAGCAAGTTTATGGATTTCTAAAGGATTACTAGATTGAGCTGCGATATTAAAGCCTAATTTTTCCCAGGCAAAACTATTTCTAAGACCTTTTAAAGCCCAAGGTTCATCGTCCAGTAAATAGACAGAATACATTCAAATCCCTCCAAACATCATGTTTCAATGATGGTAATATCTTTAGTAACTTCTATTATATAGTATTTAAAAGGTTTGTAAAGTCGTTTACATTCTCTTCCGAATAAAGTGTATTTTTATCCGAAAAAAATGAATTTTAATATTTGTTCATATCTCGTATAATCAGATTAAACATTTGCAAATAAAATAATGACAACAAAACAGGAGGTTAGATGTGGACAATATAATGATAGATGGCACACGCCAGTCAAAAAAACAAAGTCAACTTGTTAAGCAGATTAAAGAATATAAATATATTTATTTACTGCTTATACCTGGAACTATTTTTTACATAATGTTTCACTATATGCCATTATATGGGGTGACGTTGGCATTTAAAGATTTTATCATTACTAAAGGAATTAGTGGAAGCCCATGGGTAGGCTTTAAGTATTTTGAACAAATTTTTGCCGATAAAAAGTTTTGGGATGTTACCTTTAATACATTACACATATCTCTTGGAAGAATACTTTTTGAGTTCCCGATTCCAATTATTCTTGCGATTTTACTTAATGAATTAATATCAAAGAAATTTAAGAAGGTAGTTCAATCATTAATGTATTTCCCATTTTTCATATCATGGATTATCATGTATACGTTGTTACAAAATGTATTTTCTGTAGATGGTGGAATTATCAATGGGATTCTTGAATATTTTGGAATGGAGACGGTAAATTTCTTAACTGAGACAAGCTGGTTCAGACCAATAGTATATATGTCAAATACATGGAAAATGGCTGGATATTCTACTATCTTATATCTTGCGGCTATTACTAATATAGATCAGCAATTATATGAAGCAGCATATGTAGACGGTGCCAACCGTTTTAAGAGAATATGGCATATTACTTTACCTGGGATGCAAACAGTCATACTAACCGTTTTGATTCTTAGTGTTGGAAATATGATGAATGGTGGTTTTGATCAGATTCTTAATATTTATAATAAAGTGGTTTATAGTGTTGGAGATATCCTTGATACTTATGTATTCCGTCAAGCCATGGAAAGAGGTCAGTTCAGTCTAGCCACAGCCATTGGATTGTTTAAGGCTGTTATTAATTTAATCTTACTGTTGATTGTGGATAGAGTAACAAGAAAAATAAAAGGTGTTGGAATATATGAATAAGGTTGGTGAAGAAAGATGAATGCAAATATAATAAAAAAGAAGAAATTTGGTAAATTTGATATATTCAATATGGTATTTTTTACATTAATTGTATTGATTATGGTTTATCCTTTTTGGAATGTATTAATGATTTCTATTGTGGATTATAAGACCTTTGCAGAAAGTGGATTTTTAGTTCTTCCGAAAAAACTTGATTTTTCAGCTTATAGGTTTATTTTCTCATCAGATGAGATTGTTCGTTCAATTGGAGTTAGTTTATTTGTAACTATAGTTGGAACGATGTATAATTTATTTTTAACAATATCATATGCATACGCTTTGTCAATAAAGAAATTACCAGGTAGAAAAATATTTTTGACACTGGCCATTATTCCCTTGTTTTTCCAAGGTGGTTTGATTCCTCTTTATTTACAAGTGAAGAGCCTTGGTCTGATAAATAATGTTTTTGCTATGATTTTACCAGTAGGTATAAATATTTGGTATCTTATAATCATCAAGAATTATTTTATGGAAATTCCTGAGAGTCTTCGTGAGGCTGCAAGAATTGATGGAGCCAACGATATTCATATATTGTGGCAGATTATTTTGCCGTTATCAAAACCTATGATAGCAACATTCCTTATGTTTTATGCAGTTGAAAGATGGAATGAGTGGTTCAATGCTATGTTGTTCATCCATGATGTAGAGAAAATACCTTTACAGAAACTGCTAAGAGACATTGTTTTTAACAACTTCGGGGCAGGTAATATGGCTAAAAGTTATCGTAAGGCCACAGGCTCATATGTAACTGGAGAAGCTGTTAAGATGGCAACTGCTGTTGTTACCATTGTTCCTATTGCTGTGTTATTTCCTTTCTTTCAAAAGTATTTTGTAAAGGGAGTCATGGCTGGAGCAGTGAAGCAATAAAACTTTATTGCTAAAGGGGGTGTGTATCAAGATATATGGTTTAATTATGCTTTAATGATTTAGATAAAATAAAAGGAGGATTTAGTTTTATGAAAACTATTAAGGTAGCAATAAGTGTTTGTATGATAATGATGATTATGATTGTCAGTGTTGGATGTGGAGGAAAAGCACAAACAAGTAATGATAAAGCTTCTTCAACAAAAAACAATGGGGTAGAAAAAGAAAAATCTTCAAAAGATAAACATTATGATATAAAAATTGGTATGTGGGGTAGTGCAGATTATGGTAAAGATGAAATAGCTGAATATTTAAATGATAAGTTTAATGTTACACTATCCTTTGAAGATTTCAGTTGGGCTGATTATTTACAGAAGTTAAATGTTGCAGCATCAAGTGGAGCATTACCAGATATGTTTGCACATCCAGCTTGGAGTAATGTTGATTCAAGAACTACATTTTTCCAATGGACTAAACAGCAAGTAATTAGACCATTACCTGAAGATTTGAGTGCATATAAGAATATTTCAGCGCTTATGGAAAATTTTGAGTTTCTAAAAAGAGACGGAGCTCATTATATGTTACCAAGAATAGCATGGCAACCAGAAAATGCGTTTGTAAGTCAAGCTATATGGGTAAGAAAAGACTGGATGGAAAATGTTGGAATTACTAAGGCACCAACTAATTCAGAAGAATTATATGAGTTATTAAAAGCCTTTACATATGATGATCCAGATGGAAACGGTAAAGATGATACATATGGTATTACAAAAGGTGGAGAAGATCTATGGGTTCTTAATATGTTCCAAATTGAAGATGCCAACTGGATTAAAGAAGATGGAAAATTCATTCCTGGTATGATTTCTAAGAAAAACATTGATGCTATTAAGTATTTAAGAAGATTATATGAAGAGGGTATTATTGACCCTGACTATACAACTATTAAAGCTGAGCAAGGTATGGATAAGTTTATCTCTGGTAAAGTAGGAGCAATAGCAAATACATCAGAGGCGTATCATTTTAAAGAAAATCTTGTTGACAAAATGATGAAAGTTAATAGTGAATGGGGTCCTGAAGTTGTAGATATCCTTCCACCAGTAGGAACAGAGTATGGTGATCCAATTACTAATAGTTTTGACAACTATTGGTCAGGAACTCTATTTAATAGTTCTATGGATGATGACAAAATGAAGCGTTGTCTTGAAATCTATGACTTCTTGTTATCAGAAGAAGGCCTAGAACTTGGACGTTTTGGACTTGAAGGGAAGCATTTTGAAATGGATGGAGATAAGTACAAGAGCTTACTTCCAATTGATCCAGATACAAATCTTCCAAAGTCATTAACATTAGAACAACCAACAGCAGGTATAAAAACATTAGTAACTTGGGATGTTGATGGAAGATGGTTAGAACCATCTATGCCTGAGCGTTGTGTGGAACTTGAGAAGAAAGCTCATGACTTAGTAGTACCTTATGAGAGAGATATTGATCCAAGAGTTAGATACGTCTCAACACCTGCAGTAGATTCAATGCAAATCTTAGATGTTTATAGAGAGATGTTATATAAAGGATTTATGTCAAAAACTAATGTGGAAGAACACTTTAATGCTTACTTACAGGATGTATTGAAAAATTACAAAGTACAAGAAGCTATTGATGAGTTTAATGCTGAAGCTAAAAAGCAAGGTATTAAATAGGAAATTGATTATAGTTAATTATTTATATTAAATATGAAATATAATTAAACAAAAAGTCCATTATGTTGAAAAAATACATGATAGACTTTTTGTTATTCATAAAGGAGATAAAATAATGACAAAAAGTGGCAATAAACATAAAATTTATTCAGGAGAATTTACCACAGAAATTTCATTCCCAATAGGAGGAATCGGAACAGGATGTATAGGTCTAGGGGGAAACGGAAGACTTATTGATTGGGAGATTTATAATAGACCCAATAAAAACGGAAGTACCAATGGATATTCTTTTTTTGCAATTAAATGTGAAAATAACGATGGAACTGTTTTTACTAAAGTACTTAATAGCGATTTAAATAACGGTTATAACGGAAATGGTGATGGGGACTGGACATATGGTTTTGGAGTTAAGAGAGAATACTTATCTGGTATGCCACATTTTAAAGAGGCAGAATTTACTGGGACATTTCCAATGGCTTCCATTAATTTTAAGGATGAAAAAGCACCAGTTGATGTAAAGATGACTGCTTTTAATCCTTTTATTCCGTTAAATGATAAAGATTCATCAATTCCATGTGGTATTTTCATGTTTGAGGTAACCAATAAAGGAGATGAAGAAGCACGTGTTAGTTTAGCTGGAAGCTTGTCCAATCCCTTTAGTAAGGGCGGAGTTAACACTTACATTGAATCTAATCAGATAAAGAGCATTAAATTTGGAACAACTAAATATGATAAAGATGCTGTAGAGTATGGGGATATGATATTAAGTACTATGGATGAAAAGGTCAGTAGACAGACTTATTGGTACCGTGGGGAGTGGTTTGACAATCTTATGGTGTTCTGGGATGATTTTTCACAACCAGGAACGTTAAAAGACCGTGTATATAATCATGCGAAGGATAGTGAAAGTTGGAATGCTACAGTGAACTTCTGTGATGTAGGTACCCTTTGTAGTGAAAAAATCATTAGGCCGAGAGAGACAAAAACTTTTCAATTTATGATTCACTGGTATTTTCCAAACTTTATTAATTATTGGAATCCTGGTAAGATAAAAGATCCAAAATGGAAAAATTACTATGCAACTATTTTTAAAGATTCACAGGATGCAATGAACTATACATGGAAACATTTTGACCGATTATATAAGGAAACATTATGTTTTAGAGATGCTCTTTTTGGTTCTACCTTTCCTGATTATATAGTGGATGCTATTGCAAGTAATTTGGCTGTACTTAAATCAGCAACTTGTGTTAGGTTAACTGATGGAACCTTGTATGGATTTGAAGGATGTCATACTCATGCAGGTTGTTGTGAAGGGTCATGTACCCATGTCTGGAACTATGTTCAGTCAACAGCTTTCTTGTTTCCTGCATTGGAGCGTTCAATGAGGGAAATTGATTATAAAAGCAATCAAAATGAACATGGAAAGATGTTTTTTAGGATGTTACTACCACCAGGAAGGGGTGGTGAAGAACAGTCTAATGAACTTGCTGGGACTGGAAAAGCTGCAGCAGATGGACAAATGGGTGGTGTTTTTAAAACCTATCGTGAATGGAAAATTAGCGGAGATGATAAATGGCTTGCTAAAATTTGGCCAGCGGTGAAAAAGGCGTTAGAGTATGCATGGAGCCCTGATAATGATGAGTGGTGGGATCGTGACAGTGACGGAATTATGGAAGGTATTCAACATCATACTTTGGATGTTGATATGTATGGCCCAAACTCCTATATAGCTGGTTATTATATGTTAGCGCTTAGAACAGCATCTGAAATGGCAGAGGCAGTTAAGGATGCAGATTCAGAAAGATATATGAACATGTTTGAAAATGGGAAGAAATGGGTAAATAATAATTTGTTTAATGGTGAGTATTTTCATCAAAAAGTTGATTTGACAGATAAAAGATATCCAATTGATGATGAAATCGGTGAAATGAAATACCAGATTGGTGAAGGTTGTCATATTGATCAGGTCATTGGTCAGTGGTATGCTCATGTGTTAGGAATTGGTTATATCTTTGATAGGGAAAAAGTAATTAAATCACTAAAGGCTATACATAAATATAATTTTGTAGATGCTTTTAGAGAGTATCCCAATCCATACAGGGTATACGCATTGAATGATGAAAAGGGAACAGTAATTTGTACATGGCCAAATGGTAACAGACCAAAGGTTCCTGTACCATACGCAGCAGAGTGTATGACCGGCTTTGAATATCAATTAGCTTCTCATATGATCTATGAAGGACTTATAGATGAAGCATTTAAAGTTGTTGCAGCTATAAGAGAGCGTTATGACGGAAAAAAACGTAATCCATACAATGAGATTGAATGTGGAAGTAACTATGCTAGAAGTATGGCGTCTTATGGTTTATTATTGGCTCTTAGTGGGTTTGAGTATGATATGAAAAAACAACATATTGGATTTTTACCAAAAATTAATCAGAATAGATTTAACACATTCTGGTGTGTAAACAGTGCATGGGGAAGTTATGAATCAAAAGAAAATCAAAAGGTTTTGCAAGTTAAGTATGGATCAATACAATTAAAATCTATTGGTCTTAAATATGCCAATCAGGTAAAAAAAGTGTTCATTGAAGATAAAGAAGTAGATTTTGAAGCTGTTCCAAGCAGTATTTTACTTAAGGATGTTACGTTAAAAGAAGGTCAATACATAAGGATAGTTATAGAGTAAAATCACAATAATATAATAATTTTTTATATTCAAAAAAGATTTAATTCGCTAAGCTAGAAATAAAGGTGTTGATAATGTGTTATATAACTGATTTTGCTCTGACCTACCTGTTATCAGGGTAAGCCAAGCAAAATCAATTATATAACGCTCATTCATAATACTTATATATGCATTTAAATAAGGCGAACTTAAAAATATTTCTTATCTCTCAGGAATAAAGCGATTAATTCAATTTTAATATTAAACTTTAAACTTATTTAATTCAGAATCCATTTTATTTGCTAATTCACTTAATTTTTCTCCAGAATTTGCAACTTCTTGCACAACATAACTTTGCTGAATTATAGAAGCAGTTACTTGTTCAGCTCCAGCTGCTGCTTCTTGGGAAATACTCGATATATTATTAATTGAACTTACTATACGCTCTTTATATTCATGAATTTCTTTAACAAAATTACTAATATGATTAATTTTTAAAATAATATCTTTAACTGATTTAGATATACCATTAAATGATTCATTTACCTTTTTAACAGCATAAGTTTGATTTTTAGTTCTAGTTTTAACTTCATTCATCATATTGACAGTAGTGTTACTTTCTTCTTGAATTTTAGTAATTACTTGTTTTATATCATTTGCTGAATTTTTAGATTCCTCTGCAAGCTTTCTTATCTCTTCTGCTACTACTGCAAAGCCTTTTCCAGCTTCTCCAGCTTTTGATGCCTCAATAGATGCATTTAATGCAAGTAAATTAGTTTGATCCGATATAGAATTTATCGTATCAAGGATAGATTGTATACTCATAACATTGTTATTAAGTTCATTTATAGCACTTCCAATTTTTTCAATAGCTTCTTCATTATAATTAGCCTTAATATCTAGGTCATCTACAACTTTAGTACCTTCTATATTTAATTTAGTTACTTCTATTGTAGCATCTTCTGCTATTTTTATGTTGTCTTCTAATTCATTAAATTTTTCTGATAAGCTGCAAGTAAGTGCAGCACCTTTCTCGGCATCGTTTGCTTGTTCGGATGCCCCCTTAGCAATTTCTTCTACTGCGGTATTTATCTCCTTGGATGATATACTTGTTTCGGTAGAGGTTGTAGCTAAGATTTGAGATGATTCTTTTACTTCATTAGCAACACTTTTTATGCTATTAATTAAACAACCTACAGACTCTAACATTACATTAAAACCTTCCCCTAATTTACCTAGCTCATCTTTAGATTTCAAATTACTTCTTACAGAAAAATTACCATTTTTTACTTTTTCTATAGTTCTTAAGAGAGAGTGAATTGGCTTAGTTATTGTTTTCGAAAATAAAATTGATATAAAAATAGCTCCTAGTAAGAATATCATTCCTATAGAAATTATTCTTTTAAGTAAAATACTAGTATCATCATTTATTTCATTAATGTAAGTTGTTGCAAGAATACTCCATCCTAAATTTTTATTTTTAGTAAACACAGCAAACTTATATTTTTTTGAACCTTGTTCTTCTTGTATATATTCTACATTTCCTTCATTATTTTCTTTTAAAGCCTTTATTATAGTTTCATTCTCTAAAGGCTTTAAAAAAAACGTTTGATTAGGATGTATTATTATTTTATCAGTTTCATCTAATATAAATACATAACCTTTCTTACCTATTTCTATAGCATTAATTTCTTTTCCCAATTCTTGTAATGTAATATCCAAGGCAATAACACCTATAAATTTATTATTTAATTTATCTAATAAAGGTAATGCTCCTGACACAATTAATTTATTTGTATCTTTATCTAAATATGGTTTAGTCCAAACAAATTTATTTTGATTTTTGGCTTCTTTATACCAAGGTCTTTCAGAAGCATCAAAGTTTTCTTCAAATTCGTCATACATAAGAGAATACATTTTTTTGTTTTCTGTACCCATATATATATCTAATACATGTTCATGAGATTTCAGAAAGTTAGAAAAATCTTTCTTGAGTTCTACTAAATTTTCTTTATTAAGTTCAATATTTTGTAGCTTTTCATTATAAGACATCTCAACAAGACTTTTCTCAAAACCATAAAGATAATTAGTTATTGTTTTTTCGGTTTGTTTTACTAACTGTAATGTAGAATTTTGTAAGTTCTTTTTTAAAATTTCTTTTGATTTTGAGTAAGATACTCCTCCTAATACAGTTAATGGAATTGTAATTAATAAAATAAACATTAATGTTAATTTAAATCTTATTTGTTTTGTCATTATTCTCCTCTTTTCATTTTTTGCTAACTTTAAATAGAATTATTGAATGTATTTTACAGATTTATAATAATACATGATAATTTGACAAAAATCAACATTTTAGTTTATGATTTACATTAGGAAAAAGATACAGAAAGGACAAAAAAGCTAATCTTCTAATTTGTAAGAAGGTTAGCTTTTGATATTTTTATTTTTTTCTTACTAACATTTGTTTAATCAAATCTCCGTCCATAGAGTATATTTCTAATTCAGCATCATTAATTACCACTTTACTACCTGCAGAAATATTCTTTTTCTCATTAAATAATTGATTATAGGCAGCTCCTGCTATTGTTTTTCCATGTTTTGCAGAAATACAGGTTTTTGCCATGTCATTAACTTCATATACAGAAGTACCTCCATTAACTAGTATTCCGTTATTTGATTCATAACTTTTATAAGCAAAATACTTTCTAACTATAAATAGTATAGCAATAGAAATAACACCTAATAGAATATCAAACATAGTATTTTCTTCTATAATCATTTTTCTAGCAATAGCAAACAGTAGTACTTCAATGGCACTACTAGGTGTATGTTTTACAAGCATTTTAATAAATTCTATACCAATTATAAGTTGTAATGCATGGGATAAAAAGTATTTAACGCTAACATTAAAATCGCCATTTAATATTGAAATAATTATATTATATATATCCCTTAAAACTATAGTAGATAATATTACTATACCTAATAAGGTGAAAAATGATATAGTTATTTCTGAATAACTAGCAGCTTTCGATATGTAATTTCTTAGTTTTTGCTTCATATGTAATTATCCTCCGTATATATGTAATAGATGTAAATTTATTATATTATATCAGGTTTAATTTTAATTGATAAGAAGGAGATTATCACCAAGTAATTATCAATCAATTAGTTCTTTTATAGTCTTTCTAATAGAAAGGTAAAGATTTCCTAGTTCAGGTTTTGATATTAAAGATCCAATCAACCAAATGTTACTTCTTTTTTGACTTCTATAAATGTCTTCATAAAAAGTCTCTGATAAGTCTTCATTTTTTAGATGGGGAAAAATATACCATTGCTTAACGGTAATTAAGTGTTTAATATCAATACCTGTATGAGATAGGTCCATAGTAATATCAGAAATAATCTTTTTACTAGCTATTCCATAAGCATAAGCAACTAGTGTTGTTTTATGATTTTGTCTTGAAGTATAAAAAAATTGAATTTTACCTTTATTACCAAGATTAGATTTGTAATAAGTAGTAGCAAGTTTTTTGTTATTAACTTCAAATGCGCATGTAATAAAAGGATTAGTTATTATTTTCTGCATTAACCCATTATATAGTTCGTCTTTAACAACGTTTGTTGAAAGTTTAGTTGTAATAAGGACTTTGTCAAACTCTTCGGAACTATATAGAGTATCTACAGTAACTTTATTGTCTTTAACATTAACACTTGTAACTTCGAGAGATAGCCGAATATCAGAAATATTTTCACTTAGTTTTTGGATAAGTTCAGTTGTTCCTCTTTTAATAAATAATAGTTTTTCACCTTGGATAAACGTATAGATAGTGTTGATATTGAATACTTTAAAGGCATAGTAAGCTTGCACATATTCAATATTGCCAAACCCAAAGGATGATAGATATGGTACTATAACATGGTAGACCGTATTAAGATTGTAGATTTTAAGAAAGTGGCTAAGAGGTACTAATAAATCGGGATGAATATTGCCGTAATTAGTAGTTTCAAGTGTATCTTTGTATTTTTCAAGAATCACTTTTAACCGTCCTAATTCATTCATTAGCATGGCAACTTCGTCTCCAAGAATATGTTCAACATTATTATAATTTTCGTCCAAAAAATGCCGATATACAAAACGTTCGGTATAGTCAATCTGTAGTTCAATTAGCAGTTCTTTAATCGCTTTAGAAAAGAACGCAACTGTTCCGAGTTCTGTATTTTTATTTATGGTAGTAAGGGTTCTACAATGACCTCCCAAATATTCTTGTTTTTCATATACGGTAACATTGATACCTTCTTTTTCTAATAAATATGCAGCAAGCATTCCGCTAAAACCTGCTCCAATAACCGCTACTTTCATCATAAGCTCCTTAATATTGTCTATTTATATATGCCCAAATAGGTAGAATAAGTTTTGAGTTCGTCAAGTGGTTGTGATATTCAATAGGTGAATATAAAACTGTATCATATAGATGTTTATTATTAATATTATAATTTCTTACATGTTGTTGTAGTTGTGCTTTAAGGTCTACAAAAGACATACCACTATTGATTAAAGGAAGCAATGAAGTCATTGAGCCTTTTGTATATTGTGAACGAAAATCAAGCAATTTGCCATTATTATCATTGGTTTTTATTATATGTATATCAATATCAAATCCGCTGTCAATTAAAATGTCATTTAGTTTTGATACAAAATCTTTGGAACTGTGTTTGAGTAATTTGGAATCACTGAAAAAACATAGATATCTGGCGTTTAGATTTAATGTTAGTTCAATTGGTAGAGCAACGCCTGTTAATAAATCTTCAAAATGCTCATAACAAATATCTGTATATAATCTTGAACAGGCAATTCTACTCTTTAAATCAAAGATAGTATATTCATAAAGATTGCCTATATTATCAAAATTACCGTAATCCGTAATCCAAAAGAGCCAACATTCACCACTGTTAAGTTCACTTATCGGAGGAATTGTTTGTGTCTGTTTTTGCCTTCTTTTTCTGGCAAAGCGAAGACGGTTTTCCTTATTGGTAAGGTTATTACGTTTCATAACATTAAAAACAGCTGACTCACTAACGTGATAGTTAATCTCTTCAAGGAGATATTTAATAGCCCTAGGACCATAGTTGGGATATGTTCTTATAAGATTTAATATTGCCTTCTCAATTTGCTGATTAGTTTTGTTGATAGGAACAAAATCTTTCTTAATATCTTCTAAACCTTCCATGCCTAGAGATTGATATCTTTTTAACCATTTATAGTAAATTGTACGTGAGATATTGTATTTTCGACATGTTGAGCTTATTCCATTTTTTTGTCCTTCAGTAATAATGTTGAATTTAAGATCTTTTTGCATAATAATCTCCAATATATATCTTATTGCAAATAGATAGTTTAATTTATTGTAACATTGTAGAGTGTTTAATTCAATATAAAAATAGTAAATTTTAAAAATTTTACTTTGGGGTAATGGTTACAACAATTTTATTAGAATAGACTAAAAACTGGCGAATAATAGACAAAAACACTTACTTAGAAATTGTAAACAGATAGGTAAAGTAAAGTAAAGCATGAGTTACAGAAATATGTAATATTGTTAAGTATTTATCAATTTGTTATAATTAACATATATTAGGCTTAAAGTAAATATATTATGTACTAAATGTACAGTGATATTCATTATGGAGGGTTATGATGAATGAGTTAAAAGTTTTCAAAATACAGAAAAACATTCACGAGGATAATGCAAAAGTGGCTCAGGCTACTCGTGATGAATTAAAAAGTAAAAACACTTTTTTGATTAACATTATGTCTTCACCAGGAAGCGGAAAGACAACGATGCTTGAAAGTATAATTAAAGTATTAAAAGATGAGTTAAGTATCGGTGTTATGGAGGCGGATGTTGATTCTGATGTGGATGCAAGAGCTGTTCAGGAAGCTGGTGCAAAAGCAATTCAACTCCATACAGGAGGAATGTGTCATCTAGATGCAACTATGACAAAACAAGGTCTTGATGAATTAGGAGTAGAAGAACTTGATCTTGTTTTCCTTGAGAACATTGGAAATCTTATCTGTCCAGCAGGATATGATACAGGTGCAATGAAAAATGTAGCGATTCTCAGTGTTCCTGAAGGTGATGACAAACCCCTTAAGTACCCTAAGATTTTTGGGAAAGTAGATGTATTAGTGGTAAGTAAAATGGACTGCATGGATAATTTTGACTTTAGAATGGATTTACTTGAAGAAAGAGTAAGAAAATTAAATGAAGATATTATTATCTATCCAATTTCGGCTAAGACTGGTGAAGGTATAGAGGCTTGGGCAAATTGGATACGAGAACAAGTAGGAAAAGAGGGCTAATATTGTGTCAAAAAAAAATATGAACAAAACAGATTTTAATATGTCAAAAATATACGATTTCGCTTTAACATGGGGTGATGTTGGAAATAGAAAATATAGTCAAACAATTCTTGATCTTGCTAATAAGATAGCGAGAGTTAAAGCTGGAAGTTCAAGAGAATGTGTTCCTTTCGGACCTGAATATTGTATACTTGAGTATGCACTTGATGAATACCAAGCAAAAATTGCTCTTCACTTAGAGTTTAGAGAAAAGAGAAGTGCTAAAGATATTGCAAAGGCTTCAGGAGAACCTGTTGATAAGGTAACAAAAGCTCTTGAACACATTGCATGGGCAGGTGCAGCGTTTGTAAATAACGTTGATGGTGTTAATGTGTATTGGCAAGACATTTGGGTTCCTGGGCATATGGAAATGATTGTTAATAACAAAGAACTAATTAAAAAGCATCCACAAATTGGTGAAGCTTTTTATTATTTTGGTAGGAAAAAAGGTCCTATGGCAGCAGGTATCATGCCAATCGGTGGAGGACCTATGCGTGTAATACCTATTGAGAGAGCTATTGATGGTGACTCAAAAAAGGTTTCTTATGAAGAAGTTTCAAAATACCTTAATGAAGCAAAAGTATTTTCTGTATCAGATTGTTCATGTAGAACTTCTCGTGAAGCTATGGGTGAAGGGTGTGGTCACTTAAAAGAAGATATGTGTATTCAGTTAGATCATGCAGCTGAATATTATATTAAGACAGGTCGTGGAAGAAAGATTACAAGAGAAGAAGCTTTTGAGATCATTAGAAGAGCAGAAGATAACGGTTTAATGCACTCCATACCTAACTATGATGGTCCAGGACATACTCATGCTATATGTAACTGCTGTGGATGTGGTTGCTATGCTATGAGACTAGCAAACGAGTTTGTTAATGGTGATATTGTTAGATCAAATTATAAAGCAGTTGTAGATGAGGAGAAATGTGTAGCTTGTGGAGAGTGTGTAGAATCATGTCCAACAAATGCTCTTCGTTTAGGACAAAAACTATGTTCAACTAAACCAATTGATGATACAATAACAAAAGTAACGCCAAGAAATACTGAGTGGACAGAAGATAAGTTGAATAGAGATTATAGAACAAATCGTAAAAATGCAATGGATTCAGGTACTGCTCCATGTATTACTAAATGTCCAGCACACATTCCAGTTCAAGGATATATTAAACTTGCCGCACAAGGTAGATATACTGAGGCGCTAGAGCTTATTAAGAAACATAATCCTTTGCCAGCAGTATGTGGTCGTATTTGTCCAAGACTTTGTGAAGATGATTGTACTCGTGGTGAATTTGATGAAGCAGTTGCAGTTGATGATATAAAGAAATTTATCGCTCAAAAAGATATGGAAAGTAATACAAGATATATGCCTAGAATTAGACATGATTACAGTGATAAGAAAATCGCCATTATAGGTGGAGGACCTACAGGACTTACTTGTGCTTACGACTTAGCACTTGATGGGTATGACATTACTGTATTTGAAAAAGAAAAGCGTCTTGGAGGTATGTTAACTCTTGGTATTCCTTCATATAGATTGGAAAAAGATGTTATAGAAGCTGAAATTGATGTTATAAGAGATATGGGTGTTAAATTTAAGACTGGTGTTGAAATTGGTAAAGATGTTACAATTCAAGAACTTAGAGATCAAGGATTTAATGCATTTTACGTGGCTATAGGGGCACAATCAGGTAGAAATATTGGTATAGAAGGTGAAGATGCGGCTGAAGTTATTAGTGGTGTAGAGTTCCTTAGAACTATCAACCTAGGTAATAAGTCAGAAGTAAAAGGTAAAGTAGTTGTTATAGGTGGTGGTAACGTTGCTATTGACGTTGCAAGATCATCAATAAGACTTGACGGTGTTACTAAAACTGATATTTTCTGCCTTGAATCAAGAGATATGATGCCTGCTCACGATGAAGAAGTGGCAGAGGCATTGGAAGAAGAAGTAAACATTAATAATTCATGGGGACCTGTAAAAGTTATTACAGAAAAAGGGAAAGTAACAGGTATAGAATTTAAACGTTGTCTATCTGTATTTGATGAAGATGGAAGATTTAATCCAAAGTATGATGAAAAAGATAGTAAGATTGTTGAATGTGACTACATATTATTGTCAGTTGGTCAAACTTATAACTACGGCAAATTATTTAATGGTGAAGCAGTTGAACTTACTAACAGAAGAACCATCAAAGTTGATCCTATTACGCTTCAAACAACTGTTGAAGATATTTTTGCAGGTGGGGATGTGGCAAGTGGTCCTAGACTTGCTATTGATGCCATAGCAGCAGGTAAGGAAGCAGCTATTTCTCTTCATAGATTTGTACAACATGGTCAGTCATTGATCTTTGGTAGAGATAACCATTCCTATATAATGCTAAACAAAGAAAACCTTGATTATTCAGAAGGATACGATGTTATTGCTAGACAAAAAATAAAACATGTTGATGGAAAAGTGTCTAAGACTACATTTAATGATTTAAGAGGAACTCTTACTGAAGAGCAGATTAAAAAAGAAACTCAAAGATGTTTAGGTTGTGGAGCTACTAAGACTGATGAATATTTATGCGTAGGTTGTGGTCAATGTACTCTTAAGTGTAAGTTTGATGCTATTAAACTAGTAAAAGTTCATGATGAAGCAGGTTTTGATATTAATGACTTATCAAAAGCAGTAATTAAAAAATCTATTGGTAGAAAAATGAAGATAACAGCCAATAAACTTAATCCTTTTGAGAAGACTAGATAATAATAAATTATTATTAAAAAGCAAACTATAATATATAGAGGGATGAGTACATGCATGAATTAGGAATTGTTTATGAGGTTATTAAAATCGTTGACGGTTTTGTTAAGGAAAACGAGTTAATAAGAGTTGATAAAATAGTATTAGAGGTGGGACAATTATCTCAAGCTATTCCGAGATTTTTGGAAGAATGTTATCCAGCAGCTGTTAGTGAGACAGACTACGAGGAGACAAAGCTCGAGATTGAAGTACTTCCTGCTAATGGAAGATGCAATAACTGTAATGAAATTTACAATGTGGTTGATAACAGAAGGGTTTGTCCTAAATGTGGTGGTGATGAATACCAATTGGTTTCAGGACAGGAATTTAATATCAAAGAGATTGTAGCTTATTAACTAATTAGTGATAGGCAGGGCAATAAATAATATAATAGGTCTAGTAATTGGCAATATTGCTTTTTACTGGACCTAAAATTTTGATTTTCTTTAGAATGATATTCTGTTTGTAATTAAAAATAACATATATTGACAAAATATGATATAATTATTCTGGTTAATACGAATCAATTAAAAATTTTTTTTTGCGCCTTTTAGACGTATGAATTATTTATTAAGAAGAGACAAATCGGGAATTTCTATTCACCTAAGACCATTAATAGAAGGGATAATACAGTAATGATTAATCAAAGAAAAAAAGCAAAGACTAAGGGAAATATTATTAATAATATGAAAATTGGAACTCGCCTTATTGTAGGATTTAGTTTAGTTACTATTTTTATTATTGTTTTAACGATTGTTAGTTTTATTAATCTAAAAAATATTACTTATCAAGTACATATTTTTGATCAAACTATATCTGCAAAATATAATACAGCTCTAGCAAGAATAGAACAAGTTAGATTTGAAGCAGATGATACTGATGAATCCGCAAAACTTGTATCAAAATATATAACAGAAAGTGAAAATGCTTTACAGGATGTAGTAAATTTAATGAAGTCCAAAAAAAATAAAGATAATGCAAATAAAATGAATAAGCAAATTAATTTATTTAGAAAACAATTCGATGAATATGTGGAATTTCAACATCAGAAAGTAAAACAAGAGAAAATACGTTCAGAAGCAGCAAAAATTGTAACTGATACTATTAGAAATACTATGTCTTTAGAAAAACAATATATCAAAACATTAACAAATGCTAGCGATATCCAAGATTCTTATGATAAATACTTATTATTACAAGAGGCATTTGATGACTATATGGAAGTTAGAATTGCAGCAAATAAATATGCAAAAACAGAATCAAAAGAACTTGCGGATAATCTAATAAATTTAATTAATAATACAGACAGTACTCTTAATGAGGTAACTAAAGTAATAAATTCACAAGCTGTCTTGAAAAATCTTGAAGAAGCTAAGAGTGCTCTAAAAACATATAAAAATGCGTTTGTAGAATATGATGTATTAGTAGTAAAACAAAATCGTAGTAGTACAGAGATGAGAGAACAAGCGAAAAAGGTATCAGATTTAGCTGGAACTATTCAAAATGGTGTATTAGATTTTTTACATAATGTAGAAAATAATTCTAACACACTTAACATAATTATTTCTATTCTTGCTATAATTATAAGTATTTTACTTGCTATTATAATTACTCGAAGTATTGCAATACCAATATCACTAGCAGTTAATCATATTAATGAAGTGGCAAACTATGATATTACAAAAGATGTACCAGTTAAGTCTATGAATAGGAGAGACGAAATAGGAGATTTATTAAAAGCAATTCAAAAAATAGAGGATAATTTAAGGATAATTATTAAACAGATAGCATATAATTCTCAAAATGTAGCATCTTCTTCAGAGGAGTTGACAGCAACTAGTCAACAAGTTTCCAATGCGGTAAATGAAGTTTCTAGAGGGATTGAAGAAATTGCAAATGGAGCAAATGAGCAAGCTGATGATACACAAAAAGCTGTTACCAATATTACGGAATTAGGTGAATTGATTGAGAAGGAACAAGTTAAATTAAGTAACTTAAATCAATCTTCAAGCCAAGTAATAAATTTAAAAGAAGAAGGTATAAACAATATTCAAGATTTGGTGGATAAAACAAAAATGAATGAGAAAGCATCAAAAGAAATTAATGAGGTTATTGTGAATGCAAATGAAAGTGCAGAGAAAATTTACCAAGCAAGTGAAATGATTAAGAATATAGCTAAACAAACAAACTTATTGGCGTTAAACGCAGCTATTGAAGCAGCTAGGGCAGGTGAATCTGGAAAAGGGTTTACGGTTGTAGCTGATGAAATCAGAAAGCTAGCTGAACAATCGGATGAATTCACTGAAGAAATATCAAATATTATAAATGATTTAAAAGATAAAACAGAAAATGCTGTTACTACAATGAAACATATGGCTATAATTGTAAATGAGCAGGCTGAAAGCGTGAAAAAAACAGAAAGTAAATTTGAAGGAATTGCTGAAGCTATTGAAAAAAATAAGAATTCGATAGATGAATTAGATAAATCAAGTAAATCAATGGAGGATAAAAAGGATAATATTATTAGTATTATTGAAAATCTATCGGCTATATCTGAAGAAAATGCGGCAGGAACAGAAGAAGCATCAGCATCAGTAGAAGAGCAAACAACATCTATGGAGCAAATTGCAAATGCTAGTGAAAAATTATCAAAACTAGCAGAAGATATGAATCAAAGTGTTGCTAAATTTAAATATTAGAATAAATTATACTTCCAGAAATTGTAGCCTATTATTTTATTAGTGAAAATGTGAAATTATAAAATGTATTTAGATATTTTTGATATAAATTACATCAATAATGATTACAAAGATTCAGCAAATTAATAAATTGTTGGATCTTTTTTTGGTGTACCCAGCATCGTAATGTACTAGCATAAGAAAAGGTTGGAGAATATCCGAAAGCCCAATTCGAAATCGTAGCTACTCGATTTATCTTGACTATATTCTATTTGTATAGTATTATATATATAAAATACTATACAAATATAATATAAAATATAGTAAAGGATGGAGGAATTAAATTTGAAAGCAATTGAGGTATGCGGTATTAGTAAGAGCTATAAAGATGTAAAAGCTGTTGATGATATCTCATTTACAGTAGAAAGAGAAAGTATTTGTGCGATTCTAGGACCTAATGGCTCAGGAAAGACAACAACAATTAAGAGTATATGCAATTTAATCCAGCCTGATCAAGGGGAAATAAGAATATTAGGTAAAAAAAATAGAAAAGCTACTAATCATATTTCAGCTGTATTTGAAGGAACTAGAAATTTATATTGGAGATTAACTCCAAAAGAAAATTTAAGGTATTTTGCAGGCATTAGTGGATTGGGCGGAAAGAATGTCGATAGACAGATTGATGAAATACTGGAACGATTTAATTTAACACAAAAGAAGAATGTAACAGTAAATGAGTTGTCTAGAGGGATGAAACAAAAGGTGGCTATTGGGACGACTTTGGTTTGTAACACTGAGATAATACTTCTTGATGAACCCACACTAGGACTTGATGTACAGAGCTTTATAGATATCAAAGAGCAACTTAAAGAGTTGGCAAGAGATATGAATAAAACGATTTTACTAAGTACACATGACATGAATCTTGTTGAAGGTGTAAGTGATAAAGTAATAGTTCTAAATAAAGGTAAACTTGTTGCTAAAGATTCTATGAGTAATTTGTTAGAAATGTTTAAAAGCAAAACTTATGAAATTGTGTTAAAAGATAAGGTTAACGAAGAAGTTGCAAAACGTTTATCAAATGATAAATATAAAATATTTATAACAGAAAATAAAAATGTTTTGGAAGTAGATATGCATACATTAAATGATATTTTTGATATTGTAAATCAGTTCAAAGACAATGATATACTTATTAAAGAAATTAAACAAAAAGAAATTAATTTTGAGAGAATCTATTTAGACCTAACAAAAGGAGGTACAATAGCATGAAAGGAACATTTTACTTAGCAAAAGTTTCTTTTGAAAAATCAATAAAAGAATTAAAGAGATATAAGTTTGAAACACTATCAATGGTATTTAGTTTTTATTTATTATTTATAGCTATGTTTCTAGGGGTAAATGGTTTTGGTAAGAGTCTCGGTGTAGAGCAAAGCAATATGTCGGGAACATTAGAGGGCTTTGTCGCTGGATATTTTTTGTGGACAGTAATGGTAGTAGCTTTTTTTGAGATTACTAATAGTGTAATATCAGATGCAAATAAAGGAACTCTTGAACAAATAAGTATGTCAAACATGGGAGTACATAAGGTTTTGATCGTTAGAAGTATTGTTAATCTAATTTTAAATATTTTATTATGTTCAATTGTATTAGTATCAATTATGTATACAACAGGTTACTGGTTAAATATGCATGTATTAGATGTAATTGTTATTATTTTATTAGGTATATTCAGTATGTTAGGTATTTCATTAATGTTTGCTGGATTGGCACTTATACATAAACGAGTTCAATCTTTCTTAAATATTATACAATATTTCATAATTGCATTTGTACTTCCAGCTAATGGTTTTTTTGGTGAGATGGGTAAAACATTAATTCCTTTTAGACCATCAATAGAAAAATTCTATGAAATTACCTTAGGTAATAAAAGTCTTTTAGATTTTCCAATAACAGACTATCTTCTAATTGTAGTAAATTCAGCAGTGTATTTTAGTTTAGGTCTTTTAGTCTTTAATATATGTAGTAAAAAAGCAAAGAAAAAAGGGTTGTTAGGACAGTACTAAATTCAATTGACTTTATACAATTTTTACAGTAATCTATAAGAGTACTATTGACAATATTAGGAGGTAAAAATGTCTTTAAAACATGGATTATTAGGACTTTTAAGATATGGTAGCATGACAGGTTATGATTTGGATAAGATATTTAAATCACATTTAAAGTCTTTCTGGTATGCGCAGACAAGTCAAATTTATCGTGAATTAAATAAAATGGAAGGCAATAAATGGTTATCTTCTGAAATTGTTTTCCAAGAAGGTAAGCCCAATAAAAAGGTCTATTCTATTACTGATTTAGGAAATGATGAATTCATTAAATGGTTAACGGACGTAGAA
The DNA here is from genome assembly GCA_025210235.1 of Vallitalea sp. Taxonomy (GTDB): domain Bacteria; phylum Bacillota; class Clostridia; order Lachnospirales; family Vallitaleaceae; genus Vallitalea. The sequence continues at coordinate 35,113 of JAOASG010000070.1, forward strand.
CAAAACGATGCAATTGAAGTTAAGCAAACTTTTTTAATGAAAATGTTTTTTTCTGCAGATAATGATATTTCTGTTACTATAAAAATATTAGAAGATTTTAAGGAGAGCTGTCAACAAAGGATGCAGTCTTTAAAAGTATTTGTAGAAGATTTTGATAACCCGAATACAGAAAAAGACCCAAGAAAAGAAGCTAATTACTGGGTTGCAACAGCTGAGTTTGGTACGATGTTCCATAATATGTGTATTGAATGGGCGGATAAAACTATTCAACGTATAAAGAATTTGGATCAAGAGTAATAAGTGTGGATTATTTCAATATGATTAAAAAGGTTCAGCAAATAATAATTGTTGGATCTTTTGTTGTATATAAAGTAATTTGAATTTAGAAAATAGATTGTAGTTAATTTTAAAATTATAATTCTAGTCTAATATCTATTGCAACATATGTTCTAGAAAAAAAGCAGTATAAATACATTAATTAGGGTAAGAATCATCTGTCATCATAGAGATGAGATTTTGACATTACTTAAATAATCCCATCTCTTAAATGATTTTAGAATAATAGCATAATTTTCATAGCAATAGCTTTTAGTTGATGGAAATATAAATATCAATCGTTTGATTATTCATATCTTCACTATCATTGTGATAAAGTTCAAAGTCAGAAGAAAATTTACGATCTAAATCCAATGACCATATTTCTTGCCAAGCTTTGCCCACTGCGTTCATAATATCACCATTAACAGTAAATTTAGCATATTTTCCACCATCTATAATTCGAGTCTCAAGATTAGGGTTATCACTTTTTGAAACTTCGGTGCCACACATAAATCTATAAGGCATAGTTGCATCCCCTTCGTAGTCTGTATATAGCCCAATTCCTTTTCCTGTGATTTTGTTTTTAATACTATCACATACACCTTCACCAATAAAGTGTTGCCACATATAACCTATATCCTTCATTGATTTTCCATTCTCATTAGTTGTTATAATTGACTTTCCTACAATTATTTTTTCATTTAGTGTTACAATTTTATAGTTCATAAACAGTACTCTCCTTTTTTTAAGATAAGTTAATTATAGGAAAAGTAATATGACAACAGTATGTCATATTAATATTAAGAAAGAAGAAATAAACTAATTTAAAATTTGTATTGAATAAAATTTTATAATCTACTATTATTGGGATTAAGAAAAATATTGGAGGGGATATGTTATGAAAGAATTATATGATATTTAAAAGGAAGTCGTTTAGTATTCATTTCAAAGAATCTTGAATAATGTAGATATTGATTTTAATTCTGATTCCAGTCTGATATCTATCGCAACGTATATTTTAGAAAAAAGTAGTATATATACATTAACTAGAGGGAAGGGAAACTAATATGTTTACATATAAAACACTTGAGAGTACTGATATAGAAATAATACATGAAACATTTATAAGTGCATTTTCGGATTATCAAGTTAAAATTGATTTACCATTTTGGAAATTTCAACAAATGCTTCAAAGAAAAGGTTATACTTCATGTCTTTCAATTGGTGCATTTGAAAATGAAAAGTTAGTAGGATTTGTTCTAAATGGATTTAGAAACTGGAAAGGGTATCCAACTGTATATGACATAGGGACAGGAGTTATAGAAGAATATAGGAAGCAAGGTATAACAAGCACAATGCTTTTAAGTATTAAAGGGTTGCTCAAAGAAAAAAAAGTCGAGCAATATTTACTAGAAGTAATTCAGTCAAATACCTCTGCATTACAACTTTATAAAAAACAAGGATTTGAGATTACTAGAAATTTCTCATGTTTTGAATTAGATAAAAATAATTATACACCAATAATGAACTATAAAGTTGAACATATAGACAAAATAAATTCAACTACTTGCAAACGATTTAAGGAATTTTGGGATTTCAACCCATCTTGGCAAAATTCCATAGACTCTATATACGCTGCATCAGATACATTTGTCTATTCTATTATTCGTTCTAATGATAATATTGTGGGATATGGTATTATTGATAAGAAAACGGGGGATATTCCTCAAATAGCAGTAGATAAGAATTATAGAGGTAAAGGAATTGCAAAAAGTATTGTTGCAGATTTATTAAAGAATACAGAATCATGTAAAGTCAATGTTAAAAATGTAGATGATGAGTGTAAGCCTATGAAAGAAATATTAATAAAGTTAGGATTTGAATTTGTCGTTAATCAGTATGAAATGATATTAAAATTATAAATTAATATAAATACTAAATATAATGATGTTAGGAGTGAGGTAAATAATTTTTACCTCATTAATTTAGTATTTAATGAATCAATAAATTTATTACCAATATTTGTTCTTAGTTACTTTCACTTCTAAATTTGTTTTATGTTAAACCTATTTTACACCAGTTTATCAATGACATACTTTGACAAAAGTATTAAAAAAAGGTATAATATCAACAAATAGAAGATTGAGAAATAATTGACAAAAAATAATTTTATTTAGCCTATCTAGAGTACATAAATATGATATTTATTAATCTTTATTAGGTAATGTTTTGATGCAAAATTGTTATCTATCATTATATCATTTAACTGAAAAATCATAATATGAGTAAGAATTTTAAATAAGGATATTACCTAAGAATTTTCAGGTAATTACAAAACTAGGGAATATAATTCTTTACATACAATATGTATTTGTTATTAGAAGAGGGAACCCAACATATTGTATTAAAGAATCAACCGAATGTAGTTTTGCAATTACTTACTAAGAATTTTATATGAAAGGATAATGCTATGAAAGAATTTAAAGTAATTGAAATCAAACAAAGTATTTATGAAAGTAATGACATTGAAGCAGAAAAACTTAGAAATAAATTAAAAGAAAGCAATACATTTTTATTGAATCTAATGAGTTCGCCAGGATCGGGAAAGACAACAACGCTTTTAAGAACAATTGAACAATTAAAAGATGAAATGCGAATTGGGATTATGGAAGCTGATATTGATTCAGATGTAGATGCTAAAACAATTGCAGATGCAGGGGTAAAAACTATCCAATTACATACAGGGGGTATGTGTCATTTAGACGCTAAAATGACTAGCGATGGACTTGATAATTTAGGAGTAGATGATTTGGATTTTGCTGTTTTAGAAAATGTAGGTAATTTAGTATGCCCAGCTGAATTTGATACTGGAGCAACTAAAAGTGCCATGATTTTATCAGTTCCTGAAGGTGACGATAAACCACTTAAGTATCCATTAATGTTTAAGGTTGTTGATGTATTATTAATTAATAAAATTGATACTTTAGAAGTTTTTGATTTTGATATGGATGCAGTTTGTAAGAGAGCTAGAAAACTTAATCCAGATATTAAAATTATACCAATTTCAGCACGTACAGGACAAGGAATTGAAGTATGGACAGATTGGTTAAGAACTCAAGTTATGAAAGTGAAAGAATAAACATAAGTAATTGAAAATTAATAGAAGTAAGAAGGAGGAAATACCATGAGAGCAAAGATTCTTGAAATGGCACAACATATAAGCGGTAGAAAAAAAGAGTATACAGAAAATGATGCTGAATACTATGTATTTGCTGACTTAGTAACTGATGAACAAGCTGATGTTGTTATTGCTATGAAAAGAAGGAAAGAAGAAGCAGTAGAAGATATAGCTAAAAGAGTGAATAAAAGTTATGCAAAAACTTTTGAACTTTGTATGCAACTTGCAGATATGGGAGTTATTGAAATTAAAACACAAGGAGATGGAACTGATAGGTTTGAACTTCCAATTTATGTTCCAGGAATTTATGAGCTAATGATGCTAAATCGGGAACAAGCTGATGCTCATCCAGAGATAGCAAGAGCCTTTGAACAATATACCAGAGATACTGTTGAGGCTGTTACTGAGTTTATGCCAATGGGTAATGGGGCAATGCGTGTTATTCCTGTTGAATCAGCAATAAAAGCTGAAACTAGAAGAGCACCATATGAAGAAATATCATATTGGTTAACTAAATATCAAAATCATATTTGTCTTGCACCATGTCAATGTCGTTTGGTTCGTACTCAGATGGGTGAAGGTACTGGTAATTTACCAGAAGAACTATGTCTTATACTTGGAGCTACTGCTGAATCATGTATTAGAACAGGAAAAGGAAGACGTATAACTAAAGAAGAAGCTGAAGAAGTTATTCTAAAAGCTGAAAGAAGAGGTTATATGCATCAGGTTACAAATATGGATGGAACTAATAAAATTTGGGCTATTTGTAACTGTGAAAGAGATGTTTGTCTAGCCTTACGTACTTCACAATACTTTAATACACCTAATATGTCACGCTCTAACTATATTGCAGAAGTTGATCCAGAAAAATGTGGTGCTTGTGGACAGTGTGTAGAAACATGTCCAGCTAATGCTGTTAAGTTAGGACAAAATTTATGCACAAAAAAACCAATAACATATCCATTTACTCCACTTCCTGATGATCATACTTGGGGATCACATCGTTATAATCCTAATTTCAGAGAGAATTATGAAAATGTCTATGACTGTGGTACAGCCCCATGTAAGACAACATGTCCAGCGCATATTGCTGTTCAAGCATATATTAAGTTAGCAGCTGGGGGGAAATATCTTGATGCATTAGAGCTAATTAAAAAGGAGAACCCATTACCTGCAGTGTGTGGTCGTATATGTCCACATAATTGTGAGAGTGAATGTACTAGAGGTAATATTGATGAACCTGTTGCAATAGACGAAATTAAAAAATTTATTGCTGATAAGGAATTAGATCAAGAAACAAGATTTATTCCAGAAAAATTATTTGATTATAGTCATATTAAGATTGCTATAATAGGTTCAGGACCAGCGGGACTTTCTTGTGCATATTATTTGGCTCAAAAAGGGTATACTATAACAATCTTTGAAAAAGAACAAAAACCTGGTGGAATGTTAACTTTAGGTATTCCTTCATATAGACTTGAAAAAGATGTTGTTGAAGCTGAAATTGATGTTATTCGTCAATTAGGTGTTGAATTTAAATGTGGTGTTGAAGTAGGTAAAGATGTTACTTTAGATGAGTTACGTAAACAAGGATATAAAGGATTCTATATTGCTATTGGTGCTCAAGGTGGTAGAAAACTTAATATTGAAGGGGAAGAGCATGAAGATGTTATTTCTGGTGTTGACTACTTAAAAGATGTCAACCTAGGCAAAGATGTTAAGACTGAAGGTAATGTTATAGTTATCGGAGGCGGTAATGTTGCAATTGACGTTGCAAGAACTTCACTTAGAACAGGATCTAAAACTGTAAATATGTTTTGCTTAGAAGGCGAAAAAGAAATGCCTGCTCAAGATGAAGAAGTCTATGAAGCTAAAGAAGAAGGTGTTGTTGTTAACAACGGTTGGGGTCCAAAGAGAATTATTGTTGAAAATGGTAAAGTAAAAGGCGTCGAATTCAAACGTTGTTTAAGTGTCTTTAACGAAGAAGGGAAATTTAGTCCCAAATATGATGAAAACGATATTAAAACAGTTAAAGCTGATAAAGTATTATTATCAATTGGACAGTCTATTGTTTGGGGAGATATGCTAAAAGATAGCAAAGTAGAATTAAATCGTAATATGACTGCTAAAGCTGATTTATTAACATATGCCACAGGTGAATCAGATATTTTTGTTGGTGGTGACGTATTTACTGGTCCAAAATTTGCTATAGATGCTATCGCTGCAGGTAAAGAGGGAGCTGATTCATTACATCGTTCTGTACATGCTGGTCAAACATTAACATTAGGAAGAAATAGAAGAATCTTCAAATCTTTAGATAAGGATAATTTAAATCTTGGAGGTTATGACACAGCTAAACGTGAGAAAATTGGTCATGATTCAACTAAGAACAATACTTTTTCAGATCCACGTATTACATTTACGGAAGAACAACTAAAAGCAGAAACTAGTCGTTGTCTTGAATGTGGTGTTGCCCATGTTGATGAAAATAAATGTATTGGTTGTGGAGAATGTACAGTAAGATGTAAATTTGACGCCATCACAATTCATCGTAAATTTGATGCCTATAGTTTTGGATATGAAAATATAAAACCACATGCAGTGAAAAGAGCAATGAGTGTTAAAATAAAAACTGCTTTAAATAAAAATAGAGATTGTGTAGATAAATAATTATCTTTATGTTAATACATAGGAAAGATAGGAAATATTATGCATGAGATAACTGTATTAGTAGGACTAATAGAAATGGTCGAGAAGGCTGCAATAAGTAACAACATTAATGAAATAGATACTGTTGTTATACAAATAGGAGAAATGTCATCAATTGTACCTAAATATATGATGGATTATTTTCCTAATGCAGCAGAAGGATCAATCTTAGAGAATTCTAAATTAAAAATTGAGAAGATTCCAGCAAACGGATTATGTCATCACTGCAATAAGGTTTTTAGAATTGTAAAGAATAAAGGTAAATGTCCTTGTTGTAAAGCAGATGATTGGGAAATGTTAAGTGGAATGGAGTTTATTTTAAAAGAAATTATTGTTACTAAACAAAAAGAGTATAGTTGACATGAGTTTTATTAACTCTCAAAACCTTTAAATACAATCATGGTAATTTAATTATTACCATGATTTGTTTGTGTGCCAGGCATGGCACTAATCTAGCTAGTGAAAGTCTAGCCACGGGTATTTACCGCCAAGTGTAGCGAACCACAAGTTGGTATCAGTAACGATATAGATGAAGGAAGTGGTGTAGCAAAATTCTTGAGCCTA
>JAOASG010000071.1 GCA_025210235.1 Vallitalea sp.
GACGGAGCATGTTTGCTCAATCCTTTACAATATTATCTAAGAAGTGTTGGAATATAAGTTGTAGAGCCGTATACGAGACCCGTATGTACGGTTCAATGAGAGGGAAGTAATACTAGCTATTATTTCTCTACTCTATTGTTTGGTGCACCTAGTATCTGTGAAATAGGCGAAAGTCGATAGAAAAAATTTAATTGAGATAGACAATTAAAAGTATTATAATATATATTGCCATAAAGTATAAAATTTTTTATTAATGAGGAGATTTATCATGAATTTAGATGAGATGCAAGTTGTTATACTTATTTTATCCGCATTATTTACTTTATTTCAAGCAGTATATAGATTCATAGGCAGAAGAGTTGAAATTGAATCAAGTTCTATGTTGAATTTTATTAAAATGGTAATTTTCATATATGTAGCTTCTGAGGTTCTTAAGGTAGGCTTATTACCCTATAAAATATATACTATACTAGGAATAATATTGATATATATAATAAATAACTATTTTATAGGTTCTACATACAAAATAAATACTCAGAGAAAAGAATTATTGATTAAAAGTATTAATAATGCTGTATCATCTTCGCTATCTATTAGCGCTGTACAAGAAGAAAAAGATGATGAAATTATTTTTCGTATCAATAATACTAGAAGTAGGATACAGTTGAAAGAGGATGTTAAAGTTTCAGGTAAAAGCACATATTCAATTAAATTTAAAGAATGGAAATCAAGAGATTTAAAAAGGCAAATACTTAAGCAGATAAATGATGAACTTGATAATTTTGAGGATTATAAGACCAATAAGATTAAAATTATTACTCAATTAGCACTCTCATTAGGACTAGTTTTACTTACAATAGGATTATTGAGTAATAATATAATGAGAAAACATAAGATTGATTTCACTAAAGAAAAGATACCTAAGGAGCTTCATTTTATTGAAAAAGATTATAATTATACAGATAAAGAAGTAATAGAAGAATTACATAATTATCTTATAAAAACGCCAAATTCTAAAGTTAATGACATAAATGAAAAAAATTTTTTCCAGCATTGCCAATTAATGTTTGAATATGGGGCTGGGGGAAATATTATATGTATGAATGAAAAAGGTATTCACATTTTTGTTAAAGATATAGTAGTTAAAGATAAGTCAACAATTCATTGGATTTGTTGGAAAATACATAAAATCTATGATAAGACAGATGGAACTTTTTATAGTATATGGATGCTGGATAAAGAAGAATATAATAAAATAAAATATCTGCTTACAAAGAATGACTTATATAATAATATGTATAATCGACATAGTAGTCATTAACAAAAATTTATATTGAAATTCAACTCGATTTATGTCATAATAGTTTATCGACAGAGGTAATTTTCTATAACATAATGTTTATTTAATAGTTAAGTTCTTTGTTTTACAAATGAGATATAAAACACTCGTTTGCATATAATTAATAGTGGTAACAATAAAATTAAAAATAGGGGAGGATAACATGAGGAAGTGTCCTAATTGTCAAGGGGAATGTCAAGAAGATTCAAAAGTTTGTGGTATCTGTGGATACAAATTTGAAGATAATTTTTCAGAAATAGAAATACATAACGAGGAGAGTGGACAGATGAATAACGAGCTTAACAATAGTAATGAAGAAGTTATGATAAATGGAAATACGCCAGAAGGAAATAAAGGGAATAAGCGTATTAAAACAATAGCAATAACAGCGATTGTAGCTTTAATTGCAATAGCTTCAGTTTTAGTATTTGGTAAGGGATCATTTGATAAAAGAAAACCAGAAGAAAAAGTTGTTGATGCTTTCAAAAAATATTATCAAGCAAATACAATGGATGTAACAACTAAAGTAAGTTTTACAGAATTTAATATACCTGTTACAAACGGTCAATTAGATGATCAACAAGCAAAACTTTTAACGAAGGTTATCAAAGAAATTAGTTGTGATGTTAATATGAAATATGATAAAAAAGAAAGAATTTTAGAAGGTGTAATGAATTTCAATGTAAAGGATAATCAATTGTTATCAGCTGATTTTCATATTGATGAAGAATTAATTGGATTTTCTATACCGTTTTTATATGAAAAACCATTATTTGTTACTTGGGAAAGTGTAGTAAACAAATTAAACGAAGAAGCAAATATTAAATTTAACTATAAGAGTTATTTAGAACTACTTGATAATGATAAATATCCATCTCTTAAAAACATTGATGAAGACAAATATGTTAGTTTATTTGAACAGTTCGTTACAGATATTTTAGGAGAAGTTACAAAAGAAGAAGTGAAAATTGGTGATGATAATCTCAATTTAGATAAGTATTCTCTAGATTTTGACATGGCTAAGACTATGGAATTCTATATAAAACTATTAGATGAAATAGTTAAGGATAAAGAAGCTAAAGCATTTATTTATGAACTTATTGATAATGTTTCTGAGATAGTTATTAAAAATGAAGATTATAAACTTATGAACATCACTAAAGAAGAATTTACTACTAGTATTGAAGAAATTAAAAATCAATTAGAAGATATGGTAACTGAATTAGATGGTAAATCCATATTAGAAAAAATATCAGAAGAACAAGGAGTAGATTTTGCTAATTTACCTGATATGGAAGAAATGGGAATTGCTATTAAATATAATGTATTTATTGATAAAAAAGATAACATAAGAAAAATGGATATAATTGAAGATATTGATAATGCTGAAATTGGTATGAAAATGGGAGTTAATGGAGAAATGATTATTAATTCTATAAACAAAAAAATCGAGTTTAAGGGAATTAATCAAGATGAAGGAGTTAATTTGCTTGAACTTAACGAAGAAGAATTAAACCAATTAATGCTTGATATTCAAAACAATGTAATGAGTAAAATAATGTTAAATCCAATTTTTAGCACATTATTTGGAGGCCTAAATAATTAATGAAAAAAACTTTTTGGGGATTGTTTTTTAAAAATTTGAAAGAACTAATAAGAGAAAAGAAAAGAAATATTTTACTTTTCACTTTACCATTAGCTATATTTTTATTTATATTTTTGTTTTTCAAAAGCAGTCAAGTAGAGAAATCATTTATACAACCTATTAATATAGGTGTAATTGATAATGATAATAGTTTGTATAGCTCTGCATTAATTGAAGCATATAAAGGTAATAAATCTTTTACAGATTTTATAAATATATGTATTGGAAGAGAATTACAAATAAAAAAGGCTTTTGCTGACGGTAAGTATGATGCAATAATTGAAATCCCCAAAGATTTCGCAGATAATTTAATGCGATTTGAACATAGACCTGTAGAAGTAATGGTGAATTATAATGATCCCATAAAAGGGTTATTGTTTAAAAATGTTATGGAAAGCTATGAAAATTACATCACTTCTGTTCAAGTAGCAGTTGAAGTTCTATATGATAAGATGGTAGAACTATCTATGACTAATAAGGAGATTTCATTATATAATAATGAAATCTCCTATGAATTAGTAATGACTTCTGTAGGTAGAAATAGTTTTTTTAAATATAATGAATTAGTAAATATTCCTTCAACTACATCAGTTAATTATTTTTTTATTGCAATAATAATGATGTTTCTTATGTATATATCAATCTTTACTGCAATAGACTTAATTAGAGAAAAAGAGCTGATGTGTTTTAAAAGGTTAGAAGTATCAAGAATATCAATATTTAAATATTTAATTAGTAAACTACTTAGTTCAACATTTTTTATTTTTATAATTGTTTTAATTTGGTTCTTAATAATCTCTATAACTACAAATCTAAATATACACAATAATTTTGGGTATATTGTCTTATATATCATAAGTTGCATACTACTTGCAGTTAGTTTTGCTATGTTTTTCTCTAGCTTGTTCAAAAAAGATGAAAGTATTATTTTGGTAAGCAATATATTTATTTTTATGAATGCAATTATTGGTGGAAGCATAATACCAATACATTATATGCCTAACGCTTTACGAAAAATTGCAGTGGTTACTCCTAACTATTGGATGATAAAAGGTATGTTATATCTCGATAGTGATTATAATCGTATCTATGGTATAATATTTATTGGAATATTTATTGTTGGTAGTATACTATTAACATATTTATCTTATTTACGGTACAAGAAGGTTGGGTAAATAAATCTTTAGGAATTTTGGTGACAATATGAATAAATTATTAAATATTTTAGAAAATAGACTAAAAATATTATTTAAGACTAAAATGATTATTATATTAGTTGTAATTATGTTAAGTTTATTTATCTTACTTGTTAATACGCTATATAAGAGTGTAGATAATAGTAGTAGAGTACCTGTTGCTGTTGTTGATAATGATTTAACTGATTTATCGAAAAAGGTAGTAAAGAATTTAAAAGATGATAAGATGTTAAGAATTGTTGAATATAATAAAAATAAAGCTGTTAAGGAATTAAAAAATGGTAAAGTAGAAGCTGTTTATATTTTAAAAAAAGGGCTAAAAGATAATATTAATGAAGAACGGTATAAAGAAATTATTGATGTTTATTTTTTGAAAGGAAGTACTATTGCAAAATTTATAGGCGATATTTTTGCAGAAAAAGTTCTAAGAGATTTATGCCTGATAAAAAGTATTAATTTACTTGAAAGAGCTTTAGATACTAATAATATAGAAAATAAAGAATATATTCTTGCTGATGCATATGATTATGGAATATCTATACAAGATTATAGTAATCATCAATATTACGTAAAAGTGAATCTTGTTAAAAATATGAAGGAAAGTATTGATATAAAAAAATTTGATAATAGTTTGATTTATAAAAAAATGATATTTGGAATTATTATTTCTTTTATTTCTTTCTTTCTACTATTTGCTTCAGTCAGTATAATTAAAGATAAAGAAACTAAATTATCAAGTAGGATTAAGATATCAAGTACAAATTATTTAACAGTTTTTTTAGGCGATTTTCTGAGCCTAATTATTTCCGGGGGAATGGTTAGCCTTTTGTTTTCATTAATTAATGGCATTTATGTTGATGAAGATAATTTGATATTATTTATTGCTACATTTATTATTCTAATTATGTATGTAATTAGCATCTCATCTTTGATTATGCTATTTACTTCAATAATGGATAAAGTCGCTGTACATGCTATGATTTTCACAATTCTCATACTTATTATGGGTATAGTAAGTGGTAGCTTTTTTAGTGTTGATTTGCTATCAAATAGTTTTAAAACAATTGCTTATCTGATACCCAATTATTGGACATTAAATGCTTTAGTTGATATAATTACAGTAGGGATTAATAAAAATAACATGATATCTTATGTAAATATTATGCTGATTTACACTGCGATAATGACATTTGCCGCATATGTATTAATGAGAGTTTTTCACCAGAAATATAATCATTGAATTTAACAAATATTATTAAAGGTGGCACGATGAATGGAAATGATGAGATTTGAAACAATTAAAGACAATATCAATAATAATAAAGATTTAGAAAAAACTCTAGGGGAATTAGCTATAATACAGCAACATAACCATTATAAATATTCACTATATAATTTTATATTTAATTACATTACTTTCCTTGAAATGATTAATGAAGAAGACAACAAAATTATTGAAATTGATAATAAGGGAGAAGATATTATTAATTATATGACTTCATTATTATCGGATTATAAATGTTTGGAGAGTATTCAACTAAGTACTGAAGAATTAATAAGATTTAGAGATTTATTAGAGGCTAAGATAGATACCCTTTCATCTTATACTGACGAAACTCTATTATATGAATATAAGTTAAATAGAATAGAAGGTAAATTTAAAAATAATTATTATGATATAGAAGAAGATGAAAGCTTTGCAGGGCGACTTATTAAGTTTATATTTGAGAATGAAGATAATATTGTTATAAATGAAAAGATTAAAATGATACTAAGCCAATTACCAGTAAGAATAACTAAAACTAAGTTTTTTGAGTATGTAGATAATTCACTTGAGATATACAAAGGAGCATACGTTTCAGACTTAAATAATTTTATAAAAATGATAGGAGATTCAATAAGCTTTTATCCACAGTCAGATGATTCTTTTAAGAATATAAGAGATGATATAAGTACTCTTAAGAATGTAGATTATAATACTATTAATAATAAAGAATTCCAAGAGATATCAGATTTAAAAATACAAATAGCAATGAAAATAGGTTTAGTACATACGGTGTATACAATGGCTGTAGAAACTATTAATAATTTAATTGAAATATCTTTTTGCGATAAACTTAGCAATTTTGTTGAGGATAAAGATTTGACAACGGCTAATTCATTACTTAAAATGATTTCCAATTATATGGAAGAAGTGGAGCATAATGTTGATTTTATTACATCACTTGAAAATGTCGAAGGAATTATTGAAAACGGAATGAATGTAATACAAAAATATAGTAGATTGATAGAGGTAGTATTTAATAAATATAAAAAACAACTTGAAGCATATAATTTGTTAAAAACTTATGAAAACATACAAAAGATTGATTATTTATCGAGTTCATCTAGTTATTTTGTAAATCCTGATAATATATATAAAGAAATAGAAGATTATAGAGTAGATGATTTTACATTAGAAAAGGCTAAAAAGGAACTAATTACAAATATTGATAAATGTTTAGAACAATCAAAAGAATATAAACGAGCAGTAATGTCTAGATTATTTTATCTATTGCCTGTAGCGTTTAAATCTCCACAACAAATTCATGGCTATATCCTTAATTCATTACATCAGTGTTCTAATAAAAATGAAAAAAATGCAAGTAAAGAATTAATAAAAGAGATCATGGAAGAATTTCATTGATTTTAACTTGATGAAATATTAAATGGTCTGCAATAGAATTATATTTTATGGGTATAATAATACTGTGGTGTAAGAGTTTATGCTATTTATAATTCTATAAGAAAGGTAGACTGCTATGGAACAAAATCAATTTAACAAGTTTTTTCAAAGCTATAAAAATGCTGATGTAGATAGGAAAATTGAACTATATTGTTCTACTCAAGGTTTATCAGAAAATCAATATATGCAACTTCTTAGAGCTTTTCCAGTCAATAAAATACCACAGCTAGAAAAGGCTCTTAGATGATAATATGCTTAGAATCCTTCCATCTAATGGAGGGATTTTAATGTTTACAATGAATGATTTCAAAAAGATATTGTATTATCATTTTTTTTTGCTATACTATTAATATATAATTTAACTTTTTAACTTAATAATATTTAAGAATCAACTGAATGAAGTTTTACAATTACTTATTGAAGGTGTTTATATGGAATATGCTAATAATTTATATAAGAGTAAAGAAATAAGTGAAAAAAAATATAAAAAGATTGTTAAAAAAGTAAGAAGAAGAAAAAGAGTAAGAGGTATTTATTTTTTAACATGCATAGAAGAATCCAAAAATCCTTTGGAAATATTAACATCAGCAGAATTATACAAAACAATAAATAAAAATAATAAAATTTTAATAATTGGTATTGCTGATAGTAAAGAGCATTCTTTTGAACTAGTTAGAATGATATATGATGATGTTTACAAAAAAACATCAGATGTAGACCTAAGCATACTAAGCTAATAATTCAACATCTACACTCTATGACTATATTTCGGTTAGAGTGGGAAAGATGAGCTAATAAATATGAAGATGGTGATATTAATGAAAGTAATAAATATATTTATAAGTGGTATCATAGGAATTTTACTATTTTTTTTATTACTACATACATCTTTAGAATTAGTTGCTTATAATGTAGAATATTATAGTTGGCAGTACGATATACATAATATACCTGAAAAAACGGGTACTAGTTTAAATGAACTTACTAGAATAACTAAGAATATGATTTACTATTTAAAAGGGAATAAAGAAACTCTTGATATGACAGCTATTATTCAAGGGAAAAAACAAGAAGTTTTTAATGAACGTGAGAAAGAACATATGGTTGATGTGAAAAGAATATTTCAATTAGGTAAACTTAGTAGAAATATATGCGGTATTACATTAATGTTGGTATTTATTTATATTTATTTTAAGAATAAAAAATTATTAACTATTATACTTTCTTTAATTAAATATGTATTTGCAGTAATATTTATGTTAATATTAATACTAAGTGGATTACTATTAATTGATTTTAATAAATATTTTACTATTTTTCATGAGATATTTTTTACTAATGATTTGTGGTTATTAAATCCAAAAACTGATATTTTAATAAATATGGTACCTGAAATATTTTTCTTTCAAACAGCAATGATAATATTAGGAATTTTTGTACTTAGCGCTATCCTTTTACTTGTTTTATTAGAAAGGGTTAGGAGAAATATAAAAGTTAGGTTTAAGTATAACGATTAAGAAAACGGGTGGATAATATGTTAGCTATAATTTTAGGAATATTAAAAGTTATTTTATATATAATATTAGGGATAATAGCTATTATATTATTATTGTTATGTGTTATCTTATTTGTACCAATTAAATATAGAGTATATGGAGAAAAATATGATATTATTAAGTTAGATGTAAGAATAAATTGGTTATTTCATATATTTTCTTTTACGTATCATCTAGAAGATACAACAGTTACTAGTATTAAAATTTTTGGTAAAAATATTTTAGGTGAAAAAAAACGACATAAAGAAAAAAGAAGTAAACATAAAAAAACTAAGAAAAATAAAGAGGATAATGTTGACGAAAAACAGCTAGTTAAGGATGATGAAAATACAATATCCGAAGTTGAACTAGATAGTAGTAACCAATATAATAAAGATATAGATTCAAGTATACCGTTAGAAACTAATCAGAACATTAAAGATAATAAAATAAAAAACACAAAAATTAAGGTGAAAAAAAACAAGAAAAAGAATAAAGAGAAGAATAAAGCAAAGAATAAAACAAGTGGTAATAATAAATGGAAAGACATATTTATTAAGATTAAAGATTTTATTAAAAACGAAGATAATAAAGCTGTTATTAAAATGCTAAAAGATAAAATACTAAAAATCATAAAACACATATTGCCCAAGAAATTTAAAGCAGATATAGTTATTGGAACAGGTGATCCCGCATCTACAGGATATGTAGTAGGTGCAGTTAGTATATTATATACAGTTACAGGTGATAAACTAAAAGTTATACCTAATTTTAATGAAAAAATTATTCAAGGAAGTTTAAACGCAAAAGGGAAAATTTATTTAATTGTATTGCTAAAAAATACTCTAAGTATTATTTTAGATAAAAGAGTAAGAAAAATTTATAAAACATATAAGGCTTAAATAGCTATACTAATGTTAAAATGATGAAGAACTTAAGGAGGAAAATAAATGGAATCAAATTTCAAAAAAACAGTAGAGTCATTATTTAATGGGATGGAAAATTTTGTTTCAACTAAAACAGTTGTAGGTGAAGCTATTAATATTGGAGAGACTATCATATTACCACTAGTAGATGTTTCATTTGGAGTTGGAGCAGGTGCTTCTGAAGAGGGAAAAGAAAAAGCCAAAGATAAAGGCGTCGGAGGAGGAGCATTAGGAGCTAAAATAAGCCCAAGTGCTGTTCTCGTAATACAAGATGGTCAAACAAAATTAGTTAATGTAAAGAATCAAGATAGTTTAACAAAGATTATTGATATGGTTCCTAACATTATGGATAAATTCAGTGCAAAAAAGAAAAATAATAAAGAAGAAGAACAATTACAAGAGGAAGAATAGATTAATTTAGATACCCACAAATAGGAGGGGAATTTTAGTGAAAAAAATAGTTAAAGTCTTAGTATGTTGCTTATGTATGTGTTCAGTGTTTTCATTGAGTTTGCCAGTTTTTGCTATAGATAAAGTTCCACCTATATCTGTTAAGATTAATGAAAATTATATTTTGATGGATACTAAACCAGTTCTTATGGAAAAGACTGTATATGTACCACTTAGGTTTGTAGCGAATGCCCTTAATGCTGAAGTTATTTGGGATGGAGATAATAGAAAGATAACAATTAATGATGATGAAAAATGTATAGAGATGACACTTGATTCAAAAATTGTTCTTGTTAATGGTGAGCAGTATGAGTTACAATCTCCACCACCAGTAATTGATAATCGTACAATGGTACCTATCAGATTTATAACAGAAAATATGAATTGTAAAGTGGAATGGAAGCAAGCAACATATACTGTTGAAGTTGTTAGAGAGGATATAGCTGTACCAGCTACAAGTATATTTAAAAGAAGTTATACAGATGAAGACTTGAATTTATTAGCTAAAATTGTAACTGTTGAGGCAAACTATATTGGGTTTGATGCAAAATTAGCTGTAGCTAATGTAGTAGTAAATAGAAAAGAAAGCTCTAGATTTCCTAATACTATTAAAGATGTAATTTATGATAAAGGTTATTGTGTTCAATTCCCACCAGCTCATAAGAAAAGTTTTGCAGAGAAGGTTCCATCGACTGATAGTATTATTGCAGCGAAAATGGCGTTAGAAGGGGTTAATAACATCGATAAATGCTTGTTTTTTAATAATGTACCCTTTAAGTCGAAGAAAAATGATTTTTATAAAAAAATAGATACTGAATATTTTTATTATTAGACACTTTATTTGAGGTGAGAACATTGAATAAGAAATTTGCACCTATTTTTATTACTGTATTGATTTGTTTATTTGAGTTATTGGTGTTATATACTGTTTCATATAATACAATTAAATCTGGTGTTTTGATGGTACAAATAATTGGAGTAATATTTGCTATAGGTATGTTATTTGTTATTATTGCACTTATAGTGAATTTATTACATAGACTTAAAGAATTGAAGGAGGAAGATCAAGATGATCTTAGTAAATACTGATTATATTTCTGGAAAAAATATTGAAACAATATCTATTGTAAAAGGATCAACTATTCAATCAAAACATGTTGGTAAAGATATTATGAGTTCTTTCAAAACAATAGTTGGTGGAGAACTAGGTTCTTATAATGAAATGATGAATCAAGCAAGAGCGTTAGCAACAAAACGTATGGTAAAAGAAGCAGAAGAATTAAATGCTGATGGAATTATCAATATAAGATATGCTTCAAGTGCAATTATGCAAGGTGCTGCTGAAGTTATTGTATATGGTACAGCTGTAAAATTCGTATAATTATGAAATCTAGGTTTTTGAGATCGTTGATCTTTTAAAGCCTAGATTTTTTAGTATTAATGGAGGTGTTATAATATGAATTCACATGTAGATTGTATTGCATGTATTATTAACAAGGCTGATCAATTAGCAGATAAATATATTAAAGATAAGAAGGAAAAGTATAATTTTATGAATAAAGTTTTATTAGAGGTTGCTGATACAGATTTTTCTAAAACAGCTCCTTACATAAGTACAAAAGTGATGAGATTATTACATAATGCTACAGGAGTGGATGATTTTTATAAGGAAGAAAAGATGCTGTTTAATGAAAAATTATTAGGAATGGAAGAAAATATTACAAGTATGTTAGATGATTCTAATAACCGATTAATGGATGCATTAAGAATAGCTATGGCAGGCAATATAGTAGATTTCGGTGCACTTGATAATATTACAATAGAATTGGTAAAAGATATTATTACAAAAACAATGGATAGTAATATTAATAGTAGTGTTTATAAAAGGTTTAATATAGAGTTAGAAAATGCAAAAGATATTCTTTATCTTGGTGACAATACAGGTGAAATTGTATTTGATAAAATATTATTATGTGAAATAAAAAGACAATATCCTAATCTAACTATTTATTTTGCAACTAGAGGTAAGCCAGCTCTTAATGATGCTAATGAAGAAGATGCATATTATGTAGGAATTGATAAATATGCAAAAATAATCAATAATGGTACAGATATACCAGGAACGGATTTAGATGAAGTTTCACAAGAATTTAAAGAGGTTTTTAATAAAGCAGATATGATTATTTCAAAAGGACAAGGTAACTTTGAAACATTATCAGGAACTGGATATAATATTTTCTATTTATTTCTTTGTAAATGTGATATGTTAACTAAACGGTTAAATATTGAAAAATTATCAGCTATGTTTCTTTATGAGAAGGAGTTAAATACTGAAATATTGTAAAAATTCAAGGATTGACTTTTGATACTACGTGTGGTAATATCTTTATAGAAATGAGTCACGAAGGCTCAATAAATAACTTATAGAAATTAAAGTTGATAATTAACAGCCCATGAAGGGTACTAGGCAACTAGTATTTTTTATGGGCTTTTTTGATTTTTGGATAATTTGAGGAGGACTAGTAAATGGATAAAGAATTATGGAATAAATGTATAGAATTTCATGGACATGAATGTCCAGGTCTTGCTATTGGTTTTAGAGCATGCGAAATAGCAATAAAAAAGATTAATCTTACATTTTCTAAAGATGAAGAATTAGTATGTATTACAGAAAATGATGCTTGTGGAGTAGATGCAGTTCAAGTTATTACAGGTTGTACAATGGGTAAAGGAAATCTTATATATAGAGATACTGGTAAGATGGCATTTTCATTTTTTAATCGTACAAATGGAGATAGTATAAGATTAATAATGAATAACTTTCAGTCAGAAATGAGTAGAGATGAAAAAAAACTACATATATTAAATGCACCTGAAGAAGAAGTATTTACTATTAAAAAACCTGATTATGAAGTGCCATCACGTGCGAGAATATTTAATACTATTATTTGTCAAAAATGTGGAGAAGGTGTAAAAGAAACTAATATTAGATTAAGTAACGGAGAAAAACTATGTCTTGATTGTTATGAAGAATATTCAAGAGGCTGGTAATACATAATAAAATGAAAGATGTGATAAAAATTAAATATGAAGTAGCTAATGAAAAAGATGGAATAGAAGCATATAAAAGTTATACAGGGAAAAAAGTAGGTATACTAATATCATCTATTATATTAATGTTTATATTATCAGTTATTGCAATAAATGCTGGTTCTACTAATTTAAAATTTTCAGAAATATTTAAGTCTATTATTGGCCATGGAACAGTAAGCTCAAATGTTGTTGTTTTAAGTATTCGCTTACCAAGAGTAATAGCTGCTATTATTGCAGGTGCAGGTTTATCGGTTTCAGGTTGTGTTATGCAAAATAACTTACGAAACCCATTAGCTTCTCCAGCAACATTGGGAATATCTAATGCGGCTGCTTTTGGAGCTAATTTAGCTATTATTATATTTGGAGCAGGCAGTTTTAGGAGTTTAAGTGCTGATGCGGTTATTATTAATAATCCATATATTGTTACTTTGTCAGCTTTTGTTTTATCCATGTTAGCAACTATTGTTATATTGTTATTGGCTAAACTAAAGAGTTTTGCACCTCAATCTATTATATTAGCTGGAGTTGCGTTAGGATCTCTTTTCTCTGCAGGTATTACTTTAATACAATATTTTGCTGATGATGTACAGGTAGCAGCAGCTGTTTTTTGGACCTTCGGGGATTTGGGTAGAGTATCATGGAATGAAGTTTTTATAATGTTTATTATAATAGGTATAGCATTAATCTATTTTATGTTTAAAAGATGGGATTATAATGCTCTAGATAGTGGGCAAGAAGTAGCTAAAAGTCTCGGTGTTAATGTAGAAAGAGTACGTTTTGGAGGAATGTTTGTATCTTCATTAATTACAGCAGTATCTGTTTCATTTTTAGGAATTATTGGATTTATTGGGTTAATATCTCCGCAAATAGTAAGAAGGATTATTGGAGGAGATCACCGTTTTTTGATACCAATATCAGCTATATGTGGTTCAATAATTTTATTATTTGCAGATACATTGGCAAGAACAATAATTGCGCCTGTTATACTACCAGTAGGAGCAATAACATCTTTTTTAGGTGCACCATTATTTTTATATTTACTTATAAGGGGGCAAAAATAAGATGATTCTTTCAGTTCAAGGATTGGACTTTAAATATCCTAGTCATAAAGTCTTAAAAGATGTTTCATTTAGTTTAGAAAAAGGCGAATGTCTTGCAATATTAGGAACTAATGGTACAGGGAAATCTACTCTTTTAAAATGTATAAACAGAATTTTAAAGCCTCAAAAGGGCTCGGTTTTAATTGATGAATTAGATATTTCGAAATTAAATCAAATAGAATTAGCTAAAAGAATAGGGTATGTTTCTCAAAGTAATAGTACTATTAGAACGACTGTATTTGATGCTGTTCTTATTGGAAGAAAACCTTATATTAAATGGGATGTTACAAAAAAAGATCTAGATATTGTAAATAATGCAATAAAAATGCTTGGGTTAGAAAAATATGCATTAAGATATATAGATGAACTAAGTGGAGGAGAACTTCAAAAAGTAATTATAGCTAGAGCGTTAGCACAAGAACCAAAGGTTTTGATGCTAGATGAACCTACAAGTAGTCTTGATCTTAAGAATCAGCTAGAAGTGATTAATATTATTAAAAATGTAGTTAATAATAATAAAATCTCTGCGTTAGTTACAATACATGATTTAAACTTAGCATTAAGATTTGCAGATAAATTCATATTATTAAAAGATGGGAAAATATTTGCAGCCGGTGGTCAAGAAGTTATGACTTCAAAAAATATTGAGCGTGTTTACTCAGTTCCCGTAAAAGTTGAAAAAATATGTAGCAAAATGATTGTAGTACCTGTTTAATACAAGAATTGTTGTATAAAATAATTTACTACATTATTATAAAAGATAGGAGCATACTATTAATGAAAAAAAATATATTATTTATTATAATTTTAGTAATAACATTAAGTTTTTTTGTTGGATGTACTACAAGTCAAACTACAGTTAATAAGGACTCAAATGAAGAAGATTCATATGATAATAAGATAATTATAACTGATATGTTAAATAGAACTGTTACAATAGATAACAATGCAAAAAAAATAGTTGCTATTGGACCTGGAGCATTAAGATTATTTTGTTATGTAGATAGTATTGATAAAGTAGCTGGAATAGAACAAATCGAAAAAAAATATTCTATGGGAAGACCTTATGCACTAGCAAATCCATCTATAAAAGATTTAGATGTAATAGGACCAGGAGGACCAAATAATTCTCCTGATGTTGAAAAGCTATTCTCAGTTAAACCAGACGTAATATTTTCTATGTATGGAAATGATAAATCTGCTGTAGATAAATTGCAAACTAAAATTGGAATACCAGTTATAGCATTAAGTTATGGGAAAGTGGCAACTTTTGATCCTGCGGTATATGAATCTATTAAAATTATTGGAGAAGTTATGGGGCAAGAAGAAAGAGCTGAAGAAGTTATAAATTATATGAAAGAGTGTTATAATGATTTAAGTAGAAGAACAAAAGATATAGATGATAGTAAAAAAATAAGTACATATATCGGTGCGCTATCTTATAAAGGTAGTCATGGTATAGAAAGTACTTATGGAGAATATTCATTATTTAAAGCCATTAATGCGAAAAATGTTGTTGATGAAGTAGATAAGACAGGTTCTATCATGATAGATAAAGAAAAGATTATAGAATGGAATCCAGATAAAATTTTTATTGACTATGGAGGATTAAATCTTGTAAAACAGGATTATGAAAAGAATCCAGATTTTTATAATTCTTTATCTGCATTTAAAAATGGTGAAATATATTCTCAGTTACCATATAATTTTTATCATACCAATATAGGAACTTCCATAGCAGATGCATATTATTTGGGAAAAGTTCTATACCCGGAACAATTTCAAGATATTGAACCTGATAAGAAAGCAGATGAGATTTATAAATTCCTTGTTGGAAAAGAAGTTTATTCACAAATGGTTGAAGATTTTGGTTCATTTAGTAAAATATCAATTATAAATAAATAGAAGACTTTAAAAAGGAGCATAAAATGAAAGTATTATATTATGATTGTTTCGCAGGTATAAGTGGAGATATGAACTTAGGTGCTTTAATAGACCTTGGGGTTGACAAAAGTTACCTTATAAAAGAATTAGATAAATTATCTATATCAAAGGAATTTAAGCTGAAAATAGAAACAAAGCAAAAAATGGGTATTACAGGAACAAAAGTTGATGTAATATTAACAAATAATATACATCATGAACATCACCATCATGAAGAGCACAATGAACATCACGAACATCACCATCATGAAGAACATCATGAACATAGAAATTTAAGAAGTATATATAATATTATTGATAGTAGTAGTTTAAATGATAATATAAAACAATTAAGTAAAGATATATTTAATGTTGTAGCTAAAGCAGAAGCTAAAGTACATGGAAAATCAATTGATGAAGTACATTTTCATGAGGTAGGTGCTGTAGATTCTATAGTTGATATTATTGGTGCAGCAATTTGTATTGATAATCTAAAGGTAGATAAGATTATATCCTCTACAATAGAATTAGGAGGAGGATTTGTTAAATGTGCTCATGGAATTATTCCAGTACCAGCGCCTGCGACTTCAGAAATTTTAAATAATGTTCCAATTCATTTAGGGAAAGTAAATTTTGAAACGACTACACCAACAGGAGCTGCAATATTAAAAACAGTAGTTAATGACTTTACTAGTTCAATGGATTTTAAAATATTAAAAACGGGGTATGGACTTGGGACTAGAGATTTTGAAATACCAAATGTACTAAGAGTTTATTTAGGGGAAGAAAAAAATAAATCAAAAAAAATACAAACGATTATAGAAGTAAATATAGATGATATGAATTCAGAATTATATAGTTATGTCGAAGAGAAGCTTTTTGAAAATGGTGCATTAGATGTTTATAAAACACCTATAATAATGAAAAAAGGTAGACCTGCAATTAAACTAAGTGTATTAACTGAACTTGATAATACACAGGTTATAGAAAAAATATTGTTAATGGATACAACTACCTTAGGTCTTAGAAAATACAATGTTGAAAAATTAGAGTTAGATAGAGAGTTTTCAGTAGTTTCAACAAAGTATGGAGATATTCCTTTGAAAATGGGATTATTAGATGGTACAGTTATAAAAATGAAACCTGAATATGAGGTATGTGAAAAATTAGCAAATAAATATGGAGTTCCAATAAGAGTTATTTATGATGAAATATCAAAAATAAACATAAATGGAGAATGATTATGGACAAATATTTTACTTTAATACAATACTTAAAAAAATTAGAGAAAGTAATAATAGCTTTTTCAGGAGGAGTAGATAGTACTTTTTTATTATATGCAGCGAAAGAGGCATTAGGTGATAATGTAAAAGCTGTAACAATAAACTCACCTTATATAGCTAAGTGGGAAATTAAAGAAGCTAAAGAATTCACTAAAAAACTTGGGATTAAGCATGATTTTATAAACGTCGAAATCGCATCACATATAAAAAATAATCCCATAAATAGATGTTATCTATGCAAAAAATATATATTCCAAAAAATTAATGAGAAAGCAGTAAATGAAGATTTTAAATATGTTATTGATGGAACAAATTATGATGATACTAAAGATTACAGGCCAGGTATGAAGGCATTGAGAGAACTAAAGATAATTAGTCCATTATTAGAATGCGAGATTACTAAATCTGATATTAGATTAATGGCAAAGAAGAGAGAACTAGAAGTATGGGATAAACCTTCTTATGCCTGCCTATTAACAAGAATAGAACATGATACAATCATTGAGTCTGATATGTTAGAGAGAATTGAAAAAGCAGAAAAATTTTTAATGAATAAAGGAATGAAAGCGTGTAGGGTAAGAGTGCATGGAAACTTAGCTCGAATAGAACTAAATAGAAATAATTTTATTAATATTATCAATGAAAAAGTTATCAATGAAATTACAAGTTATTTTTCAGAGATAGGGTTTAAATATGCAACATTAGATTTGCAAGGGTATAAAATGGGTGATTTTAGTATAAAAACATTAGAGGCAGGTGGCTTGAATGAATGAACAAGAAATAATTCAATTATTAAAGCAATTGCAAAATAATAATGTATCAGTAGACGAAGCATATGAAGTAATTAAAGATTTGCCATTTAAGGATTTAGGTTTCGCAAAAATCGATAATCATAGAGAAATAAGAGTGGGGTATCCAGAGGTAATATATTGTGAAAATAAAACGATATCTCAAGTAAGAGAAATAATTAAATTCATGTTAACCAAAAACAATAATATTTTAGCAACTAGAGCTTCTAAAGAAATGTTTGAAAATGTTAAGGATTTGAATAGTGATTTAAAATATAATGAATTAGGAAGAACAATTACTTATGAGGTTAATAAAATTCAAAAAACAGATTCTTATATTGCTATAGTTTCAGCAGGAACATCTGATTTAGCAGTAGTTGAAGAAGCTAAAGAGACTGCATTAATATTAGGAAATCAAGTAGAGGTTATTACTGATGTTGGAGTAGCAGGAATTCATCGATTATATGCTAGATTAGATTTAATTAGAGGCGCAAAAGTAATTATAGTAATAGCTGGTATGGAAGGTGCACTGGCTAGTGTAGTAGGTGGTCTTGTAGATAAGCCAATTATTGCAGTACCAACAAGTGTTGGATATGGTGCTAATTTCAACGGTCTATCAGCATTACTTTCTATGTTAAATAGTTGTGCTTCTGGTGTATCAGTAGTTAATATTGATAATGGATTTGGAGCAGCATATAATGCAAGTATGATAAATCAAATATAATGGTGTAAATAATAAATAAATGAGTCTTATTTAACTATAAGAGTTAAATAAGACTCATTTTATATCTTCTAAAAACTGCCATTAAATATATACACAAAATAAATGAAAAGATGTTATATATTTAATATAAAAATTTTATTTTACAATATTATTATCACTATCTAATAATACAACTTTTGGTGTAAAATTTTTAGCTTCTTCTTTTTCCATTAATGCATATGCAATAATAATAACTACATCTTCTGGTTGAACCAATCTAGCGGCAGCTCCATTTAGACATATTGTTCCACTATTTCTTTCTCCTTTAATTACATAAGTTTCTAGTCTTGCTCCATTATTATTATTTACTATCTGAACTTTTTGTCCAGGGAGTATATCAGCAGCTTCCATTAATTTTTCATCAATTGTAATACTACCTACATAATTTAAATTAGCATCAGTTACAACTGCCTTATGAAGCTTTCCAGTCATCATTTCTATTAACATATTAATTAACCTCCATTCTTAAGTTATCGATTAGTCGTGTATTTCCAAATCTTACAGCAAGTGCAATAAGAGTATTTCCTTCAATTTTATCTATATCTTCAAGAGTATTTTCACTAACTATGCTTATATAATCAATTTTTGCTAATGATTTAGAATTAATACTTTGTTGTATACTAGATTTAACAATGTCTGCTGAACGTTCACCATCTATAATAATATTTTTTGCCATTTGAAGAGATTGAAAGAGAATCGTTGCTTGGCCTCGTTCTTCTTGATTAAGATATTTATTTCTTGAGCTCATAGCTAAGCCATCTTTTTCTCTAATAATTGGACAAGTAATAATTTCTACAGGTATATTTAAATCTTTTACCATTCTATTAATAACAAGTGCTTGTTGAGCATCTTTTTGACCAAAATAAGCTTTTTTTGGTTGAATAATATTGAATAATTTAGTAACAATTGTTGTAACACCTTGAAAATGTGTTGGTCTAGAGCTACCACATAAATTCGCTGTTAGATTATTAACATTAACATAGGTAAAATGATTTTCTAAATACATTATAGAATCAGAAGGTATAAATACAATATCTACCCCTGCATTTTCTGCAAGTCTTTTGTCATTTTCAATATCTCTTGGATAACTATCTAAATCTTCTGTTGGTCCAAACTGAGTTGGATTAACATATATACTAAGTACAGTTATGTCATTTTCACTAACAGATTTATTTAGAAGAGATATATGCCCTTCATGCAAATATCCCATTGTAGGTACAAGTCCAATGCTTTTTCCATTACTACGATGTGTATCTAATAATTCACGCATTTCTTTAATAGTATTAAAAACTTTCATTAATTATTTCCTCCATAAATAATCAAATTCATTACGCTTTCATCAATGTGAAAAACATGTTCTGAACTTGGAAATGTTTTGCTTTTAACGTCTTCAATATAATTTTTAGTTGCTTCTGTAATTATTTCTTGTATATTTGCATATTCTTTAACGAATTTTGGTGATTTATTGGAATATAGGTTTAGAATATCATGGGTTACTAATACTTGACCGTCACAATTTGCACCAGCACCTATTCCTATAGTAGGTACGTTAACATTCTTTGTTATTAGTTCAGCTAATTCAGTAGGTATACACTCTAGTACTATTGCAAATACACCTGCTTCTTCTAAAGCTTTTGCATCTTCTATTAATTTTTTAGCTTTTTCTTCTGATTTTCCTTGAATGTAATATCCACCAAGTTGATTAATTGATTGAGGAGTAAGACCTAAATGTCCCATAACTGGAATTCCAGCATTAACCATTGCTTTAGTTTGGTCTACTACTTCTATACCACCTTCTAGTTTTACAGCGTTAGCTTTTCCTTCTTGAATTAGACGACCAGCATTTTTTACAGCTTCATGTACTCCTAAATGGTATGATAAAAATGGTAGATCAGCTACTATTAATGATCTCTTACTTCCACGAGTAACTGCTTTTACATGATGAAGCATATCTTCCATAGTTACTTGGGTAGTATCTTCATATCCTAAAACTACCATTCCAACAGAATCTCCTACTAATAAAATATCAATTCCAGCTTCATCTAAAATCATTGCTGTTGGGTAATCATATGCTGTTAACATAGTTATAGGTTCATCTGAATTTTTTTTTCTTCTAATAGTTTCAGTCGTTATTTTTTTCATTTTTTAATATCTCCCTTAAATTATTAACAGTATTTTCATCTAAAGTATTTTTTCTCATTACAATATCTAACGTTTTATTACCTAATACAGAATATATATTGTTAATATCTTTATTTTGTTTTGATA
This sequence comes from Vallitalea sp., assembly GCA_025210235.1. Classification (GTDB taxonomy): domain Bacteria; phylum Bacillota; class Clostridia; order Lachnospirales; family Vallitaleaceae; genus Vallitalea. Next base: position 21,035 of record JAOASG010000071.1, read on the forward strand.
ATACTTCTATATGTTTTTGTATAGTACTAATATCACCTCTAGCTATTGGACCGGAAAGGGCACTTTCTGGACCTTTTTCAAAAATATTATTTAAAGTACCTTTTACTAATGGTTCAATAAGCTCTAAAGAAGTTTTTGAATCAAATCCTATCATATTTAGCATTTGAACGCCCGTATCCATTAGTGTAACAAGATAATTAGATACTATACAAGCTGATGCATGATATAAAGTTTTTTGCTTTGTTTTTATATTATATATTTTAAGTTTATTATCTTCTAGTAATTGTATAAATTCGTTAATTATATTTCCTTTTCCTTCTAATGTAAATGGTGTATGGTGTAACAAGCTAAGTGCGTGTTCAATATCTGCAAATGATAATATTGGGTGTAGTGATGCTATAGTAGCTCCTTTTTGATATAAAGGTTCTAATACAGAAGAAGGATGAGCACCACTAGTATGACATATTACTTTGTTATTTAGGTTTATATTTGTCATAATTATATCCGCAACAACATCTTCTATTGCATCGTCTGGTGTTGTAATCATAACGTATTTTGATGAAATAATTAAATTTTCAATGTTTTCAAAAGTTTTACTATTGGTTTTGCTGGCACTTTTTTTTGCAGAAATATATGTTCTACTAGTATATCCACTAATAGACATATTCATTTTATGAAAATACATACCTAGAGTAGTACCAACATTCCCAGCACCTATAAATCCAATCATATAAACCTCCATACCTAGCTCATTTTCTATATTAGTAGGTCTTTACTATAACATAAAAAACCTTCTTTAGGCAGTACCAAAGAAGGTTAAAATATAACTCAAACTTCGAATTTATTTTAGTTTGCTTCACACGTATTTATGAAGTGTGAAGTTTGAGTTACATAACTTATTCAACTTGATACTGTCTTTGTTCTATATAGAATCAAAGCAGATTTTTATTTATTATTTTATTTGCTAATTTGTTTAGTAATATAATCAAGGATTACATATGCTAATTCTTTTTTTGGCATAACTGCATGATTTTGTTTTAAACCGTTTTTATCAATTAATGTCACACAGTTAGTATCTGATTCAAATCCAGCATTTACACTTGTAATATCATTAACTATTATTAAATCAACATTTTTATTATGAAGCTTTTTAATCCCATTTTCCATGACATCATTGGTTTCAGCTGCGAATCCCACAATATATTGTTGAGGGTTTTTATGCATGCCGATCCATTTAAGTATGTCTGTATTACGGGTTAGTGTAAGATTAATATCGCCGTCGGATTTTTTGATTTTTTGATTTTCATATATCTTTGGACGATAGTCAGCTACAGCAGCAGTTTTAATAACTATATCTTGTTGTGACAAATTTTCTTTTACAGCTTCAAACATTTCAGTAGCTGTTTTAATTGGTATATATTTTTTTATGTTACTTGGTTTTGGGATGTTTACAGGACCAGATATTAAAGTAACTTCTGCTCCTTGCATTGCGGCTGCTTCTGCAATTGCATATCCCATTTTACCAGAAGAATAATTTGTCATAAAACGAACTGGATCAAGAGGTTCTCTTGTTGGACCAGCTGTTATTAATATTTTTTTTTCATCTAAAGGTTTATTATTTATTAATGTATTAGTGATTGATTCAATTATAGTAGTTACATTTGCAAGTTTTCCAATGCCTAAATCACCACATGCTAGTCTTCCTTGTTCTGGATCAATAAAATTATAACCAAATTCTTTTAATTTAGTTATATTATTTTGAACAATAGGATTATTATACATATTAGTATTCATAGCTGGTGCAATAATTACAGGTGCTTTTGTTGCCATTACAGTTGTTGATAACATATCATCTGCAATTCCGTTTACTATTTTTCCTATTATATTAGCGGTAGCAGGTGAAACCAAAAATAAATCTGCTGATTTAGCTAAAGAAATATGTTCAATATCCCATTTTTGTATTTTTTCAAACATATCTACAACAACAGGATTCATACTTAGTGATTGAAATGTTAGGGGTGATACAAATTCTGTTGCTGATTTTGTCATAATTACATGAACATTAGCATTTAATTTTTTTAATCTACTTACTACATCGCACATCTTATATACAGCTATTCCACCACTTACACCTATTACGATAGTTTTTCCTTTTAACATATGGAAATCTCCTTTCGGTGTTAGTAGCTTAAATATAACATAGTAGAAAATAAAAATCAATAGATAGCAGCTTCATAACTTTTTCATATTGTTATTTTATAATATCAATATAAAGTAATTGCAAAACTTCAATTTGTTAATTATTTAATACAATATGTTGGGTTACTGCTTTTAATAATAACTATATATTGTATGTAAAGAATTATAATTCCTAGTTTTGCAATTACCTAAATAAACAACAATTATGAAGGAGGAATTACAATGAAAGCAAGAAGACTAATTACATTAGGTTTATCAGGATCATTATTATTAGGAATGGTAGCATATGCAGCATCGCCAGCACAAGTATATTCAGAGCTTACAGGTAAGACTGAGGAACAAGCTTATGAGTTACGTCAAGAGGGTAAAACTTATGGACAACTAGCTACTGAAGAAGGTGTTTATGAAGATTTTGTAGCAAAAATGTTAGAAGAAAAAATAAAAGTAATTGAAGAAAAAGTTAAAGATGGACAGTTAACTAGAGAAGAAGCTGATGAATTTATAGCTAAATTAAAAGATAACGTAGGAAACTGTGATCCAAGTAACCCTCAAAGGTTAGGACAAAAAATGGGTATAAGATTAGGTATGGGTCAAGGTCAAGGTATGGGTTGTGGAAAAGGTATTGGAAATGGTGGTAGAAAAGGTAGAGGACAAGGATTTGGTAGAAGAGTAAATTAAATTTAGTAGTAAGTAATTATTTGTTAAAAATAGGGAAAATAGAACAAAAGGCTGTAGATAGTAATAGGCTATCTATAGCCATTAATTTTAATTACCAAAATAATGGATTTTATATAAATTTATGATATTATTTTATTAATATGTGTAATATAAATTTATAATTGTAACGCGTAGAATATTAATTCTTTACATACACGATTAGTAGATAATTTTAGTAAGAGGGGTATATATAATTAACGAATTTATTTATAGGTAGTTTTTTATTACTTAATAATGCAGATTAGAATATAATATAAATTAACGATATATTGAAAGAGGGCATGAAAGAATGAAAGAAAAAATTCTTGTAATTGATGATGAACATGGATTATTAGAAGTGGTTGAGGCTTATCTTAATAAAGAAGATTATGAGGTATTTACTGCTGATAATGGTAGGGAAGGCTTTTTAATGTATAAACAACTAAAACCTGATTTTATAGTTTTAGATTTAATGTTACCTGATTTATCAGGGGAACAAATATGTGAGAAAATTAGAAAAGAATCTAATGTACCTATATTAATGCTTACAGCTAAAAATATGGAAGATGATAAGATAAATGGCTTATCACTTGGTGCAGATGATTATTTAACAAAGCCTTTTAGCCCAAGAGAATTAGTTATGAGGGTTAAGGCTATACTTAGGAGAGTTAATAATAGTAACGTGGTTAATAATACAATTATATCACTTAATAACCATGATGTTATAATTGATAAGGAAGAGCGAACTGTTAAAAAAGCAGGGGAGATACTTAATATAACTCCTAATGAGTATGAAATTTTACTAGTTTTTGCAAGAAATCCAAATAAAGTTTTTACTAGGGCTCAGATTATTGATAGTGCATTAGGATATGAATTTGTAGGCTATGATAGAACCATTGATGCACATATAAAAAATCTTCGTAAAAAGATTGAAGATGATATTAAAAATCCACAATATATTATAACTGTGTACGGAGTAGGGTATAAGTTTAAAGGCAAACAAGATTAAGGATGGATGTGAATTACAATGATAAGTTTAAGCAAAAGAATCACAAAAAATTCAATCGTTATATCATTGATTACAGTTATAGTTATAATAATAATATCTAATATAGGCATACATTATTATTTTGTTGATTATGTAATGAAGCAGAATAAACTTAATGATAAAGAAATAATAACTTATGTTAATAATAGTATTGAAAATGATGGAGTATTAGATAGTAGAGAATTAATGTATCTTAAACAACAAGCACATTTTAAAGACGTGGAGCTTGTTTTACTAAATAAAGATAGAGAAGTTATATTTATAAGTAGTATGGGTATGGGAAAAGGAAAGGGAATGGGTGTAAATATAATCCATGAGAATCCATATAAAGAGGATTATACGTATATAGAAGAATCAATTAGTTACAAAAAGCAAGTAGTAGCTTATCTAAATATCGGTCATTATAAAAATATTATTACAGCTAAAGAAGATAATGATTTTATTTACACAATTAATATTTTGTATGCTATTTCTTTTATTATTGCAGTATTACTTGCAATAATTTTAAGCTCATACCTATCAAAGAGATTAACTAAACCTATTATTGAGATAAATAATAGTACACATAATATATCAAAGGGTAATTATAAACAAGTTAAATTAATTAAAACAGATACAAAAGAATTAAGTGAATTAGCAAACTCAATTAAAGAATTAGCAAGACAACTTAGTGAACAAGAAGAATTGAGAAAAAGATTAAGTAATGATATATCTCATGAACTTAGAAGTCCATTAGCTGTTCTTAGAAGCCAGATAGAAGCATTAATGGATGGAGTCTTAGAACCTTCACCAGAAAGACTTGCTAAATTGAATGATGAAATAGTTAGGATGACAAAACTTATTAATGATCTTAATGAGCTATCCGTAGTAGAAAGTGAATATCTAAGACTTAATATGGCGAAAGTAGATATAAAAGAGGAATTATCTGCTGTTATTGATAGTTTTATACCTCTTATGGAGAGTAAAAATATTAAGATGGAGAAGAAATTAGATTCCCATGTATTTATACAAGGTGATAAAGATAGATTAAAACAAATATTCGTCAACTTACTAACTAATGCATATAAATACACTAACGAGGGTGGAGAAATAATTATTTCCTTACGTAAAAAAGATGATAAAGCAATAATTAGTTTTAAGGATTCTGGAATTGGTATTAAAGAAGAGGATTTATCCTATATATTTCAAAGGTTCTATAGAGGAGATGAATCTAGGAGTAGAAAAACAGGTGGAGCAGGAATAGGGTTATCTATTGTTAAAGAATTAGTAAAAGCACATAACGGAATTATAACTGTTGACAGCGAGTTAGGAAAAGGGTCGGTATTTAATATCGTTTTTGAAACGATGAAATGAAGGTATTAATATCAATGGTTAAAATAAGATAGATACAATATTTGGGAAAACATACTCAAACATTGTATCTATCTAAGGGATTTTTAGAACTCTGTTATAGTGTATTAGCTTCGCACTTAAATTTCTCAACTTCTTCTGGCGTGCCTAAAACATGTACAGATTTGTTATCAATACAACTTATGAACACATCATCTTTTGTACTAATAAGTAAATTATATAGAGGAGCAATATATTTTTCTCCGTTTACTAAATTATTATTATCTTTATAGAATTCATCATATAGCTCTTTATATAAACTTGCAGTTTTAAAATAATAAGCACCTATTGAACAATTATCTGATATTCTTGTCTTTTCTTTAACTTCAATAGCTTTATTAGATTCATCGACTTTTACAAAACTCCAATGTTCTCCAGGAGCTATAAAACATGGAATAAATCCATTTCCTTTAAATTCCTCACCATTAATGTTAGGTGGTTCTACATATGTGTCAATGTTATATATAAACAAAGGTTCATCTTCATTCCAATATTCTTCAGCCAATAAAGCTGTAGTAGCTTGTCCATCTGTTCTATAATTAATTGTAATAATGTTAACTTTTTCTAAACCTAAATTATCACATTGGTTTTTTATAAAGTTTTCTGATTCATCTTGTTCTCTTACGATAAATATATAATTAGGGCTATAACTATTAAGTTGTTGTAAACTTAACATGGACCATTCAAATAAAGTTTTTCCTTTTACTTCAATCATATATTTTGGCTTAGTATATCCAGCATCAATAAATCTTTTGCCTATTCCTGCCATTGTAATAACTATGTTCATTTAAGCTCACTCCTAGCATCTGTACAAATTTCTTCAAGTTCATCTGGTGTATGTTTAAGAAATTCATCTACTCTAACAGAACGGTCGTCTACGTAAAAACCTCTTTTACCTGGCCAAGGTTTTCCATAATGGATTTCATCATATGGTATATTCCATTTTTCTAACCATTGTAATAGAATTTTTGCAGTATTTGCGTTAATAAGGCCAATATTATTTTTGTATGTATTAACATTTCTGGAAGTATATAGAACAATTGTCGCACCTAATTCTTTGTATTCTTTTAATCTATTTACAACATTTTCAAAAGGAATTAAATCTTCATATCTCTCATCTTGTTTTCTGACAGGACATATACTACCATCAATGTCCATAACTATTGTTAAATCTTCAAACATTCTTTCACCTCATTCATAATATTAATTGCATTTAATATAAAACCTAAAACTTTCTTGTCATTTTCAGCATGCAAAGGTAACATGGATAAAAACAAAGAAGCTTCATAAATTCTAATCATATTATAATCTATATTATTTTTATTTAAATATTTCTTAAATATATTTTTATATAAAATCATATCCTGATCAATAACTAATTTTAGTTGGAGCTTATCATCTAATTGTATGTCAAATAGTCCATTATTGATAAAATCATAAAGCCCACATATGGAGTGAGATAATTTTGCGATATCATAAAATGGATTTGTCCATAATTCTTGTTCTGTCTTAGCACCTTTAGGGTCTATAAGTCTAAGCATATCTACTTGTTTGTTATACAACATATTAGAAAAACATAAATCTCCATGACCTATAACCATAATTTTATCTTTTGCTTTATTTTTATTTATTTTATTAAATAAGTTCTTATACTCAATAATAATATCATCGATAGAATTATAACAAGTTCCATTTTTTATGTAATGATCCATTTTAGTATAAAATTCTAGTTGCTTGAAATCATTAATACGTTCATCTAATTTATTAATGTATAAGTCTTGTTCTAGTTGTTTATATAGAGTAGAATCAATTGTTTTTTTACAACGTTCATCTATAAATTTAAATGATTTATTTAAAATTTGTTCAAATTCTTGTTCTTCTATAGCTTTATGAATCCACCTTATACCAATGTCTACCATGTGTAGTCTTTCCATCTCATAAGAGGATATTTTTTCTTCTTCCTTATAATTAAAAGGCATTACAAACCAATATTTCATACTTTCAGGTAATAAGTTATAAAACTTGTACTCTTTATATATCTTCTCCTTATTAGTAGAAGTTTTTAATACAGTAAACTCATTACTTTTTACTGAATTAAAAAAACGTGATTCAAAGGTATTAGAATGAAATTTAATAAATTGTGACTCTGTAGATATATCAAATAAAGCATTAGAATCAATTCCAGTTATGTTAATACTACTAGGCATTATTTGATTTGTTTTCTTTTGCTTGCAATATCTTAGAAATTTCATATATTCTTCATAACTATAAAACATTAAAAAAGCTAACTTATTTTGTTTTATAAAATAATTTTGTTTTATATACTTATATTTACTTATTAGTATACTAAATTCATCTTTGTCTTTAATAATAAAACTAGAATAAATATGAATAAATAATTGGCTTTCTTCATGCTTTTTCAAACTGTCCATAAATTCATCTATTTGATCAATATGATTTAACTCGCAATAGTAAAAATCATTTATAGTATTTTTTATATTTTCAAGATATATTTCTTTAAGAGTGTGTTTTTTATAAATAATTTGACCAAATGACTTGTTTCCTATTATATTCTTTACATCTTGATTAGCATTATATGAATCATCATATATAATTACAGGTTTACTCATTTTATTCTCCTTGTTCTAATTAATAGGTAATTTCAAAACTAAAGATTTCATTTCTTTGCATACAATATGTAGTTCTTATAACAAACAGGAATCTAACATATTGTATTAAAGAATCAACTGAATGTAGTTTTGCAATTACTTAATAAAAGATTTAAAATATAAATATATAGTTACAAATATAATAATTATACTACTCAAACAAAAATAAAAAATGTTTAATTGGCTAGAGGTACCAAAAAATGAATACTCAAGATATTTACCAAAACCAATTAAATCAAATGTTTTATTAAACAAAATCATAACACATTTTAATATTAAAAACTCTATGCCCCATACTGAAAATGATAAAAGTATTATAAGGGAAGTACGGCCTTTTATCATTTCTAATATGCTTATTTGCATATTTTTTATTTGTTCCAAATATTCTAAAGCTACTAATGATTTTTTTGATGAACCATGGATAATTAAAAAATGATTTAAATATGGGTAAGTTATGTATAATACTACATTGATAATACATATCATAACTAAAAAAGTTATTATAATGATAGTTATGTATAATTTATTGCTATTGTTTATCGTTTGGTATTGGTATATCATTAGTAAAAATAATAATACAATAGTATCAAAAAAACGGTCAATTAGTACAGCAATAAAACCAGTTTTATAACTTTTTACTTCTTTTGAAAAACAAACAAATCTAAAAAAATCTCCTATTTTAAAAGGAATTAAGATTGTTACAAAAGTGGTTTTAAAATATTGCTTAAACAATTGAATTATTGGAATTTTAGTTTCTAACAAAATTAAATACATTCTTATAGCTTTTATTGTATGGACTACTAAAAACAATAAAATTGCTATAACTAAATAATAGATAGATTTAAACTCTATACTTGTTAACGTATCAAAAAAAACGGGTAAATTATTAAATAACCATATAAAAGCTAAACCCAACATAATTGCATTAATAAAATAGTATAATTTTTTATTTATCATATACATCTTCTCTTTCGTATACAATTTTATAAGTATAGTCGTGATGGTTCTTATCGTTATTAATATTTGATTTTATAAACTTACCTTTATAAAGAATATATTTACCCAACATACCTAAAACTTTAAAGGCTTGATTTATCATTTTAACATTCGATATTTGGTCTTCTTCTCTCCAAGATATAGGGAAGAAACAAACTCTATGTTTGTAATAATTTGAAGCTAAAATCATACAATAATTAAATGTCAAATCATTAGGAAAACGCATGTAGAACTTATTTTTTAGCATCCTTGTTGAATACATATTAAGTCCAGAACCTAAGTCTTTTACTTTATATCTAACTACTAACGAAAATAAAGAATTATAAACTTTATTACCAAAAGTTCTAAAAGTCGAATAACCTTCTATTCTAGATTGTTTATGAAATCTAGCACCTAAACAACAATCATATTCTTTATATTTTTCAGATTTTAATACTTTCAGAATATCTTTTATATTACCTTGATCATCACCATGCAATACTATTATATAATCAAATTTATTTTTTAAAGCGTACTTAAATGCTACTTTATGAGAACCACCTAACCCGTAATTATCATTATTTCGAAGTATTTTAATTGGAAGTTCTTTATGGCTTCTTGCATAGTCAATAGCATTTTTTTCAGTTTTATCTGTACTTCTATTATTAACTAATATTATTTCATCAATATAATTAAGTACTTCACTATTAAATTGTTTTAAAACTCTTGTAATTTGTTTTTCACAATTATAACTTGGTATAAAGACTAGAGTTTTCATTTTGTTTCTCCTTACTTAAAAATTCAACTATAACTTTCATGAATATAAAATTAATTGTCATTGTTATAGGAGTTATACATAACTTAACTAATATTTTTTTAACTTGTTTATTCATATGAACCAAAAATGATATTTCTTCATAGTCGTATATCATCTGTGATAATTTTGATACACAGTATAGTAAAACTATTTGATATAAAACATAAATTATATATCTAACTAATTTTTCGGTTGTTTTTAGATTGTTACCAAAAACATATCTAGTTGATACAAAAAAAACAAAAGTTACAGCAGGTATAGCACTTAAAAAATTAGAAGCAAATACATTCATGTTAAATACATTTGTTAAAATAGTATAACATGTAAAATCTATAATGAATCCTATACCTGATACTGAAATAAAACCAATAAATTGTTTAATTAATTTATACATAAATTATTTTCTCTTTTCTTAATAAAAATTACTATTATAGTAAATGGTAATAAAAATACGGCTGATAAATATATAGGGAAATAGTACATAAATATTTTTGAAGGACTAGTTATGAAAATTAGTCCAAACTTCATTAGAAGTCCAAGTATATATAAAATAAAAATCTTAGATTTTAGTATCACCATAAAAGCTAATAATAATAACAATATAAAGAATATTATTATAACATTATAAAATATTCCATATGTCTTAGTTGCTTTTTGTATATTATTTATATCTCTTGATTCAAGCCATCTAATTGTGTTTTTTCTTAAATCTTTAAAAATAGGATTAGTCAAAGGTAACTTATTAAAGTTTTTATAGGGTACCTTTAAATATTCTCCATTTTCATTTAAATCAAAGATACTAGAAGAATCGAAGATATTTATCCTTATTTCTGGATACAGACCTGAAGTAGCTTTTAAAGTTTCTATTCTATACTTTAAAAAAAGATCAATATTTTTTGTAATAAGTTTAATATAACTCTTTATTAAATTATTATAATCTTCTTTTGTAGCATCTTCTCTAATCAATCCACTAACATAATAAGCATTTATACCATATGGAGAAGGATTGTTTTTTAATACTTCAACAGACAATACCTTATCAATATCGTTTAATAGGTCTTCATCTAAATCATGTTGAACCATCATTGATAAAGGATTAATTAATGATGTCAACATATATTTTTTACCACTTTCTTTTTTTGTTCCTGTTGACTGTATTTGCATTATTGATAATGAAAATATAAGAATAAGTACTAAATAGCAAATTTTATTTTTTATCTTCAGTTGATCTTTAAAAGCTACTAAAATTATAATTGGAGCCAAAATAATATAATAAATACATTCACTTCTCCAATTAACTAATAGGGTAATTATTATAGAAGAAAAAAATATATCACTTAAACTTATATCTTTCTTACTTAATTTTTTATTAATAATCCAAAAAACAAAAAACAATTCTATGTATGCATACAAAGATGTTCTTATTGGATAAAAGTTATTATCAATAACAGGTGGGATAAGAAAAGGTATAAATAGTAAATACACAACCTTTGATTTATTAAACATAATATGACATGTAGATAATATATATCCTACAATAAATGACATGATAATAATTTGCATCAGTATAATACTAACTGGTGCTGGATAAATCATTAAAGAAAATATATAGAATAAAGATGTCAAAAAATGTTGCCAATAATTTAGTTGAAAGTCTAAAGCTTTATTAAGTACAAAAAACTCGTCCCATCTCCAAATGCCAGGCCATACAATAATAAGTATGGCTAACATTACTGTTAAATATATACATGTAAAATGAATTTGCTTTCTAACAAATTCATTTTTTCTATAAGATTCTATCATTTTAAAAATCCAATGCCAAATTACAATCAATATAATGAAGAATATGGCTTTGTATATTAAATATGTATTTAAATTACTAGTATCATTAAATATTTCATTATCAATAATAAAAAAAGATATTAAAAATTGAATTATTGATATTATAATAGCCTTATAATTCATTTTTTGCCTCCGTTATATGCACCATATTAAATTTATATGGAATAAATTATTCTTACAATTGCAGTCATTTTAATGATAACATCAATATATAACTAACGTCAATAAATTTTATTTGATTTAAGATAAACTTATGAATGTTATACTTGACTATCTTATTAAATATTTACAGTGCTTCCACTGGGTAGCTCAATGGTTTTATCACCAGAGCATATCCAAACAGATATAGCAGATGGATTATGAATTATTCTATCATTTGAACTATATATTAAATTCTTATAGGCATCTATATAATTATAAATCTCAATATTAGTAGCATACCAAACATCTTCTTTATATGAGGTATACTTTAATAATTGCTCAATTACTTCCCAATTATTATTTCGATCAAATTCATAACTATGACCCCATATATAAAACATAAATGGGTCTTCCTTATCAGTCGGATTTTCATCTAAAAATTTATGAGCAAGGGGCATAAGCATATCATCGTTATGATGACAAGTTGCTCCTAACTTCAACCAATCTGTAGGTAGTATAAAACTATGATGTGATTGAACAGTTCTAGAATATACAATACCACAATCTTGCAATACTTTAATAGTATCATCATTATAGTGTCCATATGGATATGCCATTCCTTTTAGTGGCATTTCAAAAATTTGTTCTAAATTATTACGGTCATTTATTACTTCTAATATCTTATTTGAATTAGAGACAGAGGGTAGAGAACAATGGGATACAGTATGAATTCCAATTTCTATATTTGGGTGTTTATATATTTGTTTTAATTTTTCATGTGATAATCTTTTACATTCTTTATTACCAAAAACACTATGAATAGTATTAAATAATCCTGAATTTAAATTAAATGTACCTTTTATTCCATACTCTTTAAATAAATTAATTAATCTAATATCTTGTTCTACACCATCATCATAACTAAAAGTAATTACTTTTTTCTTTCCATTAGGGAAACGTATACGCATAATTCAACTCTCCTATACTAAATCATTTATTAAATATGTCTGATTATACTATATTAATTTTTATTAGTAAATATTTTTAAATGTATTATAACTATTGAAAATTTAGTATCTATTATAATTAAGAGAAAGCATATGATAATACCCGTATCAATAGATGAATTTATTGATTCTTGTAGAAAAAATAAAGATGTAAAACATATATTAAGTATCATGAGTAATAAAAAACACAAGGAGGGTAGTAAAATAGAAGTTGTTAATAAAAGTACTACAAATTATTTAATGCAATTAGGATTTATATGGAGTGATATAGATGAAGATTATTTGACAAAACTTATAAATGAAGTAGAATTAATATATAAATCTAGGTAATAACAACCTAAATTTAATTAAATTTTAGGAGGGATAGAAGTGCTAAGTAAACATGTAATTGAAAATGTTTTGATGGCAGCAATGTCTACAGGTGGAGACTTTGCTGAAATTTTTGTAGAAGAAAAAGATAACAACAATATAACATTAGTTGGAGGAAGCATTGAATCAAGTATTTCTGGAAAAGATTATGGTGTAGGTATTAGAATATTCCAAGGATTTAATAGCGTCTATGCATATACTAATAACACATCTTATGATAATTTAATAAAAGTTGCTAAAGAAGCTTCATTAGCGTTAAAAGGTAAAAAACAAGATACTGTATTAAATTTAATGCAAAAAACTAATGACAACTTACATTTTATTAAAACAATGCCTAATACTGTTTCAAAAGAAAAAAAAGTTGAATTAATGAAAAGAGCATATGAAGCTGCTAAATCATATGATTCTGTTATTTCACAAGTAAAGGTAATTTATCTTGATAATATTCAGAATATACTTGTTGCTAATACTGATGGAGTTTTTGTTGAAGATAAAAGAGTTTTAACAAGAACTATGGTTAATGCCGTTGCATCTAGAAATGGTGAAATGCAAACAGGTTCATCAGGAAAAGGAGCACATATTGGATTTGAATTATATGACAACATTGATATAGAGGCACATGCTAGAGAAGCAGCAAGAATTGCAAAAACAATGATTTATGCAGATTTTTGTCCAAGTGGTAAAATACCTGTAATTATTGATAATGAGTTTGGTGGAGTATTATTCCACGAAGCTTGTGGTCATGGACTTGAAGCTACAAGTGTAGCCAAAAAAACATCAGTATTCTCTGATAAAATAGGAGAACAAGTAGCATCTAGTTGTGTAACTGCAATAGATGATGGAACAATTCCTAATGCTTGGGGTTCTATTAACATTGATGATGAGGGAACAAAAGCTAGAAAAAATGTACTTATTGAAGATGGAATTTTAAAAGGTTATTTAATAGATAAATTAAATGGTAGAAGAATGGGAATGGAATCTACGGGGTCTGGTAGAAGAGAATCCTATAAATTTGCACCAACATCTAGAATGACTAATACATATATTGCTGCTGGAGATTCTACGAAAGAAGAAATTATCGAAAATACTGAATATGGATTATATGCAAAATGCTTAGGTGGAGGATCTGTTAATACATCTACAGGAGATTTTAACTTTGCTGTAAGAGAGGGTTATATTATTAAAAACGGTAAAATTGATAAACCAGTTAGAGGAGCTACACTTATTGGTACTGGACTTGATGTTTTATCAAAAATTGACATGGTGGGTAATAATCTTGACCATGGTCAAGGTATGTGTGGTTCACTTAGTGGTAGTGTACCTGTTAACGTAGGGCAACCAACTATTAGAGTAAAAGAAATGACTGTAGGTGGAAGGGAAGGTGAAAAATAATGGATAGAAAGAAATTTATTGATATTTTATTTAATAAAGGAAAAGATGCTGGTTTTGAAGAAATGGAAGTATATATAAGTGGAAATAAAGAACTAGAGATAATGGCTTTTAAAGGGGAAGTAGATAATTATACTATTGCAGAAAAAGAAGGGCTTTCTTTTAGAGGAATATACAATGGTAAAATGGGATATTCTTATACAGAAAAAATTGATGAGAGTTCTATAGATTTACTTATTAATGAAGCTATAGAAAATTCAAAGATAGTAGATTTAAAGAAAAAAGAGTATATATTTGAAGGTTCAAATGAATATGAAGATATAGTTACTTATAATAAACAATCAGAAAAAATAAGCACAGAAGAAAAAATTGATTTTGCTATAAATTTAGAAAATGAAGGACGACAAATAGATAATAGAGTTGATAATATTAATTATTGCTTGTTTAATGATAGCAGTAGTAGTACTATGATTGCTAATACTAAAGGACTTAATCTAGAGAGTAAGTCAAATATGTACGTGTCTTATGTATCTGCCCTAGTTAAAGAAGGGGATGATGTTAAGACAGGCGATAAATTCATAGTGAGTAATGATTTTAGTGACTTTAACTATAAAGAAATGGCAAGTGAAGCTGTTTCAGAAGGGTTATCTATGTTAGGAGCAAAATCGATTGAATCAGGAGATTATCCTGTTATTCTTAGATCAGATGTTTCTGCTAATATATTAAAAGCTTTTGCTGAAATTTTTTCTGCAGATAATGTTCAGAAAGATTTATCATTATTAAAAGATAAAATTGGAGAAAAAATTGCTACGTCTTCAGTCTCAATTATTGATGATCCTTTTATGAAAAACGGAGCATATACAAGTTCTTTTGATGCTGAGGGAGTTGCTACAACGTACAAAAAGATTGTTGATAAAGGGGTATTAACAACATATCTTTATAATCTAAAAACTGCTAAAAAAGATAATACTGAATCAACAGGGAATGCTTTTAAAGCTTCATATAAATCACCTATTGAAATTGCACCAACAAATATGTACATAGAAAATGGGGATATTAGTTTTGATGAAATGGTTAGCGGTATTGATAGAGGAGTAATAATAATTGATGTGCAAGGATTACATTCTGGATTAAATACTATTTCAGGTGATTTCTCCTTATCAGCCTATGGTTACGAGATTTTAAATGGGAAAATTAATAGACCAATTAATCAAATTACTGTATCTGGTAATTACTATGATGTTCTTAAAAACGTTGAACAAATAGGAAATGATTTAACATTCGCGTTACCAGGTAAAGGTTATATTGGTTCACCATCTATTAAAGTAAAGACTTTATCTATAGCGGGAGAATAATGAAATAAGAAGTATTATGAGAAAACACCTCTATGAGTATATTTAATTCATAGAGGTGTTTTAATGTTATATAGATAGAATTAGGTGTAAATATGTATATGAATGATATTGGTTTATATTTAGAGTTTTTTAAGTATTTAATTAGCCAAAACTTAAAACTAATCCAAGTATGGCAGATATAAGTATAATAATAAAAATTAGTTTGACATATTTTTCAATGTTGGTTAGTTTTATATTGTTGTCAATGTTAGAAAATAATATTAGATCTTCTTCAGTCAGGTCCCAATATTTAACAGTATAATATCTTTCGTAATTATTATTAGTACTTTCTAAATCTACATAAATATTATGCTGTTCTTTATATCTTTGTTTTTCTTTGTATTTCATTTTATTAATCTTATTACTTTCTTCTTCACAGATATAAATTCTATCATAATAACCTTTATCATAAAAATATTGATGTTTTTTATTTATACTTTTTTGATTCAATGAAATCTCCCCTTTATTTCTTTATCGTGTTTACTATATACAATTCATTCGATTAATTATATCATATATTAGTAGTTTCAGAAGAGCAATGTTTGACATTTAAAAAGATTAGCTGTAAAATTCATAGGGAATGTGGCGAATATTTAAAAAGGGGAGATATAATTGCTAGAAAATATGATGAAGTGGAGTTTGAAAAAGAAATTAATAACATTATTAATATTTATTATTTCAATATTTTATTTTAAAGCTTTTTTTACAAAAGGAGTATTTTTTGAAGATACTTTTTTAAAAAAACACGTTATAGGTAATGAATGTCATTATAAAGGTGAACATATAGAAGGAAATATTGATATAGCTGTTAAAGGTAAAGTTGAAGAAGGTAACAGTGTTGATGTTATTTATAAATTGCCAAATAATATAAATAAGAAGTATGAAGTTGTTTTCAATAAAGTAGATAAATTAGATGAATCCTATGAATTTGAAATTTATGAAGAATCCAAAAGAGTTTATAAAGGAAGTTATAATAACGCCTTACCTTTTTTATTAAATGAATATAATGAACCATTAGTATGTATTTCAGTTGGTTTTCATAATACTAATCAATTTAATCAAGATTATAAAATATATTTCACAAACGTATTAGCATTTGCAATGCGTACTAATGAAAGAATACGAGGTGAATTTAAACTTTTACTTATTTCATTTATAATGTTTTTGGGTACATTAATTGACTATAAATTCCCTTTATTTAGTTTTAAATTAAAATATATATTATCTGTAGATGATCCTGAGCCATCTGATTTTTATTTATTCATGCAAAGATTATCTTGGTATGTCGTGCCTATAATAGGTGTAATTATTATGATAATAGCATTATTCTTTGAAAAATTTGAAGATATGTTTGTATAAATTTACAATTTGTTCATATTAAATTCAAAAATTAAATATAAAATAGTATCTAGTAAAAATTACATTATTTAAACTTTGTAAATTGTAAAAATCTTACTTATAATAGTATATTTAAGTTCGAAGTTTAAGTTACATAAGAGACAAGGAGGATTAACAAATGGAAGCAATAACTTTATCAGATAAGCAACATCTAGTAAGTTTAATAAAAAAAGAAATTAACAAAGTCATTATTGGTCAAGATTATATGATTGATAGAATATTAATAGGGCTTATGACTGGAGGACATATTCTATTAGAAGGTGTTCCAGGACTTGCAAAATCATTAACTGCAAGCACAATAGCACAGGTAAGCGGAGTAGATTATAAAAGGATACAATTTACACCAGATCTTTTACCAGCAGATATTCTTGGTACAGAAATATATAATCAAAAAACAGGTGAATTTATTATAAAAAAAGGGCCTATCTTTAGTAATCTAATATTAGCTGATGAAGTAAATCGTGCTCCTGCTAAGGTTCAGTCAGCTTTACTTGAAGCTATGCAGGAAAAACAAGTTACAATTGGTGATACAACTTATCAGCTTGAAAAACCTTTCCTAGTTATAGCTACTCAAAATCCATTAGAACAACAAGGTACTTATCAGTTACCCGAAGCACAACAAGATAGATTTATGATGAAATTAAAAGTTGAATATCCAGATAGAAATGAAGAGAGACAAATTATTGAACGTTTTTCTATAGAACAATCAGATAATACAACACTAAACAAGATTTTATCATGTGAAAATATTTTAGAATTAAGAAAGCAAATCAATGGCATTTATATAGACGATAATATTAAAAATTATGTTTTAGATATTATTTTAATGACAAGAGATAAATCAGAGTATATTTCTTGTGGAGCATCTCCTCGTGCAAGTATTAACCTTATAAAGGTAGCAAAATGTAAAGCTTTTATAGAAGGAAGAGATTATGTTGTACCAGATGATATTAAAGCTATGGTATATGATGTTTTAAGACATAGAATTGCACTTTCATATGAAGCGGAAGCAGAGGATATAACTTCTGAAGACATAATAACTGGAATTTTGGAAAAAGTTAATTTACCATAATTAAAGGAGTTTATTATGATATCCAAGGAAATGATTAAAAAAATAAGGAAAATTGAAATAAAATCAAATAAAATAGTTGAAGAAATATTTTCTGGAGAATATCGTTCTGGATTCAAAGGTAAAGGAATGGAATTCGAGGATATTAGACAATATTATCATGGTGATGATGTAAGAAATATTGACTGGAATGTTACCGCTAGACATAATAATGCATTCGTAAAACAATTTTGTGAAGAACGTGAATTAAATGTTTTTCTATTAATTGATATGTCAAAATCCAATAGTTTTGGAAATAAGAAAGACTTAATTGCAGAAATAGGCGCAACTCTAGCTTTTTCAGCTTGTAAAAATAATGATAGGGTTGGTATGATTCTTTTTACAGAAAAAGTAGAGAAGTATATTCCTTCAAAAAAAGGGAAAAAACATGTTTTATCAATGATAGAAAATATCTTAACTTTCCAACCTAAATTAGGTGGAACTAATTTAACAAATGCATTTGAGTATTTTAATAGAGTTGAAAAAAAACGAAGTGTAGTTATTATAATATCCGATTTTCTTGATGAAGGTTATGAAAAAGATTTGAAAATAATATCTAAAAAACATGATGTTGTTATGATACGTGTAATAGATAGGGCAGAAGAATTAATCCCAAAAGGTGCTATTTTTACTTTTGAAGACCTAGAAACAGGAAAGACAATTGCACTAGATAATCTTAAAAATGAGTATAAATTAGAAAATAACTTTAATATGTATAAAAGAAATATGATTAATATTTATACTGATGAAGATTATTATATACCATTAAAACAATTTCTAAGAAGAAGGGGTAGAAGATGAAAAAAGGAAAAATAAAACTTATAACTTTATGTATATCCTTGTTATTACTTATTTCATCTTCACATGTCTTAGCAGAGCAAAGAAGCATCTTTGTTGGAGATTTAATTAATATTAAAGTTATAACTAATGAATATACGGAAGATGAACTAAAAGATAAGTTTAATGATTTTGAAGTAGTTGATATTAAAACTGAGACAGATGGATATACAGTTACTATTCGTACCTTTGAAGTAGGTAAAAAAACTATTAAGATTGATAATAAAGAGATTGAAATTGAAGTTAAGTCAACTCTTAAAGAAATTCAGGAAGATGGTGTATATGATGGAGATTTAAATATAAAGGAGAACAAATTTTCTTTTGAATTTAAATATGTATTATATATATTAATATGCATTTTCATTATATCTATTATAATTCTTTTATACAGAATTATAAAAAGAAGAAGAAAAAAAGAGTTAACTGCTTATAAATATTTTATTAATCAAACAAAAAATATAATATTAAATAATCATGAGTGTTTTGTCGAGATGACTAGATTGTTTAAACAGTATTTAGAATCAACTTATTCATGTAGTATAAAAGGTAAAACCTGTAATGAAATAATTGTAGAAATATCTCAGATACAACCTTTGCAAATTATATTATCAGAAGTTGAAGAATGGCTTAGAAAAAGTGATTACTATAAATTTACAGGTATAAAAGCATTAATGGAGCAAAAACAGGAATTATTAGAAGAATTAATAGTTATAGTAAATAAAATTGAAGAAATAAAAGAGGTAAAAAAATGATAAGATTAGCAAATTGGTATTTTTTATTATTAATACCCTTTACTATTTATGTTTTTTTTATAAAGAAAAAAAATACTGCAATGAAATTCTCTAGTGTGAAAATTCTTCAAAGTTCTGGAATGAAAAAAACTATAAAACATAGAATCGGAAGATATATTATTGGTTTAGGTATCATTTTATTAATTGTAGGTATGGCAAGACCACAATTAATAAATCGTTCAAATCTCAGTTCAAAAAAAGGAATTGACATTGCTATGGTATTAGACGTATCTGGTTCAATGGAATCAGTAGATTTTAAACCAAACCGTCTCGAAGTAGCAAAAGATACTATAGAGAATTTTGTTGAGGAGAGACCATCAGATAGGACTGCTTTAATTATTTTTGGTGGTACTGCTTATACTAGAATTCCATTAACACTAGATCATAACATTTTAAAGGAGTCACTAGATGATATAAGTACAAAGTCAGTTAATCAAGATGGTACAGCCATTGGAATGGCTCTATCTGTAGGGCTTAATAGATTAAAAAAGAGTGATTCTGAGTCTAAAATAATGATATTGGTTACTGATGGTGATAACAATGCTGGAGCTATTAATCCAAATACTGCAGCAAATTTAGCCAAAGAATTAGGTATAAAAGTATATACAATTGGTGTGGGAACGGATAAAGACATCTTTCCAGTAAAAGACATTTTTGGAAATGTCAGATACCAACAATTTGAAGGTGGTCTTAATGAAGAATTACTAAAGGAAATAGCAGAAACAACTGGTGGTCAGTATTATCGAGCAAAAGATTCCAAAACTTTGTCAAATATCTTTTCTAACATAAATGAATTAGAAAAAACTAAATTTAATAAAGATGATTTTACTCAATATAATGAACTTGCCTTTAATCTGATAAAACTTGCTCTGGTTTTATTACTTGTAGGTATTTTTCTTGAGCGATATTATTTTATTCAGATTCCTTAAGAAAGGTTAGTAGAAATTTAGTTTTAAAGGAGGGCATTATGAGTAATTTAGAATTTAGATATCCTTTTAATGGAATATATTTCGTGATTCTTGTAGTATGTGTTGTTATATTTATATTAGGTTATTATAAAAAGAAAAAAATAATGGATTTATTAAAGATTCATACAAAATCAAAATTCGTTGTCATAAAGATTATATCAATGTGTTTAGGAATAGGATTGATAGTTTTTTCACTTATTGGGCCACAAAAATTTAATGGGGTTACAGAAGTTGATAGAGTAGGATTAGATATTTATGTACTGATTGATACGTCTAAAAGTATGTTGGTAGAAGATATTAAACCAAATAGAATTAGTAGAGCTCAAAAAATAGTAGAAGAAATCGTTGATAATCTTCAAGGAGATAGAATTGGATTTATTCCTTTTTCATCATCATCATATATACAAATGCCTTTGACCGATGACTATGATTTAGCTAAGTTGTTTTTAAAGGTAATTGATACAGATATGATTGGAGGGGGAGGAAGTAACGTTGGTAACGCAATAAAATTAGCATATGGTTCTTTTGAGGAGACGTCAAGTTCAGATAAAGTTATAATAGTTTTAAGTGATGGTGAAGAACATGATTCTAAGAGTTTAGATGTACTAAAGAAAATTAACGATAAGAATATGAAAATATTTTGTATCGGTATTGGATCAGAAAAAGGTGGTTTAATACCTATTTATGATAAAGTGACAAATAAAGCAATCGACTATAAGAAAGATAAAAATGGACAATTTGTTATGTCTAAGTTAAATCCCAAGACACTAGAAAATCTTGCTCAAAAAAGTAAAGGTTCTTATTATAAGTCATCAATTAAAGGAGAAGAGATTAATTTACTTATTAACGATATTAATAAATTGAAAAGAGATACTATAAAAATAGAAAAAGTAAAGAGGTATAAACAATTATATCAATACTTTTTAGGGGTTGGGTTATTATTATTTATCTTAGGGTATTTAAGTAATTGCAAAACTACTACATCCAGAAAGGAGAAATTAGATTGAAAAAGATTTCTTTTACTACGGGAATTTTAATAGTTTGTTTAGCTATATTATTTTTAACTGGGTTTTTAGATTTTGATAATAGGGTAAATAATTCTATTATTGAAGGCAATAAATATTATAAATCTGGAGATTATGATAAAGCTTTAGAAGTATATCAAAAAAGCTTGGTTAATTATCCTGATAATGAATTACTTAATTATAATTCAGGACAAGCTTCATATAGACTAAGTAAATTTCAAGAAGCAATTGATTATTATAATAAAGCTAATGAGACTGTAGATAGATATCTAAACTCAGGAAATTGTAGTCTAAAAATTGGAGATAGCATAGAAGAAAATAATATTAATGAGAAATTACAGTATTATAATAATGCGCTAGAAACATATAAAAATGGTATTATTGAGTTTCCTCAAAATGTAAAACTAAAGTATAATTATGAATTTGTAAAACAAAAGATAGATGAGTTAAATAAGAAACAAAAGCAACAAGAAAATGATAAGCAACAACAAGATAATAAAAACCAAGAAAATAAAGAAGACCAAAAAAACAATAATAATCAGCAAAATAAAGATAATAGTCAGCAAAAAGATAATAATCAAGATAAAGATAATAAGAATGATAGTAAGGAAAATAAAAACAATAAAGAAAACCAAGAAAATGAAGATGACCAAAATAACCAAACAGATAAAGAAGATAAAGAAGGTCAAGATAATTTAGATTCTAAGGAAGACCACAAAGATCAAAATAAAGATGAGGAACAAAAGAAATCTAATACTAATAAAAGCGAAGAAAAAAATGAAGATCAAAAGGACATTATAGAAAATAAAGAGAATAAATCTGTAGATGACAATAATCCATCAGAATTTAATCAAAATAATGAAGAGATTATGCAAATATTAAAGATGCTAGAAAAGCAAGAAGAAGATAGTCTAAAGAATAATCATGAAGTACAAAATGGCGGTAAGGAGGATAAATATGATTGGTAAAAACTATAAATTTAAAATTCCCTTTCTAATTTTAATAATAGCTGTAGTTGTTCTATTTACAAGTGGAACTGTATTAGCAAAAGAAGCAGAATTTCGTCTTGATATTGATAGTTTAAATATGCAAAAAGGAGTAAGTGCTAATCTAACATTCTCAATAATTAATGCTAATGGTAATAAATGTACAGATTTAGAAATTAAAGGATTAGAAAACTTTGAGGTGTTATCTAGGAGTCAATCTAATTCTACACAAATAATTAACAATGATAGAACTACAACAATAAATATTAATTACATTATAATGCCAAAAAGTACAGGTAGTTATTCCCTTGAGGGTAGTCTGAAATATCAAGGGGATATTTATAAAACAAATGTTCTTAATATAAATGTTAGTGAAGGTACTAATGAATCAAATGAAGAAGCTGAAGATTTATTTCTTAAAACAACACTTTCATCTAAAGAAATATATTTTGGACAAAAAGTTGCTCTTACATATGAACTATATTCTAGATATAAAATTGAAGATTATGGTTTTTTAGATGAGATAAATATTGATCAATTTATATTAAATGATGTTTCTAAAGATAAATTAAATGCAAATTATGCTTTTATTAATAATAATAAATATGTTAAATATGAAGCTAGAAAAATGTATTTATCACCTATAAAAACAGGTGATTTTACGATTCCTGAATATAATTTTCAAGCAAATGTAGGTACTGGAGATTTTTTTAGTTCTTCAAAACCTATGTATTTAAAAACTGATTCTAAAGAGTTAACGGTAAAACCGTTACCAATGCATAATAAACCAGTAGATTTTGACGGTATAGTTGGGGAGTTAAATATTGAAGCAACTTATGATAAAAATAAGATGAATTATGGAGATTCTTTAACACTTAAAGTAACAGCTTCAGGTAATTGCAATTTAGATAATTTAAGTAAGATAATAAAAGATGATATTCCAGGTTTTTCAGTTTATGAAACAGAAAAAGGTCTTGAGGAAAGTATTGATAATAATCAATATAATGCTAAAAAAGAATTTGAAATTATATTAGTTCCAGAAAAAAATGGTGAACTAAATATAGATCCTATTTATATATCTTATTTTGATACAAAATCTGAAAGTTATAAAAAGGCAGAAATACCTGGTACAACAATTACTGTGACAGGTGATGTTCCAAAAGATCAACAACAAGGTCAAAAGCAATATAATAATCAAGAGACAGTTGCAATCGAAAAAGTAAAAATTGAACAGGTAAATTATGAAACAGATGATATAGATTATGTTAATTTAAGAATTAAAAAGAAGAATCTTATTGCTTTTTTAGTTATATTAATTATTATTGTATTAGGAATTATAGTATTTTTATATACTAAGAAAAATAGACAAAAAGAAGATAGTGAACTAAAAGAAATATATAAGCAATTTAGAAATACAGATGATATTAATGAGATATATAATATATTTAATAGTATGATTAAATATCGGTACAATATTAGTCTAAAAGCAAGTTCAAGAAGTACTATAAGGGATATTCTTGAAGAATATAATATTGCAAATGAAGTGCTAGATATTATGCATTATTTTGAAGTTGAAAAAGATAATAGGGATAGTAAATATTTAAAAGAAAAGATTAATGAGGTGTATAAGATAATTAAATAAAACGTAGTACTTTGTTCACATAAATCCTCATCCTATTAATTTATTTAGGATAAGGATTTTATTAAATACAAAAAATTAAATAATATTATTTTGATAATTATTAGCTATATTAATGATATAATTGTATTGTGATTGTTAAAAATATTATTGAGGAGATGATGTGCTTGAAAATACATAGATTAATTGGAATATTAAACGTATTATTACAAAAGGAGAAGGTTACAGCACCTTATCTTGCAGATAAATTTGAAGTTTCTAGAAGAACCATAAATAGAGATATTGAAGATTTATGTATGGCTGGATTTCCTATTGTAACAATACAAGGGGTTAATGGTGGTATTACTATACAAGAAGGGTTTAAAATAGATAAAACTCTATTTACAAGTGAAGAACTTAAGTCTATATTTGCAGGTCTTAATAGCCTAGATAGTATTTCTGAGACTCCACATTATAAACAAATTATTAATAAATTTTCTTGTTATAACGATAATTTTATTAATGGAAATGATATTCTTATTGATCTGTCTTCACATTATAAAAATTCTCTTTCCCCCAAAATATCTTTAATTAGACATGCAATTAAAAGTTCAAGAGTCATAGAATTTGATTATTTTAATCATTTAGGTGAGCAGAAACGATTAATTGAACCTTATATGGTTGTATTTCAATGGAAATCTTGGTATGTGTTTGGGTTTTGTTTAAAGAGTAAAGATTTTCGATTATTTAAGTTAAATCGTTTGTGGAATTTATCAGATACTAATGAAGAGTTTATTTCCCGAGATATATCTCCTAAAAAGCTAGAATTTAATAATTATTTTTCTGATGAAATAAAACTAGTAGCTATTTTTGATAAAAGTGAAAAATATCGTCTTATTGAAGAATACGGAGTTGATTGTTTTTCATATACAGTAGATAAAAAATTATATTTTGAGTTTCCATTTACTAATATGGACTATTTATTAAGATGGATACTAAGCTTTGGTGATAAAGTGGAAGTGATTGAACCTAAAGAGTTAATAGAAGAACTAAAATGTCAAGCTGAAAAAATTTTAAAGTATTATAAATAAAACATGACATACTTATGTCGTGTATACTATGATATTGTTTTCATATCAAATATATAGGATGGTGATCATATAGATAATATTGAATCAGAAATAATTATTGAGATGGTTAGAAATTCTGTAACTAAATACTGTAATGATATTACAGAAGAAAAAATGTATGGTGGTAATTTATATGTAGCTGTTTAAAAATATTTTATAGGAGATGAATATTTTATGAAGCTTGATGGATTTGGATTGTTTGTTAATAATATGGAAACTATGGTAAGGTTTTATACAGATGTACTTGGATTTGAGATAGACTGGAAAAAGGGTCAGGCAGATGTATATCTTATAAAAGATGATACGTTATTTTTAATGTATGGAAGAGATGATTTTGAAAAGATGACAAGTAGAAAGTATGAATATATAAAAGGATTTAATGGACATTATGAAATTGCTTTAAGTGTACCAACATTTGATGACGTAGATAAAGAATTTGATAGAATTGTAAAAATGGGAGGAGTACCTATTTTAGAACCTGAAGATGAACCATGGGGGCAACGTACGTGTTATATAGCAGACCCAGAAGGAAATTTAGTTGAAATCGGATCGTTTAATAAGTAGATTTTAATTATAATTAATTTCTTATTTGTTTTAGTCAAAATGACCTGCTAGATATTGCAGCAGGTTATTTTGACATATTTTTTTTATGCATTTAGTTGCAATTTGTAGACTTCTCAGATTATTTGAATTTTGGACAATACCATGTTGAAAAATTATCTATTATGTTTTTTTCATCATCTTGATAAATAGTATCACCGCCATGTGGAATTATAAACTTCAGTTTCATTAACAATCCTCTTTATTTATATTTACCAATAATACACCCTGAGTTTAATCAATAGTATCCTTAAATAGTATTTTTGCAACTAGAGCCCAATTTGCTTTTTTTGCAGTAGCTTCTATAGTATCTTCTTGATGATACGAATTTACACTATTATCTATCGCCATTAATCCTATAACAGAGATTTCTTCATCATCAGAAGTAGTAAAAGGTTCTTGGTATACGTAAGGACTGAATGCATAATCACTTGGATAACGTTTGATATATTTACTTGAACTGCAAAAACCAGTTTTTTTGGATAAAGAAGTTGTTAATAGAGTGGTTTTAGATATTTTTCCATCATCTAGTATAATGTCTTTTAAAGATATACTTAGTTCTCCATCAAATACTGAATCGTCAAGAAGGTTAGCAAAATTACCCATTTTTTCTTTTACTTCGCCATTTTCCCATATTTCTAAATAAACATGAATATATTTTTTCTCACCTTTATAATCTATTTTTACACAACTAGAGTTAAGATGTAAATGTGGTTCTAATTTTTTATTGTTCTCATCAAATAAGGAACTTTGTGAAATAGTAACTTGAGTATCATCAGAATCACTAAAATCACCAGAATTAATAATAGTATCTTTTTTTGTAGAACAACTAATAAGAACCAATAAGCTTATAACACAAATAATAAATAATTTCTTTTTCATTTCCATTAATCTCCTCGTATAATTATTTTGAATACTCCGATGTTTATTATACACTAATTATATTTTATTTTGAAGTTTGATTTCCAAAATTTAATAATTTATTATATAAAAGGACCAGAAAATGGTATTCAACCTAAGGATTTTATAACAGAAATTTACTTCCTAGTGAACTCATAAAAAGTCTATTGTTAAATGTAATAGTATATATAATGATGGATGGTTTAAGTATAACTATTTATTATATATATATTTTTATATGTTATAATTAAATAATATAGATTCAACTAATAAGAGAATTTATTCAAAAAATACGTTATTGTTGCTGGGTAATGGATATTATAAAATTAGACTATAAATATAATAGGAGGATTTTATATGAAATCAGTTAAACTTACAATATCTGAATTAAGAAGAGAAAAAGGAGTAACTCAATCTGAACTAGCAGATTATCTAGGGGTATCATTTCAAGCAGTTAGTAAATGGGAAAATGGAATATCAATGCCTGATATAATATTATTACCATTGCTTTCAGAATATTTTCAAGTATCTGTTGATGAAATTCTTGGACTTAAGCCATTAAGTAATAGAGAGTACATAGAAAGAGGAACTGATAAAAAAGAACATTGGGATAAAAAATTAGGTTATTTAAAAGATTCTAGAATAGGTTTTTGGAATGAAGATTATTTAGAATTTTTAGTTAATAAGGTTTGGAATATAACTAAACCTATTGACATTATAGATTTTGGTTGCGGATATGGATATTTAGGGATCATGCTACTAAAAATTTTGCCAACTGGGAGTACGTATACAGGAGTTGATATAAGTGATAAATTACTTGATGAAGCAAGAATCATTTTTAAAGATAGTGCATATAAAACAAAATTCATTAAAAGCGATTTAAATTCATTAAAAGTTAAAGAAAAATATGATATCGCGATTTGTCAAGCATTACTAAGGCATTTACCTAATCCAAAAGAAATATTAAAGAAAATGACAGATTCAGTAAAAATCGGAGGAATGGTAATTTGTGCTGAAATTAATAGAGAATTTGAGAATGTAGGATTATATATTAAAGGAATAGAGTATAACTCGCTTAATAAAACATCAGTCTTAAAAAAATTTTGGAAAACAGAACTTGAATTAGAAGGAAGAGATTATTCAGTTGGTATAAAAGTTCCTTGTTATATGCAAGAATGTGGATTACATAATATTGATGTTAGAATAAATGATAAAGTTAATCTTATTAATCCATATGAAGATAAAAGCAAGTATAGTAAATTGTTAAATTCGCTGATAACAACAAATGAGTGGAATAGAATATTATCTGAGGATGAAAAGAAAGATATAATTGCCCTTTTTATGAATAGAGGATTAACAAGAACTGAAGCAGAAATATATTTAAAATCAGAGATGGACATTTGTCAGTTTATTATGAATAACAAAGACGATGCATTTATTCTTAAAACACATTGTTTATTAATTTCTTATGGAACTAAATAAATATAATCAATAAAATATAAAGAGACAAACCCTGAGGAGGTTACACCAATGGAGAATGAAAAATATTTGCAAGATATAATTGATATGTTTTGGAAAACATTTTTAAATGAAACAAATAGAAATAAAAAGACAAAGTATTTAGAGGTATTCCATTTTGAACTAACGGAAAAATGGGCTAATGAGTTATTACGTTTGGTGTTAATTGGGCAGAAAAAAGCTACAGCAAGCAGTTTGTTTAGCTATGAAATTGAAGGTGAACGAATACCTGAGGTTGGTGATTTAAGTATTGTTACTGATTGGGAAGGTATTCCTCGATGTGTTATTGAAACGACTGACATAACAATAATTCCATTTTCGGATGTTACCTATGACATTTGCAAGCGTGAAGGTGAGGATGATACATTAAAATCATGGGTTGAGGGACATATTAATTTTTTTAAGGAAGAGGGAAAGCAAATAGGGTATGAGTTTAATGATGATATGCCAGTTGTGTTTGAAGATTTTAAAGTAGTATTTCAAGTAAATTAATTAAATTATAGGAGGTGGTTTTGCAATGTCGAAATTAATTACAATAGGCGAAGCTTTAATTGACTTTATACCTAGCCAAAAAGGGTGTAAGTTAAAAGATGTAGATAGTTTTATAAAGTCTCCAGGAGGAGCGCCTGCTAATGTTGCAGCATGTGCATCGTGTTTAGGTGGAAAGGCAAAATTTATATCAAAATTAGGGAAGGATGCTTTTGGTGATTTTTTAATAGATGTATTGGAGTCTGTTAATGTCGATGCCACAGATGTACTTAGAACTAATGAAGCTAATACTGGGCTAGCTTTTGTATCATTAAAGGACAATGGAGAAAGAGATTTTTCCTTTTATCGAAATCCTAGTTCGGATATGCTTTTGGATAAAGTAGAAATTAATAAATCATGGTTTGATAATGGAGATATATTACATTTTTGTTCAGTAGATCTAGTTGAAGCACCAGTTAAATATGCTCATTTACAAGCTATTGAGTATGCTTCTCAAGAGAACTTAATAATTAGTTTTGACCCTAATGTCAGACTTCCTTTATGGGATGATGAAGATAATTGCAGACAAACTATAAATGAGTTTATACCTTATGCTCATATAATTAAAATTAGTGATGAAGAACTAGAATTTATTACAGGTATTGAAGATGAAAATAGAGCTTTAGAAAGTCTGTTTGATGGAAATGTTAGAATGGTAATATACACGAAAGGAAAAGAAGGTGTTACTGCTATTACAAAAAATAGTAATGTAACTTCAAAAGGGTTTGTTGTAAGTCCAGTGGATACTACTGGAGCAGGAGATTCATTTATTGGCTCTTTTTTATACCAATTATTAGATAAAAAGATAAATATTGAAGAGTTAGATAAGATAAGAGATGATGATTTGAAAGAAATGCTCACTTTTTCTAATGCTTGCGCAGCTATAGTGGTTAGTAAAAAAGGAGTTATAAATATAATACCAAGTAAAAATGATGTAATACAATTTATAAAAGATAATTCATAATTTTGGTAATAATATATAAAAAATTAATGATATTAATAAATACGTATAAGATTTTATAGTAGTAAATTTTTAAGCTACTACAAAAGATAAATACGTATTTTTTTATTTCTTATAGAAAATTATCGAATTTATGAAATTAGATAGGAACATTCTCATTTACACACAGGAAATTTGCCTAACTGATAAATATGTATAAGATATGTGTTAGCTTTTCTTACATTTGTATCTCATATGTTATATCATATGTTGTGTGTTATATCATATGTTGTGTTGACTTATTATAGTAATATTGTTATAATATCAAAAATAGATATCGAAATACGATATCGGAGCACGATGCAAAGAGGAGATTTATATGAAAGAAAAAATAATACGAAAACTATTTTTAGGATTTATTGAAATACATATTTTATATCATGCAAAAAAAGAGCCAATTTATGGAACTTGGATGATAAATGAATTAGAAGAACATGGTTATAAAATTAGTCCAGGTACTATATACCCCTTGTTAAATAGAATGCAAAGAGATGGATTATTAGTTAAGACAGAAAAAAACGTTGATGGAAGAATAATTAAATATTATAGAACTACACAACTTGGAGAAGAAATTTTATATGAAGCAACTCAAAAAGCGTTTCAGTTAACACATGAAATTGAGGAAAAGGGTGATTCTTATGATTGAAATAAAAAATATTCATCTAAGTTTTAATAATACGGTTATATTTAATAATTATAGTATGAAAATTGAAAAAGGAGAAAAAGTACTAATAAAAGCATCTTCAGGTAAAGGAAAATCTACATTATTTAAAACATTATTAGGTTTTCAAAAATTAGATAAAGGAGATATTTTTATTAATGGAAAGAAATTGGGCAAAAGTAATATGAATTATTATCGTAGGAATATAGGGTATGTAAGTCAAGATGTAGAACTTGCAAATAGGAATGTATGGGATTATATTACACAAGTATTTAATTATAAATATAATAGACATATTAAAATTACAAAAGATCAAGTTATAGATATTGCTAATTATTTTATGTTGCAACCAGACATATTAGATAAAGAAATAATTCAGCTTTCAGGAGGAGAAAGACAAAGATTAGGGTTGATTATATGTATTTTATTAGATAGAAATATATGGCTTCTTGATGAGGTTACTTCTGGATTAGATGAAGAAACAAAAAAGAGGGTAGTAGAATATGTTTTAAATTTGGATAAGACGATATTAATAATTTCGCATGATAATATTTGGTGTGAAAATGATATTGTTAGAATTGAGGAGTGGTAAATAAATGAATGTAAATGGAATTTCTTATTTATCAATAATTAGTTTAGGTATTTTGCTAATACCTGTAATTATAATTAATGTGAAATTAAATATTAATATTAATAAGAAAATATTATATGCTATTGGTAGAATGGTGATACAACTTAGTTTGGTTGGTATTTTTCTTCAATACATATTTGATACTAATAATCCTTTAATAAATATTGGGTACTTAGTATTAATGATATTAGTTGCTAGTTATTCAACAGTTAAGTCATGTAATCTAAATATAAAAAACTTTATTATACCATTATTTTTTGCTCTAATAATCCCCAATATATTCGTGTTGTTATTTTTTAATACTTTTGTTACAAGAATAGATAATCTTTTTAATGCTCAGTATATGATTACTATAGGGGGAATGTTACTAGGGAACTGCCTTAGTGGAAATATTATTTGCATTAATAATTTCTATAAAACATTAAAACAGAATCAAAATGAATATTTATATTCATTAAGTGTTAGCGGAAATAAAATAGAAGCATTAACGCCTTATTTTAGAAATGCAATTTTGGCTTCAGTAAATCCTACAATTGCATCAATTGAGACAATAGGTTTAGTTGCTCTGCCTGGAATGATGACAGGACAGATTCTAGGAGGGGCAATACCATTTACTGCAATAAAATATCAAATAGCAATTATGATAGCTATATTAATTACAAGATATTTTTGTAGTATTTTATCAATATTATTTACTAGTATTAGGGCTTTTGATGAATTTGATATATTAAAAATATAAGATATAAAAATAGCTATAAAACCTTAATTGTAAGGACCTTATAGCTATTTCTATTATTGTGCTTTTCTTTGTTGTACTTCATGGAATTTTCTAATAATACCCATAGGGGTTTGTTCTTTAGATTGACCTAAAGGATTATCTTTAAGTATTTTACATAATAATTCTTTATCATAAGTATCATTATCGGATACTCCCAAAATATCTATTCCTAAATCATTGCAATCTATTATTGTTGCATTAATATTAAATTTATCTGATATTGTTTGGCATATCTTTTGAGGATTATTAGGTATTAAAACAACATATTTATTATAAGGTGGTAATGTATTTTTACATGGACCATCAATTCCTCTTGCTTTTTCTCCTGCTACTTTATAGAATAAACCTCTTTTTCGAATTATTTTACCTAACATACTTACAAAACTTGCAAATAAAATTCTTGCAGTACCACATTCTCTAAAAGCCATTTCCATCGTTTCAGGCATACCTAAACCGATGCCAGAAGGAGTTTTCATTACAAATTTAGATAAAAGAGTAGCTAATTTTCTAGGCTTGATATCTTTAATTGGAATAGCACGATTTTGTGTACAAGCTACCATTTTCTCTGAGATAAATAGCATATCTCCTTCTTCATAGTTTTTTGGCACATATTTTTGGATTACATCCATTAAATCATCTTCAGATGAAACAACATGGGTTTTAATTGCAAATCTACTGTATTGTATATCTTCAATACTTACAATTTCTTGTTTTTTATTATTAATTTGCATTTGTATTTTACCTTTTTTTTACTGATATTCATATAGGCATATGTTTATATCAATATTCCTTTCTCTAGTTTTTAAATAAGTAATTGCAAAACTACATGTACCTACTATGTAATTCAAATTACATTTAGTTGATTCTTTAATACAATAAATATATGTCCCATTAGTCTATACAATAGAACCTAAATATTGTAGGTAAAGATTAATATCAATGTTACTTATTACATTATAATATAAAAAAATGATTAACTCAACTTTTTAGAAGAAGTTAATCCTCTAATTCCTTATAAGTTTTAAAGGGATCTTATTAGCATTGTTGACATTTTTTTCTGTATTTAAAAGTTTTATGCGTTTATTCTATTAATAAATTATACTCTTAAGACCAAGTTCACCAAGTCAAAGATAAGTAGGTGAATATTAAATTAAATTATTATATTACAACTATTTAGAATATCTATAGTATTTATATCCTCAATAGTTAAGCAATTAAGGTGTATTTTTAGTTCTTTTCTATATCCTAAACCCAGTCTAATTTGATTACCTACTTTTTTTGCAAATTTAAGCACACCCCATATGACTTGAAACAATTAAATCTATTGGTTGTTTTGCATATTTACACTCTATATTCATACCAAACACCCCCTATATATTTAAGTTTTTTGGATAATTAGTCTTTTATAGATTAAAAATCATAATTATGTTTGCAGTTTGTAAAATATTTATTAAGTAGTGTTGGAGAAAAGGAGAAATTTAATAGAAAAAATATATTAAAAAAGTCTAATATGAACTTTTCAAAGGTATTGTGGTTGCTGACTTAATATTAAACATTATTTTATAACACTAAGGGATTGAAAAGAATTAATATAAGATTATAAATAGTACTTTTATTAGATATATATTTATGTTGATATATAATTTGAAGCAGGTTATAATATGAGTGTTATAAAAATATAGTTTTAATTCATATACATGAGGGAGAGAAAGAATGAGACGATATCTATACTTAATAATAAGTATTGTATTATTAGTACTTACAATGTTTTTATTAACTAGTTGTGAAAATAAAAATATTAAACAGGAAAAAGGGAAAACGATAGATAACCCTATTAATATGAAAGAGAGTATTCCAGTTAACAATGTACAAGATAAAGAATTTGAAGTACAGGATGAAGTAGTTGAAAAAGACCAAGTAATTGCTGAAGATGAAAGTGATTCCGTAGAAAAAGAGGAGCATACAGGTTATGATAATTACTTAGTATTTCTTAATCATGGTAATAATAGACAATTATTTCTATATGTGTTGAATAAAGAAACTAAGGAATGTAAACAGGTTTTTGACAAACCTATTGATAGTAAAATAGATTTTAGTAAATTAAAGAAAAAAAACTATTTTATATCATCTCATTCGTTATATCTGCTTGATGGAGATACTCTTGTAGTATCACTTATAAAAGATATGGATGAACAAGGAACATCCTATAATGTAGTTAAAGATTTAATTATTTATAACAAAGATAATAATGCTTATATATATGATATAAACAAAGATAATGAAAAAGAGTTATTATTTAATAAAGAAAATATATCAGCCATGTATAAAAATGATTTTGTATATATTTATGCACATAATCCTAATCAGGAAGTTTATAAAAAGTTCTATTATAAATACAGTTTGAAAACTGGCGAAATAGAAGAAATTTATAATGGACCAAATAATAACTTTGAAATGCTAGGACTAATAAATAGTAATTTATACTTAGAAGAGAATTATTCACATGAACTATATTATTTAGATAATAATGAACTAATACAGTTAAAGGAATATGATAATTCAACAATAACTAAAGATGATGAAGAGTTTACTAGTTCAACAGATCATTTATATAAAATAAATCGTGATTCTTATAGCATAAGTTCAGTTATAAAACATTCAGAAAATATTTACATAGATGATTTTATGTTTGTACTAACACAAGATGGTAATATACTAAAATATAATATTGATACTTTGGAATTAGTTGATATTTTGTTTTGGTATAAAGACATGAATAATTTTAATAAGCAAGAAAACTACATAAAGATACAAGATGATAAGATGGCTTTTAAAAATATGCTGATGGAATACTATACTAGAAATGAAGTTGACGGCACCAATATAGGTGATTTATATTATCATGGCTTTCAAGAATATAAGGCAAATTTTGCAAATCCATATAAAATAAAGAATAATAAAACTTATTTAGAGTCAGAAATAAAAAGCATATTAGATGGTATTGGGGAAGAAGTAAAAGAATATGATTTTTCAGAGGATCGTATAGCTTATGTAAGAAGTAATGATAAAAAATTAGTTGTAATAGATAGAGATACTAATGATACTATATTTATAACAGACTATCAGGTTAGTAATGTCAAAGTTTATGGTGATAAAGTATATTATACAAGACACGATGAGGAATTTGGGTTTTACAATTACTATAATGGCGAGAGTCATTTATTAGATAAAATTATAGTATCTAATTATTGTGAAACAGATAAAAATATATATTATAATGATGCTTTTTTAAATAAGTCATGGATGATAGATAAAGAAACACTTAAAAAAGATCAGTTAAACAATAAAATTGACTTTATGATAAGTGAAGGAGATACGCTGTATTTTACAGAACAAAAGCAATTATTGTATAAAAAAACTGATAAAGATAAGAAAAAACTTCTTAGTGTAATTCCGGCTGAGGGGTGGGGTACTGAGTATTTCTTTATGTATGATAATAATATATATGTTGGAAGTACAGCTGAGTGCTATACGCGGATTTTTAAGTTTAAAAAAGAATTTGAGAAGCCAAAAGAGACAATTTATGAAGATAATAAGTGTATTATATTCCCGGTATTTTTGACTGGGTATGAAGAATGCTCGGAGGCGGTTTTTGTATACGATAAATCAAATCAAACGATTAATGATATTATATACTATTATTGGACAGGCAATAAAACGGAAATTACAAATGACGCAGTTTATATTAGTGATGATGCATTTGATTTTCCTAAAATACATCGAATTGATTTAAATTCACTTAAAACTAATGTGTTCTATGAATCTGAGTATGAACCAGAGGGACTTGGCATTTCTTTAGATTTTAATATAATAGGTGATGATTTAATAATTATACAAAATAATTCTGATTGGAGAACTGATTCAAGTACAGGTATGACATTGATGAAGTTATCTGATCCAAATGTAAAAAGAAATATTCAAGCGGATAAAATGCTATGTAAAATAGATAATTACATTTATTACAAAGATACCGATGCAAGCTTAAAGTATATTGATTTTACTAATGGTTTTGAAGCAAATACCACTAATTTATTTAACTCTGTTACAGACTATATAGTAAGCTATGACAATTATGTGATTTTATCCAACGACAGAGAATTAATTAGCCTGAATGGTAATGATAATAGTATACAACATATATGTAATGATTTTAGGGCTTTTGTTAGGTTGGATGATGATGATATTTATTATGAAAATACAAACGAAGAGTTAGTTAAGCAAAATATATTATCACTTGAGAAGAAAATTATTGGTCAGGATTTTATGTCGCTTATTGATATTTTTAATGTGTATGGAGAAATAGTGATAATTTATAATGATAGAAATAATAGATTAGTTAGAGTAGATAAAGATACATCACTATTAATGGATAGTAGATATTATGATTATAAAAATAAAAATAATAGGTTATTATTTACTACAGAAACAGAAGATTATAAACAAATAACGGATGTCATATATTGCTATGATGTAGTAGAGGATAATATGATTGAAATTAAAAATGAGAAAGATATGACTAATGTTGATAATATAAACTATTATATGTCAGATGATAAAATAATATTAGAATATTTTAAGAAAAATGGAGAAAAAGAAGAGGTTAGTTACTCATTTGATGGAGAATTACTTGGTGACAATAGTATTCCTTAATATATGATGGTTATTAGTGAGATGGAGTTAATGCAACCATAATAATATTAAATTTAAAAAAACAAAAAACCCCTATAATTAACTATAGAGGTTTTTTGCTTAATGCAGTAAAAATGTATTATTTTCAAATATTTGTTTTAAAATTAAGATATTAAATGATTTATATTTTGAGGTTATCTACACATTAAACCTAAACAACATAACATCCCCATCTTTAACAACATAATCCTTACCTTCGACACCAACTAACCCTTTTTCTTTTGCAGCAGTATAACTTCCTGCGTTCATAAGGTCTTCATACTTAACTACTTCGGCACGAATAAATCCTTTTTCAAAATCTGTATGAATTTTTCCTGCTGCACCAGGGGCTTTTGTACCCTTTGTAATAGTCCAAGCACGTGTTTCTTTTTCACCTGCGGTTAGGAAACTGATTAAACCAAGTAAACTATAGCTTGCTTTAATTAATTTTTCAAGACCTGCATCAGTAATGCCTAGATCTTCAAGGAACATTGCTCTTTCATCGTCATCAAGTTCGGATATTTCTTCTTCAATTTTTGCACATATTACAAAAGCTTCAGAATCCTCTTGTTTAGCAAAATCTCTAACTAGTTGAACATAAGTGTTGTCATTTCCATCATCTGCTAAATCATCTTCAGTAACATTAGTGGCGTAGATTACTGGTTTATATGTAAGAAGATTAAGAGATTCTACGAACTTAACTGTTTCGTCAGTATCAAATTCTATATTACGAGCGACATTACCATTTTCTAATTCTTCTTTTAATTTCTTTAATATATCAATTTCTTTTGCAAGGGATTTATCACCTTTAAGAGATTTTGTTGTTTTAGCAATTCTTCTATCTAATATTTCTATATCAGAAAAAATTAATTCCAAATTTATAGTTTCAATGTCTCTTATAGGATCGATAGAACCATCTACATGAACTATGTTTGTATCTTCAAAGCATCGAACTACATGTACTATAGCATCAACTTCTCTAATATTTGATAAAAATTTATTTCCAAGTCCTTCTCCTTTGCTAGCACCCTTTACAAGTCCTGCAATATCAACAAATTCAATAACTGCTGGGATCGTCTTTTTTGAATCATATAAATTAGTTAATTCATCAAGTCGTGGGTCCGGAACTGTAACAATTCCTACATTAGGGTCAATTGTACAGAAAGGATAATTAGCAGATTCGGCACCAGCCTTAGTTAAAGAATTAAATAATGTACTCTTACCAACGTTTGGTAATCCTACTATTCCTAATTTCATGGTTGTTGTCTTCCTTCCTTATAAAATAAATAAAAACCTAGGTTTTTAACCTAGGAAGTTTATTATAACTTATCTTCTTTTCATCGCTAGACCAATTAACCAACCTTGGATAAAACAAAAAATAGCAACAATAAGAGTTGTTTTTTTAATATCAAATTCCATTAAACTTTTTTCTTCAGATTGTTGTTTGCTGTTTTTTTCACCAACACGATGATGTACTCTTGCATGAGTTCTATTCATAATTAGTTCCTCCATTTCAAAAAAAATATGTCATTTATTCAACTATCCAATAACCCTTAATAAACGGTATTAAAGGTTGGAAAGTTTAATCATTTATTAGTATAACACAATCCTACAAAATTAATCAATTATAAATGTTAAATCAATACCCATTTTTTATCTTGTAGATAACCTTTATTAAATACATGCAGATGATTAAAGAGTGTTATATAACACATTAAGTTTTTCTTTTCGCAAATAAATTCTACTAATTTAAGTAAGTGAAATAGAAGGTCGCTTTTCTTATAAAAAATATTAATGGTTATATATGTACTAAAAAGGGTAGAAAAGTGCTTTGTGTAGTAGCATGCAATAAAAATTATGTCTTATTGTGTCACATTAATAAAAGTTATGATAAATGTAGGCGAAATGTTTGCATTTTATATTATTTTGCTATATTATATGTTTAGTATAATTTTATTTTGGAGGAATGAATATGAATGTAGCACCAGACATAGTATTTCCAAACCTGGGTATAGAAATAAATAATATTAGTCCTGTAGCATTTTCAATTTTTGGATTACAAGTCTACTGGTATGGAATAATAATAGGGATTGGGATACTTGCAGGTTTATATGTAGCAATGCAATTAGCAAAAAGATATGGAGTAGATGAAACCTTATATCCTGATTTTTTAGTTTACGCACTTATTATATCAGTAATATGTGCAAGATTATATTATGTGATATTTTCTTGGGATGAATATAAAGATAATCTATGGAAAATATTCAGATTCAGAGAAGGTGGACTTGCTATTTATGGAGCGGTAATCGGAGCAGTAATTACTCTAATCATATTTTCAAAACGTAGGAAGGTTGATTTCTGGAAATTTGCAGATACAGCAGCTCCAGGATTAATACTTGGACAAGCAATTGGTAGATGGGGTAATTTTATTAACATGGAAGCCTTTGGAGGTTATACTGAAAATATTTTTGCTATGATGCTAAAAAGAAAAGAGGCTAAATACATTCCTATCCAATTACTAGATAAAATTAAAATGTATAATGGTGTGGAGTACATACAAGTACAGCCAACATTTTTATATGAATCTGTATGGAATATAGGCGTTTTAATTTTATTATTGGTATATTTTAAAAGGAAAAAATTTGATGGTGAAATTTTTGCTTTATATTTATTTGGGTATGGATTAGGTAGGGTCTGGATTGAAGGACTAAGAACTGATCAATTATTAATTGGAAGTACTAGTATTCCAGTATCACAATTACTAGCAGGAGTTCTTATAGTTGTATCTTTAATATTTATTATAATAAAGAGAAAGAAACTAAGATAGTAAATTAAAACAATAAATATTAAGATTAATTAAAGCTAAGCTAAGGGGAATGGGAAATGTTCAATTGTAAAATCGAGAAGCTAAGGGAAATTCTTGATGAAATGATTGCTTGTGAAGCAGATCAAGACGAAATTTATAAAGTTAGTGTAGAACTTGACAAATTAATTGAAAATTATTACGTTAATGCAAATGTAACAGATAAACATTGTGGTTATATTAAGATTAATCCACAAAAAGTAATATAGTATGACTTTCAATGCAAGATATTGTGATTAATAATTTTTTCTATTTTGCATTGAGATTCAACTTATTAATTAAGTAATTTCTCAATATGCAAGATTTAGAATATTGATATTAATTATACAGAAATTATAATTAAATATGAAATTAGAAAAATTTTGATTAAAAAATGTATTATTACAAAAAAGTTGTTATATAGGAAAAAATGCTTATTATTAGTTAATGATGTAAGAATTAATTACCATAGTGTTATTGCAAAATAGTCTCAAACAATTAACTGTATAATATTGACAAAAACAATATGTATTATATGTTGAAATCTACTAAAAAATGGATTGTTATGTAAATATATTATTTTTGCAATTGGGTATAATGTATAAAATGTAAATACTTATTGCTTAATAACAGATTTGAAAATATTAAATCTGTTATTTTTTTTTGTCTAAATACTTGAAAAACTCTTTCAAATGTAATATTATATGAATAAAGGTGGTAAAAAGTGGTGCTGAGTGGTAGAAAGTGGATGGTAGTAAAACATATAAAAATGTAGGTGATTTTATTATGTTTATTGGGGAATATAAACATTCAATTGATGATAAAGGAAGAATAATAGTCCCTGCCAAATTTAGGACTTTACTTGGTGAAACTTTTTATATTACTAAAGGATTCGATCAATGTTTGATGGTGTATACACAAAATGAATGGAATAAATTTATTAATAAGTTAAATAATAATCCTATGAAGAAAAAAGATGCTAGGAGAATACAAAGGTTTTTTATTGCTTCCGCTAACGAGTGTACATTGGACAAGCAAGGAAGAATATTGATTCCTGTGCATCTTAGAGAATATTCTCTTTTGGAAAAAGAAGTTATTTTTATAGGCGTTTCAAATAGAGTAGAAATATGGTCAAAAGAGAACTGGGATGAATATAACGTGGACGACGATATAGATATTAGTCAATTAGCAGAGGATATGGAAGATTTAGATATATGAGAATTAGAAAAGAGGGAATGTAATGGTATTTGAACATAAGTCAGTACTATTAAATGAATGTTTAAATGGACTTAATATAAAATCTAATGGGATATATGTTGATGGAACTCTCGGTGGAGCTGGGCATTCATATAAAATATGTGAAAAATTAAATAATAATGGATTATTAATAGGTATTGACCAAGATGAAAATGCTATTGAAGCTAGTAAATTAAGATTAAAGGAATATGAAAGTATTATAAAAATACATAGAGCGAATTTTTCTGAATTTGAAAGTGTATTAAATTTAGAAAATATTCAGAAAGTAGATGGTATTTTACTTGATCTTGGAGTATCATCTCATCAGTTAGATACAGCTGAAAGAGGATTTTCTTATATGAAAGACGCACCTCTTGACATGCGTATGGATAGAAGACAGGCATTAACAGCTGCAGATATGATTAATAATTATACTCAAGAAGAATTGTATAAGATTATTAGAACATATGGTGAAGAAAAATGGGCATCAAGAATTGTTAAAAATATAGTATCAACGAGGGAAGTTTCACCTATCAAAACTACTTTTGAATTAGTTGATATTATAAGAAAATCAATTCCTCAAAAAGCAATGAATAATGGTGGACATCCTGCAAAAAGAACATTTCAAGCTATTAGAATTGAATTAAATCAAGAATTAAATGTATTGAAAGATACAATAGATGTTATGATTGAAAGATTAAATAATGGTGGAAGATTGTGTATTATAACATTTCATTCTCTAGAAGATAGAATTGTAAAAAGAGCTTTTAAAGATAATCAAGATCCTTGTACTTGCCCTCGTGATTTTCCAATTTGTGTTTGTAATAAAAAGTCTAAAGGTAAAATCATAACTAGAAAACCTATAATAGCTACAGAGGAAGAATTAGATAATAATAGTAGATCAAGGAGTGCAAAACTTAGAATATTTGAGAAGGTTGAGGTGGATTAAATGAATAAAGATTATCGCAATAATAATCCCTTTTATGTAGTTGGTAATAATGCAACAAAGTTAGAGCCAGATTATGATAATTTTAATAATGAAAATAATAATATTCATAAAAGGGTAACTAAAAAAAGAAAAGTTAAGAAATATAAATATAAGATGAAAATTTTATTTTTATTATCATTAACTATGATGACATTTTTAGTTATGATTAAAACACAATCCATTGTTATGAGTAGATGCGATAATATTGTTCGACTAGAAAACCAACTTAATAACCTCAAGAAAAAAAATAAATTAATTGAAGAAAGTATTAATACTAATATTAATTTAGATAAAATATATGAAATTGCTACAACAAAACTTGGTATGGTAGTTCCTAATAAAAATCAAGTTAAAGAAATAAAAGTTAAAGAAAGTAGTTATACAGAACAGTTTGCAGAAATAACTGAATCTATAGAAGAAAGAGATAACATTTATAATATCTGGGGCTTTATCTTGTCAAATGGAAGGTGATATAGTTGAATAGCAGAGAAAGTTTTACATACAAAACGAAAAGGAATTTAATTGTCCTTTTCTTTATTTTTATTTTATGTTTATTACTATTAGGATGTAGAATATATTCTCTAGTTGATAAACAGAGTGTTAATTACAAAAAAAAAGTACTATCTCAACATGTTAATGAAACTGTAAGATATAATAATCTTATTGAGCCCAAAAGGGGTATAATATATGATAGAAATGGAAGAATTCTAGCAGAAAGTAAAAGAGTTTATAAACTTATATTTGACCCAGCCGTATTATCAAGATGTAAGCAAGATGATATTGACAAAACAGTAGATTTTTTAGTTAATACATTTACTTATAATGAAAATGACTTAAGAGATCTATTGAAAAATAAATCATATAGTAATTATGAAGTATTAGCTGAGGAGCTTAATTATAATCAAATCAGGAATGATTATGATGACATCGTTAATAGAAAATATTTAGGTATACATTTAATTGAATCATATAAAAGAATATACCCTAATGATAATATGCTATCAGATGTACTAGGATTTGTTAATAAAAATAATCAAGGTAGCTGGGGTGTAGAAGAGACTTATGAAGACTATTTAAGGGGAGAAGATGGCAGGGAATTTGGTGTTATTAATGAGGGAAATTATATACAGAATAAATATATTGAGGCTAAAAACGGTAATGATGTAGTACTTACAGTGGATCAGACTATTCAATATTATGTAGAACAAGCTATTAATGAAAATCTTGAAACTAATCCTAAAAACATTTATGTTGTTGCAACTAATCCTCAAAATGGTGAGGTGCTTGCAATGGCTAGTTACCCTAATTATAATTTAAATAATCCTTACGATTTAAAAGCATATCTTACTCAAGAAGAGATTGAAAAAATGACCTTAGAAGAAAAATCAGTATTTTTAAATAGGTTATGGAGAAATTTTATTATCAGTGATACATATGAACCAGGCTCTACATATAAACCATTTGTTTTTGCGGCAGCTCTGGAAGAACGGAAAGTAAGTGTAAATAATACATATAATTGTAGTGGAAGTAAAAAAATAAGTAATATAAATATTGCTTGTTGGAAATCAGAGGGACATGGTAAACAGACATTAGCACAAGCGCTAGAGAATTCATGTAATGTTGCGTTTATGGAAATAGGACAACAAATGGGCAAGGAAATATATTATAAATATCAACATCTATTTGGGTTTGGAACTAAGACCAATATAGATTTAATTGGTGAAGGAAGATCTGAATTACATGAACTTAAAGGAATTGGACCTACTGAACTTGCAACTGGTTCATTTGGACAAGGCTTTAATATAACTCCTTTACAACTTATAACCTCATTTGGTTCTTTAATTAATGGGGGCTATCTATATGAACCTCATATTGTTAAAAAAATTGTTAATGAACGAGGAAATATTGTTAAGACAACTAAAGATAAAATTGTAAGGCAGGCTATAACATCAAAAACAGCACAAATAACAAAAGAAGCACTTCATACTACAGTCGTGGATGGTACAGGTAAAAAAGTAAAAATAGAAGGATATGATATTGGAGGTAAAACAGGAACAGCAGAAAAATTACCTAGATCAGCAGAAAAATATATGGTATCATTTTTGGGATTTGCTCCAGTAAATAATCCACAAATAGCTTTATTAGTAATTGTAGATGAACCAGAAGTAAAAAAACCCTCAAGTATATATGCTCAAAAAATATTTAAAAGTATAATGGAAAAAACACTT
Source organism: Vallitalea sp. (assembly GCA_025210235.1). GTDB lineage: Bacteria > Bacillota > Clostridia > Lachnospirales > Vallitaleaceae > Vallitalea. The sequence continues at coordinate 65,469 of JAOASG010000071.1, forward strand.
CCTTATTTGAATGTTTATCCAACAATAAATGATGAACATGAAAATACACAAATAACAAATGTTAATGAAATTAATGAGAGTACACAAAGTAATGCTAATATAAATAGTGCTGATAAAGAAAATAATACAGATGATTAATAGATAAATTTATTAAGATTCGTTTAAATTTAGCATATCATTTATGAAAAATCATACAATTATATAAAAGTTATGTTATGGTGAAATAATGTTAAGAACAAAAACACATAATAGAAAAAGAACATTTTTAATTTGTTTTGTTTTTGTAATACTTTTGTTTATATTATGCTTTCGTATATTTTACATAATGGTTTTTAAAGCTGATTTTTTACAGGAAAAAGCTGAAGAACTACATAACCGAGAACGAGTTATTAAGTCAGAAAGAGGTAACATTATAGATAGAAATGGTATTCCTCTAGCGGTAAACAAATCAGTTAATTGTGTATCCGTTATACATAATCAAATTACAGATAAAGAAAAAGTAATAAATATTCTTTGTGATAAATTAGAATTAGAATATGATTTTGTTAAGAAAAAAGTTGAAAATAAAGTAGCACTTGAAAGAATAAAGATGAATGTAGAAAAAGAAATAGCAGATGAAATAAGAGAATATGATTTGGATGGAGTTATAATTGATGAAGATTACAAAAGAATCTATCCATTTAGTACTTTAGCTTCTCATGTAATTGGTTTTGTTGGAAAAGATAATCAAGGAATTATAGGACTTGAGGTAAAATATGATAAATATTTAAAAGGTCAAGTAGGAATGATTTTAACAACGACTAATGCAAAAGGCATTGAAATAGAAAATATTGCAGAAGGTAGGAGAAAGCCAATACCAGGAGTTCACTTGGTTACTAGTATTGATGTAAATGTTCAAAAATATGCTGAACAGGCCCTTGAAAAAGTATTAATTTCAAAAGAGGCTAAAAGAGGATCTATTATTGTTATGAATCCTCAAAATGGTGAAATATATGCAATGGCAAATAAGCCGCATTTTGATTTGAATGATCCTTTTAATTTAGGTGATTTAGAAATAGATTCAAGTGAACAAAAACAAGTAGTACTCAATCAAATATGGAGAAATTATTGTATTAATGATACTTATGAACCAGGGTCAACATTCAAAGTTGTTACAGCATCCGCAGGACTTGAAGAAAAAGTTGTAAAACTTGATGATACGTTTTATTGCCCTGGTTATAGTATTGTGGCAGACAGAAGAATAAGATGTCATAAGGCAGGAGGTCACGGTTCTGAAACTTTCGTTCAAGGCGTACAAAACTCATGTAATCCAGTATTTATGGCTGTGGCAGAAAGACTAGGAGTTAATAGGTTTTTGAAATACTATGAAAAATTTGGGCTATTAGATAAGACAGGAATTGATCTTCCGGGTGAAGCTGTTAGTATAATGCATAAAAAAGATAAGATTGGACCTGTAGAACTTGCAACTATGTCTTTTGGCCAATCTTTTCAAATTACTCCATTACAGCTTCTAAGAGCAGCATCTGGAGTTGTTAATGGAGGTACATTAGTAACTCCACATTTTGGAAAAGAGATAATTAATCAAGATGGAGATTTAATTGAAACTTTAAAATATGATAATTCAAGAAGGGCTATTAGCGAAGAAACTTCGAAGACAATGGCGCATATTTTAGAAACTGTTGTATCAGAAGGTACTGGTAGGAGATGTTACGTACCAGGTTACAAAGTTGGTGGCAAAACTGCAACTTCTGAAAAGCTTCCTAGAAGCAGTAACAAGTATATATCATCATTTTTAGGCTTCGCGCCAGCCGATAACCCAAAAGTAATTGCTCTTGTTTTAGTGGATGAACCAAAAGGTATATATTATGGTGGTACTGTTGCTGCACCAGTGATTAGAGAATTATATGAAAATATATTGCCATATATGAATATTAATCCAAAATATGTTCAAAGAGATTTCGAAGAATTTAAAATTGGAGAAATTGCAATACCTAATTTAATAGGTGAAAACATAGGTGATGCTAAAAAATTACTAAATAACTTAGAGGTTGAAGTAGTAAAACTAGGTCAAGGAGAAATAATTACTGAACAATTTCCATTACCAAATGATAAAGTAAACAGAGGTAGTAAATTAATTCTCTATGCAGAATAAAAAAATTATGGTAATATTAACATGTTATTAATCAGGTATATTATTTGAATACAAAATAAAACAAGGATTGCTTATAAAATTAAATTGGAGGAGATTATGTGAAACTACACGGACTACTTAAAAATATAAATTATAAAGTTTTACAAGGAAATGAAGATATTAATATTTCAAATATACAGTATGATTCAAGAAAAGTTACCGAAAATAGTCTGTTTATATGTGTTAAAGGTTTTAAAGTTGATGGACATGATTTTGCTAAAAATGCAATACTTAAAGGTGCAAAAGCTCTTTTAGTTGAAGATGAAGTGGAATATATTAATGATAGTATTACTATAATTAAAGTGGAAAACACAAGAGAAGTTATGGCATATGTTGCTTCAAGATATTATAATAATCCATCAAATAAATTTCGATTAATTGGTATCACAGGTACTAATGGTAAGACATCTACCACTTTTCTAACAAAAGGAATTATTGAAGAATATAAGAAAAAGACAGGACTTATTGGAACTAATGAAAATAGAATTGGAGATAAAATATTAAAATCTAAGAGAACTACTCCCGAGGCTCTTGAACTACAAGAACTTTTCTATAATATGGTACAGGAAAATGTAAATGGAGTTATTATGGAGGTTTCTTCTCATTCCCTTGAATTACATCGAGTTGATGGGTGTAGGTTTGATGTTGGAGTTTATACAAATCTTACTCTTGATCATTTAGATTTCCATAAAACTATGGAAAATTATAGAGATGCTAAGCTAAAACTTTTCATGATGTGTGAAAAAGGAGTTATTAATTTAGATGATCAATATGGTAAATATATGATTGAAAATGGAACTTGCAAAGAATATATTACTTATGGAATTAATAATGAAGATGCTGATTTAAATGCCATGGATTTAGATATAGATATTAATGGAGCTACCTTTAGCATTATATATAATGAAATAGTATATAAAGTTAAACTAGCTACACCAGGCAAGTTTAGTGTATATAACGCCCTTGCAGCTATGGGTGCTTGTTTAGCTCTTGGTATTCCAATGGACATAATTATTAAAGGCTTAGAAAAAAACAAAGGAATTAGAGGTAGATTTCAAGCTTTTACAAGTGATACAAATTATACAGTTATTGTTGATTATGCTCATGCACCTGATGGACTTTTAAATGTACTTCAATCAATAAAAGAATTTGCTGATAAAAAGATTATAACAGTGTTTGGCTGTGGTGGGGATAGAGATAGAAGCAAACGACCTATTATGGGTGAAATAGCAGGTAACAACTCTGATTATTGTGTTATCACATCAGATAATCCAAGAACAGAAAATCCTTTATCTATAATAGAAGAAATAGAAGTAGGAATGAAAAAAACTAGTTGTAAATATGAAACAGTAGTAGATAGATTAAAAGGCATACAAACTGCCCTTTCTATGGCAAAAGAAGGGGATGTTATTTTAATAGCAGGTAAAGGACATGAAGATTATCAAATACTTAATGATGGAATAATTCATTTTGATGATGCAGAAGTAGTTAAAGAATATTTAAATATGGACTAATATTAGGTAATTGCAAAACTCTTAATAAGAATTTTTAAGATTAACAAAATGGGAGTTTTGCAATTACTTAACTAAATATTACCGAAAGGAAATGAGTAATAAATGAAGCAGATTCAGTTAGAAGTAATTGCCCAGAAAATCAATGGGAATATTATTAATAGACATTTGCTTATAAATGATATAATATATAATGATATTTCTATTGATTCAAGAACTATAGGAGTAAATGATATATTTATTCCTATAAAAGGAGAAAACTTTGATGGGCATGACTTTATAGATATAGCATATAAAAATGGTGCTTGTATTTGTTTTACAGAGGATGAAGCCTTAATACCGTCTAATAAAGTAGGTATATTTGTTGAGGATACAGGGCAAGCGCTTAAAGATTTTGCTAAGCATTATCTTAGTTTATTCAACATACCTGTTATAGCCGTTACAGGGAGTGTTGGGAAAACGAGTTGTAAGGAAATGATATCTTCTGTACTAAGTGCAAAATATCTTGTTCATAAAACTAGTGGTAATTTCAATAATGAAATTGGACTTCCACTAACAATTTTTAAATTAAATGAAGAACATGACTTAATTGTTTTAGAAATGGGTATGAATCATTATGGTGAACTTCATAGATTAAGTGAGATTGCTAGTCCTGATATAGCTGTAATAACTAATATTGGTGAAGCGCATATTGAATATTTTGGTTCTAAGGACGGCATTTTAAAAGCAAAAAGTGAAATACTTGATTTCTTAAAAAAAGATGGTTTGGTGATATTAAATGGAGATGATCCATACCTTAGAAAATTACAGAATAGAATTTCTTTTAAGACGTTAACTTTTGGTTTTCAAAAGAATAATGATTTATGCGTAGCAGAACATTCTGATTTAGGATGGGATGGTATACAAGCAAGAATTAATGGTTTTAATAAGGAATTTAATATTAAAGTAGATACACTTGGTAAGCATATGTTATATAATATATTACCAGCTATAATTATTGGCAATTATTTAGATATGACTATTTCTCAAATAGAGCGAGGAGCATTAAAATATAAGCCTTCCAAAATGAGAATGAACAAGCTTATTCTTGGGGAAGGGATTGTTGTTATTAATGATGCATATAATGCAAGTATAGATTCAATGGAATCGGCGCTTGAAACGCTATCAACTTTAAGTACTAGAGGTAGGAAAATTGCTATATTAGGAGATATGTTTGAACTAGGAGAACACTCTGAAACTGCTCACAGAAAAGTTGGAGAAATAGCATCTAATAAAGAAATTGACATTTTAATTTGTGTAGGTAATGACGCAAAATATATTTATGAGAGTGCTAATTACTATGGCTTAGATAAAAATAAAACAATGCATTTTAAAGACAAAAAAGATCTAATTGATAACATAAGTAATATATTTATGAAAAATGATACTATAATTATTAAAGGTTCTAGAGGTATGCATCTTGAAATAATTATAGAGACATTACAAAAAATGTTTCCTAGTTAAAAATCAATAAAAGGAATTTTCGATGATCTCAGTTAAAAGTGTATAATTTGTAATAGAGATAAAAATATAAATAAAATTGGTAGTTAAAATCATTTAAGATATAACTATTAATAGAGAAATATGAAGAGGTGGAACTTATGATAAATACATCCTATATAATACCTGTACTAATATCATTTTTTATTAGTGTGGTGCTATGCCCTATAGTCATTCCTTTTTTAGCTAGACTAAAATTCGGTCAATTTGTAAGAAATGATGGCCCAAGGTCACATTTGAAAAAGGCAGGAACACCAACAATGGGTGGTGTAGTAATATTAGCAGGCATTTTATTAACATCTTTGATATATTTAGGTAGTCACCCCAATATATTGCCTATACTTTTAGTGACGGTTAGTTTTGGGATTATAGGATTTATAGATGATTTTATAAAAGTAGTAATGAAACGTTCTTTAGGATTAAAGGCATATCAAAAAATAATTGCTCAATTAATTATTACAGGAGTATACTGTTTTTATATGTTCAAGATTAATGAATTTAGTACACAGATATATATACCTTTTACAGATGGAGTTTCACTTGACTTAGGATTTGTATATATTCCTTTAATATTTATTATTATGATAGGTACAGTTAATAGCGTTAATTTAACAGACGGTCTAGATGGATTAGCATCAGGGATTACAGTATTAGTAGCAACTTTTTTTACAGTAGTTAGCATAGGGATTGATAGTGATATTTCACCAATTACATGTGCAGCTGTAGGTAGTTTATTAGGATTTTTATTATTTAATACCTATCCTGCAAAAGTATTTATGGGGGACACAGGTTCATTGGCATTAGGTGGGTTTGTTGCAGCAACAGCTATATATTTAAAAATGCCACTCTTTTTAATAATTGTTGGTTTTATATATGTAATTGAAAGTATATCTGTTATGATTCAAGTAGGTTATTATAAAATAACTAAAAAAAGAATTTTTAAAATGGCACCTATTCATCATCATTTTGAACTATCAGGATGGAATGAAACAAAAGTAGTGGTTGTTTTCTGCATAATAACAGCAATATTATGTTTAATAGGTTTACTAGCTTTTAATGGATTTTTTTAATAGAGGTTACTATTACTTAATTAAGGAGTAAAATAATGAATCTAAAAGATAAGAATATTTTAATTATAGGGATGGCATTAAGTGGTATCAGTGCTGCGAAATTATGTTTGAAAAAACAAGCTAATGTTATTGTGTATGATGGTAAGACAAAAGAGCAATTAGTTGAGAGCATAAAGTTATTTGATGATATAAAACCTAAGTTTATATTTGGACAATTTGATAATTCAATTCTAAATAATTTGGATTTAATAATTATAAGTCCTGGAGTACCTACAGATCTTCCTTTTGTTAAAAAAGCTTATGAAATAGGTATTCCTGTTTGGAGCGAAATAGAATTTTCATATAGATTATGTAATGCTCCTATAGTTGCAATTACTGGAACTAATGGTAAAACCACAACAACAACACTAGTTGGAAATATTGTTAAAGCTTATTATGAAGATACTTTTGTTGTGGGTAATATTGGAATTCCTTTTTCTAGTATAATAGAAGATATAAATGAAGAATCAAAAATAATTGCAGAAATTAGTAGTTTTCAGTTGGAGACAATTGATAAGTTTGCTCCAAAAGTAAGTGCTATATTAAATATTACACCGGACCATCTTAATAGACATAAAACTTTTGAAAATTATATTAATGCTAAACTTAGAATATGTGAAAATCAACAAAAGGATAATTATTGTATTATTAATTATGACAATGAAAATTGTAGAAATTTATCAGATAAAATAAAGTGTAATATTATATATTTTAGTAAAAATCCTATTAATTGTACAGGAGTTTATCTAAAAAATGAATATGTATGTTCTAATATTAGTGGTGAAGAAATTCAAGTAATAAGCACTGATTTATTAGGAGAAAATAATGTAGAAAATATTATGGCAGCTATAGCAATATCAATATGTATGGACATTCCAATAAAAATTATTTGTAAAGTTATATCAGGATTTAGAGGTGTAGCCCATAGAGTAGAGTATGTAGCTTCTATTAATGGGATTAAATATTTTAATGATTCTAAAGCAACTAATGAAGACGCAGCGATAAATGGCATAAAATTAATGAAATCAAATACTATTTTAATAGGTGGTGGTATGGATAAAGGAGGTAGTTTTGATAAATGGATTCAATCTTTTAATGGCAAAGTTAAGGGTTTAATTCTATTTGGAGAAACAGCTTCAATAATTGAAAGTACAGCTAGAGAAAATGGTTTTAACTTAGTATATCAAGTTAAAAATCTAAAAGAAGCTGTTGACAAAGCCAATATGTTAGCTTGTGATGGAGAAAATGTTTTATTATCCCCTGCATGTGCTAGTTGGGATATGTTTAAGAATTATGAAGAAAGAGGAGACTTATTCAAACATTATGTAAATGAATTATTAATCAACTCAAAGTTATAGAATCAGGTCACTGAAAAACAATAAGGGAGGGTATATGTTGCATGAAAGAACAAAAAACAGACAACATAATAAGAAAAAAATTCTAAAAAGAAAACAAAATCAAACGGATTTTACCCTTGTTGCAATAATTGTTATTCTTATAGTGTTTGGTATTGTTATGATTTATAGTTCAAGTTATTATTATAGTATAGGATTTTATCATGATGGTTCTTATTTTTTAAAAAAGCAATTACTTTGGGGAATTTTGGGTATAATTGTTATGTTGATAGTGTCTAGAATTGATTTTCGTATTTTTAATAAATTTGCGGGATTGATGTACATATTATCTATAGGGTTTTTGATAGTAGTATTGCTGTTTGCTGACAGTGTTAATAACTCAAAAAGATGGTTAAAAATTGGTCCTATTAATTTTCAACCTTCTGAATTTACAAAATTAATGGTTATTATAGTTGTAGCTTATTTAGCTTCAAAATTAGTTACCCATCTAGATAAATATAGAACTATACTATTTATTCTAGCTGTAGTTGCAATTCCAACAGCTTTAGTCGGTGCGCAGAATATGAGTACAGCAATAGTTGTTTTTGCAATAGGTATGGCAATATTATTTGTGGCAGTTCCTAAAGTACATAAACTATTATTAATTACTGTATTACCAGGTGCAATAGGTGGCGGAATAGGTATTATGTCATTTGGGTATAGATTAGCTAGGGTTAGGATATGGTTAGATGGGCCATGGACAGACCCACTTGATAAAGGATATCAAACAATACAGTCTTTATATGCAATAGGAGCAGGTGGATTATTTGGAACAGGTTTAGGTCAGAGTATGCAGAAAAGAGGCTTTATTCCAGAAGCTCATAATGATATAATATTTTCTATTGTATGTGAAGAGTTAGGATTGTTTGGAGCAGTATCATTAATTATTCTATTTATTTTACTTATATGGAGATGTATGGTTATAGCTAGTAATTGTACAGATTTAAATAGCTTATTGATAGTAGTTGGAGTTATGGCACAAATAGGATTGCAGGTTATTATTAATATTGCGGTAGTAACTAACTCTATACCTGCTACTGGAATGCCTTTGCCATTTATTAGTTATGGTGGATCTTCATTATTATTTTTGATGATTGAAATTGGAATTGTTCTTAGTATAGCAAGAAAATCAAAAATCAGTAAAACAGGATAACTGTGCATAATTTTTTTATATGTAATGTTTAATTATTGTATTTAAGATAATTTGCATAATTACCTATTGTTGATTCTTTAACACAATGTATAGAATGCTACTGCAAATAAAATCTAAATATTGTGTGTAAAGAATTGAATTTGGTATTATGCAATTATCTAAGATAATTTGCATAATTACCTATTGTTGATTCTTTAACACAATGTATAGAATGCTACTGCAAATAAAATCTATATATTGTGTGTAAAGAATTGGATTTGGTATTATGCAATTATCTCACTATTAACATCAAGTTATATAGTAACATAAAAGCAATAAATGAATACAATAAATTATAGAATTGCTATTTGTGCGGAGGTCGCAGTACATGGGTAAATATATTATAGAAGGTGGATATAGTCTAAATGGCGAAATCAAAGTGCAAGGGTCAAAAAATGCAGTTCTCCCATTACTTGCAGCTACTGTTTTAAATGAAGGGAAGACATATTTTTATAATTGTCCTAAAATACTAGATGTGTATAATATGCTTAACATATTAAAGTCAATAGGGTGTGTTATTAAATGGGAGGATGACGTACTAATAATTGATTCTTCTGTTATTACTACGCATGTAATTCCTGAAAAATATGTTCAGAGGATGAGGTCGTCTATTATTTTATTAGGTTCTGTACTTGGAAGATTAAAAAATGTAAAAATATCTTTTCCAGGTGGTTGTTCTATTGGTACACGTCCAATTGATTTGCATTTAAAAGCTTTAAAGCAAATGAATGTTGATATTAAAGATAGACATGGTTTTATTGAATGTAGAACGAATAAAATAATTGGCAACAAAATCAATTTTGATTATCCTAGTGTAGGAGCAACTGAGAATATTATGTTAACAGCAGTGCTTTCTGATGGAATTACCATAATTAATAATGCAGCTAAAGAACCTGAAATAACAGAACTACAAGAGTTTTTATGTAAAATGGGAGCTAAAATAAAAGGCGCAGGAACCGATACTATTACAATAGAAGGTGTAAAGAAATTAAAAACAGTGGAATATAGGATAATGCCTGATAGAATAGTTGCGGGTACATATTTATGTGCAGCAGCAGCTACTAGTGGTGAAGTCTTATTAAAAAACGTTTGTAAAAACCATTTAATTTCAACTATAACTAAGATTGAAGAAATGGGATGTAATATCAAAGAATATGATGATAGTATTTTAGTGAAAACACCAAAAAGATTGAAATCACTTGATTTAATAAGGACTCAGCCGTACCCAGGTTTTCCAACTGATATGCAGGCTCAATTAATGAGTTGTCTTGTAATAGCTAGGGGAACTAGTATTATTGCTGAGACTATATTTGAATCAAGATTTAAACATGTTTCAGAATTAGTGCGAATGGGAGCAGATATCATTATAGATGGTAGAATAGCTGTAATAAAAGGTGTGCCAAAACTAAATGGAGCAGAAGTTTTTGCAGAGGATTTAAGAGGTGGTGCAGCATTAATATTAGCAGGACTTGGAGCAGAAGAAACAACAATAGTTAATAATGCTAATCATATCTTAAGGGGATATGAAAATTTAGATAAAGATTTAAATACATTAGGTGCAAAAGTAAAATACTCTCCAGATTAAAACATAGTTACTAAAGGTATAGTAGCTTAGATAAAGGTGATATTATGTCCAATGTTATATCGATAGATAAAGTTAAAAAGCGCAGGAATAAACCTATTAAATACATTATATTTGCTATTTGTTTAATGTTTTTATTGATGGTATTTACTTTTAATTTAATTAATACTAATGCTATAATTGTAACTGGAAATAAAACATATAGTAAAGATGTGATACAAAACATAGTAGGAATTAATAAAAAAACAAATTTATTTGTGTATAAATTAGCTTCTAAAAAATACGATCTAGAAGAATATCCATATATTGAGAATATAGATATTAAATATAATTCTATTAATAATGTTGAGATTATCGTAACGGAGAAAAATATTATATCGTATATTCCATATATGGGTAGATATCTATGCTTAGGTAGTGAAGGAGACGTTATTGATTATACTGATAAAATACAAAAAGATATACCAATAGTTCATGGATTATCATTTGACCATTTTATAATTGGGGACAAGCTTTTTGATCAAAATTCTATTATATTTAGATCAATTGTACAAATATCTTATAAAATTAATAAGTTTGATCTTAAGATAGATTATATAGATTTTAATTTTAATGACCCTAAACAAATTGTGTTAAAAATTGACAAAATATCTGTGCTTATTGGAGATATAAATGATATAAATAGGAAATTTGAACTATTAAAAGGTGTAATTGAAAAACTTCCAGTGGGTTCAGATGGGATGATTGACTTACATAATCTAAGTAAGAAGAATATAGTTTTTACACCTAGTGATAGTAAATAATTACTAGTCATATCCATAAAATCGCTTATAACTCATACTTAAATAAAAAATAATTAAATATTTTTTATTTTTATATTGATTAATTATACAAAAAAATATATTATTATGTGTAAGAGGTTATGTAAATAATAAATATATACATATAGATTAGAAAGTTTGTTAGGAGGAACTACTTTGCTTGAAATTAAAATGAACGAAAAGGCAAGTGTGGCAAAGATTGTTGTCATAGGAGTAGGCGGAGGTGGAAACAACGCCGTTAATAGAATGATAGAAGATAGGTTGAATGGTGTAGAGTTTATTGCTGTTAATACAGATGTACAAGCTCTTCAATGTTCAAAAGCTTCAGTTAAGATTCAGATAGGGGAGAAACTTACAAGAGGTTTGGGAGCTGGTGCTAATCCAGAAGTAGGATTAAAGGCTGCCGAAGAAAGTAAAGAAGAATTATCTGAAGCTATAAAAGGTGCAGATATGGTTTTCGTTACTGCTGGTATGGGTGGTGGTACAGGTACTGGTGCAGCTCCTGTTATTACTAATATATCAAAAGAAATGGGAATACTTACTGTCGGTGTTGTAACAAAGCCTTTTGATTTTGAAGGTAGAGTTAGAATGAAAAATGCTGAATATGGAATAGAAGCATTAAAAAAATCTGTAGATACTTTAATTGTTATTCCAAATCAAAAACTTTTATCTATTATTGATAGAAGAACTACAGTTAAAGATGCGTTTAAAAAAGCTGATGAAATATTACAACAAGGTGTTCAAGGTATTTCTGATTTAATATATACACCAGGGATTATTAACCTTGATTTTGCAGATGTTGAAACTGTAATGTCAAATAAAGGGATTGCTCACATTGGTATTGGACGAGCTAAAGGTGACAATAAGGCTGAAGAGGCTGCACAAATGGCTATATCAAGTCCATTACTTGAAACAACTATTGATGGAGCAAGACATATACTTATTAATATTAGTGGCGATTCAAATATGTCAATGTTTGAAGCTAATGATGCTATTCAATTAATTCAAGAAGCTACTGGGAACGATTCTAATATTATTTATGGACAAATTATTGATGATTCTCTAGAAGATGAATTAGTTGTAACAGTTATTGCTACAGGATTTGAATTACCTATTGATGAAAGTATAAAGGATGATAACTATAATAACATTAAAAAAACGTCAGAATCTATGGTAAGTACTACAAAGGAACCTGAGGTAAAGAATAATATTGAAATTGACGAAAGACCTATAGATATTCCTCCTTTTCTTCAAAGAAAAAGAAGGTAGATGTTTTAAAAATTAATTAACCAAAACATATTAAAGATAAAGGGAAATCAGTTTTATAATGGTTTCCTTTTTTATTGCATTTTATTATATATATTTTGTAAATAAGATTATAACATCAGAAAAATAATAAAACAAAAAATATAAAATTTAGTTGATAACACTTAATTTTGACAAATTTTTCCAATAAGCTATGCTATAATTATCATAGCTTATATATTTAAAGAATAAAATATAATACGGGAAACCTAATATTATTTTGTAAAGGAGGGGGGGCGTGTATTTAGAAGTATATATTGACTTAGTATTTATAATTAATTTGATTATGGATTTTATTATTCTTTGGATAGTTAAAGTAATTACAAAAAAGAATACTAAAAAGATAAGATTGTTATTAGGCTCCATAGTTGGAGCAATTATGATGTGTTTGATAGTTATACTTCCGTATAAAAGTCATTTTTTAAATGTAATTATAGGTTATCTATTAACTAGTATATTGTTAATTTACATATCTTTTAAGCCTAGTAAAATAAGTGAGTTAATCAAATTAACAATAATTATGTTCCTAAGTGCAATTATGCTTGGAGGAATAATGTTTGCTTTATATTATTATTCCTTTATTGGTGTCCAAATAAGTAAAGTTATAAATGGTACATATAATATGAATTTAAAAATAGGGTTATTTATTATTTTTGGATTAATTGCAGTTATAATATTTAAAATTTCAAGAAAAATAATGACCAATACAATGTTGGTTAATAAAAATTTATTTGGTATGGAAATTAAAATTAATAATTATAGAATTAATGTAAACGGGTTGTTAGATACTGGTAATAATTTATACGATCCAATTACCAAAAATCCAGTTTTAATAGCTGAATGTGAGTTATTAAAAGAGTTTCTAAAAGAAGACAGTTATAATAATTTGAAATATATTTCAGATAATATATTTAATATATCTGATTTCACTGAGTTTGGAAATGAAAATAATTTAAAACTAAGATTAATTCCGTTCTCATCGCTAGGTAATGATAATGGAATGTTAGTAGGAATTGTTGCAGATAATATCTGTATTAAATTTGGAGATGAGACTAAGGATTATAGAGATGTCGTAATTGCTGTATATGATAAAAAACTGTCAAATGATAATAGTTATCAAGTGCTTATTCATCCAGAGTTAGTTGGATGATAATAAACTTGAAAATTAAATACTTTAATTTCGATAAGTTGAAGGTGAAAATGGGGGGATTAAATTGGCGTGTAAAAATAATAATGTATTAGATGTTTTTAGTATGAAAGTAGTAAAGAAATTAAGAAAATTATTTTTGTGGAATAATGGAGAAATTCACTATATTGGTGGTAGTGAAGTATTGCCTGCTCCTCTAGGTAATGAAGAAGAATCAAGAATTATTGCATTGCTAGGAAGTGAAAATGACTTTAAGGTAAAATCTATTCTAATCGAGCATAATTTAAGACTTGTAGTATATATAGCTAAGAAATTTGAAAATACAGGTATAGGTGTAGAAGATTTGATTTCTATTGGTACGATTGGATTAATTAAATCAATTAACACATTTAAACCAGATAAAAAGATTAAGTTGGCAACATATGCTTCTAGGTGCATAGAAAATGAAATACTTATGTATTTGAGGAGAAATAACAAGACAAAGTTAGAAATATCTATTGATGAACCACTAAATGTAGATTGGGACGGTAACGAATTACTTTTATCAGACATATTAGGTACTGAAGAGGATGTTATATATAAAAACATTGAAGAGGAAGTTGATAAAGAGTTATTAAAGAAAGCATTAAACAAGCTTTCTAATAGGGAAAGAGTTATTGTAGAACTTAGATTTGGTCTTAAAACAGATGGAGAAGAGAAAACTCAGAAAGAGGTAGCTGATATGTTAGGGATTTCTCAGTCATACATATCAAGGCTAGAGAAAAAAATTATAAAAAGATTGCAAAAGGAAATTATTAGAATGCAATAAAATAACGTATAAATATATCACCGCTGGTAATCATTTTAATATAAGATTATTTCTACATTTTGTAGATTAGTCATTATAAGGAGATAGTAATATTATTTTAATAATAATTATTACAGGTTACGACAAAATGATTACTGGAGGTAAAGTATGGCATTAAATAAAGTTGAAATATGTGGTGTTAATACATCTAAATTACCAATATTAAAGAATAAAGAAAAAGAAGAATTATTTAATAGAATTCTTGATGGAGACCTTAATGCCCGTGATGAGTATATTCACGGTAATTTAAGATTAGTGTTAAGTGTAATACAAAGATTTAGTAACTCAGGTGAAATGGTAGATGATTTGTTTCAAGTGGGTTGTGTAGGATTAATTAAAGCAATTGATAACTTTGATATTACTCAAAATGTTAAGTTCTCCACATATGCCGTACCCATGATAATAGGTGAGATAAGGAGATATTTGCGTGATAATAACAGTATTAGAGTCAGTAGGTCCCTTAGAGATACGGCTTATAAAGCATTACAGGCAAAAGAAAAGTTATTAAAACTAAATAATAAAGAACCTACAATTATGGATATCTCAAAAGAATTAGAGATGAAAAAAGAAGATGTTGTATTCGCTCTTGATGCTATACAAGACCCGGTATCTTTATTTGAACCTGTATATAATGATGGTGGTGATTCATTATATATTATGGATCAAGTTAGTGATAAGAAAAATAAAGAAGAAAAGTGGGTACAATCAATAGCTCTTGGAGAAGCAATGAAAAAACTTCCTGATAGAGAATATAACATACTAAAACTTAGGTTTTACGAAGGGAAAACTCAGATGGAAGTTGCTAGTGAAATAAGTATATCTCAAGCTCAAGTGTCGAGACTTGAAAAATCAGCTATAAGACATATGAAGAAATATTTAAACTAATATTTAATATGCATCTAGGGGGAAGCTATAGATGGTTAGAATATATGATATGAAACAAAAAGAAGTTATTAATTCTAATGATGGGATTAGGCTAGGATTTATAAGTGATATTGAAGTTGACTTACAAGAAGGAAAATTACTTAAAATAATTGTGCCTGGTCCTGCAAAACTATTCGGTATGTTTGGTCGAGAAAAAGAATACCAAATTCCTTGGGATAAAATAAGGAAGATTGGAGAAGATATTATTCTAGTTGACATTAATGTAGAAAAAGATTTAGTTCAATCTGATTATTAATCTTCTTGCATTTAAGGAAAGTTCTATAATTAAGTAAATGAGATAAGAGCATTCTCATTTACGTTAAGAAATTTTCCTAAGTCTGAAATATTCCTTGGCAGATATAATGTGACGTAGTAACTTTTCGTAGTTGACCTTTTGGTACTTATATCTTATAATATGACTAATAATATAAGATTAAGTTGAAAGAGGGGATAGACTTATGAGATGTCCATTTTGTAATGAGGAAGTAACTAAAGTAGTTGATTCAAGACCATCAGATGAAAATAATTTAATTAGAAGAAGAAGGCAATGCGAAACATGTGGTAAAAGATTTACTACATATGAGAAAATAGAGACAATACCCTTAGTTATTATTAAAAAAGATAAGACAAGAGAGCCTTATAATAGAAATAAATTAATGAATGGTGTTGTTAGATCGTGTCATAAGAGATCAGTTTCTATGAATGAAATTGAAGCTTTAGTAGATGATATTGAAAATAATCTTTATAATTCACTAAAAAAGGAAATTAAAAGTAAAGATATTGGAGAAAAAGTAATGGAAAAGCTTAAGACAATAGATGAAGTTGCTTACGTTAGGTTTGCTTCAATTTATCGTGAATTTAAAGATATTAATACTTTTATGGATGAACTGAAAAAAATATTAAATGATAAATAAAAGACTTCTTTTGAAGTCTTTTTGTCTTTTGGGGTTTTTATTATTTTATGATAAATTGTTTTTAAATATAATTTGCTTGAAATTTATGGTATAATAAGGTAAATTGTTAAAATTGCCATTTGTAAGAAAATTAACAATGAATAAATAGGTATTCAGTAAACGGTTATAATGATATTAGGAGGATAAAATGTTTAATAGGGTTTATAGTGCAGCATTAATGGGGATAGATGGTTATATGGTAGGAGTCGAGGTTGATATATCAAGTGGATTTCCTAAACTTGATTTAGTAGGATTACCGGATTGCGCTGTAAAAGAGTCAATAGAGCGAGTGAGGACATCAATTAATAATTCAGGTTATGAATTTCCATGTAAGAGAATTACAGTTAATTTAGCTCCAGCTGATATAAGAAAAGAAGGACCTTCCTTTGATTTACCAATTGCTATTGGTATTTTATCTTGTATGGAAATAATTAATAGTGAATCGTTGAATAAAACATTGATTATTGGAGAGTTATCTCTAAATGGAGAGGTTCAACAAGTAAATGGAATACTTCCAATAGTGTACTGTGCTTACCAAAAAGGTTTTACACGATGTATTATTCCATGGGATAATGTTGAGGAAGGCGCAGTAGTAGAAGGTATTGATGTTATTGGAGTTAATAATTTGACAGAAGTAGTTAGATTATTAAATGATGAAATAAAAATACAACCAAAAAAAATAAACATAAAAGAACTATTTGCAAAAGGACAAATAACTGATGAAGATATAGTTGATTTTAGTGATATTAAAGGTCAAGAGAATGCTAGAAGGGCATTAGAAATAGCAGCAGCAGGGGCTCATAATATTATGATGATAGGACCACCAGGTTCAGGCAAAACCATGATGGCAAAAAGATTGCCTACAATTCTACCAGATTTGACGTTTGAAGAAAGTGTTGATATAACTAAAATATATAGTGTATCAGGGCTGTTAAAAAAAGATCAATCTTTAGTTTTGAAACGACCATTTCGAGCTCCTCACCATACAGTATCTAATTCTGCATTAACTGGAGGAGGGAGAATTCCAAAACCTGGAGAAATTAGTTTATCTCATAATGGGGTATTATTCTTAGATGAAATGCCTGAATTTAATAAAAGTGTATTAGAAATAATGAGGCAACCTCTAGAAGATGGACAAGTAACTATTTCAAGAGTTAATGCAACAATTACATATCCAGCTAATTTTATGCTTATCGCCTCGATGAATCTTTGTCCATGCGGATTCTATCCCGATAAAGAAAAATGTAATTGTACTCCAATACAAATTAAACGCTATCTTAATAAAATATCGGGACCTTTACTTGATAGAATAGATTTGCATGTTGAAGCTAATAATGTAGATTATAAAGACCTTAGCCAAGTAAATAAAAGCGAATCTTCAAAACAGATTAAAGAGAGGGTTATGAAAGCTCATAAAATACAGCAAATAAGATATAAAAATAGTCATATTTATTTTAATTCTAATTTGAGTTCTTCACATATAAATAAATATTGTTCATTAGATGAAAAAGGTGAAGAAATGATGAGTTTAGCATTTAAAAAACTAGATTTAAGTGCTAGAGCTTATCACAGGATATTAAAAGTAGCACGAACTATAGCAGATTTAGATGGTAAAGAAAATATTCAAGAAAAACATCTTGCAGAAGCAATCCAATATCGTTCTCTTGATCGAAACTATTTATGATTAATCCACAATTATAACTATCAAAAATTTTATATGTTTGTTTATATTTAGTAATTATCTTGAAATTATTATATGAACTGTTTATAATGTTAAATTGGGGAAATTAAAAGGGAAATGAAGGAGGCAGGAGATGTCTGATATATATTTAGAAGTTAACCTTCATAATTTATATTATAATCTATCTAAGATTAGAAAAGAATTAAATCAACATACAATGATTATGGCTGTTGTAAAAGGTAATGCTTATGGTCATGGAAGTATAGAGATTTCAAAAGCATTAAGTCAAGAAATAGATTATTTAGGAGTAGGATTACTCAATGAAGGTGTTGAACTTAGAACAAATGGTGTTAAAGCTCCTATATTTTTAATGGGTCCCACAGATGATTTTGAAACAGTTTATAGTAATAATATTACAATAAGTATATGTTCGATTACTCAGTTAGAAAAACTTATTGAATGGACAAATACTAATAAGAAGGAAATTAAATTTCATATAAAAGTTGAAACAGGTATGAATAGATTTGGCATTAATTATGATCAAATGGAAAAAGTTAAATTTTTATGTGAGAATTCATCATATTCAATATTAGAAGGAGTTTATTCACATTTTGCAACAACATACAAAAACAATAAAAAGCATGTACAAAAACAAAAGGATAAGTTTGATAAATATATAGAGTTTTTTAACCAATATAATAATAAAATATATTATCACATTGCCAATAGCGAGAATGCAATCGATTATAAAGAAGCTCATTATAATATGGTTAGAATAGGAAATGCACTATATGGTCCATGTAATAGTAAAAAAAATATTGGACTATTAAAAATTGCGAATCTAAAAGCGAGAGTTGTTTATACCAAAAAAGTAATGGCTGGAGAAAATATAGGATATGGGAACAACTATAAATCAAAAAATGAAATGAATATAGGAATAATTTCAATGGGTTTTTACAGTGGATTGGGATTAATAAAAAAACCTTTGGGTTCTAAATTTTCTTCAGTTACTATATATTATTTAAAAGAAATATATAGATATTTATTTAAGAATAAAACAGTTATTTATTATAAGGGTAGGCCATTAGATATATTAGGAAAACCTAATATGCAGTATACGATTATTGATTTAAGTAAAATAAAAGAAATTCAAGAAAATCTAGAAGTAGAGATCAAAGTATCGCCTATTTTTGTACAAGACAATATTAAAAGGACATATATTTCGGAGGTAAAAAGTTAATGAAGTTTGTTACACATATAGATGAAAAAAGATTTACTGATTTTAATGAAAAACACCCTAATGGGCATGCATTACAGTCAATAGAATGGGGTGAACTTAAAAGCATAGGAGAATGGACAAGAGAGCTTGTTGGGCTTGAAGATGATAATGGAGAGTTAATTGCTGGTGCAATGGTACTAAGAAGAAAATTACCTGTATTATCAAAGTTTATATTATATGCTCCAAGAGGATATGTATTAGATTATAATGATATTAAACTGATTAAAGAATTTACCGAAAAAATAAAACAATATGCAAAAAAAACAAAAGCAATTTTTGTTAAGATAGATCCATGTATAATTTATAAAGAGAGAACTATTGATGGGGATATAAAAGAAGATGGAATTGATAATACAAAACTTATAGAGTCTATGAAGTCAATGGGATATGCTCATAAAGGAACAAATCTTGATTTTGAAGGTATTCAACCTAGATTTGTTTTTAAATTAGATATAGATAAAGAAAAAGAAAAATTACTTAAAAGTTTTCATCATAAAACAAGATATAACATTAGATTAGCAGAAAAAAAAGATGTAGAAATATACGAAGGGGATTTAAATGACTTAAAAGATTTTGAAAGAATAATGCGTGTTACAGGAGCTAGGGATGGATTTATTACTCGCCCTCTAAAGTATTTCGAAGATATGTATAAAACTATGGAAAAACAAGGGAAAATGAAATTATTCATGGCAAAGTATAATGTTATAAAAGCTTTAGAAAAGGCAGAAATAGATCTTGATAAAGAAATAAATTCAAAAAAACCTAACGAAGATAGAATTAAAAAATTACAAAAAGAGATTCCAAAAATGAAAGACTTAGCTAAGCAAAATAAAGATGGAATTGTAGTATCGGGAGCAATAATATTAATTAACGGAAAAAAAGCTTGGTATTTATATGGGGCAAGTGATAATTTGTATAGAAATATAATGCCTAACTATTTATTGCAATGGGAAATGATTAAGTATTCAATGGACCGTGGTTGTACATTATATGATTTTAGAGGTATTTCTGGTAATCTTGATCCTAACCATCACTTATATGGTTTATATAGATTTAAAAAAGGGTTTAACGGAGATTTTGTTGAATATATAGGGGAATTTGATTTAGTAGTTAATAGATTTTTTTATAATTTGTGGGAGTTTTGGTTGCCTAAATTTAAAAAGGTAGTAACAAAAATAAAAAAGAAATAGACAAGTAACTTATGGGGGGTAAAATGGAACAAGAACATTATTGGTTATGGTTAAAAAATATAAAAGGTATAGGTATTAAGAAAACCAAATATCTTTTGAATCATTTTGAAAAACCAAAGTTTATATGGGAAGCAAACGATGAGCAACTTACTAATGTAAAGGGGATTAGTGAATTAGATAGAAAAAGAATACTGGAATCTAGAAATAAACAAAGTATAATAAAATATTATAATAAATTGAGAGAAAATAATATTAAATTTTATTCAATAAAACATGATGATTATCCTATGAACCTTAAAAATATTTATGATTCTCCATATGGGGTATATATTAAAGGTACATTAGAAAAAGATGCTCCAATTATTGCAATTGTAGGAGCGAGAAATTGTTCAGAATATGGAAGGCAGGTAGCAAAACTATTTGCAAGAGAATTAGCAAAAATGGGGATAATAATTATTAGTGGTATGGCAAGAGGTATAGATACAGCAGCTCATATAGGAGCATTAGAAGGTGGTGGAAAAACATATGCTGTTCTTGGATGTGGAGTTAATATTTGTTATCCAAAAGAAAATTATCGTTTAATGAATGATATAAGCAAAAACGGAGCAATTATTTCAGAATTTAATATTAATCAAACACCAAAAGCAGGGAATTTTCCTTTAAGGAATAGAATAATAAGTGGTATAAGTGATGGAGTTTTGGTAGTTGAGGCTGCAAAAAAAAGCGGGTCATTAATTACTGTGGACCAAGCATTAGATCAAGGAAGAGATGTATATAGTGTACCTGGTAGAGTTATTGATAAAAATAGTGAAGGTACTAATAATTTGATAAAAATGGGTGCTAAAATGGTAACTAATGTTGATGACATCTTAGAGGAAATTAGTATTAAATATAGTAGTCAAAAACAAAAAAATTCAGAAAATATTAATTTAATACTTGCAGAAAGTGAAAAAATAGTGTATTCTTGTTTAAGTTTAGAACCTTTATTTATAAATGATATACATATAAAATCAAAAATACCAATCGATGAATTGATGGTAATACTAACAAAACTAGAATTTAAAGGCGTAATAGAACAACTACCGAACAAATATTTTATTAAAAAATTGTAGTGGAGGGTAAAAATGGCAAAGAATTTAGTAATAGTTGAATCGCCTGCAAAAGCAAAAACCATAAAAAAATTTTTGGGGAGTAATTATAAAGTTGAAGCATCTATGGGGCATGTAAGAGATTTACCCAAAAGTCAATTAGGAGTAGATATAGAGAAGGATTTTGAGCCTAAATATATTACTATTAGAGGTAAAGGCGAACTACTAAAAAACTTAAGAAAAGAAGTAAAAAAGGCAAATAAAGTATTTTTAGCAACTGACCCTGACCGTGAAGGTGAGGCAATTTCATGGCATTTACTATTTTCTCTTAATCTTCATGATAAAAAGTTTTATAGAATAACTTTTAATGAAATAACAAAAAATGCAGTAAAAAATTCAATAAAAGAAGCTAGAGAAATAAATATGGATCTAGTAAATGCTCAGCAAGCTAGAAGGATATTAGATAGAATAGTAGGATATAAAATAAGCCCCTTATTATGGAAAAAGATAAAAAAAGGACTTAGCGCAGGTAGAGTTCAATCAACAGCATTAAAATTAATTTGTGATAGAGAAGAAGAAATAAATAACTTTATTCCAGAAGAATATTGGTCATTACAAGCAAAATTAAAAGATGTTAAATCTAATGATGAATTTACAGCTTTATTTTATGGGAAAAATAAAAAATTAAAAATTACCTCAAAAGATCAAATGAACGAAATAATTAAAAATATACAAAATAAAGAGTATATTGTATCTGATGTTAAAGAAAATGAAAGAATTAAGAAGCCATTAATGCCGTTTATTACAAGTACTCTTCAACAAGAAGCTGCTAAAAAATTAAATTTTACAACATCTAAAACAATGAAAATTGCCCAACAATTATATGAAGGTGTAGATGTAAAAGGTAAAGGTACGGTTGGTCTTATTACCTATCTTCGTACTGATTCAACTCGTATTTCAAATGATGCAGATAAAACTGTGAAAGAGTATATTTCAAGTAATTATGGTGAAAAATATGTAAATACAGGCAATATAGTAAGTAATAAAAAAAGTAATGTACAAGATGCACATGAAGCTATTAGACCTACTTATATAGAGTTATTTCCTAATGATATCAAAGAATCTCTATCAAGAGATCAATTGAGGTTGTATAAGTTAATATATAGTAGATTTGTTGCAAGTAGAATGATGCCTGCAAAATATGCAACTAAGTCCATAAAAATTAATGTTGGAGATTATAGATTTAATGCTTCAGGATCTGTTTTGATTTTTGATGGTTTTCTAAAAGTATACAATAATACTGATGAAAATGAAGACAATCAAAAGATTGGGAATATTGATAAAGATTCTAAGTTGAACTTAGAAGAATTAATTGATAAACAACATTTTACACAGCCATTACCTAGATATAATGAAGCATCTTTAGTTAAAACTTTAGAAGAAAATGGAGTAGGCAGACCTAGTACTTATGCTCCAACAATATCAACTATACAAAAGAGAGGCTATGTTTCTAAAGAAAAGAAAAGTATTTTTCCAACTGAATTAGGAGAAATCGTAAATGATATAATGGAAAAATATTTTGAAGATATAGTCAATGTTAAGTTTACAGCAGGACTTGAAAAAGAATTGGATGAAGTGGAAGCTGGTATTATACAATGGAAAGAAGTATTAAGAAAATTTTATCCAAATTTTAGTAGTACTATCGATTATGCAGAAGAAAAAATAGGTAAAATCGAAATTAAAGATGAAGTATCAGATGAAATATGTGAAAAATGTGGAAAGAACATGGTAATAAAAATAGGGAGATATGGTAAGTTTTTAGCTTGTCCAGGCTTTCCAGAATGCCAAAATGCTAAGCCATTATATGAAAAAGTTGAAGGTGTTACTTGCCCTAAGTGTAATGGTCAAATATATGTTAAGAAAACAAAAAAAGGCAGAAGGTATTATGGTTGTGAAAATAACCCAGATTGTGATTTTATGACTTGGAATAGACCTACAAAAGAAAATTGTCCTAAATGTGGAACAATTATGGTAGAGAAAGGTAAATATTTAAAGTGTAACAATGAAGAATGTAATTTTAGTATATTGAAACAAAATGATGAAAAAGAATAATTATTTGAACTTATATTGTATCAACGTGCAAAAGTGAATTAACTAATTTATATAGGTGTTATTATTAAATATTTAAGCGTGTTAATTAATAAAAATAAGAGTAATTAACATTAATTTGAAATATATACTTGAATATTTAGAAGCTTCGTAATATAATAAAATATGCAACATGATTAATGGTTAAACATAACAACATAATTTTTAGGAGGGAAAAATTGAATGAGTGTACAATTGCTTGATAAAACGAGAAAGATTAACAGATTACTACAAAGGACAGGTACACAAAGGGTAATATTTACAGATATTTGTGAAGTGCTTAGTGATATTTTATATTCTAATGCATTAGTAATAAGTAAAAAGGGCAAATTATTAGGTTTACACAACAGAGAAGAAATAGGAGTAATTACAGAGTTATTACAAGATAAACTTGGTGAATGTATTGATGAAAATTTAAATGAAAGATTATTAAATGTTTTATCCACTAAGGAAAATGTTAATCTTGAAACATTAGGATTTTCTTCTAAAGTAAATGAAAACAATTATCTTGGAATTATTATTCCAATTGATATTGCAGGAGAAAGACTTGGAACATTATTCTTATATAAAAATAATAGTTCATATGACATTGAAGATATTATCTTAAGTGAATATGGTGCTACAGTTGTTGGATTAGAAATTATGAGATCAATTAATGAAGAAAATACTGAAGAAATTAGAAAAACAACAATTGTAAAATCTGCAATAGGAACTTTATCATTCTCTGAACAAGAAGCAATAACTCATATCTTTGAAGAGTTAAATGGTAATGAAGGTATACTTGTAGCAAGTAAAATTGCTGATAGAGTAGGAATTACAAGATCTGTTATTGTAAATGCACTTAGAAAATTTGAAAGTGCAGGAGTTATTGAATCACGTTCATTAGGTATGAAAGGAACTTATATTAAAGTTCTTAATGATGTATTAATTGACGAACTCAATAAATTATAATATAAAAAGAAGAAAAGCTTAAGCTTTTCTTTTTTTTATGCCATTTAATAACTGATTATTCAGAATAGTTAATAAAAATTAAATGAAATTTAGAGATATTTTTTATATTTTTCGATTTATATAATAGTACATACATACTATATGCTTATAAGTACGGTTAATTATAATATAGATATATTATCTTAATTGTATAACATATAAATCAGTACAAATATCTATGTTAAACTTCAAAAAACAGGTAAAAGTATCATAAAAAAACCTATTTCTGTAAATTTTAGGTTATTTTTTAAAAAATTGTTAAGGTAGATGTTGTATATTATGACATAAACTGATACAATATATAGCATATATTAATAAAAATACTTAAATACAAAAAATAATAGTGCAATAATTAAGGCTAAATGCTCATTACAAAAACCTTGCATTTTTCGACATATAAATTATAATAAATATTGATGAATAAAGGTAGGTGGAATGTTATATGTATAATAAAATAAATATATTAGGAAAAACTGCAAATGCGAGTTTAATGCGTCATAATGTAATATCACAAAACATTGCTAATAACGATACGCCTGGATATAAAAGAAAAGATGTTAAATTTGAAGGGGTATTGCAAGAAGCATTAATGTCTAATAATAAACTGTCTGAAATAGATATTAACTCTATTACACCTCAAGTCATAGTTGATAATTCAAAACTAAGCTATAGGTTAGATGGGAATAATGTAAATATTGATACTGAAATGACAGAACTTGCGAAAAATCAAATTAAATTTAATATATTAATTGATCAAATATCAAATAATTTTAGTCGTATTAAAACGGTTTTAAATAAATAGGAAAGTTGCCTTAACGTAAATGTATTTAGTAAAACTTTATAAAAGGTAAAGATAGACAAAATAAGAATGGGGGTAAATAAATGTCGTTTTTTAACTCAATGAATGTAAGTTCAACAGGATTGACTGCACAAAGACTAAGAATGGACATTATTTCTCAAAATATTGCTAATGTAAATACAACAAAAACAAAAAATGGTGGTCCATATAGAAGAAAAGTAATTCTTTTTGAAGAACAAAATAATAACAATTTTAAATCTATTTTAAATGATAAATTAGATAACAATTCAAATGGTGGAGTAAAAGTTTCGAAAATTATAGAGGATACCAAGCCGTTAAAAAGAGTTTATGATCCAAGTCATCCAGAAGCAAATGACGATGGATATGTATTAATGCCTAACGTTAATACAGTGGAAGAAATGGTTAACATGATATCCGCTAACCGTTCTTATGAGGCTAATGTAACTGCATTAAATGCCTCAAAATCAATGGCTATGAAATCTTTGGAAATTGGAAAATAGAATTAAAGTGATTGGAGACATATAAATGGATATAAAAATTGGTAATATTAAAAATATAAATAATTTTATTTCCAGTGCTAATGAATCAGAAAAAAAATCAGGACAATTATTTGAAGATATATATAAATCTGCAATAGGGTTAATAAATGATACAAATGATTTGCAAAAAAAATCTGATCAAATAACTATGGATTTTGCGGCAGGGAAAACTGATAATTTTGTGGATGTTATGATAGCATCAGAAAAAGCGTCAGTTGCATTACAATATACAACTTTATTAAGAAACAAAGTACTTGATGCATATAATGAAATAATGCGTATGCAAGTCTAATAATTATTGGACATAAACCTAAACAGAAAGTGGATGTGTTATTTATGTTAAAGGGGTGTACATATGCCTGATTTTATAAAGAAAGTTTCAGACCAAATTACAGGGTTCTGGAATAAATTTGACAATAAGCAGAAGATAAGAATAATATCTGCCATAATTGTCACCATAGTTGCATTAAGTATATTAACGATGGTTTTAAAAAGAACAAAAATGGTTCCTTTTGTTTCTGGTCTTGAGCCAAAAACAACTGCTCAAGTTAAAACACTTTTACAAGAACAAGGTATTGCTTATGAAGTAAGAGATGATGCTTCTTCTGTGTATGTTGATAAAAAAAAGAAGCAAGATGCGCAAATGGCATTAGACAGTATGGGTATTATATCTAATACTGGTATGACTTATAAAGAGGCTTTTAATTCAAGTTTAAGTACTACTCAAGCGGAAAAAAGTGCGAAATTTAAACTAGCTTTTGAGAATGAGTTAGCTAATAAAATATCAGTTTTTGAAGATGTAGAGTCAGCAGTTGTTAAGTTAGTTATACCAGATCAAGATAGAACAATATTTGATGATGTTAAAGAATCTAAAGCATCTGCAATATTAACTACTAGAAATGAATTGTCAGAAGAGCAAGTAATTGGTATAGCCAATTTTCTAGTAACATCTGTTGAAAATTTAGAACTTAAGAATGTAAGAATAGTTAATAATACTGGTAAAATGTTATATTATGGTGAAGATACAGACGAAACAGGAATAAGTTACAATAAAAAATTGAACTATGAAGTTACTATGGAAAATAAGATAGAAAGAGATGTTCTCTCTATTTTACTTGGTGAATTTGATGATGCAGTTGTAACAGCGGATTTAATTATTGATTTTGATGCTCAATCATCTGTAAAAGAAGAATATAGTACTCCTGAAGGACAAGCAAAAGGGATAGCTTCTTCTGAATATCATTATATATCTGAAGGTAGTAACGAAACACCTTCAGGAATACCTGGTACTGATTCAAATGATGGAATAACAGACTATCAAATACCTGATAATAGTTCTTCAGATAGTAGTACAAAAGTTGATAAAGTAGATTATGAAGTTAGTAAAACGATAATTAATGAAACAAAGCATGTTGGCAATATAAAATATAATGAATCTTCTGTATCAATATCAGCTAGAAAATACATAGTATATGATCAAGAATTATTAAAAAAACAAGGTGTTTTGGATAATATTACATGGGAAGAATTTAAAACACAAAATAGTGAGTCTAAAAAGATTGCTATTGATCCTGATCTTTTGGCACTAGTAAAAAATGCTGCTAATGTATCAAAAGTACAAATAATTGGCTATGAAGTACCTACGTTTATACCTATTACTGTTAAGAGTAAGCCTATAACAGATTATATTTTTATTGCCGTTATTGGTATTATGATTGCTCTTCTAGCATATGCGGTTTATAAAGGAACAGAACCTGTAGAAGTTACAGAAATCCAACCAGAATTATCTGTTGAAGATATGCTAGCAAGTACTAAAGAACAACAAAATCTCGAAGAAATTGAATATGATGAAAAATCTGATACAAGAGTTCAAATTGAGAAATTTGTTGATGAAAAACCAGATGCAGTAGCACAATTACTTAGAAACTGGCTTAATGAAGATTGGGAGTGATAATAAATGTCTGGTAGTAAGGAACGAGGATTAAAAGGATTACAAAAAGCAGCGATACTGTTAATTGCTTTAGGTCCTGAAAAATCATCAAAAGTATTTAAGCATTTAAAAGAAGAGGAAATTGAACAATTAACATTAGAAATTGCAAATACGAGAAGTGTTTCTCCTAAAGATAAAGAAGCGGTATTACAAGATTTTTATGAAATTTGTTTAGCACAACAATACATAGCAGAAGGCGGTATTGGTTATGCAAAAGAACTATTAGAACATGCTTTAGGCTCTGATAAAGCAAAGCAAGTAATTGGAAGACTTACAGCTTCATTACAAGTTAGACCATTTGAATTTGTTAGAAAAACAGAACCAAGCCAATTACTTAATTTCATTCAAGATGAGCATAACCAGACTATTGCACTTATATTATCGTATTTAGGACCATCCCAAGCAGCTATGATTATTGCGGCTTTGCCACAAGAAAAGCAAGCTGATGTAGCAAGAAGAATAGCTGAAATGGATAGAACATCACCAGATGTTATAAAAGATGTTGAAAATGTGTTGGAAAGAAAGTTATCATCACTAGTCACACAAGATTATACAATAGTTGGTGGAGTAGATGCTATCGTTCAAATATTAAATTCGGTTGATAGATCTACTGAAAAGAATATTATGGAAACATTAGAAATTGAAAATACAGATCTTGCGGAAGAGATTAGAAAGAAAATGTTTGTATTTGAAGACATATTGTCTCTTGACAATCGTTCTATACAGACAATTCTTAGAGACGTTGATAATAACGAATTAGCTACTGCGTTAAAAGGTTCAGGAGAAGAAGTTCAAAATATTATATTTAATAATTTATCAAAGCGTTTAGCAACTATGATAAAAGAGGACATGGAATATATGGGTCCTGTAAGACTAAAAGATGTAGAAGAAGCGCAACAAAAGATTGTTGGCATTATAAGGAAGTTAGAAGATGCTGGTGAGATTGTTATCTCTAGAGGTGGAGGTGACGAGATAATTGTCTAGTATTATAAAATCACCTTTCATACATTATCATGCAAACAATAAAAAAATTATTGAAGTAAATAAAGATAAGTATTGTAATGTTGAAAAAAAAGAACTTGAGCCTAACAATGAAAAAAATAATGAAAAGATAAAGAGTTTAATTTTAAAGGCTGAACAAGAAGCAAAAATAATATCCGATGATATTATTAATAAAGCTGTTGGAGAAGCAAATTGTATTGTGGAAGAAGCTAACAATAAAGCGATTGAAATTGTTAAGCAAGCATATGATAAATCAGTAGAAGATGGTTATCAAGAAGGTCTACTTAAAGGTGAAAAAGAAGCATTACATTTGACACAAGAAGCAGAGTTAATTGTTCAGAAAGCTTATAGTGAAAAGAATGAAATATTAGCTGAGATAGAACCCAAAATGATAATGATTATAAAGTCAATAGTAAAAAACTTAACTAATTATGTTATCGATAAAGAAGATATAATTATTTATCTTATTAGAAAAGGTTTTTCTGAAGTTGAAATATTAGATAATGTAACAGTACATGTATCACCAGATGATTTTGATTATGTAAATGAAAACAAGGACATGTTATATGAAGATATAAGTAATCAAGTTATCATAGAAATTATAAAAGATAAATCGTTAAAATCTAATGATTGTTTAATTGAAACAAAACTAGGAAATATTGACTGTAGTCTTAGCACAAGGCTTGACGGGTTAAATTCGGACTTAGAACTTATTGCAAAAAGTTAATAAATGACTTAAAGGATGAACATTATGAAAAGCATTGATTTTAGTAAATTTGAATCTCTTACCAATAAGTCTTATATTAGGCATTTAGGTCGAGTTACAAGAGTGGTAGGACTAACTATTGAGTCTTTAGGCCCGAAAGTAAGAATGGGAGGATTATGTCTTATACATTCTGGAATTGATAAAGATTCTATTTTAGCAGAAGTAGTTGGTTTTAAAGAAAACAAGATACTATTAATGCCTTTAGGTGATTTAGAAGGCGTTGGTTTGGGAAGTACTGTAGAAGCTTTAGGTCAATCACTTACTGTACCAGTTGGAGATGAACTGTTAGGAAGAGTATTAGATGGACTAGGAAATCCAATAGATAACAAAGAAATAATTTATACTAATACTAATTATAATATTTATAGTGAGCCCCCAGATCCTCTTAAAAGAAAAAGGATTAAAGAAGTATTACCTATAGGTGTTAAAGCGGTAGATGGTCTATTAACTATTGGAAAAGGACAAAGAGTTGGAATATTTGCAGGTAGTGGGGTTGGGAAAAGTACATTACTTGGTATGATTGCAAGAAATACAAGCGCTGATATTAATGTTATAGCACTAATTGGTGAAAGAGGAAGAGAAGTAAAGGAATTTATAGAGCGAGATCTTGGTAAAGAAGGATTAAAAAGATCTGTAGTAATAGTTGCCACATCAGATAAACCTGCTTTAGTTAGACAAAAAGCCGCCAATACAGCAACAGCAATTGCTGAATATTTTAGAGATCAAGGCAAAGATGTTCTGCTGATGATGGATTCACTTACAAGATTTTCAATGGCACAGCGAGAAATTGGACTTGCTATAGGTGAACCCCCTGTAAGCAGAGGATATACACCATCAGTTTTTGCTGTTATGCCAAAATTATTAGAGAGAGCAGGTAATGCTGAAACAGGCTCTATAACAGGACTTTATACAGTTTTAGTTGATGGTGATGATATGAATGAACCAATAACTGATACAGCTAGAGGAATACTTGATGGACATATTGTATTATCAAGAAAGCTAGCTTACAAGAACCACTATCCTGCTATTGATATTCTGCAAAGTGTATCAAGGGTTATGTCAGAGGTTGCACAGGAACAGCATAAGAATATGGCAAATCAGTTAAAAACAGTTCTGGCAACATATAAAGATGTAGAAGACTTAATAAATATTGGTGCATATTCTAAAGGAAATAATGAGGACATTGATTATGCCATTGATAAGATTAAATTAGTTAATGATTATTTAAAGCAAAGAACAAATGAAAAATTTGATTTTAATGAAGAAATAAATATGATGGAGAATATTTTTATAGAGAGTAGTGAAGCTTAATGGCTAAATTTCAATTTAGATTACAAAATATTCTAGGGGTAAAAGAAAAACTTGAAGAACAAAAGAAAATGGAACTAAGTATAGCAAGTCAATTGTTAGAAACCGAAGAAAGTAGACTAAGGCAATTAAATAATCTAAAAGAAAAAAATGATTGTTTATATAGAAGTGAAGTAAGTAATAAAATTAAAATTAAGGATATTAAAGATATAGGTGAAAAAAACAAATATTATTCTAACATAATAATTGAACAAAATATAGTTGTTGAAAATGCAAACAATAAAGTTAGTTTAATTAGAAATGAGTTAAGGACAGCTTTGATTGAAAGAAAAATGTATGAAAAGTTGAGAGAAAGTGCTTATGATGAGTATTACATAGAAGAGTTAAAAGAAGAACAAAAACAATTAGATGAAATTGTAAGTTATAAATATAGTAGGTAACCATAGCCATTATAGTTTTGTGTAAGAAATTACAAAACTAATAGTCTTGCGAGCTGAAAGGAATGTACGTTCATGGAAAACGAAAGTATAGAATTTAATGACAGTAAATCAGGTTTTAGAAAAGCCATACCAATTCTTATAATTTTAATAGTGATAATTGGAGCTGTTTGTGCTTTAATAAAGTTGGATATTGGGAAATTAGGTAGTAAATATGCTTATCCAGTATTAAAAGACATTCCTGTATTAAATGGAATATTACCAAAGGTAGTTGAAGAAACAATAAGTGAAAGTTCTACAGATGATAATTATGCCTTTGAAAATGTTGATGAAGCAGTAGAACGATTGAAGGTTACTGAGACATTATTAAAAGAAAAAGAAATAAAAATAGAAGAACTTACTGAGCAAGTTAAGTTACTGCAAGATGAAAATACAAGATTGAAAGTTTTTGAAGAAAACCAAGTACAATTTGATCAAAGGAAAAAAGA
Source organism: Vallitalea sp. (assembly GCA_025210235.1). Lineage (GTDB taxonomy): Bacteria > Bacillota > Clostridia > Lachnospirales > Vallitaleaceae > Vallitalea. The sequence goes on from JAOASG010000071.1 coordinate 97,710, forward strand.
ATTTGATGAGAGAATAGTTTTAGGTGAGAAAGTTCCAGATATTAGTGAATTTATTACTTATTATGAAGAAATGAAGCCGGAGAATGCTGCAAAAATATATGCAGAGACAATAAAAATCGAAGAAAAAAATAAAGAATTACTTGATGTTGCAATGGCTTATGGACTAATGAAACCAGCTAATGCAGCAGCTATACTTATGAAGATGTCTACAACATCTTCAAAAATGAAAATGGTTGTTCAAATCCTTAATAATATAGATAGTGAACAGCGTGGAGCAATACTCAGTGCGATGGATACAAAAACAGCAGCCAAAATCACTGAATATATGTTACCAAACAAATAAAATAAGATGCAATAATGCTTCTTATAAAAGAAAGGAGGAATAATAATGGCATCAATAGCTAATATCATGAATGTTTCAGCTGGAGTTAATAATAATTTGTCAGGTGTAAGTGAAAATAAGGCAAATGATGATTTTCAGCAGATATTATGTAAAGAATCTAATGCTCAAATTACTAAAGGCGAAGACAATAAACCAGTACGTAATATGAAAAAAGTACATAATAAAATTAATAAAGTAAAAGTAAATAAAGAAACTAATAAGGTAAAAGTCAATAAAAAAGAAGACAAAATATCAACGAAGAAAGAAATTGAAGAAGTATGTTTAAAAAACGTAGAAGAGGAAATAATTGATGAAGTTAAAAAAGCATTGAACATTTCTGAAGAGCAACTGAACGAATTACTAAAAAAACTAAATATGACTATTTTTGATTTGCTTTTACCAGAAAAACTGACGGATTTTTTGACTACCTTATACAATGTTGATGATTCACTTCAATTATTAACAATACCAAATGTAGCAAATAACATAAAAGAACTAAAATCGAAGCTTAACGATTTAATGAATGATTTAGATTTAAACAAAGATGATATTCAGAAAATTATTTCAGAGATTAATACTAATATGGAGTCTAAGAAATCATTAAAGGAAAATGCTTCTCAAGTTCATGAAAATGATGCTTCACAAGAACAAAGTGACATGGATAAACAAAAGCCTAAAATCACAATTACAGATAATAGAAGTGAAAAAAATATTGCGCCTGAACAAAAAACAAAAGATATTAAGATACAAGAAATAAAAGATATTAATATACAAGAAACAAAAGTTAATATAAAAGAAGAGTTAAAAACTGAGTCAAAAACTGAGTTAAAAACAGAAGTCGCTGAAGGTAATAAACAAACTATTGATAGTGTTGAAAATCTTAATTTTCACCAACATCTACAAAAAGTAGAAGTTAACCAAAGTGGTGAAAAACAAATTGTTACTTATAACATAAATACTGAAGAAGTTATTGATCAAATAGTATCAAGCTTTAAAGTTAATTTAGCAGATGACTCCAATAAAATGTTTATTCAATTAAGACCTGAGCATCTAGGGAAGCTTGCATTTTCACTTACATCTCATGAAGGCGTTGTAACAGCTAGTTTTATGGCAGAAAATCCAGCTGTAAAAGAATTAATTCAATCAAATTTAGCAATGTTAAAAACATCTTTACAAGATCAAGGAATTATTGTAGAGAAAATTGAAGTAGTAGTTGGAGATAATACTATGTTTAATGATCAAAATAATTCTAATCAGTATAAAGAAAGTAATAATAAAAAACGACGTGCTGCTAAGATGATGAAGATTGATAACTATGATGAAGAAGAATTAGTTGAAGAATTATTAGTAAGTAACGAGATTATACCTGAACTTAGAAAAAATAGTTCAGTGGACTATTCAGTATAGGAGGTGTTTCAAATGTCTGATATTAATAAAGTGTCAGAAACAAAAAATGAAATTATGGAAAGATTTGGTGTTTCAAAAAAAACTACAAAGACTAATAATTTAGATAAAGATACTTTTCTTAACCTATTAGTAACTCAGATGAGATATCAAGATCCACTTAATCCAACACAAGATAAAGAATTTTTGGCTCAGATGGCACAATTCACGTCTTTAGAACAAATGCAAAACTTAAATACTAGTGCTTCGATGTCAAGGGCGTATTCTTTAATGAATAAAGAGATTTTTGCCACTATTGTTAATCCTAATACACAAGAAAGAAAAGCTGTATCAGGTATGGTTAGAGGTGTATTTATGCAAAATGGTAAAGTCTTTTTGAAAGTAGGAAAAGATACAGATGTGCCAATTGAAAAAGTGGAAGCTGTATTAGCACCTATTGATTTAATTGAGCTAAATAAAAAGGTTGAAAAAATAAGTGGAGATATAGAAAAAATAAAAACAAAATATGTTCCTAAGGATAACGAAGATAATAAAGATGATGATTCAGAAAATAATAATCAGGTTTCTGAGGGTGAATAAAAATGAATATTAATCCTTCAATGTATAATGTCAAAAAGAATAATTTAGCAGTTAATGATTCAGGGGTTTATGTTAATAATAATATAAATTCTAAATTAAATAACTTTAATAAAGTACTGCAAGATAAATTAGAACAAAAAAATGAATTAAGTTTTTCAAAGCATGCTACACTGAGACTACATTCTAGAAATATTAAGTTTTCTGATGATCAGCTTAATAGAATTAATAAAGGTGTAACTAAAGCTAAAAAAAAGGGAATTAAAGATTCTTTGGTAGTCATTGATAATGTTACTTTGGTAGTAAATATCAAAAATAATATCGTTGTAACAGCAATGGAAAAAGAAGAACAAAATAATCAAGTATTTACTAACATAGATGGTGCTGTCATTATTTAAAACTGGACCTCATAGAGGGGGTTTTAGTCTCTGACTGATAGATGAGACTACTGACAGAACTTTCACAAAAAGGAGGTTACGCATTATGTTGCGTTCAATGTATTCAGGTGTTTCAGGTTTAAGAATCCATCAAACAAAGATGGATGTTATAGGTAATAACATTGCAAATGTTAATACAACAGCTTTTAAGTCAGGTAGAGTAACTTTTAATGAAATATTTAGTCAGACTTTACAAGGTGCAAGTGGTGCTAATGGATCATTTGGAGGTAGAAACCCTATGCAAGTAGGACTTGGGGCAAATATTTCATCTATTGATACATTAATGAAAGAAGGTGCTGCACAAAGAACAGATAATCCTCTTGATATAAAAATTGAGGGAGATGGATTTTTCGTAGTAAAAAGTGGTGGAGGTTATAAGTTTACTAGAGCTGGAGCCTTTAAAATAGACAGTATCGGTAATTTATGTACCCCAGAAGGTCTTCATGTAATGGGGTGGAATGCTGATCCTCAAACAGGTAATATCGTAAAGGGAAAAGTTAACAAAATTCAAATATTATCTCCAGAAAATATGTTTGCATCGCCATCTATGACAGATAAAGCAACTGTTAAGGGAAATATTGACGTCAAGAACCCAAAACTTAAGGGTGCTGCTGCTGAAGGTGTTATAAGACAATTATCAATATACGATAGTTTAGGGTATAAATATACTGTTGATGTAAAAATAACGCAAGGTACTTCAGACAATAAATTTAATGTAGAGGTAGTTGAAGATTCTTTAAAAGATAGTACTGGTGAAAAGGTATTAAGTACTCCTTCAACCCCTGATTCAGGTTTTCCTACTAAACCAACTTCTGTAGAGTTGGAATTTGATAAAGCAACTGGAAAAATTAAATCTGGAACTAATAAATCACTCGATTTGAAATTAGCAGACACAATAGTTGCTAGTACTGGTTTTTCAGAGTTTGCAAGTTCAATTGATATTGATTTAAGTAACCTAACTATCTATGGTTCAAAAACAACAGTTGAAGCTGTTCCTGGTGATACTCATGGTTTCGGTGCAGGTTGTGCAGCAGGTAAGCTATCAAGTTATGAAGTTGGAGATGATGGAAAAATATTAGCAAAATATACTAATAATAAAACTAAGTTACTTGGACAAATAGTTTTAGCTAAATTCCAAAATCCAGCAGGTTTACAAAAAGCAGGCAACAACCTATTTGAAGTTACATCAAACTCTGGAGAATTTGATGGAGTTGGTGTTGATCCTACTGCTGATGGTGGAAGACTTAATGGTGGGGTTCTGGAAATGTCTAATGTAGATTTATCAAAAGAATTTACGGAGATGATTACAACTCAAAGAGGATTCCAAGCTAATTCAAGAATTATAACATCTTCAGATGAAATGCTTCAAGAGCTTGTAAATCTTAAAAGATAAAATCTAGTACATAAGCTAAATTATATTAGTGGCTAGTATACCTAGCCACTAATAATAAGTATAATAGGGTGATAATATGATATGTGTTACAAAACTTAATAATGAGGAAATAGTTATTAACGCTGACTTAATAGAAACTATTGAAGAAACACCAAATACGATAATAACCCTATCAACAGGTAAAAAATTTATTGTAACAGATTCGTCAAAAGAGATAATAGAAAAGGTTATAACATATAAAAGAAATATTAGTATACAAATTACTCATAAATAAGTGTTATTGCTTTAATGAGTTATCATATGTTAGGAATCATTAAAGTGAGGTGAGAACGTTGGATTTAGCTACAATTGGAGGTTTAGTTGCAGGGATATTCTTTGTAATAAGTTCAATACTTATGAAAGGGAGAATAGATAGTTTTACTGATGCAGCTTCTATAATGATAACTGTCGGGGGAGCCTTTGCGGCGACATTAATATCTTACCCTCTTGCAGATTTCCTTAATTCTATTAAAGCTGCTTCATTAGTATTTAGAAATAAACAGCTTAATGAAGAAGATATAATTAAAAAAATTATTGAATTATCTAATATTGCTAGAAAAGAGGGATTATTAGCCCTAGAAGAAGCTACTGAATCAATTGATGATGAATTTATGAAAAAAGGAATTCTATTAATCGTTGATGGTACAGATCCAGAGTTAGTTAGAAATATATTAGAAACAGAGTTAGTATTTATTGAAGGTAGACATAAATCAGTCCAAGGCTTTTGGGAAAAAGTTGGAGAATTTGGCCCTGCTTGGGGAATGATTGGTACATTAATTGGACTTATTAACATGTTAAAAACAATGAGTGATCCAAGTACAATTGGTGGTAGTATGTCAGTTGCACTGATAACTACTTTATATGGATCTTTATTAGCTAACTTTATTGCGTTACCTTTTGCTAATAAAATGAAAATAATTAGTGAGGCAGAAATACTTTTAAAAGAAGTTTCTATAGAAGGTTTGCTCTCTATTCAGGCAGGAGAAAATCCTCGAGTTATTGAAGAAAAATTAAAAGCTTTCTTAGCACCTAAATTAAGAAATGAAATAAGTAAAGAACAAGATGTTGAAGAGGGTGAAATAGATGGCTAGAAAAAGAAAAGCTGATGAGGCAAAAGCAGGTTCACCAGCATGGATGAGTACATATGGAGATTTAGTAACGCTTTTACTTTGTTTCTTTGTTTTGCTTTTTTCAATGTCTAGTATTGATGTAGCGAAATTTAAAGCTGCTATGAGTTCTTTTCAAAAACAAATAGACGTTATGCCCGGAGGTACTTCTATAACTAACGAAGAATTAATTTCTAATGGTATAAGCCAAGTGAATGGACTTGAGACAATATTTGATACTAGAGTTCCTTTAGAAGAAATAGGTGAAGAGGATGCCGATATAACAAAAAGCAAACTAGAAGAAGCAAAAAAGAATGCTGAAGACATTAATGAGTATCTAAAAAAAGAAGGATATGAAAATGAAGTTACAGTAGAGTATAATTCAAATATAATTAAATTAACTATTGAAGGGGAAGTATTATTTGAAAGTGGTCATGCTAAGTTGACATCTGATGCTGTTAAATTAGTAGACGTTATCTCCTTAAAAGTAAAAGAATACTTAGAAGATAAAACAATACAAATAGAAGGGCATACAGATAATCGACCTATAAACACAGTTAGATTTCCTAGTAACTGGGAACTATCTCAGGCAAGAGCTATAGCTGTAGGATATAGATTGATAAATGAACATGGCATTGATCCTTCTAAGATTGCTGCTACAGGTTATGGAGAATACCGACCATTGGCAGAAAATACTACTTCAGAAGGTAGAGCTAAGAATAGACGAGTAGAAATAAAGATTGTTAGTGAAGAATATAAAAATATAGATGAACTTAATGATGTTAAAAAGTAATTGAATAGAGGTGATCTAATGGCTAAGGTAAAAAAAGAAAAAGTAAAAAAGGAAAAAGATAGTGGGCAATTAGTGTTATTAGTTGGTGTTGTTTTAATTATTTGTTCAGTAATTTTACTTGCTATATCAGCAATTATGCTGAAATCTTCTATGAGTACAGATAAAGTAGAAGAAGAGAAAGAAAAAGTAATGTTGCCTCTTGATCAAGTAGAATGTGTAGAAACTGATAATATAGTTGTTATATTACCTTCTAATGAGAATGAAGAGAAGCGTATGAATTTTACGTTTTATGTTGGGTTTGCCCTTGATAAAAATAGTAAAGATTTTAAGAAAACAAAGACTCTAATAGAGGAAAAAAACAATACACTAATTAAAGCTAGGATTTACAAATTATTAACTAGTAAACATTCAGAAGATATGTTAAAACAAGATAGCCAACAATCTCTTGCTGAAGAGATATTTACTATGATGAATGATGAGATACTAGATACAGACGCTCTTGCAGAAGTATATATAAGAGAATTTTTATTTAGATAATGTTAAATTATACTTAATGTAGGAGGTGAGGATATGGGTGAAGTCTTATCACAAAATGAAATTGATAATTTATTGAATGCTTTAAATACTGGTGAATTAAATGTAGATGAATATCGGTCTAATGCTAATGAAAAACAAATTAAAGATTATGATTTTGCTATTCCTTCAAAGTTTTCAAAGGAGCAATTAAGAACATTAGAAATAATCTTTGAACATTATGCAAGACTTATTTCTACGACTTTACCTGCATACTTAAGAACTGCAACACAAGTGGACGTTGTAAATTCTGAAGCAGTACTGTATTCTGAATATGCAAATGCATTATCAAACCCTATACTGTTAGGAGTTGTAGATTTTTCACCTTTAAAAGGATCAGTTGTTGTTGATTTATCTGTTAATTTAGGGTATGCTATTATAGATAGATTGTTAGGTGGAAAAGGAGAACCACTAGATAAGAAAAGAGAGTTTTCTGAAATAGAAGTATTACTTATCGAAAAAATATTAGTTATTTGTTTGCAAAATATAACAGAACCATGGAAAAATGTTATAGAATTATCACCTCGATTAGAAAAGATAGAAACAAATTCACAATTTGCACAAGTAATATCCCCTACTGATGTAGTGGCACTTATTACGTTGAATATGAAATTAGGTCCAGTTGAAGGATTAATGAATTTTTGTATTCCATATTTGTGTTTAGAACCTATTATGGATAAGCTGAATACAAAATATTGGTTTTCAAGTATTCAGAATACCAACGAAGAGTTATATAAAGAAATTATTGGACATCAGATAGATCATGCACATGTACCATTAAAAGCAATTCTTGGAAGAACTAATATAACTGTAAGTGATTTTGTTAATCTTCAAAAAGGAGATATTATAAAACTATCTAATGAAGTAGATTCAGAATTAGATGTTTATGTTGGAAATATTAAAAAATTTAATGGGAAACCAGGTATTTTTAATAATAAAAATGCAATAAAAGTTACGTCTATTATAAGGGAGGAGGAATAAGTTATGGATGAAATGTTGTCTCAAGAAGAAATAAATGCCTTATTACAGGGATTAGATAATACAGATGAAAATAGTGGCGAAGTTAACACAGAATGTCAACTTAATGATGCCGAAAAAGATGCAATTGGCGAGATATCTAACATTAGTATGGGTACTGCAGCAACTACTTTATTTTCTCTAGTTAATCAAAAAGTAGTAATAACAACCCCTACAGTAACTATATCTAGTTGGGAAGAATTATCTAAAGATTTTATTAAGCCATGTGTTGCTATTCAGATTGTTTACAAAGAAGGTCTTGAAGGAACTAATATGTTAATGCTTCGTGAAGACGATGTGAAAATTATATCGGATCTTATGATGGGTGGAGATGGTCATATTACAGATGCTGAACTATCAGAGCTACATCTAAGTGCAATAAGCGAAGCGATGAATCAAATGATAGGTTCAGCTGCTACTTCAATGTCTTCAATGTTTAATAAAAAAATAGATATAAATCCTCCTACATCAAATGTTGTTAATTTTAATGATGAATATGTAGATGAAGATAAAATAGCTCAATTTCTTAATAAAGATTTTTTAAAGGTATCCTTTAAAATGCAAATAGGAGATTTAGTTGATAGTGAAATGATGCAATTATATCCAATGGAATTTGCAAAAGATATATATGACAACTTTATGTCAAGCCAAGAAGAAAATGTAGAAGAAGTAAGTGTAACTCAACAAAATGTTGTTGATAATTCTACACAACAAGCAATTCCTAATCAAAAAATAGATATACCAAATCAAAGATTAGATATACCAAACCAAATACCTAATCAAATGCCAAATCAAATGAATGGGTATAATGCTACAAGTAGTATGTATAATTCTACCTCACAAAATCAATTTAGAAATATTGAGGTACAGCAAGCTCAATTTCAAGATTTTGACATGAATGCTGTTATTCAACAAAAAGAAAATATTGATTTAATTATGGATGTGCCATTAGAGGTAACTGTTGAGCTGGGAAGAACTAGTAAACCAATTAAAGAAATACTAGAATTTGCACCTGGAACTATAATTGAGCTAAAAAAACTAGCCGGTGAACCTATTGATGTTTTAGTCAATGGAAAAAATGTTGCTAAAGGTGAAGTAGTTGTTATTGATGAGAATTTTGGAATTAGAATTACTGATATCATTAAAACAACCAATATTATCTAGTTAATTAATATTATTAAGAGGAGAGATTTCGATGGGAAAGAATATTTTAATAGTTGATGACGCTGCTTTTATGAGAATGATGATTAAAGATATCTTAACTAAAAATGGGTATAATGTTGTTGGAGAAGCAGAAAATGGTTTGAAAGCTGTAGAAAAATTTAACGAATTAAATCCTGATTTAGTAATTATGGATATAACAATGCCAGAAATGGATGGGATTGAAGCTGTTAAAGCTATAAAAAATAATAATAGTGATGCTGTAATTATTATGTGTTCTGCTATGGGACAGCAAGCTATGGTTATAGAGTCTATTCAAGCTGGAGCAAAAGATTTTATTGTTAAACCTTTTCAAGCTGAACGTGTTGTAGAAGCAGTTTCTAAAATAATAGGATAGATGATATATGGCTATTTTAATTCAAAGTCAAAGTAATTGGTGGCAGTTTATTGTTTTATTAATATTATTTATTTTAGTATTATTTGGAGCTTACTTTTCTACAAAATTATTTGGAAAATTTCAAATCAAGAAAGGGTCTAGCAAAAATATACATCAACTTGAGTCTATTTCTGTTGGACCACAGAAATTTATTCAATTAATAAAAATAGGTGAAGAGTTTATTTTAATAGGTGTTACAAAGGATAAAATTACATTTATTAAAGAGATAGACAAAAATAATATAGATTTGAATAAGTATAAAAAAGATAATATACAACAAGTTGCACCATTTAGTAAGCACCTAGAAAAATTTCTAGGGAAGAAATAAAATGTATATAATGGAGTAGATTTATGAGGCATATAAAATACAAACACATAAAATTGTCAAAAGTTGTGGTAATAATAAGTATTATTCTTACTGTTATTGTATTTAATAGCAGTAAAATATTTGCTTCAACACAAAGCCCTATTCCTTTTTCGTTTGATTTTAATGTAAGTGCAGCTGAAAATGGAAAAGATGTGGTTAGCAGTTTACAGATTTTATTTATTTTAACATTAATTACATTGGCACCATCAATATTAGTAATGATGACATCATTTACTAGAATTATTGTAGTCTTGCATTTTGTAAGATCAGCACTTGCTACTCAACAAACACCACCTAATCAAGTTTTAATAGGGTTAGCTTTGTTTATAACATTATTTATTATGCAACCTGTTATTTCTGATGTTAATGATGTGGCGTTAAAACCGTATTCTGCTGGTGAATTATCTCAAGAAGAAGCTATTAATAGAGGACTTGAGCCTATAAGAAAATTCATGTTAAATCAAGTCAATGACAAAGATTTAAAGTTGTTTTTGGATATTGCAGAGAGTAGAAGTGTTACTGAGATTGAGGACATTCCAACAAGTGTCCTAATTCCAGCATTTATTATTAGTGAACTTAGAGCCGCGTTTATTATTGGATTTTTGATATATATACCATTTATAGTTGTTGATATGGTTGTAGCCTCTACACTAATGTCAATGGGTATGATGATGCTTCCACCAGTAATGATATCATTACCATTTAAGCTTATGTTATTTATTCTTGCAGATGGATGGAATCTAATTATCGGAGAATTAGTTAAAACTTTTAAATTTTAATTATAAGTTTAGCAATTATCTATAATTTTGAAAGGAATGGTTATAGATATGAATCAAGGAATGATAATAGATATGGCTAGAGAAGCATTACTAACAGTAATAAATGTATCTGGACCATTATTATTATTAGCTTTAACAATTGGATTATTAGTAAGTATATTTCAAACAGTAACATCAATACAAGAACCTACACTTGCATTTGTACCGAAAATCTTAGCAGTTTTTTTAGGTTTGGTTATATTTGGCCCATGGATGTTAAATAAAATGTTAACATTTATAACCAATTTATATACTAGTTTTGGTTCATATATAATCAATTAGGGGAATAAAACATGGAATTATTGATAAATGATCCTTTTACATATTTAGATGTATTTTTGCTTATATTTGTAAGGATGATAAGCTTTTTTATATCTGTACCATTATTTGGTATGAAAAGTATTCCAAAAGTAGCAAAAATAGCAATGGCATTTTTTATGGCTGTTATTATAATTAATTTATATCCTATGAAAATAGATGTTACAAGTGCAGATATTATACCATATGCTATACTAGTAATTAAAGAATTTATAGTAGGGTGGCTAATTGGATTTGGAGCTTATCTTGCTTTTTCTATTATTACACTAGCAGGTCAATTAATTGATTATCAGATAGGGTTTACAATGGTTAATGTTTTTGATCCCCTTAGTCAAATACAGTTAACTATTACAGGTAATTTATATTATTATTTATTGTTATTAATGATGTTAGCAACAAATACACATTATTTTTTTATTAAAGCTTTAAGTGAAAGTTTTAAATGGATACCTATTGGTAAAGCAGTTTTTAGACCAAAGCTATATCATTCTGTTTTATCTTTTTTTACAGATTATTTTGTAATTGCTTTACAGATAGCTGCTCCTATGATAGGTGTAATGCTTATTATTAATGTAGTTCTTGGTATACTTGCAAGAGCTACCCCACAAATGAATATGTTTGTTATTGGACTTCCACTTAAGTTAATAGTTGGTTTAGTTGTTCTATTGATTACCTTATCAATGTTTCCAAGTGTTAGTTCATGGATATTTGATAAAATGTTGAGTTTTATTGACTTGATTATAAAAGGAATGAGTTAGTATAATGAAATCCTATTTTCAAGAAAAAAAAGTGATTATAGGTTATAATCTTCAATTTTTTGCTGGAAATGATGATGGTGGAGAAAAGACTGAAAAACCAACTGAGCGTAAAAGACAGAAAGCAAGAGAAGAAGGACAAGTTGCAAAAAGTATTGAAATTACAACTGCCCTTATATTTATTTTTATGTTTTCTGCGTTAAAAATTTTTGCTCCATATATGTATGATAAAATGCAAAAAGTATTTAAATATATTTATTCAAAATGTGAACTAGCTACTAATGAAATAACTATTAATTTTATATTAGATATAACCAAATATACATTAACATCTATAGTAGAAATATTATTACCTTTTTTTGCAATAGTAGTCTCGGTTGGGTTAATTGGAAATTTTCTTCAAGTTGGATGGAAGCCATCAGCAAAGCCTATGAAACCCAAGTTTAATAAATTAAGTCCAGTACAAGGAATTAAAAGACTATTTTCATTACGTTCATTAATGGAATTACTAAAAGCATTATTAAAGATTAGTATTATTATTGCGATAGTTTATTCTAGTATAAAAGGCAAAGAAGGATTTATTTTACTAGTTTATGACTTGTCTTTAATAGATGCATTTAAATTAATGACAAACATTGCACTTGATATAGGGATAAAAGTTGGTGCATTTTATATAATAGTGGCATTAATTGATTATATTTACCAAAGATATTCCCTAGAAAAGAAATTGAAAATGTCAAAACAAGAGGTTAAACAAGAATATAAAGAATCTGAAGGTAATCCAGAAATAAAATCAAAAATTCGTCAAAAGATGAGAGAAGCTTCAATGAAACGAATGATGCAGGATTTACCTAATGCAGACGTAATTATTACAAATCCAACGCATTTTGCTGTTGCTATTAAATATGATGGTGATAATTCATTAGCTCCAGTAGTAATAGCAAAGGGTGTTGATATTTTGGCAGCAAAGATAAAAAGTGTAGCTATTGATAATGATATAGAAATTGTTGAAAATAAGCCTTTAGCTAGAACGCTTTATTATACAGTAGATATTGGTAATGAAATACCTCCAGAGTTATATCAAACTGTAGCTGAAGTATTAGCATTTGTATATAATTTGAAGAAGAATAAGGAGAGTTAGTCATTATGAAAATAAAAATGGGTGATATTGTTTTAGGATTATTTATTATTTTAGCGATTATCATAATGATTATTCCTATGGACACTCTTCTACTAGATATGTTAATTACTTTAAATATTGCAATTGCATTAATTATATTATTCAATGCTTTATTCGCACAAGAAGCATTAAGTATGTCTTCTTTTCCAACATTGTTACTTTTTATTACCATTTATCGTTTATCATTAAACTTGTCTTCTACTAGGTCAATACTTACTAGTGGAGAAGCAGGTGATGTAATTAAAACTTTTGGTAGCTTTGTCGGTGGTAATGATATTGTTGTAGGAGTTGTTATGTTCATTATACTAATTATTGTTCAATTTTTAGTTATTACAAAAGGGTCAGAAAGAGTTTCAGAAGTATCTGCACGTTTTACATTAGATGCTATGCCAGGTAAACAGATGGCTATTGACGCCGATCTTAATTCAGGTTTAATTGACGAAATGCAAGCTCGTGAACGAAGAAATAAAATACAAGATGAAGCATCTTTTTATGGAGCAATGGATGGTGCAAGCAAATTTGTAAAAGGTGATGCTATTACGGGGCTTATTATTACTTTCATCAATATCGTAGGTGGTTTAATAATTGGAGTAACAAGAGCAGGACTTCCTATGAATGAAGCTTTTCAAAAATATACAATACTTACTATTGGTGATGGGCTAGTAAGTCAGATTCCAGCTTTATTAATATCCTTATCTACAGGTATTTTGGTTACAAAGGTATCAAAAGATGCGGATGTAAGTGATCAATTTATAGAACAATTATTTTCACTTCCAAAAGTTTTCTTTTTCACTGGTGGAGTATTAATATTTTTAGGAGTATTTACACCACTTCCACCAATAACTGTTTCTGGTGCAGGAGTTTTATGTATTATAGCTGGTTTGAAAATGAATAGTACTCTCCAAATACAATCAATCGAAGAGGAAATTTCCACTGAAGATGAAGAAGCTGAGGAGATACGAAAGCCAGAAAATGTTGTTTCATTATTACAAGTTGACCCAATAGTACTAGAATTTGGATATGGTATAATTCCTCTTGCTGACGTTAATCAAGGTGGGGATTTATTAGATAGAGTAGTAATGATAAGAAGACAAATAGCTCTGGAATTAGGTACTATTGTACCAATCATAAGATTAAGAGATAATATACAGTTAAACCCTAATCAATATATAATTAAAATTAAAGATGTTAAAGTTGCAGAAGGAGAAATACTTTTTGATCATTACATGGCTATGAATCCAGGATTTGTTGAAGAAGAATTAGATGGTATAGAAACTATAGAACCTGCTTTTAATTTACCTGCTTTATGGATTACTGAAAGTCAAAGAGAAAGAGCAGAGGCTATTGGATATACTGTTGTAGATCCTCCATCTATTATTGCAACACATTTAACAGAAATAATTAAAAAACATCTTGATGAACTTATGACTAGACAAGATGTTCAAACACTTATTAATAATGTTAAAGAAGAAAATTCAACATTAGTAGAAGAGTTAGTTCCAAAACTACTAAGTGTTGGAGAAGTCCAAAAAGTTCTTACTAATTTATTAAAAGAGGGAATATCAATTAGAGATTTAGTTACTATTTTTGAAACTTTGGCAGATAATGCTATAATTAATAGAGACACTGATATATTGACTGAATATGTAAGACAAGGTTTAAAAAGAGCAATCTCATCAACATTTCTTGATGAAAATGAGGGAAATAGTGTTATTACATTAGATCCCGTATTAGAACAAACAATTATGGATAGTGTTAAAAATACAGAACAAGGTACATACCTTGCATTAGACCCAGAAATTACTGGAATAATCTATAATTCTGTTGAACAAGAAACTAATAAACTTATTTCAATAGGTCGTACGCCAATATTATTAACTTCACCTATTGTACGAATATATTTTAGACGTTTAACAGAAGAACAATTTCCAGATTTAATTATACTATCATATAATGAGCTAGATGCTAATGCAGAAATACAATCAGTAGGGATGGTGAGTATTGGTTGAAAATAAAGCAATTTGAAGCAGGTACAGAAAAACAAGCTATGTTACAAGTAAAAGAAGAATTTGGTAAAGAAGCTTTGATAGTAAGTATTAAAAACATAAAGCCAAAAGGAATATTTAAATTATTTAAAAGACCATTTGTTCAAGTTACAGCTGCTCTTGATGAAAAAGACGTTTCTGTAACAAATGAACAATTAAGAAATACTGATAAAGTTACAAATATAGAATATAATGATATTTATCAATCTAACTCAATAGAAAGTATAAAAGATAAAATTACTAAAATTGAGAAATTTATTAATGAGGAAGATAATAATAGTCATTTTATTATACAAGAAGAGCAAATATCTAGGGAAGATATACCTATTATTAATTTAATTTATAATCAATTAATTGAGAATGAAGTAAATGAAAAAGTAGCTAACAAATTAATGTTAGGTTTAAATGAATCATTATCAAAAGGAAATATTAAGATTAATGAATTAGTATCAATTATTTATAAGAGGATAATTAATGAATTAGAAGATATAGAGACAATAGATTTAAGTGGTGAAGGTCCTAAAATAATTACTTTTATAGGGCCAACAGGAGTAGGAAAAACAACAACTATTGCAAAATTAGCTTCTTATTATAGTATAAACGAAGGCAAAAGCATTGGTTTAATAACTGCAGATACATATAGAATTGCAGCCGTAGAACAGTTAAGGACGTATGGAAATATATTAAATATTCCTGTTTCAGTAGTATACTCTAACGAAGAGATTAAAGAATCCATTAATAAATTTAGTGATAAAGATTTAATTATCATTGATACAGCTGGTAGATCTCATAAAAATAATGAGAGACAAGAAGATATTAAAGAATTACTTAGCTTAATTCCAGAAAAAGAAGTTTATTTAGTTTTGAGTATAACTACAAAATATAAAGATTTAATTAGTATAACAGAGAGATATAAGAACATTGCAGATTACAAAATAATATTTACAAAATTAGATGAATCAATATCCGTAGGTAATATACTTAACATAAAGAATAAAACTGGCGCAAAATTATCTTATATTACATTTGGACAAAATGTTCCAGATGATATTAAAGAGATTAATCCACATAACATTGCAAAAAGTATATTAGGGGGACAAGATTAGCGATGGATCAAGCTACTAACCTAAGAAATTTAATGAGAAAAAAACAATTAGTTAGTAAGAGAAGTTCTTCTAAAGTTATTACAGTTACAAGTGGAAAAGGTGGTGTAGGTAAGTCCAATGTATCTGTAAATTTAGCTATTAATTTTAGAAAGTTAGGGAAAAAAGTTATTATTTTTGATGCTGATTTTGGACTTGCTAATATTGAAGTTATATTTGGTATTATTCCAAGATATAATTTATTTGATATGATTTATAATGGTATGAGTATTGAAGATGTTTTAACTCCTGGGCCATTAGGAATTGAGTTTATATCAGGTGGGTCAGGCATTCAAGAACTAGTTAACTTAACAAGAGATCAAATTGCTTTTTTAAATGACAGATTGTTAGATTTAGATCATCTAGCAGATATAATTATTATTGATACAGGTGCTGGTATATCCGATTCTGTATTAGAGTTTATTATAGCTTCTGATGAGGTTATTTTGGTAACAACTCCTGAACCAACATCAATTACTGATGCATATGCAGTATTAAAAGCTTTAAAAAATAGGAAAAGAGAAGAATGTAAATCAATAGATATTAACTTACTTGTAAATAGAGTAGCTAATGATTCTCAAGGACAAGAAATTTATAATAAACTAAATAAAGTTTCAAATAAATTTCTAGATATACAATTAAATAATATAGGATTTTTGCCTCAAGATAATAACTTAACTAAAGCAGTAATTCAGCAAAAACCTGTTTCTATATTATTTCCAAAGTCAAAAGTATCAAAAGCTTTTGAAACTGTATCAAATAATTTACTAACAAATAATTCTTACAATGGTAAAAAGAATAAAGGGATTAAAACTGTTTTTAATAATTTGATGAAATTGAAAAAGAAGAATTAAGGTGGTATTTATGGCACATAAGGCATTGGCATTAGGGGATAAAATTGAAATTACGAAAACTAGATTTAATACAAATAAAACATACAAGAATGATAAAAAATATATTAGTATAATTCAAGATATTGATGAAGATGAAATAGTTATATCTGCTCCTATAGAAAATGGGAAAATTATACCATTAGAAATAGGTTCGTCTTATATACTTGATATATATACAAGTGGTGGATTATTTAAATGTAAAGCTTCAGTTGCGAGAAGATATAAAAAAAATAATTTATACTTTATTGTTTTTGAAATAAAGTCGGAAATGGTAAAAAGTCAAAGAAGGCAATACTATAGGTTAAGTTGTGTTTTGCCAATAGCATTTACCAATATACAAGAGGATAATTGGTACGAAGGATTAATTATAGATATTAGTGGTGGAGGATTAAGGTTTAACTCCAAATACAAAATAGATATAAATGATGAATTAAAATGTAAAATAAAATTAGATATTAATAATGTAGTACATGATATTGAAGTTAAAGGTAGGGTTATATTATCTCAAATAATTGATTTTGAGACAATGAGATATGAAACAAGAATTAAATTCTATGATATTTTCAATGAAGATAGAGAAAAAATAATTAAATTTATCTTTGAAGAAGACAGAAAAAGAAGAAAGCGTAGAAAAGGACTGTGATTATATGGACACAAAAAAAATTCTAATAATTGATGATTCTGCATTCATGAGAAGGGTTATATCTGATATAATAAAAAGTGATTCAAGATGTGAGGTAGTTGGAACTGCAAGAAATGGCAAAGAAGGTCTTGACAAGATTAAAGAATTAAATCCAGATGTAGTTACACTTGATATTGAAATGCCAGAGATGAATGGATTAGAAATGCTTGAACAACTTAAAAAAACAAATATTAATGTTCCAGTAATTGTAATGAGTACTTTAGCAATTGAAGGCAGAGAAGAAACAATAAAGGCATTAGAACTTGGAGCTATTGATTTTGTTACGAAACCTCAAAATATTTTTAAAGTAGATACAGAAGAAATGAGAGTGAAATTAATAAATAAATTATTAATGACAGTTACTGTAAATGCTTCAAAAATATCTAGACAAACACCTATATTGAAATCAAGATTTAATTCATTTAATTCAATTAGGTCAAGAAGTGTTACTAAGAATAATTGCACTGGAATTAGTAATCTTGTTGCAATTGGTTGTTCAACAGGTGGACCTAAAGCGCTTCAATATGTACTTCCCTATCTTCCAAAGAATCTAGATGCTGGAATTATTATTGTACAGCACATGCCAGCAGGTTTTACAAAATCTTTAGCACAACGACTTAATCAATTAAGTGAAATTAAGGTGAAAGAGGCTGAAGATAATGAAATTATAGAAAAAGGAACAGCTTATATTGCTCCAGGTAACTATCATTTAAAAGTTGTTCAAGATAACAAGTGTAATCTAATTATAAAGTTAACAAAAGATCCTCATTTAAGGGGGCATAGGCCAGCTGTGGATATTATGATGAATTCATTAGTTAATCTTAATATTAATAATATAACAGGAGTTATAATGACGGGAATGGGCTTTGATGGTAATGAAGGTCTTAATAATATTAAGAAAAACCATGATATTCATATTATAGCTCAAAATGAAGAAACTTGTGTTGTATATGGAATGCCTAAAGCAGTTGTAAATAGTGGCATTGCAGATGAAATAGTACCATTAGAATCAATATCAGACTCAATACTTAAGAAAGTGGGGGTGCATTAATTTGGATATAAGTCAATATTTAGAAATTTTTATTGAAGAATCAAAAGAACATTTACAAAGCTTAAATGAATCATTATTAGAACTAGAAAAAAATACTGGTAACATTGAATTAATTAATGAAGTTTTTAGAGTAGCACATACATTAAAGGGTATGTCTGCTACGATGGGTTATAAAAGAATGCAAAAGTTAACACATGATATGGAAAATGTATTATCTGAAATAAGAAATGGTAATATTGAAGTACAAGCAGAATTGTTAGATATTTTATTTCAATGTTTAGATGCTCTTGAACAATATGTTGATTTAATTGTTGAATCAGGTTCTGAAGGGGACAAGAATAATCAAGATTTAATTGATAAATTAAACCAAATATTGAATGAAGATAATACAGTTGCTAATAATAGCGAAGAGAAAAAAGAAATGCAACCAAGTCAAAAGGAAAGCAATAATGATGATTTAGTAAAAAGAAATCATCTAAATATTAATTTTAGTGATTATGAGAAAAATGTAATAGTAAAAGCTAATCAAGAAAATTTTAAAGTTTATGGAATTACAATTTTTATTAGTGAAAGTTGTGTATTAAAGTCAGCAAGGGCTTTTATTGTATTTAGAACCTTAGAAAAATTAGGACAAGTAATTAAGTCTTATCCAATTGTTCAAGATATTGAAGATGAAAAATTTGATAATAACTTTTCTACTTTTTTAGTTACACAAGAAAGTACAAAACAAATAATTGACGAGTTGAATTCTATTGCAGAAGTAACAGATGTTTTATTAGATGAAATAAATATTACATATGAAGAAGAAGTAAATAAAGAGGAAGAACAGAAAAAAGTAGTTAAACAAAAAGAAGTTAATCCTACAAATAATGATAAAACTCAGAAAGTAAATAATACAAATACTAAGAAACCAAAAGCTAATAGAACTGTAAGAGTAGATATAGAAAGGTTAGATACTCTTATGAATTTAGTAAGTGAGCTTATCATTATAAAAAATGGCTTAGAAACTATTGAACTTAAAAATACAAGTCATAATTTTAATGAACAAATAGAGTATTTAGAAAGAATTACTACAAATCTACATGATGCTGTAATGAAAGTAAGAATGGTTCCTATCGAAAGAGTGTTTAATCGGTTCCCTAGATTAATTAGAGATTTATCTAGAAAACTAAATAAGAATATAGAACTTCATATGTCAGGTGAAGAAACTGAATTAGACAGAACAGTTATAGATGAAATAGGTGATCCTTTAGTTCATTTACTACGAAATGCTGGAGATCATGGACTTGAGACACCTGAAGTAAGAACCAATGCTGGAAAGAATCCAGTAGGTAATATTTATCTTAGAGCTTATCAAGACGGAAATAATGTTATTATTGAAGTTAATGATGACGGAAATGGTATTGATGTTCAAAAAGTTAAAAATAAAGCAATTAGTAATGGAACATTATCATCTGATCAAGCTGAAAGTATGACTGATCAAGAAATTATAGATTTATTATTTAGACCAAGCTTTAGTACTGCTGAACAAATATCTGATGTATCAGGTAGAGGTGTTGGTCTTGATGTAGTAAAAACTAAAATTGAAGCTCTTGGTGGAGATATTGAAGTTAAGACAGAGTTAGGTAAAGGTAGTAAATTTATTATTAGACTTCCATTAACACTTGCAATTATACAAGCTCTTATGGTGAATCTAGGGGAAGAAAAATACGCTATACCTCTAAATACTATTCAAAATATTGAAGATGTACAAACGTCAGAAATTAAATATATTCAAAATCAAGAAGTTATTAATCTTAGAGGTCATGTAATACCGTTGATAAGGTTACATGATAAGTTAGATATTATTAGTAAGGATAATGAAAAAGATTCATTAACAGTGGTGATTGTTAATAAAGGAGAAAAACAAGCAGGAATGGTAGTTGATTCATTAATTGGTCAACAAGAAATTGTAATAAAAACTCTTGGAAAATATTTAACGAATATAAAATTGATTGCAGGTGCGACAATACTTGGCGATGGTGAAGTTGCCTTGATTTTAGATGTTAATTCATTAGTATAAACTGACTGGAGGGTTGTAAGTGGAAGAAAATAAAAATCAAGAGATAAAACAATATATTGTAACTAAAATCGGAAATGAACAATATGGTGTTAATATCCAATTTGTTCATAATATTGAAAGATTATTAAAAATTACTAGAGTTCCAAAAGCCCCATATTATATAAAGGGTGTTATAAATTTAAGAGGCGATATTATTCCGGTAATGAGTTTAAGACTTAAGTTCGGATTAGAGGCAGATGAATATACTAACAATACAAGAATAATTATCGTGAAATTAGATGGTAATTCAATGGGATTAATTGTTGATGAAGTGAAAGAAGTAATTAATTTAGATTGTGAAGATATTGAAAAAATATCTAAAGATATAAATGATGAAAAATCGAAATATGTTCAAGGAGTAGGTAAAATAGACAAAGAAATAGTAACTTTACTTAATCTTGATGGATTAATTAATAATAATGATTAAGTTAAGGAGTGATGTGTAATGGATAACATTAATATAGATACATTAGATAATATACAGCTAGATGTTCTGAGGGAAATAGGTAATATTGGAGCAGGAAATGCAACAACTGCTCTTTCCCAAATGATTAATAGAAAAATTGATATGAATGTTCCTGTAGTTAATATTTGTGAATTTAAAGTACTATCAGATGTATTAGGAGGACCAGAAAATCAAGTTGTGGGAATACTTCTTAATCTAGAAGGCGATATAAATGGAATGATGATGTTTGCACTTGAAAAGAAATCAGCCCATAACCTAGTTAATATATTAATGAGTAAGGAATTAAATACTTTTGAGGATTTTACTGAATTGGATTTATCAGCATTAAAAGAGATTGGAAACATAATAACTGGTGCTTACTTATCTTCATTATCATCATTAACGAATTTAAAAATAATATCATCTATACCATATATGGCTATTGATATGGCTGGAGCAATACTAAGTGTACCTGCAATAGAGTTTGGAAAAATTGGGGATAAAGCATTATTAATACAATCGCAATTTGGAGAAGGTGATGAAAAAGTATTTGGGAACTTTATTTTAATCCCTGATGTTCAATCCTATGGAACTATACTAAAATCACTAGGAATTACGGAATAACATATGGAAGAAAAAATAAAAGTAGGCATGGCAGACCTCAATGTCAGCCTATCTCCAGGGATATTAACAACATTAGGATTGGGTTCTTGTGTAGGTATTGTACTCTATGATCCAATAAAAAAAATTGGAGGATTAGCACATATTATGTTGCCTGATAGCACCCAAATTAAAAATAATAGTAATGTTGCAAAATTTGCAGATACTGGTATAGAGAAATTAATTAATGATATGATTAAGTTAGGAGCTAACAGAAATAGACTTGTTGCAAAATTAGCAGGAGGAGCACAAATGTTCTCATTCAAAAGTAACAATGATTTAATGAGAATTGGAGATAGAAATGTTGAAGCATCTGAAAAAATTTTAAATGTATTAGGTATTAAAATATTATCTAAGGATACAGGTAAAAATTATGGTAGAACAATTGAATTTTATACTGATACAGGTGATTTATTAATAAAAACAATTGGAAAAGAAACAAAGACTATATAAGGATGGTAGTATCATGGATAGAAATTATAGAAATATAATAATGCTAATTGCTGGTATTATTGTTAGTATTATTGGATTTATCAATAAATATGATATTAAAACATTCACTTTTACATTGATTATTGTTTTAGTTATTTTTTATATATTAGGTTCTATCATACAGAATATGATACATAAAATATATGTTGAGGTTAAAAATAAGACCAGGGAAAAACAACTTATTGAAATGAAAGAAATGTTAGCCCAAAAAGAAAAGGAAAAAGAAGAAGCAGATAATCAAGAAGAGTTAGATGAACAAGAAGAACAAGAAATAGAACAACAAGAAGAGGACACTAATGAATCAGAGTAAAATTTAATTTACTAAAGTTTTTACGGAGGCTAAGATGGATGAGAAGAGTAGAATGTTATTATGGCAAAATTATTCAAAGGAAAAATCATTTGAATTAAAAGAAAAATTAATTATTGAATATGCCCAACTTGTAAAAGTAGTTGCTGGTAGATTAAATATGTATTTGGGTAATAATGTTGAGTTTGAAGATCTTGTGGGATATGGTGTATTTGGTTTAATTGATGCTATTGATAAATTTGATTTTGAAAAAGGTGTAAAGTTTGAAACTTATGCTTCGCTAAGAATTAGAGGAGCGATCCTTGATAATATAAGACGTATGGACTGGATTCCAAGATCACTTCGTAAAAAACAAAAAATGATTGATAATGCTACAAATAAAATAGAAAATCTACTAGGTAGACCTGCAACTGAAGAGGAAGTAGCAAAAGAACTTAACATTTCTATTCAAGAATATCAAAAGTGGTTAAGTCAAACAAAATTATTATCTTTAACTTCTCTTGAAGAGAGTATTGAACAAGGTAAAGAATTTAGAATTGAACCAGTAAATAAATCTGGATTCTCACAACCTGAATGGGTTGTACAAAAAAATGAATTAAAAGAATTATTAGCTGAGGTTATTGATAATTTATTAGAAAATGAAAAAAGAGTAATTGTATTATATTATTTTGAAGAATTAACATTAAAAGAGATAAGTAAAATATTAGGGGTATCTGAATCTAGGATATCTCAAATACACACAAAAGCACTTAAAAAAATGAAATTAAAATTAGGAAATAATATTGAGTTATTAGTAGGCTTTTAGGGGATTGATAAGTATGGATATGAATGAAGCATATTATAATTTGTTTAATAAAGAAGATGGTTTGTATATTAGAATTTTTCCAGGTAATGATGATGAGACAATAAAATTAAATGATATAACATCAACTTTAGATAATAATAAAATATTGGATTATGATAAAGAGTTGATAGCAAATCAATTAACGATGTTAAAAGAAGAAAAAGAGTTTAAAATATCTAATGTTATAGCAGAGTCAATAGACGAGGTAATGAATATAAATGTTAGCAATGATAAATTAAGTGTTTATATAAGGTTTTCTCCAGCAGTTGGACAAGGTAAAATTATAACAAGTAGTGAAATTATAAAAGGATTAAAAAATAATAATATAATATATGGTATTGATGAGGATAAAATTAAACAAATAGTAATTGATAAAAAATATAATAAAAATATTGAAGTGGTAAAAGGCTTAAAACCAATAAAAGGAAAAGATGGTAAAATAGAATATTTGTTTGAAACTAACAAAAAAATTAAACCTAAAATGAATAAGAATGGAAGCGTTGATTACCATAAATTAAACCTTATTAACAATGTGAAAAAAGGTGATATTCTAGCAAGATTAATTCCAGAAGAAGAAGGTATACCTGGAAAAAATGTATATGGTGAAGAAATTACTACATCAAAAGGAAAAGCCAAAAAGTTATACTTTGGGAAAAATACAGTTGTAAGAGATGGAGTGCTGTTTGCGCTTAGTGATGGTCAGGTTAAAATAGATAATGGGAAAATCATTGTTCTTGATTATTTAGAGATATCAGGTAATATTGATAATTCTACAGGTGATATTGATTTTTTAGGAACAGTGTTAGTGCGTGGTAATGTACTTACAGGATATAGTATTAAAGCAAAAGGTGATGTAGAAGTAAGTGGCGCTGTTGAAGGAGCACACATTGTTTCTGAAGGTAATATTATTTTACATAGTGGTATACAAGGCATGGATAGAGGAGTAATTGAGGCTAAAGGAAATGTAATAGCTAAATACATAGAAAATAGTAAAGTAATTTCTGGAGGAAGTATTCACTCAGATGCTATTTTGCATAGTGATATTTCTTGTAAAGAAGAAATAATTGTTGACGGAAAGAAAGGTTTAATATCCGGAGGGACTATAAGATCTGGAATAGAAGTTAGTGCCAAAGTTATTGGTTCACATATGGGAACAGTTACAATTATTGATGTGGGTATAGACCCTACATTTATGGATGAATATATTCAGATACAACAAGATATTAAAAAATTAACTGATGAAGAAAATAAATTAACACAGATTATTAATTTATTAAACAAACGAAAACAAATTGAAGGTAATTTGGATGAAAAAAAGAAACAAATGCTTATAAATGCTACTAGAGGGAAAATTATGATTAGTAGCAAACTAAATAATTCTAATAAGAGATATATTGAAATGATGGAAAAATTAGATAATAAAAATAAAGGAAGAATTAAAGTTCTTGGAAGTGTTTATCCTGGGGTAAGGGTTTCTATTGGAAGTGTTAAATATTATGTAAGAAATGAAATAAAATCTTGTATAATGATTCAAGATGGTGCAGATATAAAAATAACTAATAATTAGATTTTAAGCTATGGGGGGATGTATATGTCGATAAGGCCTTTAGATATGCAAGTTATGGTACCTAAAACTCAAGAAATTGCAAATATTAGACATCTTGCTCAGCAAAAAAGCAATATAAATCAACAAAATATTGCTCAAACAGTAAATAATAATATTCAAAATCAACTAAAAAATGTAGTTAAGCCAAGTCAAAATGAAAAAGCATATACAAATTCAGATGCTAAGAAAAAAGGGAAAAATAAGTATCATAGTAATCATAAGCAAAAAGAAAATGAAAAAGGTAAGAATAAAGAAAAAGATAATGTAAAAGCTCCTAAAAGGAGCAGAATTGATATTAGGATTTGAAAGGCATAAAATAGAAAGTAATTGTTGGAATTTCTCAATTACTTAATAATACTAAGAGGTAATCTGTATGAATAATATAAATATATTTGTTATAGTTTCAATAGTTATAGGTATTATATTTATCATTTTAAGCTTTGTTTTGAAAGACAATAAGAATAATTCTAATGATGAAAAGTTAAAGAAACCAGAAGATGAATTAAAATCTGATATTAATTATATCAATAAAGAAGTTACAATTAATGAAATCAATAATAAAATATTAGAGTTAAATGACTATTCTAATTTTATAAAACAAGAATTAAATGAAAAACATAAAGAACTATTATTTTTATATCAGATGATTACAGAAAAAGAAAAAAGTATAAAAACATTAAAAGATAATAAAATAACTAACAAACAAGATATAGAGATAGCGAAACATACAGCAATAAAAGATGAACAAGATTTACAAGAAGAGATCAATAATGAGATAAATAGTAATGCAAAAAAAATATTGGATTTATTTAAAAAAGGTAATGATATTACTGATATAGCAAAAAAACTTAGTATAGGTAAAGGTGAAGTTAAATTAATTTTAGATCTATATAAATAATGAGGTGCTCATATGAATAGACATAAATATTTTTTTAGAGGAGTAGGAATTACTTTAATTATTGTAACTTCTATTTTTTATTATATTACCTTAAACTTGGATAAACCTTCAACAGAAATATTAAGTGATAAGGAAATTATTTCAAGAGCAAAAGAGTTAGGTATGGTTAAAGCAGATGAATTAGTGAAAGAAAAAGAAGTAGTGAAAGTAAAGGAAGAACTTACTAAAGAAGAAATAATTACTAAGGCTACAGAGTTAGGAATGGTATTTGAGAAGGAAAAAGATAACGATAATACAACTCTTTCTAATGAAAAAGCAGAAATAGATAAAACAGAAATTATTACGGTGAAAATAAAATATGGGATGTCTTCTAAAGATGTAGCTAAATTATTGTATAAAAACCATATAGTAGATAGTGTAGAATCTTTTGACAAGTACTTAGTTATAAATAAATATGATCAAAAAATAAAAACAGGAACATATGAATTTAAAATTAATAGCACCTATGAAGAGATAATGAATATTTTTACAAATTAACCTTGATTAATTCATAGGATTGTGTTATACTAGCAGTCGTGAAAAAACACGTATTTGGATTTTTAGAAAGGTGCCAATATGGTATTCTAAAAAGATGAAAAATACGGATGATAAACCAAAAAAATGGAGGAACAAAAATGGGCGTTATTTCAATGAAACAATTATTAGAAGCAGGTGTTCATTTTGGACATCAAACTAGAAGATGGAATCCTAAAATGGCTGAGTATATTTATACTGAGAGAAATGGGATTTACATTATTGATTTACAAAAAACAGTAGGTAAAGTAGATCAAGCTTATAATGCAATTAAAGATGTTGTTGCAGAAGGTGGTAATGTATTATTTGTTGGTACTAAAAAACAAGCTCAAGATGCTATAAAAGTTGAATCAGAGCGTTGTGGAATGTACTATGTTAACCAAAGATGGTTAGGTGGAATGCTTACAAACTTCAAAACAATTCAAGGTAGAATTGCAAGACTTAAAAACTTAGAAAAAATGCAAGAAGACGGAACTTTTGATGTATTACCTAAAAAAGAAGTTATTAAGTTAAAACATGAAATGGATAAACTTGAAAAGAACCTTGGTGGAATTAAAGAAATGAAAGATATTCCTGATGTTATGTTCATAGTTGATCCAAGAAAAGAAAGAATCGCTATTCAAGAAGCACATATATTAGGTATTCCTATTGTTTCTATAGTTGATACAAACTGTGATCCAGAAGAAGTAGACTATGTTATTCCTGGTAATGATGATGCTATTAGAGCAGTTAAATTAATTGTTTCCAAAATGGCTGATGCTGTTATTGAAGCAAACCAAGGAGCACAAAATCATATAGATGAAAAAGCTGCAAAAGAAGCAGAAACAAAAGCTGAATAAGAATTTAAAATGCTTCAACCAGCTATTATGGTTGAAGCATTTCTTGTTTTAAAGAAAGTTTT
This sequence comes from Vallitalea sp., assembly GCA_025210235.1. Taxonomy (GTDB): domain Bacteria; phylum Bacillota; class Clostridia; order Lachnospirales; family Vallitaleaceae; genus Vallitalea. Next base: position 125,105 of record JAOASG010000071.1, read on the forward strand.
CAATACTAACAAATGGGATAAAGCCTTCTCATTTGAGTATATCCAATAATAAATGAATATGGAGGGTGTAAACATGGCAGTAACTGCTAGTATGGTAAAAGAGTTAAGAGAAAGAACTGGTGCTGGAATGATGGATTGTAAAAAAGCATTAGTAGATAATAATGAAGATATGGAAAAAGCTATTGAATTTTTAAGAGAAAAAGGATTAGCTAAAGCAGCAAAAAAAGCTGGTAGAATTGCAGCAGAAGGTTTAGTTGCAGCTTGTATTTCAGAAGATAATAAAATTGCTTCTATTGTAGAAGTAAATAGTGAAACAGATTTTGTTGCTAAAAATGAAAGTTTCAGAACTTATGTTGCAGATGTAGCTACAGCTGCTTCAAAAACAGAAGCAACAGAGTTAGATGGATTTTTAAATGATAAATGGATTAAAGATGAAAGTAAAAGTGTAAAAGATATATTAACTGAACAAATTGCTGTAATTGGTGAAAATATGAATATTAGAAGATTTGAAAAAATCGTTGCTGATAATAGCTTTGTTACTTCTTATATTCATGGTGGAGGAAAAATTGGTGTTCTTGTAGAAATGACAGGCGAAGCTACTGAAGCTACTTTAGAATGTGCTAAAAACATTGCAATGCAAATTGCAGCTGTTACTCCAAAATATATTTCAAGAGATGAAGTAGATAATGATTATATCGAGAAAGAAAAAGAAATTTTAAAACAACAAGCTAAGAATGAAAACCCTGAAAAACCAGATAGTATTATTGAAAAAATGATTATCGGTCGTGTAAACAAAATGTTAAAAGAAATTTGTTTATTAGATCAACCATATGTTAAAGATGGAGATTTAACTGTTTCTAAATATATTGCATCTGTAGCAAAAGAAACAGGAGTAGAATTATCTGTAAAAAGATATGTTCGCTATGAAACAGGAGAAGGTTTAGAAAAGAAAGAAGAAAACTTTGCAGAAGAAGTTGCTAAACAAATGCAATAATATTGATATTTTTATGGTAGGAAAATTCCTATGGAGTTAAATAAGATTAAGAACTTTCCTATATATATAAAAGGAAACACTTTGTGTTTCCTTTTTTTGAGAAAAAGAAACTAGGTAATTGCAAAACTAGGAATTATAATTCTTTACATACAATATGCAGTTCATATTATAAGCGGGAACCTAACATATTGCATTAAAGAATCAACTGAATGTAGTTTTGCAATTACTTTAGAAAAATATACTTTTAATTATATTTAATACTAGTAAAAATTTCTAAGTTATGATAAATTAATAGATAGAGGTGTTTTATATGTCAAATTATAACAGAGTATTACTAAAATTAAGTGGAGAAGCTCTTTCGGGTGAAAAAGGAATTGGTTTTGACGAAAAAACAGTATTGATGGTTGCTAATCAAGTAAAAGATATTGTGAGTAAGGGTATCCAAGTAGCTATAGTAATTGGTGGAGGTAATTTCTGGAGAGGAAGAAGTAGTCAGGATTTAGACAGAACAAAATCTGATCAAATTGGAATGATGGCTACAGTTATGAATTCATTATATATGGCTGAGATGTTTAGAACAATTGGAATGAAAGCTGTAGTACAAACGCCTTTTAAAATTGGTACAATTACAGAAGAATTTTCTAAAGATAAAGCACTTAATCATTTAGCAAATAATAAGGTTGTTTTCTTTGCAGGAGGAACAGGACATCCATATTTTTCTACAGATACAGCAGCAGCTTTAAGAGCTATTGAAATTGAATGTGACGTAATATTACTTGCTAAGAATATTGATGGGGTATACGACTGCGATCCTAAAGAAAATAAAGATGCTAAGAAATTTGACAAATTAACTTTAAAAGATGTTGTTGCAAAAGGATTAAAAGTAATGGATTTAACAGCATCTATTATGTGTATGGAACAAGAAGTTCCAATGCTAGTATTTTCTTTAACAGAAGAAAACAGTATAAAAAATGCTATAGAAGATAAAATTAACGGTACCTTTGTAACAGTTTAAAGAGAATAGGAGGAGATTAAATGTTAGAAGAAATTAAAAAATATCAAGAAAAGATGAATAAGTCAATTAAAGCTTTAGAAAATGAGTTTAACTCAATTAGAGCTGGAAGAGCTAATCCACATGTTCTAGATAAAATTACAGTTGAGTATTATGGACAAGTAACGCCTCTTCAACAAGTTGGGAATGTTTCTATTCCAGAACCTAGAATGATACAAATTCAACCATGGGATATGAGTATGCTTAAAGACATTGAAAAAGCATTATTAGCATCTGATATTGGAATTACTCCTAATAACGATGGCAAAATTATTCGTTTAGTATTTCCAGAGCTTACTGAAGAAAGAAGAAAATCTTTAACTAAAGAAGTTAAGAAAAAAGGTGAGCAAGCAAAAGTAGCAATTAGAAATATAAGAAGAGATGCTATAGATCATTTTAAAAAAGCTGAAAAGAACAATGATATTACTGAAGATGATTTAAAAGATTATGAAAGTGAAATTCAAAAACTTACAGATAAATATATTAAAGATATTGATACTCATGTAGAAAACAAAACAAAAGAGATATTAACTGTATAATACTAGATGATTGTTTAAAACAATATGATATTATAATTGTCCCCTCTATATGAGGGGTTTCCTATAATAACGCGACGTAGTAGTTTGGTTAGGTAATTGAATAAAATGAAACGAGGTTGTTGTTTATGAAAGATAATAATGATATTAATAATGCTCCAATACATGTTGCAATTATAATGGATGGAAATGGTAGATGGGCACAAGCTAAGGGAAAAAAAAGACAGGTAGGTCATAAACAAGGAGCCAAAACGTTAGAAAAAATCTGTAAGCAAGCATCTGCCTACGGTATACAATACATTACTGTTTATGCTTTTTCAACAGAAAACTGGGCTAGACCAAAAGATGAAATTGATAACTTAATGAATTTACTAAGACATTACTTGAAAAATAGTTTGAAAAATGCTAGTAAAGATAATATAAAAGTAAGAGTTATTGGTGATAAAACAGGATTAGATAACGACATAATTAATAGTATTAATAGATTAGAAGAAGGCTCAAAAGACAACACAGGATTACAATTACAAATTGCTTTGAACTATGGTGGACGAGATGAAATTGTAAGAACAACTAAAAAAATAGTTGCTGATATTGAAAATAATAAAATTAATATAAATGATATTAACGAAGACATAATTAGTAAATATCTAGATACAAAAGATATACCTGATCCAGATTTACTAATACGAACAAGTGGAGAAATGAGATTAAGTAACTTTTTACTATGGCAATTAGCATACTCAGAATTTTATTTCATTGATAAACATTGGCCTGATTTTACAATTGAAGACTTAAAGGATGCGATAAATAATTATAGTAATAAAGAAAGAAGATATGGTGGGGTATAAAATATATCAGTTCCAAAGTAAAGTTTTGCAATTAAATGAATACAGAAAGGAATGGGTATAATTGAAAACGAGAATAATTTCTTCCATCATAGCTTTACCAATTTTATTAGTCCCATTAATATTTGGGGGTAATATACTTACATTAATTTTATTTTTAGTTTCTATTTTAGGACTTTATGAATTTTATAGAGCTTATAAAGTTAACAGTTTAATATATAAATCTATTGGATATATAGCTGCTGTTAGTTATTATTGTATATTAATAATTGACAAGAGTGAATATCTACAAGAGTTTTTTGGTATATTTTTTCTTATATTATTAATAATATATGTTTTTATGTATCCACGTTATAATTTAAAAGATATAATGATTATTTTTATCGGATTTTTTTATGTAGTATATCTATTATCATATATAATGTTAGTAAGAAATAATGAGTTATATGGAGCGTGGTTAGTTTGGTTAATATTTATTGTTGCTTTTGGTAGTGATACAGTAGCATATTTTGTTGGTATTACTTTTGGAAAACATAAGTTAGCAGTAAAATTAAGTCCTAAAAAGAGTATAGAAGGTTCAATTGGAGGTATTGTTGGAGCTATAATATTATCTGTTATTTATGGATGTATTTTACTTAAAATAGGAAAATTATCAGATACAATTATTTTAATTTCATTTGCTGTTATTGGGGGAGTAGGTTCAATATTAGGTCAAATTGGAGATTTAGCCGCATCTGGTATGAAAAGACAAACTAGTATTAAAGATTTTGGTACAATTATGCCTGGACATGGAGGTATACTTGACCGTTTAGATAGTATAATTTTTACTGCACCATTCGTATATTATATAATGAAATTTTTTATAATATAATGTTAATCTAAAAAATATATTTAATATAGAAAATTATATTTAATTAATCCATAAAACAATATAGCATAATTTAGTCGCTATGCGGAATAATTTATATATTAGTTTTCAGGATAGGAGTAATAAATTGAAGAATATATCTATTCTAGGTTCAACAGGTTCTATTGGCAGACAAACCATTGATATTGTTTTAGGACAAAAGGATGTTAATATTATTGGACTTACTGCAAATACAAATATAGATTTACTTGAAGAACAGATTAATTTAGTAAAGCCTAAAGTAGTAGCTGTAATGAATGAAGAAAAAGCACTCATATTAAAGTCAAGAGTTGGGTCAAAAGTTAATGTCCTAAGTGGGATGGATGGACTTATTGAAGTTGCTTCATTAGAAGAAGCTGATTTAGTTGTTACAGCTGTTGTAGGAATGATAGGTATTAGGCCTACTGTTGCAGCTATTAAAGCTTCTAAAGATATTGCTTTAGCTAATAAAGAAACTTTAGTGACTGCTGGTGAATTAATTATGAATTTAGTACGCATAAATAATGTTAGTATTTTTCCAGTTGACAGTGAACATTCTGCTATATTTCAGTGTTTAAAAGGAGAGAATAAAAAGGAATTAAATAGAATTCTTTTAACAGCTTCTGGGGGACCGTTTCGTGGAAAAAAAAGAGATCAGCTAATGGATATAACTGTTGATAATGCACTTAATCATCCTAATTGGTCAATGGGACGTAAGATATCAATTGATTCTGCGACTATGATGAATAAAGGACTAGAAGTTATTGAAGCAAAATGGCTCTTTAATGTACCTTATAATCAGATAAATGTTGTTGTACATCCACAGAGTATTATTCATTCTATGGTAGAGTATAGGGATGGTTCAATAAAAGCCCAATTAGGGGTTCCAGATATGAGGATTCCAATACAATATGCTATTAATTATCCTAAACGAATAGAAAATAATATTCCTAAATTAGACTTGTGTAAAGTTGCTAACTTAACATTTGAAGAGCCAGATATACAAACATTTAGTTGTTTAGAACTAGCATATAAAGCAATTAAAGAAGGGGGTTCTGTTTTATCAGTGTTAAATGCTGCTAATGAAATAGCAGTTGATAAATTTTTGAAAAAACAAATAAAGTTTTTACAAATTCCTGAAATAATAGAATTCGCTATGGATAAACATGTAAATATAAAACAACCTTCATTAAATAATATTTTTGAGGCAGAAAAAGAAACATATGAAGTTATTGAGAGTAAATGGGGTAAAAATAATTGAAAGGGATGAATAGTATTGAATATTGTTGTTGCAATCTTAATATTTGGATTACTTGTACTTGTGCATGAGCTAGGACATTTTCTTGCTGCAAGAAAAAATGGTATATTAGTTGAAGAATTCGCTATAGGTATGGGACCAAAAATAGTAGGTATTAAAAGAGGGGATACGTTATATTCTATTAGGATATTACCTTTTGGTGGTTATTGTAAAATGCTTGGTGAAGATGAAGTAGTTTCAGATGATGACAGAGCATTTTCTAATAAATCTGTAGGGGCAAGAATTGTTGTTGTTGTTGCAGGAGCTACTTTTAATATATTATTAGCATTTATTTTTTCATGTATAATAATTGGTAATTTAGGAGAATTTACTACAACCCTAGATGAAGTAATAGAAGGAACTCCAGCGTATAATGCAGGACTTAAATCAGGAGATAAAATTGTTAAGATAGATAACCATAAAATATTTTCTAATAGTGAGATTAGATTGTATATAAATATTGGAAAAGGTAAAGACATTAATGTTACTTATGAAAGAGATGGAAAAAAACAAACAGTTAATATAAAGCCTTTTAAAGAAGGTAATAGTTACTATATTGGAATTAATTTCACAGAAATTAAAAAGGGAAATATATTCCAAATAATAAAATATGGATTTTTAAGAGTTGTTTTCTGGATTAGAGCCGTATTTGCAAGTTTAGGAATGCTATTAACTGGTAATTTTACTAGACAAGAAGTTGGAGGACCAATAAGGATAATATCTGAGATTAGTAAAGGTTATACAGAAAGTGCTAAAGTAGGAGTAAGAGAAGTATTTTTAACAATATCATCTTATATTGTATTTTTAAGTGCTAACTTAGGAGTAATGAATTTATTACCTTTACCTGCTCTCGATGGTGGTAGACTTTTATTTTTAATAATAGAAGCTATTAGAAGAAAGCCAATTAATAGAGAAAAAGAAGCTTATGTTCACTTTATTGGATTTATATTATTAATGATATTGATGGTATTTATGCTATTTAATGATTTTAGCAATGTATTTAGGACTTGATTTGTTATTTTTAATGTTATGACAGTAATAAAAAGGGTATGTGTAAATAGGCCACTGAACTTTTCAGTGGCCTATAATTAAAGCATATTCTTTTTTCAGCTTATAGATCCTATTTGTCCTAATGATGAATATTTCCTGTTGTATTTTAAGCTAATTAATTATAAAATATTATTAGTTGAAAATTATAAAATTGAAAATTTTGGTAAGTTGGAGGAAGTTATGTATAGAGATAAAACAAAAGTTATAAAAATTGGAGATAAAGTTATAGGTGGGGGTAATCCTATACTTATTCAATCAATGACTAATACTAAGACTGACGATGTAGATGGGACTGTTAAACAGATTCTTGCTTTAGAAGAAGCTGATTGTGATATAATTAGAGTTGCTGTACCTGATAAAGAAGCGGCAAAAGCTATATATGATATTAAGAAAAAAATACATATTCCATTAGTTGCAGATATTCATTTTGATTATAGATTAGCTCTATTATCTATGGATTATGGTGCTGATAAAATAAGAATTAATCCTGGAAATATTGGAAATTTAGATAGAGTTTCGAAGGTTGTTGAACGAGCAAAGAAAGATAATATACCAATTCGTATTGGTATTAATAGTGGTTCGGTAGAAAAAAAGATATTGAATAAATATGGCAGAGTTACCGCTGAGGGATTAGTAGAAAGTACTATTAATAATATTAAAATTATTGAGAATATGGGTTATGATAATTTAGTTATTTCATTGAAATCATCAGATGTACCAATGGCAATAAAGGCTCATGAACTTATAGCAAGTGAGATAAATTATCCTCTTCATGTAGGAATAACTGAGGCAGGAACTATATACTCAGGTACTATAAAATCGTCTGTAGGTCTTGGTATTATCTTAGCTAAAGGTATAGGAGATACTGTTAGAGTTTCGCTAACGGGTGATACAATTGAAGAGGTAAGAGTAGCTAAGAAGATATTAGAGACACTTAATCTAAGAGAAAAAAATAAAATAGAAATAATTTCATGTCCTACATGTGGAAGAACACAAATAGACTTAATAAAATTAGCAAACATGGTTGAAAAAAGATTCGGAAATATTAATAAGAATATTAAAATTGCTGTAATGGGTTGTGTAGTAAATGGACCAGGAGAAGCGAAAGAAGCTGACTTTGGAATAGCAGGAGGTAAAGGTGTTGGTATTATCTTTAAAAAAGGAGAAGTAATTAAAAAGGTATCTGAAGATAGATTACTTGATGAATTAGCTATAGAAATAGAGAAAAGTATACAATAATAATTTTTTTTAATTTAAAAGAATAAGTTGTTTTTAGGAGGTGATTTATATGAGCAAATGTTTTGTAGATGTATTTAATGATATATATTTAAATGATAATATAGCAGCATATTTTAATAATGCTGAAGTTAAGAAAGTTGTTATTGATTCAAGAGTAAAAGAGTTACAAATATATGTGGTTTTTAAAAACATTGTTCATGTAAGATTTATTCAACAAGTAGAAAAGCTTATTAAAAACAATTTATGTACTAATTCAGATTTAGATGTAAAGATAATAAGTGAATTTGATGTAAATTATGATCTAGATAAATTATTATTATTATATCAAGAAAGTATTTTATATGAACTAAAACAATTTAGTCCCATATGCTTTGGGATTTTAAAAAAAGCCAATATAAACACAGATAATAGTAATATTATTATTACACTTAAAAATGATGTAAATAGTTTTTTAGAAGATAAAAAAATAGATAAAAAAATAGAAAATATCATTAATAATCGATTTAAGATGAATACTAAGGTATCTTTTGAACTACATGAAAAGGTTTATGAAAACAATCAAAAGTTTGTTAAAAAAAGAGAAATACAAGAAAAAGAATTTGTAACACAGATCATGAATACAAAGCCCATAGTTACTAAAAATGATACAAGTAGTAATGAAAAACAGAAATCAAATAAAAACATTGATAACGATAAGATGATATATGGAAGAAAATTTAGCGGTGAAATTACACCAATTGATGAAATTGATAATGAAATAGATACTTTAATTTTTGATGGGATTATTATAAGCGTTGAAAGTAGAGAAATTAAAAATGAAAAATATATAGTTGCTTTTGATTTAACTAATGATAAGGATTCTATAACTGCTAAATGCTTCATAAAAAAGGAGCAATTTGAAGAAGAAGTAAAGAACAGATTAGTTAAGGGAAAAGCAGTAAGAGTTAGGGGAAACTTACAGTTTGATTCTTTTTCAAAAGAAATGACAGTTATGGCTAGAGCGATTATGGAGATTAATGATTTTAGAATAAAGCGTCTAGATTTAAGCAAAGAAAAAAGAGTAGAACTCCATGCACATACTCAAATGAGCGATATGGATAGTGTAGTAAGTGCTAAAAATTTAGTTAATCAAGCTATAGAATGGGGACACGATGCAATAGCTATTACAGACCATGGAGTTGTACAAGCATTTCCAGAAGCTTTTCATGCAGCACATGGGAAAGATATAAAAATTATTTATGGTGTTGAAGCATATTTAGTAGATGATTTAAAATCTATAGTACATAATTCAAAAATGCAAAGTTTAAATGATGAATATGTTATATTTGATCTTGAAACAACAGGTTTTTATCCAGGAAAAGATAGGATTACAGAAATTGGTGCTGTAAAGATTAAAAATGGTGAGATTATTGATGAATTTAGTTCATTTGTTAATCCTGAAAGATATATACCAGAAAAAGTTGTTAAACTCACTAATATAACAAACGATATGGTAGCTGATGCTCCACTATATAAAGATATATTACCAAAGTTTATTGATTTCGTTGGAGATTCAATTTTTGTTGCACATAATGCAGATTTTGATATGAGTTTTATAAGGTATTTTTGTAATGAATTAGGTATTTATGTAAAAAATACTGTACTTGATACATTAGAACTTGGTAGAATACTAATGACGAATCTTAAAAATCATAAACTGAATACTATTGCAAAAGAATTAGGAATTAGTCTAGAAAATCATCATAGAGCTGTTGATGATGCTATGGCAACAGCCAAAATATTTATTGAGTTTATACATATGTTACAGAATAAAAATATAAATAATTTAGAACAACTAGAAAAATATTCTAATGAAGCAACTAAAAATGTTAAGAAATTAAAATATTATCATGCAATAATACTTGCAAAAAACTTAGTTGGACTTAGAAATCTATACGAATTGATATCAAAATCACATATAGATTACTTTTTCAGAAAACCTAGAATTCCTAAAAGTGTATATCTAAACTATAAAGAAGGGCTTTTAATCGGGTCAGCTTGTGAAGCAGGTGAATTATATAAAGCAGTTCTTGATAATAAGCCAAAGGAAGAAATTGATAAACTAGTAGATTTTTATGATTACCTAGAAATTCAACCACTTATGAATAATGAATTTATGATTAGAAATGGAAGAGTTAAAGATAAAGATGAACTAATAGATATTAATAAAAAGATTATTGCTCTTGGAGAGGAACATAATAAATTAGTTGTTGGTACATGCGACGTTCATTTTCTTAATCCAGAGGATGAGGTTTATAGACGTATTATTATGGCTGGTCAAGGATTTAGTGATGCTGATGATCAACCACCTCTTTATTTTCGGACTACAGAAGAAATGTTAAGGGAATTTTCATATTTAGATGATGATAAAGCAAGGGAAATAGTTATAGATAATACTAGAAGAATATCTGATATGATAGAAAAAATTGAGCCTGTTCCACCAGACAAATATCCACCTGTTATTGAAGGTTCTGAACAAGACCTTAGAAATATATGTGTAACTAAGGCAAAATCAATATATGGAGATCCACTACCAACTATTGTTAAGGAACGATTGGAAAGAGAACTAAATTCAATCATATCTAATGGATTTGCTGTTATGTATATTATTGCACAAAAATTAGTGTGGAAGTCAAATGAAGATGGATATCTAGTTGGATCTAGAGGGTCAGTTGGTTCTTCTTTTGCTGCAACAATGGCTGGTATTACAGAAGTAAATCCATTATCACCACATTACATATGTCCGAGTTGTAAATACAGTGACTTTGATTCAGAGATAGTTAAGAAAAACGCAGGTAATTCTGGGTGTGATTTACCTGATAAAAAATGCCCTAAATGTGGAGCGGATTTAGAAAAAGAAGGTCATGATATACCCTTTGAAACATTTCTTGGGTTTAAAGGTAATAAAGAACCTGATATTGACCTTAATTTCTCGGGAGAATACCAAAGTAAAGCCCATGACTATACTGAAGAAATATTTGGAACAGGACATGTTTTTAGAGCTGGAACTATTGGTACACTGGCTGAAAAAACTGCATATGGATTTGTTAAGAAATATTTTGACGAAAAAGGTATAACCGTTAGAAATGCAGAAATTAATAGGCTTATAGGTGGATGTACAGGTGCAAGACGTACAACTGGACAACATCCAGGAGGAATTATTGTTGTACCTAAAAGTGAAGAAATATATAAATTTACTCCAGTGCAAAGACCTGCTAACGACATGAAAACAAAAATAACAACAACACATTTTGATTATCATTCTATTGATCATAACTTATTAAAATTAGATATACTAGGACATGACGATCCAACTATGATAAGAATGCTTGAAGATATTACGGGATTAGATGCGAAAACTATTAAATTTGATGAACCTAAGGTTGCGTCTTTGTTTACTAGTACAGAAGCTCTTGGAATCAAACCAGATGATATAGATGGCTGTCCACTAGGTTCATTAGGTATTCCTGAGTTTGGAACTGATTTTGTAATTCAGATGTTATTAGATACAAAACCAACCACATTTTCTGAACTATGTAAAATTTCCGTTTTATCTCATGGAACAGATGTATGGTTAAATAATGCACAAGAGTTAATAAGAGATGGAAAAGCAACTATCGGGGAAGTTATTTCTTCACGTGACGATATTATGGTGTATTTAATTAACATGGGAGTTGAGAAAGAATTATCTTTTACAATTATGGAAAGTGTTAGAAAAGGTAAAGGATTAAAACCTGAGTGGGAAGACATTATGAAAGAAAATAATGTTCCTGATTGGTATATTTGGTCTTGTAAACAGATTAAATATATGTTCCCAAAAGCCCATGCAGTTGCTTATGTTATGATGGCATATAGGATTGCTTATTTTAAAGTATATTTTGCAAAGGCTTATTATGCCGCTTATTTTAGTATAAGAGCTTCTGATTTTGACTATGAGATAATGTGTCATGGTAAAGATAAAGTAGATAATTATATTAATGAATATAAAAGTAGAATTAATGATTTATCAAAAAAAGAAAAAGATACTTTGAAAGATATGAAGATTGTTCAAGAAATGTATGCTAGGGGAATTGATTTTATACCAATAGATTTGTATAAAGTAAAGGCAAAGTTATTCCAAGTTTTTGATGATGGAATAATGCCATCACTAAGTGCGATACAAGGTCTTGGAGAAAAAGCGGCAGATAATATTGTTCTTGCAAGAGAAGATGGAGAATTTTTATCAATTGATGAATTAAGACAAAGGACAAAAATAAGTAAAACTGTTATTGAAGTTATGAGGAAGAATAATATTTTAGATGGTATGCCAGAATCTAATCAACTTAGTTTGTTTTAGATTTTTGTACAGTATTTCTTTAACAAATTAAAGTTGTATATTGTTATGGAATATTATATACTATTGATTGTTGACTTAAATTACATAGACTAAAATTTACAAAAAGGAGACATAATTTATGGCAAAGAGAGAGCAATGGGGATCTAGAGCAGGTTTTATTTTAGCTGCAATAGGTTCCGCAATAGGACTAGGGAATATATGGAGATTTCCATATACAGTAGCAAAAAATGGAGGCGGAGCATTTCTTATAGCATATTTTATAGCACTCATTACTGCAGGGATACCTCTTCTAATATTAGAATTTGGATTAGGACATAAAATGAGAACATCTGCCCCAGGTATTTTTGGAAGATTAAATACTAAGTGGCAAAAATTAGGTTGGTGGCAAACATTAATTGCATTTGCCATTACTATTTATTACATAGCTGTTGTTGGATGGGCTTTAAGATATGTAATATTTGCTTTTAATTTATCATGGGGAAGTGATACTGCAAGTTTCTTTAATGAATCTTTCCTTCAAATAACTAGTTCACCTTTTGATTTTGGTGGAATAAGAATAGATGCACTTATAACATTATTTATTATTTGGGCTATTAACTATGTTGTATTGGCCTTTGGTATAAAGGGTGGTATTGAAAAAGCTAATAAAATATTTATGCCTATATTACTTATTTCAGTTGTTATTATTACAGTTCGTGGGCTAACTTTTGAAGGTGCAGCTATGGGTCTTGATTACTTATTTAAACCAGATTTTAGTAAAATATTAGATGGCCGTGTTTGGGTAGCTGCTTATGGACAAATATTTTATTCATTGAGTATTTGTTTTGGTATAATGTTAGCATATTCTAGCTATCTTCCTAAAAAATCAGATATTGTTAATAACGCATTTATAACTGCATTTGGAAATTGTAGTTTTAGTTTATTATCTGGAATATGTGTATTTAGTATTCTTGGAAATATGGCTTTTAATAGTGGGAAAAAAGTAGCAGAAGTTGCTGAAGTAGGTGTTGGACTAGCTTTTAAAGTTTTTCCTAATGCTATTAACGGACTACCTAGTTTCAATAAAGCATTTGGGGTATTATTTTTCTTATCATTATTTTTTGCCGGAATTTCATCAAGTATGTCTATAATTGAAACAACAGTATCTGCTATAACAGATAAATTTGGTATAAAAAGAATTAAATCTTTGTCAATTATTTGTGGTATAGGATTTTTATTTTCTACTATTTATGCAACAGGTGTAGGACTATATGTACTAGATATTGTAGATCACTTTCTAAATAATTACGGAGTTGCTGTTGCAGGTTTAATTGAAACAATATTAATTGGATGGTTTTTTAACCTTAAGAGCATAAGAGAGTATGTTAATCCTATTTCTGATTTTAGCATTGGTAATTGGTGGGAGCTATGTATTAAAATAATTACACCGCTTATTTTAGGGATTATGATTATTATAAAAGTAACTGAAGATCTAAGAAAACCATATGGTAATTATTCAATTCAAGCACTTTTAATATATGGTGTTGGAGTTATAGTTTTTACTATTATTGTTGGATTTGTCATTTCATCTTTTAAAGGTAGCAATAGTTTTGAGGAGTCCATGAAAAAAGGGGTGAGAAATAATGAGTTTTAATTCGATAATATTTTTTGCATTTAGTATCATTTTTTTGTGGGGTGGCTTTGCAACTTGCATTAGAATTGCTTTAAAAAATAATAAGTTTAGTAGTTAATTAATAAAATTGATATTTGATAAGGTGAATTGAAGTTATTCCCAAAATAGTAATAGTACTAAGGTTAGGCAGTAAATTTTATATGCTTAATTAAAGAGTTTACTTTTTGGGGATTATTTTTTATAATATTATAGTAAATATTCATAATTTGTAAAAACCAATTAGGATGAAATATAGTAAATGAGATAGAATTATTATCATTTTCGCTGAGAAAGATTTTATATGAGGAGGATGAGTGATGCAAGAAGTATTTATTTATACAGACGGGGCATGTAGGGGAAATCCTAATGGACCAGGAGGATATGGAGTAGTTCTTGAGTATTTTGATCAAGAAGGTAAGAAACATATAAAAGAATTATCTGGAGGTTATACTAATACTACAAATAATAGAATGGAACTAATGGGTGTATTAAAGGGGTTAGAGGCATTAAAAAAACCATGCATAGTAAAACTTTATACAGATTCACAGTATATAGTGAAAGCTTTTAATGAAGGATGGTTAAATAATTGGATACATAATAATTGGAAAAGAGGAAAGAAAAAAGAAGATGTTAAAAATGTTGATCTTTGGAAGAAAATAATTATTGCTAAAGAAAAACATAATGTTACTTTTAATTGGGTTAAAGGACATGCTTCTCATCCTCAAAATGAGCGTTGTGATAGTCTGGCAACTACTGCAGCTGATGGTGATAATTTATTAGAAGATGTAACAGGCTAAGATAGATAGAGTAAGCAGGGCTATCGGAATAACATACATAAGTTTAAGATAGTGATAATATTAGAGTAATAGTTATATTTATATGTTTATATCTCATATATTAATAAAAAAATAGGATTTTTATAAATGAGAAATAAAATATATAGACTGATAGCTATAATCTTTATTATTGCTTTTTTTAATTGTATGTTATTAGAAAATTTATATAGTATAAAAAAAGAAAGACTACCAATAATTGATTTTAAATCTATAGAAAAAATAGATAAGATTGCAGAATTTAGTGTCACAGATGAATCGATTAATGAAATAAAGTCTTATTGTGAACAAAATAAAATCGATTTTATAGATTTTTTTACATCTTACATGAAATATAATAACTATGAAGTTGATAGTGTTTCATATGATTATGATAATAAATATTATAATAATGTTGATAATACAAAAGAAATTAAACAAATATATAAAATAATATTATCAGATATTAAGTATTTTCCTATACCTAAAAATAAAAAAACTAATAATCATAAATATTCTTATTGTAATTCTTGGCTAGCAGAAAGAACATATGGTGGAGAAAGAAAGCATTATGGTACAGATATTATCGATTGTGAAGATGAAAGGGGTTATTTCCCGGTTGTTAGTATGACTGATGGTTATGTACAGAAAATTGGGTGGTTAGAGCTTGGAGGATGGAGAGTAGGTATTAGAGCAAAACATGGGGGCTATTTTTATTATGCTCATCTTGATAAATATGCTAAAGGAATTAAAGAGGGGAGTAAAATAAAAGCAGGTGAAGTTATTGGTTATATGGGTAATAGTGGATATGGAAAAGAAGGTACATGTGGTAAATTCGTAGTGCATCTTCATTTAGGAATTTCATTACCATTAAACGAGCAAATGGATGATTTTTGGATAAATCCTTATTGGATATTAAGGTATATTGAAGATAGTAAAGTAACTAAGAAATATTAAGCTGGTTGCGTGAGTAGATATTTATTAATGCAAGTCATGGAAAATTACACTTATAACATTGTCGAAAGATAATATTACATATCGAAAATTGCGATATATTATAGTTGAAAATATCTAATATTTAATGTAATATCTATTACATACAGGAAATATGTTTATTAATTAGACTGAATAAAAAACTCGATTATAAAAGGAGATACACTAGTATAGTGTATAAAATATTATGAAAAAGATAATGTGTATTTTTTTTGCAATAAATATAATTGTATCGCAACTCAATACAGTTATATTTGCTATAAATAATTCATCTATTTATGCAATAAAACATCATGAATATGATAGTAAAAATTATGATGTAGGACATGATATAACATATAAAAGAAGCTATAAAATTTGGGGTGATAAATATACGGAGTACATTGTTTTAAACTTTAATTGTATGTGGCCAAGTAAAAAATATAAGGCGCAAGATTTTAAAGTTTCTTTAAATATTAAGAGAAAATATACTATTAAAGAATCATATGATGGCTCTATACAAAAATGGGAAGATTCTAGTCTTGAGGTTGCGGGTGCGTACGTCAATTTTGCTGCTGATAAAGGAGAATTCTTTGATGAATTATTTACAACTTATGAAGGAAAATCTTATAAAGGTTATAAAGGGAAATTAGGTCTATTGTTAGATTTACCCGATATGCCTTTTAGAATTTCGAGTGCTTATGATCAACTCAATTTAAATAATAATAATAGTGAGCCTAAAAAAATTGTTAAACATGGAGTTATCTGGGAACCTTGGAATGTACATTTGATTGAAGTAGATGATTTCTTTAGAGCAGATATAAATGTAGCTACTAATAATGCTACAGACGTTAATAAAGGGTTAAAATTTAAGTGGAATTATATTATTACTAGTAGTGGAATAAATGGAGGAGTAGCAGTACCAGCTTATAATTTATACGATAGTTTTACTAATACTCTATATTATTATGTGTCTGAATAAAAGAAAAGGATTATAAAAATGAGAAATAAAAATTCAAAAAATCAATCAAAAAAGTTTTTAGTAGTTTGCACGACTATCTAACCATGATTGTTAGTATAAGTCCTAGGAGTTGTTTGTTTTGAACAGCTCTTTTCTTAAATTTACTAAAGATGATATAAACAAAAAATTAAATAGTATTTTTCTCAACAAAAAATTTATAGATTAAAGATAATAATATGTTATAATAAATATTGATGATTAGTTTTAATGGTTATAAATATTTACGAGGAGTGGTCTATTTTGGAAATTCAGTTGTGGAGACAGATACTAATACCTTACCAACAAGCCGTAGAAGAATTAAAAGTTAAATTCGCTAGTATAGTGCATGAAAATAGACGATTAGGGCAATATTCTCCTATAGAATATGTTACTGGGAGAGTAAAAAAAATATCAAATATATTGGAAAAAGCAAAAAAGAAAAACATACCAATTAATGAAATTGAAGATAAAATAGATGACATTGCAGGTATAAGAATATTATGTCAATTTGTTGAAGATATAGATAAGGTAGTTGAGATAATAAGAAGTAGAAAAGATATGGAAATAAAAGATGAGATTGACTATGTATCAGATACAAAAAAAAGTGGCTATAGAAGCTATCATATAATTGTATATTATGATGTTCATACTGCCCTTGGAGCGAAAAGAATAAAAGCTGAGATACAGATAAGGACACTTTCAATGAATTTTTGGGCAACAATCGAGCATTCCCTACAATATAAGTATAAACATAATATACCTGATGAAATTCAGGAGAGATTGTTAAATGCTGCAGAGGCTGCTTTTAAATTAGATCAAGAAATGTCTATAATTAGAAATGAAATAATAAATGCACAAAATCTTTTCCAATTAAAATCTAGTATTATCGCAGATATACTTAATAATATTCAGAACTTACATAAGGTTAGCGATGATATTAACGAAGTTGAGGAAATTCAAGAAGAGTTTTATAAATTGTGGGAAGAAGGAAATTTTGAAAAATTAGATAGATTTAATAAAAGACTGGATATGTTAGCGGCAGGATATAAAGCACAAAGTCTTTTATAAGTATGATAACAACCCTTCCTCTTTTTTAGAAAGGATGTTAGTATGATATATGCAATAGGTGATTTGCATTTAAGTTTTAGTAATAATAAGCCTATGAAAGTTTTTGGAAATCATTGGAATAAACATTATGAAAAAATAAAAAATGACTGGGAAGCTAGAGTTAAAGAAGATGATTTAGTACTTATACCTGGCGATATATCTTGGGCCATGAAGTTGGAGGAAGCACGAAAAGACATGGAGTTTATATCACGGCTACCCGGGAGAAAAATACTAATTAAAGGAAATCATGATTATTGGTGGAGTTCACTTAATAAAGTTTCAACTATGTACAAGGATTTAGAATTTATCCAGAATACCAGTATTATATATAATAATATTGCTATTTGTGGTACTAGGGGTTGGACTTGCCCTAATAAGGTTAAATTTACCAAGGATGATGAAAAATTATATTTAAGAGAAGTTAATCGTTTAGAAATCGCACTAAAAAGTATTAATCAGCCAATAGATAAGATATATGTAATGACTCATTTTCCTCCAACAAATGAACTTTTTGAACCCTCAGAGTTTACGAAATTATATAATGAATATAATGTAGATAAAGTAATATACGGGCATTTACATGGAAAAGAAAGTTTTAAGATGGGACTTCAAGGAGTAAGAGAGAACGTGGAATATATATTAGTTTCTTGTGATTATCTAAATTTTAAATTAAAATTAATAGATGGGTAAAAGACAGAAGTTAGGATTGAGAGGAGACAAAATGAATTTACCTGATAAGTATATAGATAAAATGAAAAGATTATTAGGGGATGAGTATAAAGATTATATTAATTCTTTTAATGATGAACGCCATTATGGACTAAGAGTTAATAATCTTAAATTAAATTGTAAGGAATTTGAAAAAATATCACCTTTTAATTTAGAAGAAGTTCACTGGATTTCTAATGGATACTATTATAAAAAAGAGGATGTACCATCTAAGCATCCTTATTATTATGCAGGACTTTATTATTTACAAGAACCTAGTGCTATGACTCCAGCGGAACTATTTAATATAAATCCAAATGATAAAGTATTAGATTTATGTGCTGCTCCAGGAGGTAAAAGTACTGAGCTAGGTTCTAAATTAAATGGAACAGGAATATTAGTATCTAATGATATTAGTGCTTCAAGAGCTAAAAGCTTACTTAAAAATATAGAACTTGCAGGGATAAAAAATAGCATTGTTCTTAGTGAACCACCTGAAAAGTTAATAAATTATTTTTCAGAATACTTTGATAAGATATTAATAGATGCACCTTGTTCTGGAGAAGGAATGTTTAGAAAAGATCCATCAATGGTTAAAAATTGGAATGAAAATTCTGATGTTAATTATGGTATAATTCAAAAGGATATCCTTTCTTATGCTTCAAAAATGTTAAAACCTAATGGATATTTGTTATATTCTACATGTACTTTTTCACCGGAAGAGAATGAAAAAACAATTAGTGTGTTTTTAAGTAATAATAAAGAATTTGAATTAGTAGAATTACCAAAACACGAAGGATTTGATAGTGGTAGACCAGAGTGGACATCTATAGCCAATAAAGAGTTAAGTAAAACAATAAGATTATGGCCACATAAAATAAAAGGCGAAGGGCATTTTATTGCGTTACTTCATAAAAAGGATACAACACAAAAGAGTAGTTTTGAGAAATATAAGTTAAGAACGAAGGAAAAAGAGTATAAAGTTTTTACTGATTTTGAAAAAAATTATCTTAATATGGATTTTGATAGAACTAGACTTGAAGTTATAAATGAGAAATTATATTATATGCCAGAAGGTATACCTAGTTTACGAGGACTTAGAATACTTAGAACAGGACAATATTTAGGGGATATTAAGAAAAATAGATTTGAACCTTCTCAGGCTCTTGCTAGTTCGCTTAATATTAATGAATTTAATAATATAATTGATTTGAACATTGAGGATGATAATGTAATACGTTATCTTAAAGGTGAAACTTTACAATTACAAGGGTTAGATGGGTGGAACTTAATTAGCGTTAGCGGTTTTCCATTAGGTTTTGCAAAGAAAGCTAACAAGTTACTTAAAAATAAGTATTATCCTGGATGGAGATGGATGTAGAAAGGTGATGAATTATGTTAAATAATATAAAAGCAGTATTGTTTGATTTAGATGGTACTTTAGTTGATTCTATGTGGGTTTGGGAAGGACTTGATATTAGATATCTTTCAAAATATAATATTAATCCACCCAAGACTTTACAAGAAGAAGTAGATGGTATGAGTTTTACTGAAACAGCAGAATACTTTAAAAAAATATTTGATATAACTGATTCAATTGAAGAAATTAAAGATGAATGGAATGAGATGGCAAAAGAATACTATATGACAAAAGTTAATTTAAAAGATGGAGTTTTAGATTTCTTGGAATATTTGAAAAAAAATAATATTGTTATGGGTATTGGTTCTAGTAATTCAACTGAACTTGTTAACTTAACTATTGAAAGACACAATATAAGTAAATATTTTACATCTGTTAGAACGTCTTGTGAGGTTGAAAAAGGTAAACCTGCACCAGATATATATTTGAAAGTTGCAGAAGATTTAAATGTAGAGCCAGAAGAATGCCTTGTTTTTGAAGATATCCCTAAAGGAATTACCGCTGGTAAAGACGCAGGAATGAAAGTATGTGCTATTTATGATGACTATTCAAAAAATCTTGATGATATAAAAAGAAGCCTAGCCGATTATTATATTGATGATTTTACTGATTTAGTATATGATAATAAAAAAGAAGCTTAGATTTATATTATAGGAATTAGAAAAGGAAAGATAATAATGACTAGAGATTACTTACCCGTAAGTAAAGCAGATATGGAAAAACGAGGGTGGACAGAAGTAGATTTTGCATTTATTAGTGGAGATGCTTATGTAGATCATCCCTCTTTTGGAGTTGCAATAATTAGTAGATACTTGGAAGCACATGGATATAAAGTAGGTATTATTCCACAACCAAGATGGGATACTGTATCGGATATTACGATTTTTGGAAGACCTAGATTAGGATTTTTAGTTTCTGCTGGTAATATTGATTCAATGGTTAATCATTATACTGTAGCGAAAAAAAGAAGAAAAAAAGATGCATATACACCAGCAGGACAAATAGGAAAAAGACCTGATAGAGCTACAATTGTATACTCAAATTTAATTAAAAGAGCATATAAAGATGTACCAATTATTTTAGGTGGAATAGAAGCTAGTTTAAGACGACTAGCTCACTATGATTATTGGAGCGATAAAGTTAAACGATCTATATTACTTGATTCACAAGCAAATATACTTGTATATGGTATGGCAGAAAAGTCTATAATTGATTTAGCAGATGCATTAGATAGTGGTATTGATATAAATGATATTACTTATATTAAAGGCACTGCATACAAAGCAAAAAATCTTGATAATGTATATGATTATATAGAGTTACCAACGTATAAAGAGATTACTAGTAATAAAAAAAGCTATGCAAAAAGTTTTATATTACAACATAAGAATACAGATTTTCATAGTGGAAAAAGATTAGTAGAAAAATATGATGAAAATGAATTTGTTATTCAAAATCCACCGTCGAATCCTCTTAAACAATCAGAAATGGATGATGTATATGCATTACCTTACATGAGAGATTATCACCCAATGTATAAGGAAATGGGAGGAATACCTGCTATTGAAGAAGTGAAATTTAGTTTAATTAGTAATAGAGGGTGTTTTGGGGGTTGTAATTTCTGCGCACTTACTTTCCATCAAGGAAGAGTTGTTCAAGCAAGAAGTCATGAGTCAATAATAAATGAAGCAGAAAATATAATTACTGATGAAAAGTTTAAAGGATATATTCATGATGTTGGTGGACCAACTGCTAATTTTAGACATGCTGCATGTAAGAAGCAATTAAAATATGGAGCATGTAAAGACAAGCAATGTCTTTTTCCAGAGCCATGTAGTAACCTTGAAGTTGATCACTCTGACTATTTAGAGTTGCTTAGAAAATTAAGAAAATTACCTAATATTAAAAAAGTATTTGTTCGTTCTGGGATTAGATTTGATTATTTAATGAAAGATAGTGATCAAAGATTTTTTAATGAATTAGTAGAACATCATATAAGTGGGCAATTAAAAGTTGCACCAGAGCATATTTCTAATAAAGTTTTAGAGAAAATGGGTAAACCTAATGTAAGTGTATATAATAAATTTGTTAATAAATATAATAATATTAATAAAAAATTAAATAAAAAACAGTATTTAGTTCCATACCTAATGTCTAGTCATCCAGGCTCAGATTTAAACTGTGCTATTGATCTTGCTATTTATTTAAGAGATTTAGGATATATGCCAGAACAAGTTCAAGATTTTTATCCTACGCCATCTACTTTATCAACTTGTATGTATCATACTGAACTTGACCCAAGAACAATGGAAAAAGTATATGTTCCAAAATCGCCTCATGAGAAGGCAATGCAAAGAGCATTAATCCAATACCGTAATCCTAAAAATTATCGATTGGTTCATGAAGCATTAATATTAGCAGGAAGAGAAGACTTAATTGGATTTAATAAATATTGTTTAATTAGACCAAAAGGAAGCAAGTCTTATAATAATATTAATAAAAAAGGGAAAGTTAGTAATAAAAAATCAAAAGAAAATACGAAAAATAAGAAGAGAAAAGCGATACGTAATGTGCATAAAAAGAAAAAGTAATGTCTAAGGGGTTGAAAGTATGACGAATATAGCCGTTATAACAGGAGCATCATCAGGATTTGGTAGAGAATTTGTTAGACAAATTTGTATGTCAAAACAATATAATTTTGATGAGATTTGGTTAATTGCAAGAAGAAAGCAAAGACTAGAAGTACTTGCAAGTAAATTTCCCAAACAAAAATTTAAAATATTAGTTTTAGATTTATCAAATGGGCAGTGCCTTAAAAAATACAAAAATATTTTACAAGAAGAAAGACCTAACGTAAAATTACTTATTAATAATGCTGGTCTTGGTAAAATAGGTTGTTTTGAGGATATTTCTCTAGATGATAATATAAATATGATTGATGTTAATATTAGAGCATTGACTTATATTACTTATGAAACATTAAAATTTATGAGAAAGTCATCAAGTATAATTCAAATAGCTTCTTCTGCTGCTTTCTTGCCTCAACCTAAGTTTGCAGTATATGCCGCGACTAAATCATATGTTCTTAGTTTTTCTAGAGCATTAGAAAGAGAATTAGTAAGTAGAGGTATTACAGTTACTGCTGTATGTCCCGGTCCTGTTGAAACTGAATTTTTTAAAGTTGCTTCTAAAAATGGTAAACCAAAATCATTTAAGAAATTTTTCTTTGAACCTGCAAAATTAGTTGTAAAAAGGGCATTACTTGATTCAAAAAAAGGTAGATATATATCCATACAAGGTACTAGTATGAAAGTACTACAAGTTATATCTAAGATAATACCCCATAGACTAATATTAAAATTTATAAAATAATAAAATTTATAAAATAATAATATTACTAGTTGCGTTTAGCATTATAATTTATTATTATATAAAATATTTAACTAATAATCTAGGATTAGCCCCCACTTCAGTGAAGTAAGAGGAGGGTTGTTCGTGTTTTATAATATAATCTCATGCAATGAAAGTGATGATATTAATGCGTAAGAAGAAAAAGAAGATAAAGTTCAAAACAATGTTTTTTTCCATTGTTGCTTTAGCATTTATGTTATTTTTTAATGTTGATGTTAATGATAAAAATGTAAATACTGCGCTAGAACTAGTTCAAACGGTAAAAAGTTTTTTTTATAGCTTAACAGAAGACACAGAGTACGAAGTAGGTGTTGTTAGTAGAGTAGTAGACGGAGATACTGTGGTAGTAACAGTTAATGGAAAAGAAAAAAAAGTAAGATTAATTGGAGTTAATACACCTGAATCTGTAGGACGTTATGCTAAAAATCCACAACCATATGGGAAAGAAGCAAGTACATATACTAAAAATAAATTACATGATAAAAAAGTATATCTTGAAAAAGATGTAAGTGATACAGATAAATATAATAGAATACTTCGTTATGTATGGCTTGAAGAACCTAATAAGTATAAAATTGAAGATACTATGTTTAACGCAATTTTATTAAAAGAAGGTTATGCAAATGTAATGACATATCCTCCGGATGTTAAATATTCAAAGATTTTTGTTAAGATAGAAAAGAAAGCAAGAGATAATAATAAAGGGTTGTGGAAAAATAAATAAAAACCTAATTGAAAATAATTGGAGGTTTCCGCGGATATGGTATAGGGTAATATTCCGTCAGCAGATTAAACGTCCATGTTTAATAAGGTCACTGAAAAACATCTTTTAGTTGATTCTTTAATACAATATGTTGGGTTCCCCTATAAAAATGAGAAATACATATTGTATTTTAAGAATTAAATTCTTAGTTTTTCAGTGACCACCAAGCTGAGTTCGTCGTCCGTGGCTCACTGCTCCATATTACCCTATACCATATCCGCTAGGCTCGTTGTAAATAGCTTCGTTGTTCCTGATAAATAATATTGTCTTGTAAGGAAAGCTTTATTAGTGTGAATGAGAATATTCTTATCCCATTTATTTATAAATTTAGTAGTTATTCATATAGAGTACGAAAAGGGGTTGTCTTCAGATAGACAGCCCCTTTTTGAATGATTTTAAATATTTGTTAACATAATGTAATTGTACATTAATATGAAATGGCATAGGCTACCACCTAATACAAAAAGATGGAAGAGTTCATGAAAGCCAAATTTTTTGGAGTTAAAATTGGGCCATCTAAGACCATATATTATACCACCTATAGTATAAATAACTCCACCAATTACTAACCACACAAATCCGTTGTGAGGTAGCGTTTGTTTGATTTGCCCCATAGCAAGAACAGCAGACCATCCCATAATTATATATATAGCTGCAGAAAACCAACTAGGAGAGTTAATCCAGAATATTTTAAGTAATACTCCTGCTACAGCAGTACACCATACAATAGTTAATAATGTAAATCCAAAACCATCACGAAGAGGAACTAAACATATTGGTGTATACGTTCCAGCTATTAACACAAATATCATCATATGATCAATTCTTCTTAATATTACACTTAGGGATTTTGGCTTTTCAATAATATGATAAACTGTGCTAGCTGTATATAATAAAACAAGACTTATTCCGAATATAGTAAATGATAATGTATGCCATATTGTTGCAACGTGATAAGATTTCCATACTAATAATATAACACCTACCAGAGAAACTACAGCTCCAATAAAGTGTGTTAATGCACTTATTGGATCTTTTACTTTGAACTTCATTTATTTTCCTTCTTTCTTAATATATTTAATTTATGAGTTTATTTAAGTTGCTCACTAATAGTAGTTAATATAAATTTATAATGTAGTATTAATAACTACATGTTATTATATTAGAATAATAACATAAGTTGAAATAAATGGCAATAGTGTTTTGTTGAACTATTTAAAGAAAATATACTGTAAATATGTAAATAAAGATATATATAAGCATTCTAAGGTAAGTTAAAATAGTATAATACAAAATATATATAAATATTTATTAGATTTGTTTGATAAAAAGAAAATAATATAAAATATATAATAATATTTTTTGTGATTAATAAAATAAGTTGACCATAATAATACTTAAGAGTATAATGTTGTTATAAATGATAATACAAAATGATACTTAATGATTTGATTGAATAGTACTTATATTTATTTATATTAATACTTACTTAATATAGGATTGAAACTTAAAAGAGATTTTAAATTAATTATTTTATAAGGAGGATATTATTATTATGACTAAAGTTAAAATACAAAATATACTCAAAAAGATTGTACTTTATTATTTTATATTCATGGGATTTTTTATTGTAAGTATGCTTTTAATAAAAGAACATTTAAAGGGTCAGATACCTAGTTATGATGAAATTGTAAAAATTGGTGGGGATCATACTTATAAAGCAAAACTTTTTAATATAACTATGCAAACTATTAAAACTGATTTTAATAATAATCCTATAGGAATTAGTCTAACAAATTCATTAGCACATAAACTAGCACCTATATTAATTTCTTTGTTAGGACTATTAGTAACAATTATATTCATCAATAAAAGAAAAAAACGATTGAATCAAAGTGACTAATTCTTGTGATTGAAGGGGGTAGATCAATGCAAATTAGAGAATATAGAGATACAGATAATTTACAATGGGTAAGGTGTAGAGTACTATCTTTTTTAGATAGTGCTTATTTTGATAATGTCCTAAAAGAAAAGGAGCATTATAGTAATGATTCAATAGAGTTAGTTGCAGTTAAAGATGATATTATTGTGGGCCTAATTGATATAGAATATGAAACAGTTAAAGGAACAGTGTGTTATTATTCTAATGAATTAGGTGGTGTAATGTGGCATTTAGCAGTATTGCCTGAATATAGAGGACGGGGGATAGCAACTTCTTTGCTAAATGAGGCAATAAAATTTCTTAAGGATAAACACATAAATAAAATAGAAGCATGGACAAGAGATGACAAGTGGGTAAATGATTGGTATAAAAATAGAGGTTTCAATTTTAGAAAACAGTATTTACATATTTATTCAGAAGGAAATGAATGTAGTAAAATTATAGATTCAAAAATTAATAATTTATTTATTTGTAACTGTTTTGCTCATTATTTAGGTGATGATAGGGAAGAAATTAAAAAGAAATTTAAAAGAGTACATGAATGTAATCTATATGAATTAATATTTTAATATAAAACTACACAAAGTCTAGCTAATAAAAAGAAAGCATACTTGGTAGTAACTAGACTACATACTTGGTAGTAACTAGACTAGAATATTGACAAAATAATTATATAGTGATAATATGAAGTTAACTTCACATGAAGTCAACTTCATATTATCACTTATATTTTTTAGAGTTATAGAAATAACAAGGTGGAACTAAAATGAAAAATCGTATTAAATATTTTAGAAACAATGCTAATATGACGCAACAACAATTGGCTGATTTAGTTTCTGTTTCATCAAGGACTATTATATCCTTGGAAAAAGGACAATACAATCCATCTGTACTTTTAGCGTATAAAATAGCACAGGTATTTCATGTTAGCATTGAAAATTTATTTTTTTTTGGAGAGGAAGATGAAGATGAGTAATAAAAACTTAGGTAATATATTCACATTTGTTATTGGAATATCTATGTTACTATTAGACTTAATATATTATGAAAAGTTTAACTTTATACTTGTGGGAATAGGTATTGCCTTAATTGGAATTTCTATTGAATTGTATGTGAAAGATAAAAAGGATACCTCTACTGATAAAGGTATAAGTAGAAATATGATTGACTTTCACGATGAACGTACAATTTTCATAAATGCAAAATCTGGTGAAACTATAAATTATGTTATGGGATTTTCTACTATTATTGCATTTATTATAGCAAAACTATTAGAAATTCCACTTGTAGGACAAATGATTATACTTTCATTAATGATAATAAGGCTAATTATAACACCTATCATAAAAAATTATTATGAAAATAGAATTTAAATTGAAGTCCTTGACTTTTATATTATATTGATTATAATAAATAGTAAATTTAGTTTAATTAAAGACAATGAAAAGAAGAGTAGGTATTGGAATTATTTACAGAGAACCTTTAGTATTATAGTAATATAATAAAATTGCTGAGAAAAGGTATTAATGAATTTACCGAACATGGTCTTGGAGTTGCGCACCAATACGAAAGTTTAGGCTGCGACGGGGTCGCCCGTTATAGCGATAGGGTATAACTTAGGTCATTTCCTAAGCG
Organism: Vallitalea sp.; assembly: GCA_025210235.1. Lineage (GTDB taxonomy): Bacteria > Bacillota > Clostridia > Lachnospirales > Vallitaleaceae > Vallitalea. The sequence continues at coordinate 152,799 of JAOASG010000071.1, forward strand.
TACTTGATGAGATCTGTATTGTGAGATACAGATAAACTAGGGTGGTACCACGATTGTACATATTATACACTCGTCCCTGGAAATAATTTTCCAGGAGGTGAGTGTTTTTATTTTGCTCATATTTAAAAAGCCACAGTTAATATTAAACAGACAAATAATAATATAAAAGTGAGGGAAAAATAATGAATGTATTAATCAATGGTGCTTGGGTATATGCTAATGGTTCACTACACATTGGACATATTGCTTCATTAATATCAGGAGATGTAATTGCGAGATATTATCGTCAGAATGGAGATAATGTATGTTATGTATCAGGTAGTGATTGTTATGGAACACCTATTTCTTTAAAAGCAAAAAGCGAAGGTAAAAAGCCCTGTGAAATATCTGAATATTATCACAAGGAATTTACAGATTGCTTTAATCAATTAGGATTTTCATATGATTATTATGGTAAAACAACTAGCAAAGAACATAAAGGGTTTGTAAAAAACTTTCATAATAAATTATACAAAAGTACAAGTGTAATAGAGAAAAAAGTTGAACAGGCATATTGCAATAAATGTCATGAATATTTACCGGATAGATTTGTTGAAGGAATCTGTCCAGAGTGTGGAGAGGTAACAAGAGGAGATCAGTGTGATACTTGTGGACGAATACTTGAGCCAGAAATATTAATTGAAGGAACTTGTACAATATGTGGTGAGAAAATAAGCTTAAAAGAATCAAATCATTTATATCTTAAATTAAAAGATTATAAAGAGGAGCTTACAGAATTGGTAAACCAATCAGTAAATTGGAGAAAAAATGCAATTGATTTTACTAATCGCTATTTAAATGAGGGACTTAGAGATAGAGCCTTAACGAGAAATATAAGTTGGGGTATTGATGTTCCTAAAAAAGGATATGAAGATAAGAAAATATATATATGGGCTGAAAACATACTTGGATATTTATCATCTTCTAAAGAAGCTTTGCAAAACGATGAATTATTTAATGAGTTTTGGATAGGTGATAATTCACTACATTATTATATTCATGGAAAAGACAATATACCTTTTCATACAATTATATTACCTTCATTATTATTAGCTAGTAATGAAAATTATCATTTGCCAGATAGAATAATTTCAAGTGAGTACTTAACACTTGAACATAAAAAAATATCTACTAGTAAGAATTATGCAGTATGGATAAAAGATATTCTTGATAGATATAATCCAGATGCTATAAGATATTTTCTTATTGCAAATGGTCCAGAAAAAAGAGATACTGATTTTTCATATAGAGAGTTTATTAATCGTAATAACAGTGAGTTATTAGGAGCATACGGTAATTTTGTTAATCGTACGTTAGTATTCGTTCAAAAATACTATAATGGAAAAGTACCTACTGGTACTATCAATAAAGAAATTAAGCAAAAACTAGAAGATTTATTTAAAAATGTAGGTAATGATATTGAAATAGGTAATATTAAGAATGGACTAGAAAAAATATTTGATTTTATAAGGCAATCAAATAAATACTTTGATTACAAAAAACCTTGGGAAACAAGAAATTCTGATGAAATTGATTGTGAAAACACTATATATAATTGTATACAAATTATTGCAAATATATCAGTTTTACTTAAACCTTTTATTCCTTTTTCATCAGACAAGGTATTAGATTGTTTGGATATAAGTGATGAATGGGAAGTTAAATGGGTTAAAAGTAAAAAAGTAATAAAACAAATTAATATATTATTTGAAAGAATTGATAAAAAAGCCATTGATGAAGAGTATAAAAGACTAGTTGAAGAATAAATAAAGACTTTAAAAGATTACTTATAGATTTACAGGTTATATTTTGGTATAGTTTTAATTTAAATAGGCATTGAAATAATTAAATTAATATGTTACCATAAGCTTAATAAAACTTAATTATTTGGGCTAGGGGAGCTGGTATAGCCAGCTGAGATTAAGAACGATATTCTTTGACTCTATTACCTGATCTGGTTAATACCAGCGGAGGGAAGCTTGCATTTATTATACAGATAATATTTTGGCAATCCTTTGGGGTTGCCTTTAATTTTATATTGTAGGAAAGTTTTTCTAATTTAGTAAAAAATATATCAAATAAAAGCATTATAAAAACTTAAAGACGAAAGGATGAAAGCCGTGAACAAAACACATAAAATTGCTTTATCTGGTGTGTTAATTGCATTAGGTGTTGTACTTAGTCCACTTAGTATTAATGTTGGAATAACTAAATTACTTCCCTTTCAACATTTAATCAATGTAATATCTGCAATTTTGATAGGTCCATTATATGCTGTTTTAAATGCTATTGTAATTTCTATTATTAGGAATTTAGTAGGATGGGGAACTCTATTTGCATTCCCAGGTAGTATTTTTGGTGCATTACTTGCAGGATTAATGTTCAAAAAGTTTAATAATACTTACTTAACAGCAATAGGTGAAGTAATTGGAACAGGAATTATTGGTGCTATTGTTGCATGTCCAGTAGCTATTTTATTCATGGGTAAAGAAGCAACACTTTTTGCTTATGTTATTCCATTTGTGATTAGTTCCTTTGTAGGAGCTTTAATAGCAGTAATATTATTTGAATTTACAGCACTTAAGAAAATAGTAATGAAAAAGAAGGTATCAGTATAATGTTTAATGCATTAACAATAGCAGGTTCTGATTGTAGTGGTGGAGCAGGAATCCAAGGAGATCTTAAAACATTCGCAGCTCATGGTATTTATGGGATGAGTGTAATAACTGCTGTTACTGCTCAAAATACTACAAAAGTATCACATATACAAGGACTTGATTCTATTACTGTATCAAAACAAATAGAAGCTATACTAGATGATATTAGGGTAGATAGTATAAAAATAGGGATGCTTTTTAATAAAGATATCATACTTGCTATACTCAATACTTTAAAAAAATATGATTTACCTAAAATAATTCTTGATCCAGTAATGGTTTCTACTACAGGTAAGATATTATTAGAAGAAGATGCAAGAGAAATACTTATAAAAGAAATGTTCCCACTATGCCATTTAATAACTCCTAATATTAATGAAGCAGAACTTTTAACTAATTTAAGTATAGATAATGAAGAACAGATGAAAAGAGCATGTAAAGAATTATACAAACTTGGACCAAGCAATATACTAGTTAAAGGTGGACATCTACAACATACAGCTTGTGACATCCTATATGACGGTAAAGAATTTACATATTTTAATCATAAAAAGATAAATAATTCTAATACCCATGGAACAGGATGTGCATTATCATCTGCTATTGCTGCTAATATTAGTAAAGGATATAATACTATAGAGGCTATAAAATTAGCAAAAAAATATATAACAAAGGCCATTGAAGGTGGTTTTCCTATAGGAGCTGGAGATGGACCCGTTAATCATTTTATAAAAATGTAGGATTAATACCTTAGTAGAAGTAACTTTTAGGTAAAATCCTTTTAATTAGCATGACTGCATAGTATTTTGAAATATTGATTTGCTAATTAAGTAACGAAGGGATAAAATATATGTGTAATTATAAACTAAATTATAATAGTATATATGAAAACGAGACAAAACCACTAGTGCACTTTATAACAAACTATGTAACAATTAATGATGTTGCAAATATGACCCTTGCATTTGGTGGTAGTCCAATTATGGCAGAAGCTATTGAAGAAATAGAAGAAATAACGTCAAAATGTAATTGTCTAGTAATTAACTTTGGCACACTAACTACTTATAGACTTGACTCAATTTATAAATCTATAGAAGTTGCCAACGCAAAGAGTATTCCAGTTATTATTGACCCTGTTGGTGTAGCTGCATCTACATATCGAAAAAAAATAGTTCTTGATATATTGAAAAAATATAAGATAAGTATTCTAAAGGGAAATGCTTCAGAAATAAAAGCACTCTTAGGACTACAAACATTATCAAAAGGTGTAGATTCAGATGAAAAGGATTATGAAGATATAGATACTATTGGTACAGAGCTTGCAAAGAAATACAACTTAGTAGTAGCAATAACAGGAGAAATAGATACTATCTGTAGTAAAAAACATATAGCAAAAATTAGTGGCGGATCAAAAATGCTTACATATATTACAGGTACAGGATGTATGACTTCAGCTCTTATAGCTGTATCATTAGCTAAAAATACAGATCCTTTCACAAGTAGTATTTACGCAATAGCTACAATGAATAAAGGCGCAAGAATTGCAGAAAGTAGTTTGAAAGAAGGGGAAGGTGCGGGTACTTTTAAAGTTAAATTATTTGACAATATATATAATATGAAAAATATTAGTTCAATGGATAAGGGAAAGGTAAATATTTATGAAGTTAAATAAAGATATTTATTTAATCACAAAACAATATGATGATTTTAATACGTTATTATATAAGACTGAAGAAGCTATAAGTGAGGGCATATCTATTCTTCAATATAGAAGTAAGGTGAAAGATAAATCAGTACTATATAATGAAGCTAATAAACTAAAAAAACTATGTGAAAAATATGGTACAATGTTAATAATAAATGATAGAGTAGATATTGCAAAAGAAGTAGGTGCAGATGGTGTTCATCTTGGACAAGATGATACTAGCATTAAAGAGGCTAGAAGTATTCTTGGTAAAGATATTATTATTGGAGCTACTTCAAAAACTGTACAAGATTCAATTAGGTGTTATAATGAAGGAGCAGATTATCTAGGAGTAGGAGCACTATATCCTTCTCCAACTAAATTTAACGCAAAAACAATAGAAATTGAAACGTTAAAAGATATTAAAAAGGCAGTTCCAATACCAATTGTAGGTATTGGAGGGATAACTGTAGATAATTTGACAAAAGAAATTGTTGACAACATTGATGCAATATCGGTTATTTCTGTAATTTATGATTCACATAATATAAAAGATACAATTAGAAAATTAAAAGAGGTTTTAAAGAAAGGTAGGAATTAATATGAATTATACAACTCAAATGGATGCAGCTAGAAAAGGTATTATAACTAAAGAGATGGAGATAGTAGCAAAAAAAGAAAACATGGATGTTAATGTTCTTTTAGATAAAATTGCTAAAGGTACAGTAGTTATTCCAGCTAACAAAAACCATGAGAATATTGATCCAGAAGGTGTTGGAGAAGGACTTAGAACAAAGATAAATGTTAATTTAGGTATTTCAAAAGATAGTTATGATTTAGATAGAGAATATGATAAAGTAAGAACTGCAATAGATATGAAAGCAGAAGCAATAATGGATTTAAGTAATTATGGAAAAACAATTGAGTTTAGACGAAAATTAGTAGATATGTCACCAGCAATGATTGGGACTGTTCCTGTATATGATGCTTTAGGTTTTTATGATAAAGAATTAAAAGATATTACAGCAAAAGAATTCTTAGATGTAGTAGAGCAACATGGTAAAGATGGTGTTGACTTTGTAACTATCCATGCAGGTATTAATAAAGAAACTGCTAATACATTTAGAAAAAATCCAAGACTAATGAACCTTGTATCAAGAGGTGGTTCGCTTATGTTTGCTTGGATGCAGTTGAATAAACAAGAAAATCCTTTCTACGAATACTATGATGAATTACTTGACATTTGTGCTAAATATGATATTACAGTTAGTCTTGGGGATGCATGTAGACCTGGGGCAATTGCTGATTCAACAGATGCAAGTCAAATAAAAGAACTAATTGTTCTTGGAGAATTAACTAAAAGAGCATGGGCTAAAAACGTTCAAGTAATTATTGAAGGACCAGGTCATATGGCACTTAATGAAATAGAAGCTAATATGATGCTTGAAAAGAAACTTTGTCATGGAGCACCATTTTATGTTTTAGGACCTTTAGTAACAGATATAGCGCCAGGATATGATCATATTACAGGTGCAATAGGTGGAGCGATTGCTGCAGCTAATGGAGCAGATTTCTTATGTTATGTAACACCAGCAGAACATCTTAGATTACCAACTCTTGATGATATGAAAGAAGGTATTATTGCAAGTAAAATTGCAGCTCATGCAGGCGATATTTCAAAAAAAATACCTAATGCAAGAGCTTGGGATAATGAAATGAGTTATGCAAGACAGCAATTAGATTGGGAAAAAATGTTTGAACTTGCAATTGATCCAGAAAAAGCAAGAAGATACCGTGAAAGTTCAAAACCAGAAGATGAAAAATCATGTTCAATGTGTGGTAAAATGTGTGCAGTACGTAACTTAAATAAAGTTTTAAACGGAGAAGATATAAATATACTAAGAGATTAAGTTTAAGAATTTAATTTTATATATATACATAATTACAAGGTAATTAAAGCTCTGACAATTTTTGTTTAGAAATATGTTAGGGCTTTTTTATGATTTTATAACGAGTTGTATTAGAGAGAAGTGAAAGAGTACATAAATTTTAACTTTCATGTACTTTACATATATATGTTTTATATGTATAATAAATTATATAATTTTATTAAATAGGGAGGATAATATAGTATGAAAAAATTATTATTAGTAACAATGGTTATATTTTCGTTATTATTATTTCAAGGATGTTCTAAATCATCGGATAAGGATGAGCCTACAAAGGTAGTTAATTCATTTCTGGATAATGTAATTAAAGGAGATTTTGAGAAAGCATATAAAAATGTTGATGGTGAGTTTGAACCTGAGGGTAGTGAAGAAAGTCAACCTATTGTAGACTTATTATTTGGAAAAATAACATATGAGGTTCTAGATTCAGAAATAAAGGATGATACCGCAACTGTTAAAGTAAAGGTAACACATCCAAAAATGGAAGAAATTGTGTTGGCACTTCAACAATCAATTTTAGAAGCTGGTTTAAATATAATGTCTACAGATGAGAATAACAAAAAAGATAGTGAAGATAAGATTAAAGAAGTTATTAATGATATAGCAAAAAATAATGAATTTACTACTGTAGATACTGAATTTGAGTTTAAACTAAAGCAAGTTGATAATAAATGGATTATTGATAAGGAAAGTAATTTATATAATATTTTTGGAATAGAAAACTAATATCCATATGAATTAAATAAAATATAACAATCTACACAAGGTATAGTTACAAGTAGGTCACGGAAAAAGTCCTACCAATAAGCTATACCTTTTATAATATCCCAAAGGTGGTTGTGGTATTAAATTACTTTTTGGAAGATTAATCTATATAAATAATAAATACTTATGTATATATTTGATTATTTTATGAAATAGTTTTATAGAAATGAGTATAATAATTATAAAGAAATAGATGTTTATTATCTATATGAGAGGATTGATAACTTTATATGTTTGAATATAAAGTTAATAAAGATATTTCTCTAAGATTATCGAATGTACAGGATTCGGAAGAGGTATTTAGGGTTATAGATGATTCAAGAGAACATTTGAGAAAATGGCTTAGCTGGGTAGATTTAGTTAAGAGTGTTAAAGACTGTAAATATTCAGCATATAAAGCTATGCACCAATATGCAAGTAATAATGGTTTTCAATGTAATGTTATATATAAAGGTAAAATAGTAGGGAAATTGGGATTACATGGTATAGAATGGTCTGAAAAGTCAACGTCTATTGGATATTGGCTTGCAGAGGAATATCAAGGAAGAGGAATAATGACTACTTGTTGTAAAAGTCTTTTAGATATAATTTTTAATAGGTTAAAATTAAATGTTGTGTATATTTATGTGGCTGAAGAAAATAAAAAAAGTAGGGCTATACCTGAAAGGCTACATTTTCAGCAAAAAGGAATTAATAAGAATGCACAAATGTTAAGTGGTCAGTTTATCGATCATATTCGTTATGTTATGACTAGACAAAGATATTTCCAACAGTTCTAATTTATGGTATAATCTTTAAGACAAACTCACTATGTAATTGCAAAACTACATTCAGTTTATTCTTTAATACAATAGGTTAGATTCAGTCTACAATAAAATATACATATGAATTGAAATCCTTAGTTTTGTAATTACTAAAAACTCACTATCGATGAAAGGAAACAAAAATAATGAAAAGTAAACATCTAAAAGGGGAACATGGATATATATATTCACAAAAAAGACGATATTTATTAGCTTCCATAATAGGACTTTTAATTATTATACCAATGTATTTAATTGATAGATTTGTTCTTTTAGAAGGAAATGTATTATTATTAATTACTGTCTTATTGGTTTTACCATTAACTCAATTTATTGTAAAATTTATAGTATACTTGCCTTTTAAAGAATGTAACAAAGAGGTTTATACTAAATTTGAGAAATTAAGTGACAGTTTAGTTTGTTTATCTAGCCTTGTAATGGTGAGAGGTAAAAAAACATTATTCTATCAACTAGCAATAGTGAGTGGTAAAGAAATTACTTTATTAATTGATGAGAAGAAATCACGTAAAGAAATGATGGAGTACAAAGAATTAGTGGAAAAATTAATTAGACCAAAAGGCTATTCTACTAAAGTAAGAATATTTAATAGTGAAAAAGAAATGTATTCTTATATAAATAACGATTTATCAATATTACTTAATAATGTAAATCCGTCTGATCAAGTAGAATTAGCAAATATATTATTAGATAACGCGATTTAAACATGTTCATATTGTAAAGTTTCCGCGGTATGGTATATGATAATATTCCGTCAGCAGATTAAACGTCCATGTTTAAACAGCTGAACTCGCCGTCCATGGCTCGTTGCTCCATATTACCATATACCATATCCGCTAGGCTCATTGATTTTTTAGAGCGGTAAAATCATGAAATTATAAAGATGTGTAGGTTATTAATCAAATATATACAATTTGTGAGGAATGTTAATTTTTATGATAGAAATAATTATTTCAAAAGATGAATATAATCAAAGAGTCGATAAATTTCTTTTAAAGTATTTTAACAATGCTTCAAAAAGTTTTATCTATAAAATGCTTAGAAAAAAAAGAATTAAACTTAATAAAAAAAGAATAAATGGAAATGAGATATTAAAAGAAAAAGATATATTGCAAATATATATGGCAGAGGAAACAATAGAGAAATTTAGTAACACAATTTATAAATCATTAGATATTCTCATAACATTTAGAGTTATTTATGAAGATGATAACGTTCTAATATGTAATAAGCCTGTAGCATTATTATCACAACCAGATAATAGTGGAAATATATCTTTGGTAGATGAAGTAATTAGTTATTTAGTTAAAAAAGGAGAATATAATCCAGAGCTTACAAAAGGTTTTAGACCTGGAATATGTAATAGACTTGATAGAAATACTAGTGGGATAGTAATTGCTGGGAAAAATATTCAAGCTTTACAACATTTAAACAATATTATATCAAACCATAACTTAGATAAACATTATATGTGTATTGTTAAAGGGAAAATATCTAGTAAAAATACCATAGAAGGGTATCTTTCTAAAGATTCTACAAATAATAAAGTAACAATTAATTCTAACAAAAATATAGGAAGTTATATTAAAACTATTTATAATCCTATTGAGATAGGAAAAGACATTACATTATTAGATGTTCAAATTATTACAGGAAAATCACATCAAATACGAGCACATTTGGCTAGTATTGGGCATCCTATTATAGGTGATTATAAATATGGTGATAAAAAATTAAATGATGAATATAAAAATAAATTTAATTTAAAATATCAATTACTTCATGCATATAGGGTGAAGTTTAATATTAAAGATGGAATACTAAAGTATTTAGATAATAAAGAGTTTGTATCACATTTAGATGGTAAGTTCCAGAAAATCGTGGAAGTGAATTTTAATGAATATAAAGGAAGTTCTAAAAAATTACAGTAAAGAGATAGATATAGATGATATTGGGTTTTGCTCAGCAAAACCTTTTTATGAAATTAAAGATATATTGAATAAACGAGATAAAAGTAATTATATGTGTAATCTTGAATCAAAAGACTATGAAAAGAAAATATATCCTGATTTAACATTAGAAAATGCAAAGTCTTTTATAGTTATTTTGGAAGCATATAATAATAATCCTAAAAAAACTAATACTGATAGTTTAAAAGGTAATATTAGTATGGCGGCTGTATCAAAAGATTATCATACAATCATTATGGACAAACTTAAAAAGTTAGAAGAGCATTTACATTCATTAGCACATTGTAATACAAAAATATTTGTAGATATTAGCCCGTTTTCGGATAGAGCTATAGCCAAACGAGCAGGACTTGGATTTATAGGTAAAAATTCAATGTTGATTAGTGAGAAATTTGGTTCAAGAGTTTTTATAGGGTATGTTTTAACAGACTACTATATTAAACCCGATGAAGTTAAAATATTTAATGGATGTGGAAGTTGTAATAACTGTGTAAGGTCTTGCCCAGCAGGTGCAATTATTGGTAATAATGAAATAAACTGTAACATATGTATCTCATATTTAACTCAACATAAGGGACAAATTGATAATGAACTCAAAAAGAAAATGGGACAACAAATATATGGATGCGATGTCTGTCAAAAAGTATGTCCTTATAATAAAGTAATAAACAAAGATTTAACAAATGTTATTGATCCTTATCCAAATATCAATGATTTATTATCTATAACTAATAAAGAATTTAAAGAAACCTATGGTATATCTTCATCAGGATGGAGAGGTAAAAAAATATTACAAAGAAATGCAATTATTGCTTTAGGTAATACTAACGATAAAGAAGCTTTAATTATATTAGAAAAATATATACACGATATAAGAGTAGATGTAAGGCATGAAGTAATAGATTCAGTAGTAAGGCTTTCTTTTTATGAAGGGATTGAATTATTAGAAAAAATGAGAGAAAAAGAAATTGATTATAATTTAACCCAGGAAATAGACAAAGCAATATTAAGGTTAAAAAACTAATAGAAAAATGAGTAGTTAAATAACTTGTTTTGGTGACCTGAATTAACAGAATGTAGTTTTGTAATTACTAAATAGCAGTATATAGAAGGTGGATTTTTATAATGGCATATTGGAATTCTAGAGGGTTAAGAGGTAATACTCTTGAAGAACTCATAAATTATACAAATACTAAATATAGAGAAAAAGGTTTAGCATTAATTCAAAAAATACCAACACCTATTAAACCGATTAAAATTGATGAAAAAAGTAGACATATTTCTTTAGCTTATTTTGAACAAAAAAGTACAGTTGATTATATTGGTGTTGTACAAGGTATTGCCGTTTGTTTTGATGCAAAAGAAACAACAAAAGAAATACTACCTTTACAAAATATTCATGAACATCAAATAATGTTTATGAGGGATTTTGTGAAACAAGGTGGTATAGCATTTTTCTTAGTATATTTCTCAAAACACAACGAATACTTTTATTTACCTTACGAACAAATTAATGTTTATTGGGAAAATGCTAAAATAGGTGGAAGAAAATCAATACCATATAAAGATATGGACAGAAATTACATAATATCAAATAAAGATGGGGTTTATATTCATTACTTAGAACAAATAAAAAGATATGTGGAAAGCAATTAGATTACTAAAATTAATTCTGATTTAGGACAAAAAGTATAGTGAAAAACTATACTTTTTTTAATACAATAAGCTTTAGCTATTTTGTATTTACTAACTGTTTTAAACATACTGACATCGTTAACTTACTGATAAAGAAGATGAAACTATTATTTGCGAATAAAACTAAAGGGTAAACTTTATTATAACCTAGGAAAATTTAATTTTTTATTGACATTTGTAGTATAATATCATATAATATTACAATATTTATAATTTAATAAATTAGCACTCTACCATGATGAAGTGAAAATGCTTAAATTAACATACTAATTGAAAGGACTGAAATACATGATTGACCGTTTATTACATACACCTGAAGGTGTTAGAGATTTTAATATAAAAGAGACTTCTAAGAAAATAGAGTTACAAAATAGAATTAGTTCGGTGTTCCATAGATATGGTTTTAGAGACATTCAAACTCCTACATTTGAATATTTTGATGTGTTTAATCATAAAAGAGGTACAGTTGATATTAGAGAGATGTATAAGTTTTTTGATAGCGACGGTAATATATTGACTTTAAGACCTGATATAACACCTTCAATTGCTAGATATGTTTCTACATATTATAAAAATGATAATGATCCTGTTAGAGTATGTTATATTGGAAATACTTTTAGAAATAGCAAAAGTTATCAAGGAAAATTAAGAGAATTTACTCAAGCAGGAGTAGAGTTAATAGGGATTAATAGTGAAGATATAGATGCAGAAATTATTGCTTTAATAATAAACAGTCTTAGTATAGCAGGACTTCAAGAGTTTCAAATTGATATAGGTCAAGCAGGATTTTTTAAAGGACTTGCAGAAGAAGCAGGACTTAATGAAGATGAAGAAGAAGAACTTAGGAAATTAGTAGATGAAAAAAACTTTATTGCTGTAGAAGAATTACTTACAAAATATAATATGACCGACGACTTAAAAGAAGTATTTTTAGACTTACCTAAGTTATTTGGTTCAGTAGAAGTTATAAATAAAGCAAGAAAATTAACGACTAATAAAAAAGCAATAGAATCATTAGATAGACTGGAAAAAGTATACGAAATACTTTGCGATTATGGAGTTGAGGAGTATGTTTCTTTTGATCTTGGATTAGTTAGCTATCTAAATTACTATACTGGAATTATATTTAGAGGTTATACTTATGGAACAGGGGTATCAATTGTTGATGGAGGAAGATATGACTCATTATTAAAACAATTTGGTAAAGATGTACCTGCTATAGGTTTTGCGATTGTTATAGATGAATTGATGTTAGCAATTGAAAGGCAGAAAATTAATTTACCAGAATTTAATATTGATACATTGATTATATATAATGACAAAACAAGAAAACAAGCTATTTTATTATCTGAAGAGTTTAGATCTCAGGGTATGAATGTGCAAACAGGATTATTAGATAAAACACTAGAAGAAAATATTAATTATGGAAAAAAACATAGTATAGGTGGAATAATATCTTTAAATAATAAGGAAGATGTTACATTAATTAATTTAGAAACTATGGATAAAAATGTTGTGACACTAAATGAACTACTAAATAGAGGTGAAAACTAATGAGATATCTTACGATTGCTTTAGCTAAAGGAAGACTTGCAAAAAAGACTATGAAATTATTAGAACAAATAGGTATTAATTGTGATGAAATGAAAAGTGATACTAGAAAGTTAATATTCACAAATGAAGAGCTCAAGATAAGATTTTTTCTAGCAAAGGCTAGTGATGTTCCTACATATGTGGAATATGGTGCAGCAGATATTGGAGTTGTTGGGAAAGACACTATATTAGAAGAAAAGAGAAATCTATATGAGGTTTTAGACCTTGGTTTTGGCAAATGTAAAATGATTGTTGCTGGACCTAGTGAAATGAAAGAAGTTTTAGATAAGGGTAGCTTTATAAGAGTAGCCACCAAATATCCAAATATAGCAAAAGATTATTTCTATAATAAAAAAAATCAAACTGTTGAAATTATTAAATTAAACGGATCAATTGAATTAGCTCCTTTAGTGGGATTATCAGAGGTTATTGTAGATATTGTTGAAACTGGTACAACGTTAAAAGAAAATGGGCTAGTTATACTGGAAGAAATTTGTCCGTTATCAGCTAGAATGGTAGTCAATAGAGTTAGTATGAAGATGGAAAATGAAAGAATATCTAATATAATAAAAGGATTAAGGGACGTCTAGTGTGAGAGGAGTATTAAATATATGAGATATATCAAGTATAGTGACTATTCAAAGAGTGAATTGAAAAATATATTATTTGATAGGACACCAAATAATTACGATAAATATGATCAAATAGTAGGAAATATTATTGAAAATGTTAAGGAAAATGGAGACAAAGCAATTATTGAATATGGAGAAAAATTTGATAATGTTTTATTAAACCAGAAATCTTTAAAGGTTACAGAAGAAGAGATAGAAGACGCCTATAGAGAAGTGGATGATGAATTAGTAGATATTATAAGAAAATCAAAAAAGCGAGTTAAGGATTATCATCAAAAGCAAAAGAAATACAGTTGGTTTGATAGTTGTAACTCAGGTAGCATAATGGGACAAAAGGTAACGCCAATAGAGAGAGTAGGGGTATATGTTCCAGGTGGAAAAGCTGTATATCCTTCATCAGTAATAATGAATGTAATGCCTGCTATAGTTGCTGAAGTAGAACAAATAACAATGGTAACACCACCAAATCAAGATGGTAGAGTAAATCCTCTTACATTAGTAGCAGCTAATGAATGTGGCGTTAATGAAATATATAAGGTTGGAGGAGCACAAGCAATAGCTGCTTTAGCTTTTGGTACAGAGACTATAAAAAAAGTTTATAAAATAGTAGGTCCTGGTAATATATTTGTAGCTCTTGCAAAAAAAGCAGTCTATGGACATGTAAGTATTGATTCTATTGCAGGTCCAAGTGAAGTATTAGTAATTGCAGATGAAAGTTCTAATCCTAAATATGTTGCAGCTGATTTATTATCACAAGCAGAACATGACGAATTAGCCTCAGCTATATTAGTTACAAATAGCGAAGATATAGGTAAACAGGTTGAACAAGAAATAATTAGGCAAACAAGTTATTTAAGTAGAAAACAAATTATTCAAAAATCTCTTGATGATTTTGGAGCTATTGTAGTCGTAGATACAATTGATGAAGCTGTAGAGTTAAGTAACGAAATAGCACCTGAACATCTTGAGATATGTACAAAAGAACCTTTTATGATACTTCCAAAAATTAAAAATGCAGGAGCTATTTTTTTAGGGAATTATAGTCCAGAACCTTTAGGTGATTATATGGCAGGGCCTAATCATGTTCTACCTACTAATGGTACTGCTAAGTTTTTTTCGCCACTTAGTGTCGATGATTTTATTAAAAAATCTAGCATTATTTCTTTTAGCAAAGATGCTTTAGAAGAATTACAACATGATATAATAAAATTTGCTAATGCAGAAAAATTGACTGCACATGCAAATTCAATAAAGGTGAGATGTGAAGATGATTAATAATTATATTAGAAAAGATCTAAAAGATTTTACACCATATCATGCGCAAATAAAGGATTATGATATTAAAATAGATGCTAATGAAAATCCATATGAACATAATAAAGAAATTATTATTAAAGTTAATAGATGGCTTGAAGATTGTAATAATATTAGGAGATATCCAGATACAGATTGTACCGATTTAAGAAATGCGATTGCTAAGTATTGGAATGTAGAAAGAGATAATGTGGTATGTGGAGTTGGTTCTGATCAATTAATAGATAGTATTTTAAAAGTTTTTTTAGAACCAGGAGATAAAGTCCTTATGCCAACGCCTTCTTTTAGTATGTATAAATTATCAACTAAATTAAATAGAGGGATTCCTATAGAGTTTTCTTTAGAGGATGATTTTTCATATAATGTTGAGAAAATAATAAGTTTATACAGAAAAGAAAAACCTAAATGTTTATTTATATGTACACCAAATAATCCAACAGGTAACACTATATCAATAGAAAATATGGAAAAGCTTTTAGAAGAAATAGAATGTCCGGTTGTTATAGATGAAGCTTATAGTGAATTTATTGACGAATCAATGATTGACAAAACTTATAAATACAATAATATTATTGTTTTAAAGACTTTTTCAAAAGCTTATGGGTTAGCGGGTTTAAGGGTTGGTTATGGAATTGCTAGTAAAGATATGATAGATGCTATTAATATAGTTATTCCACCATATCATCTCAATTCTCTATCTCAATTTATAGCAAAAACAGTGATTGAAAATACTAATGAATATAATAACAAGATAGAGGAAATTAATAGTAATAGAGAATGGCTTTTTAATAATTTAAAAAGTATTAATTATGTAGAAAAAGTATATCCTTCACAAGCCAATTTTTTATTAATTAAAGTATCTAGTTATACCATAGCTAAAAAATTAGAAAATGAAAAGATTTTAGTTAGAGGTTATGGCGATGCAGGTGAATTAGCAAATTGTATTAGAATTACAATTGGTACAAAAGAAGAAAATGAAAAATTGATTGATGTGATGAAGGGATTGATATAATGGATAGAAGTAGTGAAATAAAGAGAAAAACTAAGGAAACAGATATTAGTATGTTATATAATATAGATGGAGTTGGAAATTATAACATACATACTGGGATTGGATTTTTTGACCATATGATGACACATATTGCAAAACATGGTTTTTTTGATATTAACCTTAAATGTTTAGGAGATTTAGAAGTTGATTGTCACCATACTATAGAAGATATAGGTATTGTTTTTGGAAAATGCATAAAGGAAGCAGTAGGGAATAAAAGTGGTATAAAAAGATATGGTTCAACAATTATACCAATGGATGAAACGCTAATACTATGTGCTTTGGATTTATCTGGAAGACCTTATTTGAATTTTGATGTTAACTTAACAACTAATAGAATAGGTACTATGGATACTGAAATGGTAGAAGAGTTTTTTAGAGCAGTGGCAATGAATGCTGAAATGAATCTTCATATTAAGCAGTTAGAAGGAAAAAACAATCATCACATTGTTGAAGGTATATTTAAAGCGTTTGGCAAAGCACTTGATGAAGCAACACTTATTGATCCTAGAATTAAAGGTACACTCAGTACTAAAGGGGTATTATAAGAAAGGGTGAATGATATGAAAGTTGGGATTATTGATTATGGAATGGGCAATTTAGGTAGTATATCCAATGCGCTTTCATACATTGGGGTAGATTGGTTTATTTCATCTGATATACAGGAATTAGAAGAAGCAGATAAACTAATATTACCAGGTGTAGGTGCTTTTAAAGATGCAATTAATCTTATCAAAGAAAAAAACATAGATGAGCTAATACATTATAGTGTAAATAAAGGCAAGTCACTACTTGGTATTTGCTTAGGAATGCAACTTTTATTTGATTCATCTTCTGAATATGGATATCATAAAGGGTTAGGGATATTACAAGGAGATATTGTGAAGTTTGACACTGATTTGAAAATTCCTCATATGGGATGGAACAAACTTAATATTGTTAAAAAAGAACCTTTATTTGAAAATTTACCTAATGATATTCATGTATATTTTGTTCACTCATATCATTTAGAAACAAATGAAGATATAATATGTGCAACTACTAACTATGGAAAAGAAATCCAAATAGCAGCTCAAAAAGATAATGTATTTGCATTGCAATTTCATCCAGAAAAAAGTGGTGTTATTGGGTTAAGAATATTGAAGAATTTTATTTCTATTTAAATATAACCAACAATCTAGATAATAATCTAAGAAATATATTATTTTAAAATAAGCCAACGACTTAAGAAGATGTTAATGGAGGGAATTAATTTGAGATTATATCCGGCAATTGATATAAAAGGTGGTAAATGTGTTAGGTTAAAGCAAGGTAAATTTAATGAACAAACAATATATTCAGATGCTCCTTATGAAATAGCAATGAAATGGGCTAATTATGGTGCATCTTATATTCACGTAGTGGATTTAGATGGGGCTTTAGATGGTATATGGACAAATAAAGAGGCTATTAAAAGAATAGTTGAATCAGTAGATGTTCCTGTTCAAACTGGTGGAGGAATTCGATCAATAAGAGATATAGAGGAAAGATTAAACTTAGGTATTAGCAGGGTTATTATTGGGACGTTAGCTGTTAAGAATCCTGTATTTGTTAGAGAGGCTGTACAAGATTTTGGTAGTGATAGAATTGTTGTAGGAATTGATGCGAAAGATGGTATGGTTGCTATTAATGGTTGGGAAGAAGTAAGTGTTATTTCAGCGATTGAACTATGTAAGCAAATGAAAAGTTATGATGTTAAAACTATAGTTTATACGGATATATCAAAAGATGGTATGCTAGTAGGGCCTAATATAAATTATACAAAATATCTTGTAGATGAAACTGGTCTAGATATTATTGCTTCTGGAGGAGTATCTTCTATTAATGATCTAAAAGATGTTGAACAAATAAATGCAGAGGGTGCAATAATTGGAAAAGCTCTTTACGCTAACAAAATAAATTTGAAAGAAGCAATTTCTATCTTTGAAAAATAGCTATTTTAATAAGAAAGGGTGTTGTTATGTTATCTAAAAGAATTATCCCTTGTCTAGATGTTGATAGAGGAAGAGTAGTAAAAGGTGTTAACTTTGTTAATTTAATAGATGCAGGAGATCCTGTGGAAATTGCTAAAATATATAATGAAAGTTTTGCTGATGAGATTGTTTTTTTGGATATTACGGCTACTCATGAAGGAAGAGATACAATTGTAGATGTTGTGAAAAAAACAGCTGAACAGATTTTTATACCATTAACAGTAGGTGGAGGTATAAAAACTATTGAAGATTTTAAAACAATACTAAGAGCAGGTGCAGATAAAGTAGCAGTTAATTCTAGTGCAATTAAAAGACCAGAACTTATTAATGAAGCAGCTAATAAATTTGGTAATCAATGTGTTGTGGTTGCTATAGATGCTAAGAGGAATATAGAACGTAACAGTTGGGATGTTTATATTAATGGAGGAAGAATAAATACTAATATTGATGCAATTAAATGGGCTAGAGAAGCATGTGAAAGAGGTGCCGGAGAAATATTATTAACTAGTATGGATAAGGATGGCACAAAATCTGGCTATGATATAGAGCTTACTCGAATCATTAGTGAAAGTGTTAATATTCCAGTAATTGCTTCTGGTGGTGCCGGTAGTATGGAACATTTCAAAGATGTATTAACTAGTGGAAAAGCTGATGCAGCTCTTGCAGCATCATTGTTTCACTTTAAAGAAATAGAAATAATAGAATTAAAAAAATATTTAGGTAGCAATAAAATTCCAGTAAGATTATAACGAAAGGATTGAAATAAAAATGAATTTTAATAATTTTAAATTAAATAGTGAGGGTTTATTACCAGTTGTAACTCAAGATTATCAAAATAATGAAGTTCTAATGGTTGCTTATATGAATGAAGAGGCTTTTAACAAAACATTAGAAACAAAAAAAGTTCATTATTATAGTAGAAGTAGAAAATGCTTATGGCTTAAAGGGGAAACTTCAGGACATTATCAAACTGTAAAAAGTATGTCTATAGACTGTGATAATGATACTTTGCTTGTAAAAGTTGAACAACAAGGAGCAGCGTGTCATACAGGAAATTATTCTTGTTTCTATAGAAATATTAATCTTGAAACTAAAGAAATAGAAGAGTTAGAGCAACTAGATAAAAAAAGAGATAATGTATTAACTATATTTGAAGATGTATATAATGTAATTGTTGATAGAAAGAATAATCCAAAAGAAGGTTCTTATACAAATTATTTATTTGAGAAAGGTATTGATAAAATTCTAAAAAAAGTTGGAGAGGAAACAGCCGAAGTAATAATTGGTGCAAAAAATGAAGGAAATAGCGAAGTTATTTATGAGATATCAGATTTAATATATCATTTATCAGTATTAATGGTAGAAAAGAATACTACGTGGGAAGATATATGCAAGGAATTGGGAAAAAGAAGATAATAAACTATTAATATATTTAAAACATAGTTCGCTACTATATTTTAAATAATTAGTTGATTGTAGTAGTAATATGGTATAATATAATACTAATAATATTTCTTAAGGAGATAAAATATTTAGGAGGCGAAGCAATTTTATTGCGTATTATATGAATGACATATTAAATGTTGGATTGGATGTAGGATCAACTACAGTAAAAATAGTAGTATTAAATAATCAGGGTAAAATATTATATAGTAAATATAAAAGACATTTTTCTGATATAAGATTAACGGTTAGTAAGTTAATAAAAAAAGCATATTCTCATTTTCCTGATTCAGAGATTACTCTAATGGTTACAGGATCTGGAGGAATGGCAGTTTCTAATTGGATTAATATACCATTTATACAAGAAGTAGTTGCTTGTACAAAAGCAATTAAGATAAAAATACCTAATACGGATGTAGCCATTGAGTTAGGTGGGGAAGATGCAAAAATTACATATTTTGAAGGCGAAACTATAGAGCAAAGAATGAATGGAACTTGTGCTGGTGGAACAGGGGCGTTTATTGATCAAATGAGTTCCCTTCTTGAGACTGACGCAATGGGGTTAAATGAATTAGCAAAAAAACATAAAATGATATACCCAATAGCAGCAAGATGTGGAGTATTTGCAAAAACTGATATTCAACCTTTATTAAATGAAGGGGCTGCAAAAGAAGACATAGCTGTTTCTATTTTTCAGGCTGTTGTTAATCAGACTATAAGTGGGTTAGCATGTGGTAAACCTATTAGAGGTAATATTGCATTTTTAGGAGGACCTTTGTTCTTTTTACCTGAACTTAGACAGAGATTTATTGAGACATTAAATTTAACAAATAAACAAGCTATAATTCCACCAAATTCACAGCTTTTTGTAGCGTTAGGAGCTGCTTTTGAATCTAAGAAAGAAAAATCTGTTCCATTTAGAGTTATTATTGAAAAAATGCAAAATATAAAAAATACAGTCACTAATGATGTAGCAAGATTAGCACCTTTATTTAACAATCAGCAAGAATTAGATAATTTTACGAATAGACATAGTAAAAATGTTGTCGGTATTAATGATTTATCTACATATGAAGGTAAGTGCTATCTTGGAATAGATGCTGGATCTACGACAACAAAAGTAGCTTTGATAGATGAAAATAAAAATTTATTATATTCTTATTATGGAAGTAATCAAGGAAAACCTTTAGAGAAAACTGTTAATATTATAAAAACAATATATTCTATATTACCTACTAAAGCTATAATAGCTAATTCAACTGTAACAGGATATGGAGAATCATTGATAAAAGAGGCAATAAAAGTAGATATTGGAGAAATAGAGACTATTGCTCATTATAAAGCAGCAGATACCTTTTTACCAGGGGTAGATTTTATTTTAGATATTGGTGGGCAAGATATGAAATGTCTTAAAATAAAAAATGGTGTAATTGATGATATTCTATTAAATGAAGCTTGTTCATCTGGATGTGGTTCATTTTTAGAAACTTTTGCAAAATCATTAAATATGGATATTGAAAGTTTTGCAAAAGCTGCATTAGAATCAAAGAGCCCAGTTGATTTAGGTTCAAGATGTACAGTATTTATGAATTCAAGGGTAAAACAAGCTCAAAAAGAAGGAGCTACAATTAACGATATTTCGGCTGGATTATCTTATTCTGTTATAAAGAATGCTCTTCAAAAAGTAATTAAAATACGTGATCCGAAAGAAATGGGTAAAAAGATAATTGTTCAAGGTGGAACTTTTTATAACGATTCTGTACTAAGAGCATTTGAGCTAATATCTGAAAGAGAAGTTGTACGACCTAATATTGCTGGAATAATGGGTGCTTATGGTGCTGCTATAATTGCACAAGAACGAGATAATGGTTTAGAAACTACTTTACTAAAAACAGATCAAATTGATTCATTTACATTTGAAACTGATATGAGAAGATGTCAATTGTGTAACAATCATTGTTTGCTTACTATTAATAAATTTGCAGGTGGTAGAGAATATATATCAGGAAATAGATGTGAAAGAGGAGCTGGAAAAGAAAAGAAAAACAAGGATATTCCTAATTTATATGATTATAAATATAAACGAATATTTAATTATAAATCACTTACTGAAAATGAAGCAAAAAGAGGTATAATTGGAATTCCTAGAGTATTAAATATGTACGAAAGCTATCCTTACTGGCATACTTTCTTTACTGAATTAGGATTTAGTGTTGTTATATCACCAAGATCTACCAAAAATATATATGAACAAGGTATTGAAACTATACCATCTGAATCTGTTTGTTATCCTGCAAAAATCGTGCACGGACATATAATGTATCTTATAAATAAAGGCGTGAAAAAAATATTCTATCCTTGTATACCATACGAGGAGAAAGAAATAAAAGATGCAGATAACCACTATAATTGTCCTATCGTAACTTCATATCCAGAAACAATTAAACATAATGTTGAAGATTTAGAAAATAATAATGTTGATTTTATTAATCCATTTTTACCAATGAGTAATGAAGAGAGATTAGCTGAACGATTAGCAGAAGAATTAAAAAAATATGGTATATCAAAAGAAGAGGTTTACTTAGCAGCTAAGAATGCATGGAAAGAAAAGATAAAAGCAAGAACTGATATAAGAAAAAAAGGTGAAGAGGTTGTTAGATACTTAGATGATACAGGTAAGAGAGGAATTGTTTTAGCTGGAAGACCTTATCATATCGACCCAGAAATTAATCATGGACTAACGAATATAATTACTGATTTAGGTATGGCAGTATTAACTGAAGATTCTATTTGCCATCTTGGTAAAGTAAAAAGACCTCTTAGAGTTTTAGATCAATGGTCATATCATTCAAGATTATATACAGCTGCTGAATATGTCGGAAGAAAAGAAAATTTAGAGCTAGTACAGCTTACTTCTTTTGGGTGCGGAGTAGATGCGGTTACAGCAGACCAAGTTCATGATATATTAAATGAACAAGGTAAGATATATACGTTGATTAAAATAGATGAAGGAAATAACTTAGGAGCAATACGTATTAGAATGCGTTCTTTGAAGGCAGCTCTTGAGGAAAGAGATAAAAATGGTATAAAACCTATTAAAAAACAAATAAATCATAACAGAGTTTCTTTTACCAAAGAACATAAAAAGAATCATACAATACTAGCTCCACAAATGTCGCCTATGCATTTTGATTTCTTTGAAGCAGGATTAAGGAAAATGGGCTATAACGTAGTAATACTTCCAGATGTAGATCCTAGTGCTGTAGATGAAGGATTAAAGCATGTTAATAATGATGCTTGCTATCCATCTATTCTTGTGGTAGGACAAATTATTAAAGCTATTAAATCTGGTGAATATGATTTAAATAATACTTCTATATTTATTACTCAAACAGGTGGGGGATGTAGAGCATCAAACTATATAGGTTTTATTAGAAAAGCTTTGGATGACCTTGGAATATATAGTGTGCCTGTTGTTTCGATTAATACAGCTGGTTTAGAGAGTAACCCAGGATTTAAGTTAACATTGCCTTTAGTACATAGAGCTCTTATGGCTACAATATATGGAGATGTATTAATGAGAGTATTATATGCAACAAGACCATATGAAAAGGTAGAAGGTTCTGCTAATAAACTTCATGAGAAGTGGAAACAAAAAGCTATTGTAAATGTAGAAAATGGTAAAATTAACGAGTTTAAAAGGAATATTAAAAATATAGTAAAAGAATTTGATGAACTTGAAATAAAGGATATAGTAAAACCAAAAGTTGGTATAGTGGGAGAGATATTAGTCAAATACCATCCAACAGGAAATAATGATTTAGTTAAGACATTAGAAAAAGAAGGAGCAGAGGCAAGTGTGCCAGATTTAGCGGACTTTTTCTTATATTGTGCTTATAATAGTAAATTTAAGTATGAAAAATTAGACAGTACAAAGAAATCTTGGAATTATAGTAAATTAGCTATAAAAGTAATAGAAAAATATAGGAAAACAGCCAAAAAAGCATTAACTGATAGTAAAAGATTCCGAGCACCTTCTACTATTATGGAGAAAGGTATGTATGCAGAGGAACTTATTTCTTTAGGAAATCAAACTGGTGAAGGATGGTTTTTAACTGGAGAAATGGTGGAGCTAGTAAAAGAAGGCGTAGAAAATATTGTATGTGTACAGCCATTTGCTTGTTTGCCTAATCATGTTGTTGGAAAGTCAATGATAAAACCTATTAAGAAAAAATATAAAAGAGCTAATATTGTGGCAATTGATTATGACCCAGGGGCAAGTGAGGTTAATCAATTAAATAGAATAAAATTAATGTTATCTGTGGCAAAAAGTAATTTAGAAGAAAAACAAAATAAAGTAATTAATAGTAAAGAAGTTAAGAATAAAAATAAGAAAGTTAAAGATAATAAGGATCTACCAGCATAGATACAATATAGAACATCCAAATATATGGTATAGGGAAATATCCGTTAAGCTCATTGTTTTTTATTTAAAAGTTGCAAATTAATGTTTTTGATTAATTTATGAGCTGGTAACATGGCACCAGCTCATAATTATTTTCTTTTGCTTTGAAATTATTAATTACTCTTCGATTTTTTCTTCGTTAAAGGTAAGAGTGTTTTCATCAAAAGTATATTTAGTCTTTTCTCTTGATAGTTCTTTTTCATTTATTGTGTCCATTTCAACATTTTCAATAATAAAACTTGAGTAATCATTTTCTTTATCAAAGGTTATTGTACTTGTAGTACTTGTAGATAATCCTTCTGGATTATTTTTGTCAGGTATCATACTTTCTGTTCTTTCTAGTTCAAGCCATACGCCTGTATTCTACCATATTTTACAAATAAATAAAGCAATAAAGAAATACTTGTAATAAAATTGTTTTTTCTAATAATGCAAAATATGGGTTATTAGTCATTGTAAAATAAAGAATATTAAAGTTGGAAATTAAATTTGATTGTCAAAAACGTAACAATCTGTTATAATATTATTGGCATAATAAATGAACAGAATTGGGGGTAATATAAAGGTGCTTATACGTGAAATTAAAGATATCTTAGATGCAGAATTACTTGCAGGGGAAAATATGCAAGATATTGATATTAATTATGGTTATGGATGCGATTTAATGAGTGATGTATTAGCATTTGTTAAAAATGACATTATACTACTTTCAGGACTTGTTCATCCACAAGTTTTAAGAACTGCTGAAATGTTAGATATAAGAGCTATTGCATTTGTAAGGGGTAAGAAACCTGATAATGATTTAATACAAATGGCAAAAGATAAAAATATAGTAATATTATGTACAAAGCATACTTTATTTACATCATGTGGTTTGCTCTATCAAAATGGACTTGAAGGAGAGGAGATTGCTCACGATGAAAATTCACTATGATGTAGAAGGTGGAGAATTTATATCGGCTGGTACTGCTTCTAGCAAACTAAAAAAAACTTTAAAGCAACTAGGCATATCTCCAAGTGTTATTCGTAAAGTGTCCATAGCAATGTATGAAGCTGAGATTAATATGGTAATACATGCTAATGGAGGAGTTATTGATGTTGATATAACTACTGAAACAATTAATATAGTTATAGAAGATGAAGGACCAGGTATTAAAAATCTTGATTTAGCTATGAAAGCTGGTTATTCTACAGCATCTAAACAAGCTAGGGAAATGGGATTTGGTGCTGGTATGGGACTTCCAAATATTAAGAAAAATTGTGATAAAATGAAAATATCAACAGAGGTAGGAAAAGGTACAAAAGTTAAGTTAACTTTTTCTATAATATAATAACTCAACTTTCCCACTTTTAATTAATGCGATAAATTAATTTTATAACTTAAATCTAACTATTAGTTTTCATATATTCTGTAGATTGGAGGCTTAGTATGGAAAAAATATCACATTCTGTAAGATTAGATATTGATAAATGTATTGGATGTACTGATTGTATTAAGCGTTGTCCTACAGAAGCCATTAGAGTTAGAAATGGTAAAGCTTTTATTATGGATGAAAGATGTATTGATTGTGGCATGTGTATAAGAGTATGTCGTAATCATGCTAAAAAAGCCGTAACAGAACCTTTAGATAAAATAAATGAATATAAGTATAAAGTGGCAATACCTGCTCCAACATTATATACACAATTTAAAAATATAGTAGATCCAAATATAATTTTGACAGCATTAAAAAAAATAGGTTTTGATGAAGTGTTTGAAGTTGCTAGAGCTGCTGAAATTATAACTGAAGAAAGTAAAAAATTATTAGTGTCTGGTAAGTTAACTAAGCCTGTAATATCATCCGCATGTCCAGCTATTGTAAAACTTATTCAAATAAGATTTCCTACTTTAATCCCTAATATCTTGCCAATTATTTCTCCAAAAGAAGCTATGGCAAGGTACTCTAAACAATATTTAATAAGCAAAGGTATGAAAAAAGAGGATATTGGAGTTTTTTTTATTTCTCCATGTGCGGCAAAGGTAACAAATAGTAAACAACCCCAAGTTATTGATAAATCATATGTAGATGGGGTTATATCTTTGAAAGAAATATATCTAAAATTAGTTCCGGTAATAAAAACAATTGATAGACCCGAAATACTGCAAATGAGTAGTTATAAAGGAATTGGATGGGCTCATACTGGTGGAGAGGGTAATGCATCTGAGATAGAAAATCATATTGCTGTTGATGGAATCGAAAATGTTATTAAAATCTTGGAAAAAGTAGAAAATGGTAAATTAGATGACGTTGATTTTATTGAATGTTTAGCATGTGTAGGAGGATGTCTTGGAGGACCTCTTTCGGTTGAAAATTGTTTTGTATCTAGTAATAGAATGGATAGAATAAAAAAATATGATAAAGGAGTTACTAATAAAAGACATATTCCTTTATTTGACAATGACATAGATTTATATTGGTCAAAACCTTTACAAACAAAACAAGTTCTAAAATTAGATGATGATATGGAAAAGGCTATTGAAAAATTAGAACAATTAGAAGAAATATACAATAAATTACCCAAAATAGACTGTGGCTCTTGTGGAGCTCCAACTTGTAGGGCATTGGCAGAAGATATTGTTTGTGGAAAAGCTAATATTGAAGATTGTGTATTTATGTTAAGACAAAAAGTTAGAGATATGGCTGAACAAATGGTGACTTTATCTCAAAAAATGCCACCATCTATTAGTTCAGGTCACTTAAAAACTTAGAATTTAATTCTTCAAATACAATATATAAAAAATAAATCCACCATGGTAGTTTTGAGATTGTTTTTTAAATATTATAATAAAAAGGAGTAATATAAATGACGGTAGAGGAGATAAAAAATCAACTTGAATTAAAGTTAGTTGCTGGTGAAGAAGGTTTGAAAAATCAAGTAACAAATGGGTTTGTAGGTGATTTATTAAGTGTCGTTATGGGAAAAGCAAAAGAAGGTAATGCTTGGGTAACAATACAGAGTCATGTTAATATTGTTGCTGTAGCTTTATTAACAGGTTCAGCATGTATAATTGTTACTGAGGGATTTGAAGTGGAGAACGATGCAGTAATTAAAGCAAATGAAGAAAACATACCAATTCTAACTACAAATAAATCTTCATATGAAATCGTTAGAGAACTTGTAAAATTAGGTGTGTATTAAATGGTTTCACAATACTTAAATCACTGTATCTATGAAAGGAAACTTGCAGTATGAAAGAATTATCGATGCATATACTAGATATTGCACAAAATAGTGTTAGAGCAAAATCTACTAATATAATTATTGAAGTTAAAGAATTAGTAATAGATAATATTTTTGAATTTAGTATAAAAGATAATGGGACAGGTATTCCTGATTCGATATTCAAAGACATAAAAAATCCTTTTACTACTTCAAGAACAATGAGAAGAGTAGGACTTGGAATACCTTTATTAGATGATACTTGTAATTTATGTAATGGTAAACTAGAGATTGAAACATATCCAAAACATGGTACATATATAAGCGCCAGAATGGAATATGATAATATAGATAGACCACCAATTGGTGATATAGTATCAAGTATTGCAGTTCTTATATCTTCTAATTCAGAAATTAATATTGAATATAAACATTATTATAATACACAATCATTTGATATATCGACAAACGAATTAAAAGAAGTATTGGGAGATAAGGTACCGTTAACCGATTTAAATGTTATAAAGTGGTTAAAAGAGTTTTTAAAAGAGAATATTGAAGAGCTAAAGGAGTAATGGAGATAAAAGCTTAAAGGTTATTTAATACCTTTAGGCTTTTTTGCTTTGTGTGCCAGGCATGGCACTAATCTAGCTAGTGAAAGTCTAGCCACGGGTATTTACCGCCAAGTGTAGCGAACCACAAGTTGGTATCAGTAACGATATAGATGAAGGAAGTGGTGTAGCAAAATTCTTGAGCCTACGAA
>JAOASG010000012.1 GCA_025210235.1 Vallitalea sp.
AACTTCAGGATCTGTCCATTTTTTATTACGATTAAACCCTAAGTCTTTAGCAGCCTCTACACCTAGATTCTTATATAGTAATACATTAAATATATGTCCTACTTGCCAATTTGATTTTCCACCTACACCCCATGGTGTTATACCCGCTGCTTTTAATTTATCAATAGCTGTTAATAATTCTTCATATGTTTCTGGAGCTTTTTCAATTCCTGCTTTTTTAAATAATTCAGTATTATAGAACATGACTTCCACCTGTGAACTTACAGGTAAAGCATATACTCCTTTTACACCATAACTATCAAATTTAGCTTCATTTAAAGCTCCTTGATTTAACTCTTTTGACCATTCTGTATCTCCAGCAATGTCTTGTGAAAAATCATGTAATAATCCAGACTTTGCATATTCAGCTTGCACTAACGTACCTGCTACTCTAAATACTGCTGGTAAATCACCTGTTGCTAATCCAGTTTTAAACTTACTATCATATGCAGATTGATCTGATACTGATTCATCAACAAATTTTACATTTGGATATTTTTCCATAAATTCTGCTTGTGCATCTTGCCATATTGGAGCTAAAGCTTCAGCACCAGAGAATCTAGAAAGAAGTCGTAATTCTATAGTTTTTTTCTTGTTATCAGGATTTTTTTTAGTTTCACCTTCACTAACTGTACTATTGGTTTTGTTATCATCATCTTTTTTACTAACTTTGCTTGAACATCCACTTAGTACCATAGTAAATGTCATAACTAAAACTATCCCTAATACTAATATCTTTTTACTCATTTTATTCCTCCTAATATTAAGATTATTTGAAGAATAAAAATATGTTTTTGTCTTTTATATTAAAATCAGACTTAATTATTTTTATCCTTCGCTTTTATTAAATCACTTCTTAATTATACGTTTTATTTTATTAGACATGAATAGATTATATTTTTTTTATTGGTAAAAATTTGTTTAGATTTCGTATTAAATTAGCTCCATCCTTAACTTTTTAGGAAATTTTTTGTTTGTTTTGTAATATATTGTTGTTTTTTTACCTTTTCTTGAATAATGATATTAAATATCTTATAATATAGGTTAGACGATTATTAATGCATAATAAAAATATACTTCCACTCAATGGCATAATAGGATATTAAAGTTCTTAGTATATATCTTAAGGAGGTTCGTTTTGAAACTTAATTTACTTGTTACTTCTTACAAAAATATGAAATTAGTTAACAAACTAAGACTTATAAGTATTTCAATATTTTTAATATCCACTATATCTATTATCTATATAAATAACCATATTTCTTCCAAAAGCGTTTTAAAAAAAAGCTATCAAAATTCTATTCAACGTGGTTATTTGATCTCTAAAAACATTGAAAACTTCCTTAACTATGCAGATGAAATTTCTACTATTATTATCCCAAATGATAATATTCAAAAAATGTTAAGAGATATTAATCTTTTTGAAGATATTGAGCAATATAAAAGTTATTACGAGCTACAAGCCATACTTGATAGCTTTATACAAAAAAAAACTACTATATCTTCCGCTATTATTTATAAAAACCAAATACCAATAATTGCAACAAGTCAATTAAATGTTTCTAAGATACCTCATTTAACACCTGAAATATATGAAACTACTAAATCCCAATTTAATAAACCTACTTGGTATTATCAAAAATCTATTTCATATGAAAAAGATCATTCAAATATTAATTATATTTCAATGAATCGTGTCATTGTTAATCCTCATAATGGCAGAATACATGGTATATTACAAATCAATATTGATGAAAATAACTTAACTCAACTTTATAATAATATTTTTGACAAACATTATGAAAGTTTTTTCATCCTTGATAACAATGGGATTATCCTTTCAGCACTAGACAAATCCATCCTATACCAAGATATTACCAATGAGGAATATTATTCAGATTTAGTTAATGACACTAGTTCCGATAACCAATATATGATTAACAATCAAAAGTATATTATTACCAAAACATCTATACCAATGGTTAATTGGTCTGTAATTGGTCTAGTCCCTGTTGACACCTTGTTTAAGGATAGTAAAAAAGTTACTAGGATTATTTTTTTAACAGGAATGATTGGTATACTATTAAGTTATATTGCACTTGCATACAGTACAAAAGCAATTATAAATCCTTTAACGCTTCTTTCAAAAAATATGGATACTGTTGCAAAAGGTGATTTGAGCATTAGAATGCCTATTGTCGCATATGACGAAATTGGCCATTTAACAGACAGCTTTAACACTATGCTTATTAAAATTAACAACTTGATGGAGCAAGTATATAATGAACAAAAACAAAAAAAAGAATATGAATTATCTGCTCTCCAATCTCAGATAAATCCACATTTTTTATATAATACTTTAGAAAGCATCACTTCCCTTATTCAACTTAATCGTAATGATGATGCTATTCTTGTAGTAAAAGCATTAGCAAAGTTTTACCGTACTACAATAAGTAATGGTAAAACAATAATAACTATAAAAGAAGAATTAAGTAATATTAAAAATTATCTTATCATTCAAAACATACGCTATCAACACAAGTTAACTTATACCATAGATATAGATGATGATATTTTAGATAACAAAATAATTAAATTATCTTTACAACCTATCGTTGAAAACTCAATTTATCATGGTATTAGACCTCTAAAAAGATTAGGGCACATACATATTATTGGGAAAAAATATTCTAAGTGTATTATAATTTCAATTATTGATAATGGAAAAGGAATTGACTCTAATAAAATTAATATACTTAAAAAATCAAAAGTTAATACCACAAGCTTTGGTTTATGGAGTGTAGACCAAAGAATCAAATTATATTTTGGTTCCACTTATGGTGTTAAGATACAAAATGTATCTCAAGGTACTCATATTGACATTATTTTACCTATAGAGGAGGGAGCATTAGATGATTAAAGTTCAAATTGTTGATGATGAATATCTAATTCGTCAATTATTAATAAACTCTATATCTTGGAAAGAAATAGGATTTGAAATTGTTTGCGAAGCTGAAGATGGTCAAGAAGCACTGGATAATATTGATCATTTTAATCCAGATTTAGTAATTATTGATATTAATATACCTATTATTGATGGTATACAATTAACTAATATAATTAAAGAGAAATACCCTCATATTAAAATGATTCTTTTTACAGGGTATGCAGATTTTGAGTATGCCAAAACAGCAATTAAAAATGGAGTATGCGAATATTTTGTAAAGCCTTTAGAGCCAACAGAATTTACAATAGCACTAAAAAAATTAAAGGCCATAATTGATAATCAAAAAACTCTAACTCAAAAGCTTAACCACTATAACCAACAATTTAAAACAAATCATACACTAATAAAAGATCAGTTCATTAAAAAGTTACTTTATAATGAATACAACGAAACATTAATTAACATTCCTAATAAGTTAAATGAGTATGGTTTAGAGGATTTATTTAAAAGTTATTATATTGCTACTGTACATATTAATTATCTTTACAAACATTGTAATAATAACAGCGAAATACTATTATGGCGAACTACAATCACTAATGTAATTAAGGAAACCTTTGAACACCACTGCCAAGTTGAAACCTGTATAGATCGTTCTAATAATATTTTGTGCATTATTGAGCATTCAATAGAAGTTTCAGATATTCATGAATTATTTCAACAAGTATATACTTGGAATTTAAAGTACCTTAAATTTAATCTAATTGTAGGTATTTCCAATCTATGTAAATCCTACATGGAGATATATAAAGGTTATCAACACTCCATAGATGCACTTAATCTTTTTTATTGGAACTCTTCAAAATCAATTTATCATTGTAATGAAGTTACTACTTGCCATAAGCTATCCTTTAACAAAAAAGAATTTCATGAGACATCTTTAAAACTAATGCGTGCTAATGAAATAGAAGAACTTACGTCTCATTTTAATGATTTATTTCATTCCATTAGTGTATCTAATACACCAAAAACGCAAGTTCAACTATTGGTTAAAGATCTTATTGAACTGTTAAAAGAGTATATTATGGAGCTGAATATTCCAGAAATCGAATACCTTAATGACATTCAAAATCACTATAATACAATACAAAAATTTGAGACTGTAGAAGATACAAGAGTTTGGTTGGTACAACTTTATTTGCAATCATTTAATGATATTAATGATTCTATTCATTCAAAGTTACTTAACCTTGCTTTAGAAGCTCGAACCTATATTGAGAATAATTTCACCAATCCCTTGCTTAATTTAGATGAATTAGCTTGTGCCCTATTTGTAAGTCCAAGCTATCTTAGTAAAGTATACAAACAAGAACTTGGTGTTAATATATCTCAAGAAATTACTAACTTTAGATTAGATAAGTCCAAAAAATTACTAGATGAAAAAAAGAAAATTAAACTTTCCACTCTGGCACAAATGGTTGGTTATAGTGATGTTTATTATTTTAGCCGTTGTTTCAAAAAAAAATATGGGTTATCTCCACGAAAATATGTTGAAACAAAACGCTCAAAGATTAATTTATAACTAAAACTTGGCATATAGAATTTTCCTATGAACCTTGAAAATTCGTAACACCAAACTTTCTAGCAATTAAAGCCTTTATTGCTTCATTTGTACTTCAGTAAATTCTAATCCTCTTTTTTTCAATTCTTCGTCTAGTTTTTTAAAAGTTAGTCCCTGAACTAAATACCGATTCTTTTTCCGCTCAACAGTCACCTTTATTAATAAGCAGTCGTTCTCCACTTATAAAATCAATAGTAGGTCCTTCATTATCAATGTTACCTACTCTTATTTTAACCTGAACTTTATTTCCTAGATTATCCACTGAATTTATACATTTAATTCCATTTTTAGTAAATCTGACTTTATTATTGGGGTTATTTAAGAATGTAAGGGGTTTATCTGATTTTATAGTTACTACTACTTTATTTTGAGTAGGTTCCTTTTCACTGTATGATAATGTTATTTTGGGTTTAGACTTATCTATGTTATTTACAACTGCTAGGGCTTCAACCACATTACCTTCAAGGTCTTGGATATAGAACTTAATGCTTCCGTTTTCAGTAAAAATATACTTCTCTTTCTTTCCGTTATTAATTACAATAAAATCTTCATCCTTTTCTTTTTCGATAGTAGCGATAACATCATCTTTTGTTAATGCAGTTGTACTATACTTTATCGTAGCTTTTGGTGGTATTTTATCTATATTGTTAACAGTTGCAACTATGCTAGCCTCATTTCCAGCCCTATCTACCACAGTGAATTCAAATGTTCCATTGTCTTCAAACATATATGAATCATTTCCACTGTTATTTGTGAAATACACAGGCTCATTTGCAGAAACTGATGCCTTTACAACTGAATTAGTAGGAGAGGTTGTTGAATACTCCACCTGCAAAATGGGTTTTTTCCTATCTATGTTAGATACAACCGCTGTCATCTCACCTTTATTTCCTAATACATCTTCATATTCGAATTTAAAACTTCCATTTTCTTTAAATATATATATATATTGCTACCACCATTATTTGTTATAGTAACAGGATACCCAGAGTCGTCTTGTGTAATAAGTGTTACAGTAACATCTTGATCTGTATAGGTCTTGGTGCTATATACTAAAGATGCATTAACAGTAGGTGTATTTACTGTTTCACCATTAATTGCGAAATAGGGTCCATACACTCTTTCATTTGCAGTTCCTTTGTCTTTTCTCCATGTATACGATATACTAGAAACGCCTGAGCCTTCTACACCATTCATTGCATCCGTTACAGATATCACTGTAAAGTAGTTTTGCTTTCCTTCTCCTGAGCTTTGTGACAATTCAACTGTTGGTTTCATATTATCAATGTTAAATGGTCCTGCTACTGATAGTGCTTCATTACCAGCTTTATCTAGAGACCTTACATGTAGATAATACTTTCCAGATACATTAGTTGGGTTAGGTATACTTGCATTATTTGCAACTATGTCTGTTACTCCACCCCAGTCATTTGGCGGTAAAGTATCTAGACTCCAATAATAATAGCTATTTTCTATACCCGAACCACTATCTGTAGCTGTTATGCTAACATTGTGTGTTTTAGAAATGATATTAATAAGTTCTGAATCATAGTTGAATAAAATAGTTGGATTAGTGGTGTCTAATTTGATTCCCAAATCGCTTAAAGGTTTTCCACTAAATCCTAAAGATGCTTTGTTTCCCGCTAAGTCAAAAACTTCTCCTTGTACAGATCGAACATAGAATTCTGAAGTATTATCGCCACTTTGAATTGTATATGAAAACTCTAAAGTGTCTTCTGATGCTCCTATGCCTTTGAACATGGCATATCTAAGCAAATGTTCTTGTACCTGTCCACCTGGTGCTTGTAAACCAGTTTCTACTTCCATACTTATATTGTGATAATTTGGATCATCAAACTCTACTTTTTCATCAAATACAACATTTATATCTATGTGATCCCCTTGTTTATACCAGCCTTCTCCTTTACTAGTAGTTATTAAAGTAATATCTGGGGCTTTTGTATCTATGTAAATATCGTTACCTTGTACAGATATATTTCCTGCCTTATAAGGGTTGCCTGATGTATCACTTATGTTAATATTATTAAAGCCTTTGACTTTCAGCTTCCCAGACGGATCATTTGAACTTACTGTGTACCTATATGTCAAAGTATCTGTTTTATTACCACTTACATATGTTGCTTCTCCTAAGTATGCTGAACCTGCGTTTAAGCTAATTGAACCACTATGATGTTTAACTGGTTCCTTAAAACTAACATTAAAATCTATATCTGTACCTTCTTTGTACTTTCCAGCATCTAGATTTGTATTGATAGATTTTAACGCAGGAGGAATGAAGTCAGATATTATTAGTTCAAAATCTTTAAAATATGTGTCTAATCCCCAAAAGTTACCCCAACAAGTTTCCTCATCGTCTTCAAAAGCTTGAAGAGTTATGTGTACTTCTTTTGTTCCTACAGGAAGTTCAAGTATTGCTTCTTTTGGTTGTCTCCAATCATCCCCCCAAACATATGGAGAAAAATTATTTGCCGGATTTGCACCTGGCATCTTTTGCTCTATACGTTCAATTGCTGTTTGATTATTATTATTATCCTTCTCAGAGACTGCTGTTACATAAACTACTCCTCTATCTGTAGCCTTTCCATATCCACCAATAGTGTAAATTTAACTTCAATTTGTCCTTGATCAATGTAGTCTGAAATACTTCTTACATCAATCGTTCTACTCATAGCAGCAAATGATACATCGTTGTTTGCATGTGAAGCACCAGGTGGTGTACTCTCATCAACAGCAAGACAATGTCCTCCTCCAAAATTATAAGGCAATCTCCAAACGAATTTACTAGGTCCACCTCCTGTACCTTCCCATACACCTACTGCACCTTCGTTATTTCCGATGTTTAAAACTGTCCCAAGTTCGTCGGGTGTAACAACATATGGAACATCTGC
Organism: Vallitalea sp.; assembly: GCA_025210235.1. GTDB lineage: Bacteria > Bacillota > Clostridia > Lachnospirales > Vallitaleaceae > Vallitalea. The sequence goes on from JAOASG010000012.1 coordinate 7,517, forward strand.
ATAAACTTCCATATCATCAACATAAATAAAAAAAACACTAAACATCACTACACATAACGTTAAAAAAATAGTCCTTCTTTTTTTCTGCACCTTCATTTCCTCCTTATTTCTTAAGCATTAATGTAATCATATTAGTAACTCATAGTGTATTATATATACTTTCATTGAATAATATGTTTAATATAAGGAATTATAGTTATGTTAAAAAAGTTGCTACTAGTTCATATGCCTAGAAGCAACTTTTTAATTTTGTAGTTATTTTGTTTTTATTTCACGACTATTATCTTTAAGAATTAATTTTATAGTATTACATGCTAGCTTTTTTTTAACGTAAGAAGATACATTACTCTTTAACAATCTTTTTAATTATACTCCATTGTTCAAGTTTTTTTTCATAATTTATCGCATTAGCTGGACTTGTTGAATAAAGTGTTAATGCTTGTATATTCTTTAAATGACTCAAAAAATGCTTTTTGTAGATATCTCTTGCTTTTCCACCATTTAAGATAACAGTAGTAATAGTAGGATGATTTTTGACAAAACCTACAATATTATTATTTAAATATTTTTTATATTTTTGTCAAGGCTCCCTTCTCGTTCACACGAATAAATGACGTCCCATAATGCAATTTTATTCTTTATAAGCACTCTTTTACCTTCTTCATAACTTAAATCTTTATCAAACATAAATAAGTCGCTCATAATCTTCCAAAAATGATTTCGACCAAACCCATAATATTCGTTAATCTCCAATGATTTAACACTTGGCATTGTTCCTAATATTAACACTTTAGGCTCGTCACCTATAATTGGATCGAATGAAATAATTTTGTCCATAGCTTCCTCACATTCTTGTTGGTTTTTTTAACTAATAATTTAATTATATCATATTTTTTAGATACCTTGTCTTTTAGATTAAGTCTTGTACTAACCTACTTGTTGAGTACACCAATTTTGTTATAAAGCCATCAATCTTTTTAATTAACTCATTTTTACTTCATAACTTCACTGAACTCATATACAAGCATGATTAGTTCGTTTAGGTTGTGTCATTATCTATAATTTTACTACTAGCAACTGTAATTAAAAGAGTTATTTAATGACAATATATGTTATAATGTAGGTATTAAATTAAATTTTATATCTATAAATTATTAATAATTAGTAAATTCTAATATTGAAGTGAAACTAGAATGGGGAGTTGTATACATATGTTAAATATTCTAAATTATTTTATTGAATACGAAGGTCACAATATCTTAAATAGTATTAAAACAATTGACTCTAAGCTTGATTTAAAACATGATAAAATAACTAATCCAAAAGAAATTATGGAAGTTGTTAGAAAACAAAAGTTTGAAAGGGTTTATAACATAGTTAATTTTTCATTAACCCATTTGGATAAAGAAAATAAAAAGACTGTTATTACTATTTTAAAAAGTATAATTTGCAATGGAGAAGTTACATCACTGGAAGATAAAAAAAACAAAGTTGATGATATTTTTAAGATACTTTATTCATATGAAAGAGATTACATCAATAAACAGAAAAAAGACGTATTAGAAGTGATTTTACAAGATAACTTTTTATTAATGTTCCCAGTGTATACTTTTGGATCATCACTAATTCCATTATGTACATATCGCTGTCAGTGCCTCCATAATAAATTAGTAATACTAGAATATACCTTTACTGAAGAGTTACTCATGGCTACTATTGGCTATGATATTGATATTGATGCATATTTCGGTGGTAAAAAGAATAAACAGAATTTTTTTCATTCAATTAATAGTTATGATAATGATAATATTATCCAATTGACAGATATTATTTTAGAAGAAATCTATAATAAAATACCTAATGCAAAAAAAATGTTGCAATTAAAACAACAAAAGCACTTTAAAGTTTCTCTAGATGAAAATGTCTCAGATTATATTGCTCCTTTTAAAGAAGAGTTGATATTGGTAAAACATAATCTTCAAACCAAAGATTCTATATTAATAAATAAATATTTAAAAAATGAAAAATCCAAAGAATATCATATATCCATGTCTAAGACATCACATTATGGAAGTTACCCATTTGAAATAGACTATTTGAAAGAATCACTTCCTAAATATGGAGTTAATGAGAAACAATGGTCTATAATTGATAGAAGTGAGAATAGTAATATGCTAGCTGTAACAGGACCCCCAGGAACAGGAAAAACAACTGTACTTAAAGAAATTATTGCTAATAATTTTGTAAAGAAAGCAAAGTCAATAATTGATATATGGGATGAAGATTGGACACAGTTTGAGAATGGAGTTTATCAATCACCCTTTGGTGGCAAAAATAATTATTCAATCCTTATTAGTTCTACTAATAATAATGCGGTAAATAATTTAGGGGAGGAACTTGCAAAAGAAATAAAACTATTTAATAGAAGTATATTAAATAATCTAAAAAGCACTTTTTGTGCTAAGATGGGAAAAAAAGAAAATATTGACTCGTTTATTAAAGAGTGTTTTTTACCTTTTAGACAAGCCTTGAATGAGATTGAGGAATATAAAGAGGATCTATCACTAAATAAAGAATTCTTAACCATTTATAATGAGATTGAAAAATTCAATCAAAGTATATCATTGTTTGATAAAGCTAAAGATGATCTTAAAAATCTAGGAATCAATATATTTGATTATGATAGTGTCAATCAAATGAATTTAGAATTAGAATCAGACAATAACCGAATTAATGTTGATATTAATACTAATATGGAAAATATTAAATCTCTTTCATCAAAAATAAATGAAGATCAACGTGAAATTATTAAGGATAATAAGAAAATTGGAACTTTAGAACATGAATTAACTAATATTAAAACTAGACAAGAATCGACTAATAAAATTGAGTACGTTCCTATCATAGGAAAAATCTATTCATCGCTTAAAAAAAAAGAAATTAATGAGCTTAAAGTTAAAAGTATAGATACTAACAAAGAACTTGATGGTTATAAAGATTCTATATTATTTTTATCTGAAGAGATCAAGAAAAATGAAAAAGAAATTAATATATTAGAGCAAAATATTAAAGAACAAAATAATATACTGAGTAAAAATAAAATAGTAATTGAAGTAATAATTAACTATTTATCTAGATATCGAGAATTTAAAGAAATCATTACTACTTTCAAAATTGATATAGCTATTAATGACTCAAAATTCAAAATTTGTAATTGTAATATATTACGTGAGAAAAGAAGTCGCCTATTTCAATTAGCATTATTTATTAATGAAGCATATATTATTAAATACAGAAAACAGGTTATTGAAAATCTAAACAAAATATTGGTAAGAGAAGATGCCTTGCTATTTAGTACTTATTATAGAAGTACGTATACCTATGAGAAAAATATTGAAAGAGATTTAAGGGCACTGTGGGAAGTATATTGTTTATGTTTCCCCGTGATAACTACAACATTACATTCTCTTGAAAGAGGAAAATTCCATATGATAAAAAGCCTTTTTGATTTACTTCTCATAGATGAAGCTGGTCAAGTAATGCCTCATTATCTAATAGGCCCATTATTTAGAGCACGTAGAACAATTATTGTTGGAGATATACTTCAACTTAAACCTGTAAGAAATCAGTTGTATCCAAAAGTATTCGAAAAGTATGAACATAAATATGGTTTAAAGGATATATATAATCTAGATAATCAGAGTGCTCAGAACTTCGCGAATATAGGTACTGATTACTATGAGCTGTTGGACAATCAAAAAATAGGTATTCTTCTTGTAGAGCATAGGCGCTGTGAAAAAAATATTGCGATGTTCTCTAATAATTACGTATACAGTAATAGAATGAAGATTGTTAATGGTAATAAAAGCAAAGAACTTCTTGGCACTAATTTTACTTTTGTAGATATAAAAGGGATTAAAAATAAGAATTTCACCAACAATGCAGAAGTAAATATTTGTAAAGCAATTGTTGCTGAATTAGAAAAAATAAATTCTGCCAGTGAAATAGGTATAATAACACCCTATAAAAATCAAAAAAAATTATTATGCAATCAAATTAAAAGTTCTAATATTGAATGTGGTACTGTACATACATTTCAAGGGAAAGGTAAAGATATAATAATTATAAGTCTTGTAGTAAGTTCTATAAAAGATAAAAAAGGTCTTAGTTTTGTTGGTGCTGAACCAAATTTCTTAAATGTAGCATTAACCAGAGCTAAAAAGCAGTTAATAATTGTAGGTAATTATGATATTTTAGATGGAAGTTATTATTTATCAAAGTTAAAGGAATCCATTAGTAAATACGGTAATGCATATTCATTCTTTAATAATCAATTTAATATGGATATGTCTATCTATGAACAGATGAACAGAATAATGTCTTATAGCTTGATAAAAAATGAAGAATATAACCGTATCTTTAGTGACTTTGAAGCTGTAAAAGGCTTATTATCTAATGAAAAACATTTTAAGTTACTTGATAGCTTATTTGAAACAACAGAAAGTATTGAAGTCTGCAGTCCATGGATTACTAGGGTCGTTGCTAAAAATTCTTTTATTGAAAAGATTCGTAGTTATGTAGAAACAGGTAATAAATATAAGATATATTTTGGTAATAAGAAGTTAAAATATTCTTTATCATCAAGGGAAGATATTAAAAATATTATTAAAAAAGATTCAAGATATGCTACTACTACTGAAAAAATTGAAGATGAGGTTGATATGATACTATCAATACAAACAATACTTGGAGAAGATTTAGTGTACAAACCACCTATGCATACTAAGATTCTTATTATTAATAATAAATATATGGTAATCGGCTCTCATAATTGGTTGTGTAAAAATGGATCTCGTTCCAACAGCCCTCATGAACTAAGCTGTATTGTTGAAGATAAAAGCATGATAGATTATATACATAATGAAATTTTAAAATAGTTAAGCATCCAAAAACAATTTATTTTAACTTAATAAGTAAAATATCGATTGAATATTCATTATAGGATAACGGTCATTAGAACAGATTGGTCTGAAATATGCCCAATCTGTTCTTTCCACTTTTTAATGCTTATTTAATTTCTTATGCAAATTCATATTAATTATTAAACTGTGTCATTATAGGTTTATTATAATTTCACACAATTTTTATTTAATTGAAGAATTAACCCTTAATTTCTAGCACTTATTCTATAACTATGTGCTCTATGTTCCAAATTTTATATATTTATAAATTGATCAATTTCTCTTTTATCTTCTTATCAAATTTTCTACTTTTTGATAAAGCAATAGCGGTTGTTTCACTTATATTTTCTTCAATAAGTTGTTCTAATATTTCTAATGCACCTTTGCATACTTGAGTAGTTATTTGTTCACTTGTTATTTTAACTATTTTATCTTGTTCAACATTATTCTTAGTTAAAACAGAAGCCACTATGTATGATAAATGCAGCATAAAAATATCTACACTTGATTTATATTTAATCTTTATCACATCATTATCTTTACAAATAGTTTTAATTTCACGTTTAACATTTGAATATATCATACAAGACTTTCTGTATATATTTATATTATTTTTTTTGTTAAAAATTTTGTCATAGTTAATATCTTTTTTCAATAAGAAGTAGGATTATTTCTTGCAGAGCTCGGATTTGCAAATACTATTGCCTCAGTATATTGTGCTGTGTTTGCAATACTATATATTTTTGCTCTAGGTTCACCAGCATTTTTATAATAGTTTTTTCTTCTATTATAAAATAATCCATTTGCAAGAAAGTTATTCTCTATATCTCTTTGATAATTATCTGTAGCTCTAAGATCAGCTGGTCGTACACCAGTTTGGCTATTTGTTGACTTAATTATTTTATCAGATATTTTTTCATCAACTACTTTTATTATTTTAACAAGATTGATCTTTTTTCGTCTTCTAAATTATCATTATTATTTTTAAAATAATTGTATATACAGAATGAAGTTTGTAAACAATTTACTATTTGTATATTCTTTACTTTTAATCTATTATTTGTTATTGTAGTAATTTCATTTGATAAAATAGTTATTCCATTATTCATAGCCCAAAACTCAATATTAGATTCAGATTCTAATGCCTTACTTATTTCTTTGTTAACAGTTACCATTCCTTCAAAGTGCCTAATATTGTTTGTAATAATTTCTTATTTCAACTGGAAATATCATCAAAAAATGGATAAGACAATATGATAATTGGTGTTTGATTATAAAACAACTATCCATAATTTGGTTAGGAATTTAAAATATACTACCTAAATTACCGTAAACTTTGAAAAAGTAAAGGTAGTATTTTAAAAAAACCAAAATCTCCACCTTTACTTTTAATTTTGTATTCTTTATAATTGAAAGCATATGAGACAAAAAAAGCACCTCAACATTTTCATTTATCAATCGTTTAGGAGGAAAAATGGTTCTTTCCATTGTTAGTTGTTTTATGAAAATCACTTTTTTGATTCCAAATATAAATTTTTTTCTTAAACATTTCAAAACTATTTCTACGATACATTATTCTCTTAACTACTTTTAACTTATATAAGTGATACATTATATATTTATACATTCTCTATTATAATCGTAGAAACGAACAATATCAATTTGAATTCTCAAATATTTACACTAATTTTAGTCTACACTTTTTCACAAAAATCCATTACACAAAACCCCCTCACCCCCCACAACAAAAAAATTCCCTCAAACCTTAGTCCGAGGGAATAATATATACACTACTCTATTCACTTAAAACACACTAACCTTATAGTTAGCCTATTTCTTTCTATACTCACCACAGTCTCAACGTGTGTGTAGACATATTATTAATAAATTTTGGCAAATATATTTACTATAGCCTTGTAAATGGTAAAATGTTATTAAGCAGTTTCCGGAAAATGTTTTTATGCAATATTGTGAACCATGATATAATCCTCTAAGATTATAAAATGAAGAGGAGAGGACATCATGGAAATGATATTAAGGGATCTGAGCATTTTTA
>JAOASG010000013.1 GCA_025210235.1 Vallitalea sp.
AGTCTATGGTAAGTATGTCTTTTAGGTATTTTCAGGTATTTCATTAATCACAATGTAAAAGGCTCTTGTTGGTAGCCAAGAGCCTCTTACAGAATCATATATTTAGTCTTTTCTAATTAACTTCACACAGCACTCCACATGCACCGTATGCGGAAACATATCCACACACCTAACTCTATCCACTTCATACCCATTTTCCAAAAATACATCCAAATCTCTAACCAAAGAAGTTGGCTTGCAAGATACATAGACTATTTTATCAACACCAAAATCAATAATCTTCTTCAATGCTTTTGGATGAATGCCATCTCTAGGTGGATCAAGAACAATTATATCTGGCTTGTCCTTTAATTCATCAATTACCTTAAGTACATCTCCTGCTATAAACTCACAATTATCTAAACCATTAAGGCTAGCATTTTCTTTAGCAGCTTCAACTGCTTCTTCTATAATCTCAACACCCACTGTTTTCTTTGCCACAGGTGCTAGCATCTGAGTAATCGTACCTGTCCCACTATATAGATCAAAAATAACTTTATCTTTTGTTTCGCCAACATATTCTCTAACAACAGAATATAACTTTTCTGCTCCTAATGAATTTGTTTGAAAAAATGAATGTGCTGAAATACGGAATTTAAGTCCCAATAATTCCTCAATAAAATAATCTCTTCCATAGAGATTTTTCATAGAATCTACTTTAACAGCATCAGCTAAACTATCATTAATAGTATGCATTATTGATACAATCTCACCTTCTAGTTGTAGATTACTTAGTCTTTCTATCCATTGTTCTAAATTAGGATTCATTTGAGAAGAACTAACTAAATTAATGAGAATTTCATTTGTCTTAGTAGCTTTTCTTACTACTAAATGTCTAAGATAACCTTCGTGAGATTTCTTTTTGTAATATGGAATTTCTTTTTCTGTAAAATAATTAAGAGTCTCTACAAGTATTTTATTAAAATCATTAGATACAATTTTACAATCATTAACTGTTACAATGTCATAAAATCCACCTTTTTTATGCATGCCAAGTGCTAGAGGTCCATCTATATATTCGTCACCAAAGCTATACTCCATTTTATTTCGATAATTAAAAATATTAGGACTAGGTGTTATTCCTTCATAATTATAGTCAATTCCTAATGTTTCCATTAACTCTAACACTTGTGTTTCTTTTATCTTAAGCTGTTTTTCGTACGGTAAGGATTGATAAAGACATCCTCCACATTTTCCAAAATCTTTACAAGAAGCTTCTATTTCAAGAGGTGATTTTTCTACAATTTCTATTGCTCTACCCTCAATCTTATTCTTTCTTTTTTTTGTAATTCTTGCTTTAATTTTTTGTCCTGGTATTACATTTTTCACAATAACTTTTTCTTCATCTATATTAATAATTCCCTTATTAGGAAATATAACCTTATTAACTATTCCTTCAATTATGTCTTTCTTTTTCATAATGCATATGTCTCCTTTAATTAACTTATAAAACAACGAGAAATGTACTGCGAGTTCAGCTGTTTAAATATGGACGTTTAATCTGCTGACGATATTACCCTATACCATTTCAGTTGAAGCCTTAAGGCAAAAATAGCGGAGAACACTATCTCCGCTTTAATTCCTAACTATTCTTCTGATTGAACCTCTTCTTGTGTTGCTTCAGTTTCATCATTGTTATCTGTGTTATCTTCATATTCCATGTCTTGGTAATCTTCTTCTTCAAATTCTTCGAATTCCTCGAAATCATCTTCTTCTTCAAAATCATCGAATTCTTTTGGTGCTAGTAACTTATATAGTGCAAAAGCTCCTGCAGCAACAGTTGCGATTCCTAATGTTATCCAAACCCATGTCATACACTTATGATTTTTTTCTTCATTTTCTTTGTTCTTAAACTTATTAAGCAAATCATTTACTTGCTTTATATTAAGGAACTCTTCTTTATTAAATTTTTCCATCATACTCACACCATTCCTTCTTTGTATTTTGTATAATTATACCATTATTTTTTGCATTTTTAAACCAATTTTATTCTTATTTTTAATAAAAAATAATATTTTTTAATATTACCCTAATAATTCTTAGTTTAATAATATACTTGTTATGCCTTTTTTAGGTTTGCTAATCTAGCCATTAGCTTTTTTACACCCGCACTAGGAAAATTAACTGTAACTTCATAATCTGCTCCTGCTGGTTTTATATCAAGCACTTCACCTATACCAAATTTCCCATGTTTTACTAATTCACTAACTTCATAATTAAGAGTAAAACTTGATGGAGCTGGCATTTTTTTAATATTATTTCTAACAGCATAAGGATTTGTTTTTAAAAATGTATGAGAATTTTTTCTAAAACTGTTTTTATTATTAATACTACTTGATGCCTCTTCGACTAGATCAGTATGCTCACTAAATAAATCCTTATTTATTTCATTAATGAATCTTGATACTTGATTATATTGAGTCATACCTCTAACCATTCTTGACCTAGTACCTAATAAATATAACTTTTGTTTAGCTCTTGTAATGCCTACATAACACAAACGTCTTTCTTCTTCAACATCTTCCATCTCCCCAGAACTTATGCTCATATAACTAGGAAATAATCCATCCTCCATACCAGAAATAAAGACCCATGGAAATTCCAAGCCTTTGGCACTATGCATTGTCATAAGAATAACAACATTAGATTCTTCATTATAATTATCTATATCTGCAATAAGGGCTACTTCCTCTAAGAACCCATTAAGAGTTGGTTCTTCTACATTATTTTCATATTCAGTTAACTTAGAAATTAATTCACCAATATTATCAATTCTTCCAAAAGCATCTTCAGTACCTTCTGCCTCTAATTCTTTAACATACCCTGTTCTTTCAATTACTTCATTAGTAAGTTCTACTAGAGTCATTGATTTCATTTCAACTCGTAAAGTTCTTATAAAATTAGTAAATGATTCTACTTTTTTAGCAGAACGTGTCATATTTGGAATCTCGCTAACCTGACAAAGTGCATTAAAGAAATTCACATCATTATTATATGCATAATTCTCTACTTTATTAATAGTTGTTTGTCCTATTCCTCGTCTTGGAACATTTATTATCCTCTTAACAGCTATATCATCAATACTATTATTTATTGTTTTAAGATAAGCTAATATATCTTTTATTTCTTTTCTTTGATAAAAAGATGTTCCTCCAACAATTTTATATGGAATATTATTAATAATAAATCTTTCTTCAATTACACGAGATTGAGCATTAGTTCTATATAAAACAGCAAAATCTTTAAATTCTTTTTTTTCTGTTTCAATACCATTTATAATTTCAGAAGCGATAAATTCAGCTTCAGCATGTTCATTTTGAAGATGTCTATAATTAATTAAATCTCCTTCTTCATTATCTGTAAAAAGTGTCTTATTTTTTCTACTGTAGTTATTACTTATAACTTGATTAGCTGCGTCTAGTATGTTTTTCGTGGACCTGTAATTTTGCTCAAGTTTAATAACCATCGCATTACTAAAATCTTTCTCAAAATCAAGAATATTTTTAATATCCGCACCTCTAAATCTATAAATTGATTGATCATCGTCACCAACTACACATAAATTTCTATACTTAGAAGCAAGTAATCCTACGAATATATACTGTACATGGTTCGTATCTTGATATTCATCTACCATAATATACTTAAACTTTTCTTGATAATAAGATAATACATCTGGACAAAGCTTAAATAACTCAACGGTTTTAACTAATAAATCATCAAAATCAAGTGCATTATTTTTCTTAAGTCTTTCTTGATACATTGTATATACTTTTGAAACAACTTGATCTCTATAATCATATGCTTGTTTTTCAAACTGCTTTGGTGACAATAATTTATCTTTAGCAGAGCTAATGCTACCAAGAATACTCTTTTCCTTAAATTGCTTAGGATCTATATTAAGCTGTTTCATACATTCACGAATTAATTTTTTTTGATCATCTGTATCATATATAGTAAAATACCTGTCATACCCAATCTTATCAATATGACGTCTAAGTATCCTCACACAAGTGGAGTGAAAAGTGCTAACCCATATATCTTCACTACCAGAACCAATAAGATTATCTACTCTTTCTCTCATCTCTTTAGCTGCTTTATTAGTAAAAGTTATTGCTAAAATATTCCATGGAGATACATGTTCTTCTTCAATAAGATATGCTATTCTATGTGTTAATACTCTTGTCTTCCCAGAACCTGCCCCAGCTAATATTAGCAAAGGACCTTCTGTATGTAATACTGCTTTTTTTTGCATAGGGTTTAAAGTATCATATTTTTTATCCATTATTATTTACCACCTATAGTAGAAATTTAAGATTCAACATTTCGTTTAAAATCATACAAATATAATATCACATAGAACATAAATTCGCCACAGAAATATGAATTACCTTAAGACAATAAAATTAAAATTCATCAACAAAAATATTAGCCCAGCCAATGGGTATTTATTTATGGAAGTTTTATTTATAAATGATTCGTTAGACTTACTTAATGAATGGAAATGAAATTTTCCGTAAAAAAAACACGACGTTTTTTTAGCTCATCAAAAGCTGGACGCTGAATATGAGCGTTAGGAAAATTTCATTGGAATGAATTTAGTAAGTCTCGAAGAATTTATCCTAAAACTGGAATAAATAAATACCCGTTGGCGGAAGTAACTTTAATTTATTATTTAGTACATGCTAGCTTGATAAAATTTTTGACCTTCTAGTCAATCTAATACCCAAAACCAAATAAATAGTTCCCATCAATAGTAGTACTAATACAGGTTTAACAATTGAATCAATCCCCTGCCCATACATTATTAAATCACTTACTCCTTCAAGAGCCCATTTCTGTGGAGTTAAATTAGCAATAAATAACAACGCTTTTGATTGAACTATCTCTAATGGCCACATACATCCCCCAAGCATTGATGTACTTACAGAAATTACAGGTACGATAGCTGATAATTGCTGCATTGTTTTAAAGAATGACGCTATAAAAAGTCCAAGACATGTTATTGTAAATATAAATGCTCCTAAAACTATTAATATTCCAATATCGCTTTTACCCCAATCTATATGAAATAAATATTTACCTCCATATACCATTACTAATATATTAAAAAAACCAATAATAAAAGTTGCAATTAAATTACCCGATAATATATAACTATTTTTTATAGGAGATACCAATTGTCTTTGCCATACAAAATCTTTTTTTTCATCTATAATATTTCCTATTCCAAAAAACACTAAGAACAAAGAAAAAAACAATGCAAATCCAGCTAAAGTGTGTTTAAGATGATTATAGCCATAACTATCACTATTAATATATTTAGAAGTTGTTTTATAAAATCTTTTTGTAGTTCGTAAATCTCCTATCTCCTTAGTAACATCATCTCTAAGCGTATTATTATCTACTTCAACACCTGATTTATTTAAATAATCAAAGGTTATATCAGAAAGCTTAATATCATTACTAAATGCATTTGATACTGAAGAAAGCAAGTTTTTAAGCATCATTATATCTTGATTCATTGTTATACTCATAACTGATAATTTCAAGCTATCATTATTCTCTTCTATAACAATTGCTCCGATTCCTTTTGACTTTTCTACATTATTAACTGCTTTATCATAATCAATTATTTTAAAATCTATAACTTTATTATCTTTCAATTTAGTTATTAACATATCGCTAATATTATTATTAGCCTTATCCACAATATATGCTTTTCGTTTAACACTTCCTGAAGAAGAAAAAGATGCACCAAATATATAAGTAAATATTAACATCATTGCTATAAAACCAATTAATATAGGCAATTGAGTTTTATATACTAACATTTTAACTTTTAATACTGCAAACATTTATATTGTCCCCTTTCTTCTACGTGCAATAATAGTAGAGGCAATAATAAAGGAAAATCCAGTTCCAATTAAAATAGAGTAATTACCCCACATATCAATAAAATTACTATTTCTCATAATGCCTGTGTATATTTTTATAGCAACCCCACTAGTAGATAAATATGACAGTTTATTAATAAAACTAGGTAAAGCTTCAACAGGTAAAAAACTACCCCCTATAAGTGCCATAAATTGAATAATAACCATTTCAAATATATTAGCAAATTTATAATTAGAAGATATTAATGTTATAACAGAAATAAATATTCCTAAACCACCAACGGCAAAACCAGTACTTAATACAGTTAATAGAACTAGCCAAATATTTCCCCAATTAATTCTTAATATTATACTAGAGTATAAAATCATAATAATTGATTGTAATATAGTAACTATACAAATCATAAAAAAATTACTTACCATAATTTTATTAATTGGAACTCCTGCTACCCTATTTCTTTGATATGTAATATTCTCTTTTTCTTCTAATAAAGATCTACCACCATTACTAGCACTATATAGAATAAACATTGCCATTATTGCTGCAGCATAATATTGAAAGCTAGTTAAGTTTTTCTTTCCTTCAACATTAATATTTTCAATTTTTAGGTTTTCTTGAGCAGTTGCATTTAACTCTTCAATTAAATATGACACTCCTTTAAAAGCTACTTCCATACTACTTAATTTCTGTACTTGATTAATAAATACTTCTTTATTAAGACAATAGTTATTCATCGTCTCCATAAATCTACTTACAATTAATTCTACGATATTTCCTTTTATACTATTATCTGTATGTTTTAGAATTTCTATATCGACTATATTTCTTACAGGCAAAGCATAATTCATATAAGTATTATAAATATAATTTTCTGGTAAAATAATAACTGCATTTACTTCTTTTGCCTTTAACATCTCTCTTGCTACATTTTCATCTTCTATCGTATAAGACATTATTTCTTGTATAGTATCTATTTCTAGATATTTAAAAAAGATATCTTCTATATTTAATTTCTCTACCAATAATAATAGATTGTCTTTACTTTTCTCATCCATTCCCTTTGAAAGCATTCCTTGATTTAGTATATCTTTAAATTTTACTATATCATCTTCCATATTATAATTTTTAACGATTGCTACTTTAATTTTTTGGGTAGAAGTTTCTCCATTACCAAACATATTATTAAGGGCAAAACCTAATATTGTCATAAGTACAATAGGCATTAGAATAATAATAGCTAATAATTTTTTATCATATAATATTCTTTTTACATCTTTAAATATAATATATCTAAGTTTCATAGCTTCACCCTTTCTAATCCCTAAGTGCCTTTCCTGTTAAATGTAAAAAGACTGTTTCTAAATTAGGCTCATTAATATCAATGGAACGAATATTTGTTTCTGTATTATTTAACACTTCAATAATTCTTTTAAAAGTTTTTTTACCATTACTAACTGTAACAATAATCGTCTTTTCTTCATAGCTTACATCCACTACTTCATTTATAGAATCTATGTCTTTTATTAATTGATCATTAACATTATCTACCTTTATTAAAATACGTTTTCTATCATCTATTGAATTTATTAATTCTTTCTTTGTGCCATTAGCAATAATTTTACCTTTATCCATTATACATATTTTGTTACAAATATACTCTACTTCTTCCATATAATGGCTTGTATATATTACTGTCATTCCTTTTCTATTAAGCTCTAAAACAGTATCAAGAATATGTTTTCTAGATTGTGGATCTATACCAACAGTTGGCTCATCCATTATAATTATCTCTGGTTCATGTAAAAGTGCCGCTCCTATATTTAATCTTCTCTGCATTCCACCAGAATACTCCTTAACTTTACTTTTTAATCTCTCTGTAATACCAATTATTTCAGATACTTGTTTAATCTGCTCTTTTAATTTTATACCTTTTAACCCATAAGCCCTTGCCCAGAATTCAAGATTTTCTCTTCCTGTAAGATTTGGATATAGAGCTATTTCTTGGGGTACATATCCTAGATATTGTTGTATTGCTTTTGGACTTTTAACTATATCTTTACCTTTATAGTTAATAACTCCATTATCTGGTTTTATTAATGTTGATAACATTGAAATAGTTGTTGATTTTCCTGCTCCATTAGGTCCAAGCAACCCCAATATTTCACCTTTTTCTATACTAAACGAAATATCATCTACCGCCTTAATATCTTTAAAGTATTTTTTTAAATGTATTACATCTAATAATTGCATAATTTATATGCCTCCATTCTTAATTTCGTGGAATAATATTATTATAAACTACAAAAATCTATTTGACTATAAACCTATTATATCTTCAACATCTTTTAACTCATCAATACTAATAATATCGTCTTGCGTAAATTTAGGAATTTTGATTTCTTGCTTTTTACCTATATCCCAATTACTTTTATCAAATGAAACTCTAATTGACATAGGCTCGCCTTTTATTTGTTTTACTGTTTTAATTTCTATTGTCATGTTCTCTCTTATGAGATATCCATCAAAATCAATATAGGCCTTTGCTTCAAAATTTTCAAAAGATATATTATAAAATGTATCCTTAATACTTTTTATTATATCCTCTTTATTTATATCTTTTTGATCCTCATCAATATTAATTACAGAATTAAAATCCTCAATAAAAACAGAATCACATATGATTTTAATAAATTCTTCACTTAATTCTTTTAGTTGTTGTTTATTAATTTTGATTGTAACTTTTTTCGCTTTAATTTGTCCATCTTCTGTATCTATTATAGTATTTTCTCCTTTTATTACATCTTCATCTTCTAAAGCTTCTAACCACTTATTAGACATACTTTTAAAGATATTACTATATTTATCAGTAATAAATTTCTGTTTATTTAAATGAATATACTTTTTCAGTACAGGAATTTGTATATACTCTTTATCTCCATCTTTATAAAAATAAGAATCCATACCAATTCCACCTAAATTCATATAAATATCTGTTGCAATTTTGTCCTTTTCCATATCATATTGATTATTAATATGGAATATCATTTCTTTATAATAATTTAGTTTTCTGGTTTGTTCTAGTGTCAAGCCATCTGTATTATAATCTATATTTATTTTTATATCTATAGATTCTTTGCCCATCTTTTCATAATTAATCTTTGTTACTGCATTACTGTAATCTTCAAGTGCTTTATTTGAACATGAAGTTAATAATGTAATAGTAATTAACACAATCATAAAAACACTAATTATTCTTTTCATTTATTACACCTCTCTTATAATTAATTGCTCAACTTTCCCACATCAATATTCTATGCAGATAAGCTAATTATAAGGCTTAATTTATCTGCATTAAATTAAAGGTGGAAGCTGAGTTAATAATAATATAATTACTATACAACACTTTTTATTTTTTTACATGTATCTGTTGTCATATTTAACCCATGACTTTTTGCACATAACTTTAATTATTGGGATTTAAATGTTATAATATCTATCATATAGTTCACTAATAAATTATTTGTCTCTACTTTTCATTTTCTTCTGAGTAAGGTTGGTGCTTATATGATAACAAAAAAAATAATTCTATATTTAATTGACTTGTTAGCTATAATAATATTTTATTTTGCTTTTATATATGAAAACGCTAAAGACAATAGATTTGTATTATTAATAATATTATTTTTAGCTTATATAATCATGTCATTAATAAAAAATATAATTAAGGGGAACTTTAAAACAACTATTTTTATATTATGCTCCAAGATATTAATACTATTACTTATTGAAATTAATTCAAAATTTGCTATTAATTATTTTATCCATGGAATTTATTTATTAGTAATAATAGAATCGACTATTTTACTTAATCTTAGAAGCAGCCTTATTATCAATAGTATATCATTTATTTCATCTATGTATAAGTTTATAAATATTATATTTATTAATAATAGTATTTCTAACATTTCTCAAATGTTTCTTTTTTTTCTTATTAATTCATTAGTAATTGTTGTACTAGGATTTGCTAAATATCATAAAGAAGAAAAAAGTAAACTTGATAACATTTATAAAGAATTATTGAATGCACATTATAAACTAAAAAATTATGCAGAAAAAATACAAGAACTAACCACTACCCAAGAAAGAAATAGAATATCAAGAGATTTACATGATACCCTTGGGCATGATATAACAGGCCTTATTATGCAACTTGAAATGACAAGTTCTATGATGGATAACGATATAACTAAAGCAAAGAGTCTAATAGATGATTCTAAAATAACTGCGAGAAATAGTTTAAAAAAAGTACGAAGAATTGTAGAAACTTTTAAAGAAGATAGTAAAACATACAATAATATAGATGCTATAAAGAATCTTATTAAAGAATTTTCAATAAAAACAGGTGTTAATATTAATCTAAAAATAATTGGGGATAAAATAACTATATCTCCTGATATACATATTACTTTATATAGAATTATCCAAGAATCTATTACAAATGCTGTAAGACATGGTAAAGCTAATAATATTAAAGTTACAATTATTTACGAAAAAGATTCTATTACCTTTAGAATTATTGATAATGGTATTGGATGTGATAAAATATATGAAGGATATGGTTTAAAAGGTATGAAAGAAAGAATTAATTTATTAGATGGAGAAATTAAATATATTAACAAAAATGGTTTTGAAGTTAGCGGTAAATTACCTATTACTTTATTTTCAAAGGATTGTGAGATATGATAAGAGTATTAGTAGTTGATGATCAAGATATTTTATTACAAGGATTAACTATGATTTTAGAAAAAGAAGAAAATATTCACGTAGTTGCTGGGGTTAAAAATGGGCAGGAAGCTGTTAATAAATGTAAAACAGATAAAGTAGACGTTGTATTAATGGATATAAGAATGCCTATTATGAATGGTGTAGATGCTACTAAACATATAATAGAATATAATAAAAATATTAAAGTCATTATATTAACCACATTTAATGACGACGAATACATATTCGATTCATTAAAATACGGAGCATCTGGTTATTTATTAAAAGACGCTATGCCAAAAGAAATATCAGAAGCAATATACACTGTATATAATGGAGGTACATTAATAAATCCATCTGTTGCAACAAAAGTTATGAATAGATTTAAAGAAATTAGTAAACAAGAACTAGCGCATGATACAATACAAGAAGTTAATACTTTAACATCTAGAGAAAAAGATATATGTAGTTTATTGGCAAAAGGACAAAATAATAAGGAAATATCGGAAGAATTATTTTTAAGTCAAGGGACAGTAAAAAATCATATAACAAATATATTAAGCAAGTTAAACTTAAGAGATCGTACACAATTAGCTATATTTGCTATAAAAAATAATTTATAGAATCAAACCTATTGCTATGTAGTTTTAAATACTATATAATAAATATTACATAAATACTTATAGATAGATAAAACGATACTAAATTACTTATTATGTATTAATCATAATTAATGATTTTAAATAGGTATTTGTCTATCATAATAATGAGGTGTAGAAATGGACTACTTAATGTATGTTAAAAAAATATTAAATGATATTGAAAAAATGGATTCTATTTATTCCAAAGATATACCTAATATTAGCTTATATATGGATCAAGTAACTACTTTTATGGATGATAACCTAGGATCTCTTAAACGCAAAGAGAATGATAAAATATTAACAAAGACTATGATTAATAATTATAGCAAAAATCATATTCTCCCTCCTCCAATTAAGAAAAAATATACTCCTAACCATATGATTATGTTAATATTTATTTACTATACTAAACATATTCTTTCTATAACAGATATTCAAAAATTATTATCACCACTAAAAGATATGATTGAAAACAAAGATTCTGATTTCTCACTTGAAGAATTTTATGACTCATTACTTAATATTCAAAAAGATGAATATAGTCTTTTTAATCAACATATAGAAAGCACCATTGAATTAGCTATAGATGCATTTAAAGATTTTGATAGTGAAAGCAAAAATATGTTAGAATTATTTAACATAATTTATTTATTAACAATACAAGCTTCCGCGCAAAAATATTTAGCAGAAAAACTAATCGATAAATTTTTTAATACGGATCAATCTAATGATAATAAATCAAATAAAGGAAAAAAAGACTAAAAAAGCTAACATAACCGTTAGCTTTTCATTCGTTTAAATACCATATCATAACCATCATTACCATAGTTCAAAGATCTATTTACTCTACTTATAGTTGCAGTAGATGCTCCAGTCTTTTCAGCAATCTCTAAATATGTATGCTGTTCTCTTAACATCTTAGCTACCTGTAATCTTTGTGCAAGTGATTGTAGTTCATTTACTGTACAAATATCTTCAAAAAACAAATAACATTCTTCGTGATTTTTAAGATTTAATATAGCCTCAAATAATCTATCTAATTCATATGATTTAATGTTTTTACTCATTAACCCTTCTTCCTTTCTAAGTAATTGCAAAGCTTAACAATAATAATTATTCTTACAAAAATTTTACCACTATAACATATTAAAGTAAAGCAATTATTTTAATTCTAAAAATCTTTTTAATTTTTCTTTGGAAGTGTTTACAATAAGCTCTTCAGGGAAATTAACCTCTTTAATTAATCTTTTAGCATATTCAAAATTTCCAACATCAAAGGAAATATGCGCATCACTATTAATTACTATAGAAACATTTTCTTTTTTGCATTTTTCCAACATAATTTTAATATTAGCTGTACCCTTTCTAAATCCTTTTGGATTCATAGAACTATTATTTACTTCTAATAATACATTATACTCTTTTGCTGTTTTTATTACTTTATCATAATCAAGAGGATATCTACCATCATCAGGATGACCAATTATATTTACATATGGATTTTTAATCGCTCCTATTATAGCATTTGTATTTTCCTCAATATCTCCAAAATCAATACAAGGTGGGTGAAGACTTGCTATAACTATATCTAATTGACTAAGGGTATCAGTATCAACATCAATATCTCCATTATAATTTATAATATTTGCCTCTATACCTTTTAAGACTTCAACTCCATATATATACTTAGGTATAACAGTAGTATTACTAAAATAAAACATATGTGTTGCTCCAGGCATAGATGGTGCATGGTCAGTTATTGCAACTAATTCTAGTCCTTTTTTTGCAGCCTGTTCAACAACTTCTTGTATAGTACTATATGCATGCCCACTTGCAAGTGTATGAGTATGAACATCTAATATATATTCCATTATTCTTAACTCCTTTACTCAGTTACCTTAATTTTCACCATATAATAATGCCAACTATACCTGCAAAGACTATATAGTAAATTGGATGTTTTTTGTATTTAATTACTGCAAACATAGTGACAGCAAATAAAATTATAGACTTAATATCAAATAAATCACTAACTATTTGAGTCTTTGTAAACAATTTTAAATTCACAATAGATATTAGTGCGATATTAACTATAGCTGTTAATATTAATCCAACAACAGTAGCTCTTAATCCTATAAAAATTGCTTTTACAATAGGATTTTCATTGAAATGTTGTAAAAATTTAGATATAATTAGGATAATTATGAAGCCCGGTAATATAACTCCAATAGATGATATTACAGCTCCTAATATTCCTCCTCGGTCATACCCTACAAACGTAGCCATATTTATTGCAATTGGACCCGGTGTAGATTGTGATATTGCAATCATATCTGTAAATTGTTCTTCTGTAAACCATCCAAAAGAAGTAGCTCTTTCTCGTAGTAAAGGTAGCATAGCTAACCCGCCACCATAAGTAAACAAACCAATCTTAAAAAATTCATAGAATAATCTAGCTACAATCATTTTCTTTTTCCTTTCTATAGTAAATAATAATACTAATAATTGCAGCGCCTATAATTATATATACAGGTGATACTTTAACAAAAAGAACACATATAAAGGAAACTATAGCAAATAATATTCCCCATATATCTTTTATAGATTTTTTTATCATTTTATATACCGACATTATTAATAAAGCAAGAACTGCTACTCTTATACCTTTAAAAGCATTTGCCACTTGTGTGACGTCTCTAAACTCTAAAAAAAACATAGAAATAATAACTATTATAATAATAGAAGGTGTAATAACTCCCAAACTCGCAGCTAATGCACCCCAAAAACCATTCATCTTATTCCCAAGTAATGTAGCTGTATTAACTGCAATTACTCCAGGAATTGATTGTGCCAAAGCATAACTATCTATTACTTCTTCATCTGTTGCCCATTTATTTTTTTCAACAACTTCTTTTTCAATTATTGGTAACATAGTATACCCGCCACCAATTGTTAATAGTCCTATTTTAAAAAATACAATATAATAGTTTATAATATCTCTAAAATTCTTCATATTTTCACCTACTAATTCGTTAAAACCCAATATATTTTAACACATAAATAATTTTATTAAAAGACATTTTTATAATTAATAAAAAAATATATATTTAACTAACAAGAACCCTATTATATTTAATATGTAACAGGTACAATCATACATTCATACTATAATTAATATAAGAAATTTCAATAAGTAAAAAATAAGGAGGATTTTTTTCTTGAGAAGAAAATTGATTAACTTAGTAGTACTTATTGTTGTTGTTATGTCTACACTTATTAGCGGATGTAATAACAATAAAGATCTTACAACAGTAAGACTTAATGAGGTTGTACATTCCATTTTCTATGCACCTCAATATGTTGCTATTGAAAAAGGTTTTTTCAAAGAAGAAGGGCTTGATGTAGACCTTACAACTGGCTGGGGTGCAGATAAATCAATGACAGCTTTAATTTCAAATAACGCAGACATAGCTTTCATGGGACCAGAAGCATCAATATACGTCTATAATGAAGGCAAAGAGGACTTCGTGATCAATTTTGCACAACTCACCCAGCGCGCTGGAAACTTTTTAATTGGAAGAACTAATGAACCATTTAATTGGGAAAATGTAAAAGGAAAAACAATAATTGGTGGTCGTCCAGGTGGAATGCCTGAAATGGTTCTTGAATATATTCTTAAAATGAATAATATTGAACCTTTTAAAGATGTTGAAATACTTACAAATATTGATTTTACTGCTACTGCTGGATCATTTATTGGAGGAACTGGAGATTATACAGCTGAATTTGAACCATCTGCTTCCAAATTAGAAAATGAAGGTGAAGGTTATGTTCAAACATCTCTAGGTGTTGATAGTGGAATGATACCATATACATGTTATATGGCAGAAAAAAGCTATATAAAAGCAAA
>JAOASG010000014.1 GCA_025210235.1 Vallitalea sp.
CCATTATATAGCATAGAAAGTGCCATTGATATACTAGCTGGAGATATAAATACTTTAATATTTTCTTCATTTAGTTCCTTAAATAGTTTAATAGCGAATTTATTATTGGAACCAACAAAATCTTCCTTTATATCCTTAGCTAATTCATTAGCTTGTATCTTTCTTTCCTTAACTTCATTCTCCGAATAATTAACTTTATTGTATGTATTAACTTTATTATTTCCTGTATCAAAAACTGTATTACTTACACATGATGTCATAAATAAGCACGTACTTACTAGTAATAAAATTATCTTTTTCATTTTAATTACTCCTAAATTTTACTTATTTTTATTATAACTTATTAACAACTCCCATAAATAATATTGTTCCCGTTCTATCATCTCTTATTATATAAAAAAATGGTTTATCTGCAATAAATTCTGGTTTAAATTCTTCTTCACTTTGGCAACTTTTTGTATTTTCTTCAATAATTGTTGCTGCTGCTGCCTCTGTTCCTTTTTCATCTACTTCTATAACCGCTTTATGCTTAACTGATGTAGTATAACTTTCTCTGTTTATCTGTTCAAAGTTTGCTAAACTGGGATCAAAAGCATCTGTTATTCCCATATTTATTAGGACATCTTTTAATTCTTTTATTCCATATTCAACTTTAAACTTAGGAATTTTAACTCTCACATTTGAATAATATTTAAAGGAATTAAAATAATCATCTAATTTATTCTTTGATAAATCATTAATGAATTCATTAATATTATTTTCTCCTTTTGTAACAAAAGCATACATAGATACTTCCCCATCTTTATATGGAAGTCTTACAGCATTTATTTCATCATCATAATAATATGTAAATCCTTCTTTTTGATTCATCATCTTTACATTGCTTATACTACCATCACTATTATTAAAGTTATCCTTCTTTGTAGCTCTTTCTTTAAAGGCATTCTCCCAAGTTGCATTAAAATAAATAGCATTTATTAGATACATAATTGTATTAGGTTCGATCTTGTTGATCATTTTTTTAATTAGCCCATTAGTACTAATATCTATCCAATCATTAATTTTATTTACTGTCTTTTTATCATTAAAATCTTCATTATATACTGCACTATTATAATTACTGTTAACTGTATTAATATAATCATCATTAACTTCATAATGTTTATTTATCCACATAGAATTAGATATTATAACATCTATATTATCTATTTTACTAAACCTTCCCATTAAGTTTTTATATTGCTCATTAATATATTTCATGTCATAATTATTATAATATAATGTATCTGATATTTGTTTCTTGGTATTACCTTCTGATCCATTATATAGCATAGAAAGTGCCATTGATATACTAGCTGGAGATATAAATACATTAATATTTTCTTCATTTAGTTCCTTAAATAGTTTGATAGCGAATTTATTATTGGAACTAACAAAATCTTCCTTTATATCCTTAGCTAATTCCTTAGCCTGTATCTTTCTTTGTTTAACTTCATTCTCTGAATAATTAACTTTCTTGTATGTATTAACTTTATTTTTTCCTGTATCAAAAACTGTATTACTTACACATGATGTCATAAATAAGCACGAACTTACTACTAATAAAATAATCTTTTTCATAATATCCTCCCCATATTTAATTATTTTGTTATAGATAATTTAAAAACTCTTATTAATAATTCTCTAAAGAATCAATAAATATAGCTTTGAAACTACTTATACTCAATTATTAGACGATTATAAATTAGATTATGTTCCATAAAAAACCTTTAAAGTTATTAAAGCACCTTCAATAACTATAGATAAAAAGATATAAGAATGTTTTAACTACGAGTAGGTTGATAGATATTAAAAAGTAGTGACTTTAAATTCTCCATCAACCTACGACCGTATTTCACAGTTAAAAATTTATTATCTATTTTTATTTCTTTTACGTTTAGTCATTAATCCCCCAATTCTACCTGTTTCTTTGGCAGTTAATGATTTCCATCCACTTTTATTAACTTTATCTAATAAGCCTAATTCCCCAGCAATTTCATATTTAAGTTTCTCATTTTCTTCAATTATTTTTTTTCCTTTTTCATCTTTAATATTATTATTTTCCATATATAACCACCCTTTCTTATTTAAATTATGGGATTTTAAATTATATTTTATACATAGTATTTAGAATTCATTAGTTTTCAATATTTTTCTTTACAATACAGAAAAACAACATTAAAAAAGTAACCTCTCATGGAGATTACCTTTAATTAATCTATGAATTATATCCTTATTTCTCTTCCAATACTAAAAGCATATAATATTTTCTCAGATACTTTTCTACCTGTAATACTTTCAAGTGCCATAGCATATAATTCCATTTGCTTTTTATATCTAGTAATCAACTTTTCCTCTTCATCATCTGTAATATAATCTGTCTTATAATCTACTAATATAATATTGTTATCTTCAATAAAAAAGCAGTCAATAACACCTTGAATTAGTACTTTCTCATCTCTATCACAATCCAAATAAATATCTTTTATAGGAACACCTAATACAAAAGGAACCTCTCTCTTTAACAATCCTTTTTGCTCTGCATTAACCATTCGATTTAATAACTTACTCTTACTAAATTGTAAAATCGATTTTATTCTTATACCTTTTATTTCTTTTTCAGTAAGAATTTCATGTTCTTGTAAATTGTTTAAGTAATTAATATTATAATTATAATCATGTAACTTATGAAAATCAATGTGTTGCATTACTTTATGGAATGCTGTACCCCTTTCACCTGCTGTTAGTGCTAGTTTTTCTTCCATAAATTTTGGCTTATATGGTTCAAAAGTGTTAAACATATCTTCATGTTCTACTGATACATCCGATTCATTTTGCCTTTTTATTTCAGAAACAGATATTTTAACAGGTTTTAATACAACATCTTTATAATCATATATCCAATTAAGATTTTCCTCAAAAAAATCCTTTGGATAATCGCTGTATGATTTGTCAAAATTCCAATTTAATAGGTCTTGACAAGATTCTTGTTTTATTTCATTTATTTTTTTCTCTTTACTAATAATACCATCAATTGAAACTACTTTAATATTCCAAGAAGATTCATGATAAAATAATTCTTCTGGCAAACTTATAGATGTATTATTTAACAACTTTCTAATTTCTTCCCCATCTCTATGTCTAAGTAAAGTTGGTATTATCCAATCTAAATATGAATTACCATTATTTATAAGTGTTGATATTAGAAGCTTATCTTGTAAAAATAGATATCTACTTATTTTATTTGCTTTCTTCAAAAAATCTTTACAACTTCCTACTAAGATTAGTTTTTCCCTTGCTCTAGTAAAAGCAACATATAAAATTCTTAGCTCCTCAGATAAACTTTCATTCTTAATTTTTCTTCTAATAATTGATTTTGGTATAGTCTTTGTTTCATATCGCATTTCATAATTTACGTATTTAGGTCCAAATCCTAAATCTTGATGTAATAAAATTGATTTATTTAAATCTTGCATATTAAACTGTTTACCTATTCCCGCAATAAAAACAATAGGAAATTCTAACCCCTTACTCTTATGAATACTCATTATCCTTACTAAATTTTCACTTTCCCCGAAAATACTAGCTTCTCCCATATCAATAGAATACTTATTTATTTTTTCTAAATATCTAATAAAATTAAATAATCCTTTATAACTAGTTGATTCATATTTAATCGCTTTATCAACAAGTAGATCTAAATTTGCCCTTCTTTGTCTACCACCTGTCATAACTGAAACATAATTATAATACTTAGAAATATCATAAATATCTATAATTAGTTCATTTAGAGACAGATAGATTGCTTTTTTTCTCCATCCTTTTAAAAGATTATTAAATCTTATTAACTTTTTACTAAGTTCACTATCATCAATGCTTCCTAAAACATATTGCTCATAAGCATCATAGAATTCTCCATTTTGAAGGCAATTTTTAATCATAACTAATTCATCTGCTTTTAACCCAACTATAGGTGACCTTAATACAGCAATTAGTGGAATATCTTGTCTAGGATTATCAATTATTTTTAATAATGAAAGTATAGTCTTTACTTCTATTGTATCAAAATAACCAGAAGTTGTATCTGCATAAGCAGGAACATCATAGTTAAGTAATTCTTGCACAAATATATCAGCTTGACTACTAGTACTTCTCATTAAAATAACAATATCCTTATACATAGCTGGTCTGTAATTTCCAAGTTTTTTATCATAAATATAGTAAGGATTATTATTACTAACTAATTGTTTTATTCTATCAGCAATAACTTTGGCTTCCAATTCTTCTCTTGCTACTTCTTCTTCACTACTATTATTACTTTCATCAACTATAATAACTTCTGTTGGTCCTGCAAAGTCACCTTCTTGTATTTCTTCATAAGTTGCCCCTAAATTTAAAGCAGCCGAATCATCATATATAACATCTCCATAATCCTTAGACATTATTTGGCTAAATACATAGTTAGTAGAATCAATAATACTCTTTCTACTTCTGAAATTTTTGTGCAAATCAATTCTTTGATATTTGCTTTCATCTATAGTATATGTGTTATATTTATACATAAAAAGTTCTGGTTTGGCTAATCGAAATTTATAAATACTTTGTTTTACATCACCAACCATAAATATATTAGGTTCATTTTGAATTACTTTTGATACGCTTGTTAAAATAGTTTCTTGTACTAAATTACTATCTTGATATTCATCAATAAGAATTTCACTAAATTTGTCTTGTAATTCTATAGCAGCATTAGAAGGAACTTTTTCTCCTTCATTATCATCACTAATTAATATCCTTAATGCATAATGCTCTATATCATTAAAATCAATAATATTTTTATCCATTTTACTATTTTGGTATTTATGTATAAATTCTTTTACAAGATTGCATAACGTTTTAATGATAGGGTAAGTGTTTGAAATATCTTTCATCATGCTTTCTTTACTTTTAAAAAAGAATTCTAATTTAAGCTTATTAAAACTATCTTTAACATCATCTCTTATATCTTTTACTATTTCCTGTAAGTTTTTATCTATATCTTTTTTACATCTTCCAATAGCATCAAACTGGATATTCATTATTTCTTGGGAAATATTTTCAAAAGAAGTATCTAATACACTACTCAGAGTTTGTAATTTTTTTATATCTAATTTAATAGCATCTAAATATCCTATTGGTCCATTATCATTTTCACATATTATTTCACATTCTTGCAATAATTTAATAAATAATGGTATCTCTTTCTTTAATACTTTAGTAATCATTTTATTCCATTGATGATTTTCTATATTAACCGTTTTTTGTACATTTAACTCCTCTACTTTTTCATCCAACCAAACTTCTGGCCATGGATTACTCATAGCAAATTTATATAATTCTAATATTAATTCCTCTATTTTATTATCTGATTTTCCAGTTGTATAACTTTCTATTAGTGCTATAAAATCTCCATTATTCTCCTGTTGATATTTTTCTTCTAACAATTCATTTATAGTATCACTTCTTAAAAGAATAAGTTCAGTTTCATCAGCTATTCTAAATGAAGGGTCTAAATTAATTAAATGAAAATTGTTTTTTATTACATTAAGACAAAAAGCATGTATAGTCATAATGTTTGCATTAGGCAATAAAGATAATTGTTTATGTAAATATTGATTTTCAGGATTATTATCTATTTTAGTTTCCAATGCTTCTGCTATTCTTTCTCTCATTTCTGATGCCGCAGCATTTGTAAATGTAACAACTAAAAGACTATCTATAGGCACAGGTTCTTCTTCATTAGTTATTATTTGAATAATCCGTTCAACTAGAACTGCTGTTTTTCCTGAACCTGCTGCAGCTGAAACTAGTAAATTTCTATTTCTTGTATCAATTACACTTTGTTGTTCAATAGTCCAATTCATAGATGCCATATTTATTCCCCTTCATTCCCTGATCTAGAGCATTTCTTCTGTGAATACTACTAATAAAACATAATTTTTTAACACTTCTTAATCATCTTAAGTCTTGTAAATTCTTCTCTTTCTTTTTCTTCTAATGCATTTTGAATATGTCTAGTTAACTCTGTATATCTTGGTATCATTATATTCTTAAGAGCATTTGCTCTTTTTTGAGTTCTTTTAATATTTATTGCAAGTCTATATATAGCATTTTCTATTTCTGCCATAACTACAGTAAGTTGCTTAACTTTATAAAACTTGCTAAAAGCTTCATCTAAAGATAACGTAGTTCTTGCAAAACCATACTGAGGATGTATTTCTTCCTGTGGAATACTGATTATTGGTATCTCTACACCCATGATACTTCTAACTTTTATCTCAATATTTTTTTCTTCTTCTACAGCAGTAGCAATTTGTTCAACTGTACTTATACCTGTTGACATATTTGCGCTTTGAAGAGCATTATAAGCCTCTGTAAAAGTCGTATCTATCTGAGATTGAATCTCTTGTGCCTTATCTATAAGTAGCATCATTTCTCTTACCAATATATTTCTTTTCTTATCTAATAGCTCATAACCTTGCTTTGATAATTTAAGAGTATTTTTTGCAACAATCAAGTTCCCTTTAGTAGGAAATAATGTTGTATCCATATTATTCACTTTCCTTTTTTATTATTAAAGTAAATACCATTTTAAATAACATTTGTCTTTCAATAGAACAATGCATAAGTCAGAATGATAGCAATTATTGCGGAAATTGTCAAAACAAATGCCTCTATTTTAAAAACTTCCATATTACTAAAATCATCATTTCCATAATTTTTACAAGAATTCTTATAATATTCGAGATTTCTAGGCTCATATGGCAAATGAAATATTTCATTCATTTTTATTTAACCTTCCTCAACATAAGGTTGATAATACGTATTTAATATTTTTTCATCTACTCTATCTAGCTCTTCTTTTGGAAGTATACCTAGTAATCTCCAACCGAGATCTAAAGTTGATTCCATATATCGATTCTCATCTCTAGCTTGAGCTACAAATAATTCTTCAAATATTTTACCAAATTCCATATATTTCTTATCTAATTCAGAAAGTTCATCTTCCCCAATTACAGATGCTAAAGCTTTAACTTCTTGAACATGGGCATAGGAAGCAAATAATTGGTTAGCAATTTGAGGGTGATCCTCTCTAGTAAAACCTTCACCTATACCATCTTTCATAAGTCTTGATAATGATGGTATTACAATAATAGGTGGATATATACCCTTTTGATATAGTCCTCTATCAAGAACAATCTGTCCTTCTGTAATATAACCTGTTAAATCTGGAATTGGATGGGTTATATCATCATTTGGCATAGTTAGTATTGGAATCTGAGTAATTGAACCTGATCTATCCTTTAACATTCCTGCTCTTTCATATAAGGAAGCAAGATCACTATACATATACCCTGGGAAACCTTTTCTACTTGGAATTTCCCCTTTTGAAGAAGAAATTTCTCTTAACGCTTCACAGTATGAAGTCATATCTGTTAAAATAACTAGAACGTGCATATTATGTTCAAAGGCTAAGTATTCTGCTGTCGTTAAGGCACATCTAGGTGTAACAACCCTTTCCACAACTGGGTCGTTAGCACAATTTAAAAACATAACAACTTTTTGTAATACACCACTTTCTTCAAAACTTCTTCTAAAATATTCTGCCACATCATTTTTAACACCCATTGCTCCAAATACTACTGCGAAATTATTTTCATCATCTTCACCAGTTAATCTAGCTTGTTTGACAATTTGAACAGCAAGAGCATCATGAGACAAACCATTTCCAGAAAAAACAGGTAACTTTTGTCCTCTAATAAGTGTAGTAAGTCCATCTATAGCAGAAATACCTGTTTGAATATAATTTCTTGGATACTCTCTAGATATTGGATTAATAGGGCTCCCGTTAATATCTTTATAGACATCAGGTATAATGTCTCCAAGTCCATCTATTGGTCTACCCAATCCGTCAAAAGTTCTACCTAATATCTCTTTTGAAAGAGGTATT
Source organism: Vallitalea sp. (assembly GCA_025210235.1). Classification (GTDB taxonomy): domain Bacteria; phylum Bacillota; class Clostridia; order Lachnospirales; family Vallitaleaceae; genus Vallitalea. Next base: position 8,030 of record JAOASG010000014.1, read on the forward strand.
TCTAGAGCTTTACCTCTAAATTTTGTTCTTGTATTATAACTAGAAACTCCCGTCGTTCCCTCAAATACTTGGATAACCGCAATATCATCTTTTAGTTCAATAACTCTTCCAACTCTATCTTCTCCATTTTCAAGTTTAATATCAACCATTTCTTCATATGATACATCTTTTACTCCCTCAATAATTACAAGGGATCCGGTTACTTGTTTTAATCCTAAATATTCTATACTCATAGCTTCTTCCTTTCGAAACTCTTATAGCTTTCCTTTACTTCCTCATAGAAATTATCAATTTTGTCTTGTAATATATCAAATTCTTTTAAGTTATCATTACTAATTTTATACTTCATCTTGATCATATAATCATATATACCTGTTTTCCTAAGTTGTGACATAGGTATACCTGCATTAATAAGTTTTTTTGACTTATCATGTAAATATAAAATAATTTCCATCATTTTATATTGTTTTTTCATTGGGACATAGGTATCAATATCATTAAATGCATTTTGTTGTAAAAATCCTAATCTAATAACCTTTGAAATATCAAGAGTTAATTTTTGATCCTCTGGTAAGATATCTCCTCCAATTAACTTAACAATTTCCATTAGCTTACTTTCTTGCTGTAGTAAACTTACTATCCTAGTTCTTAAATTAAAGAAATCCTCTGCTACTTTTTCCTCATACCAATTTTCTAGATCATCAATATATTCACTATAACTATTTAGCCAATGAATAGCTGGGTAATGCCTTGAATAAGCTAATTGTCTATCAAGTCCCCAAAAACATCTAACAAATCTTTTGGTGTTTTGAGTTACAGGCTCTGAAAAATCCCCTCCTTGAGGTGAAACAGCGCCAATTATACTTACTGAACCTTCACTATCATTTAGATTATCTACATACCCTGCTCTTTCATAAAACTGTGATAATCTAGATGGTAAATAAGCTGGAAATCCTTCTTCCGCTGGCATTTCCTCAAGTCTACCTGATATCTCTCTTAATGCTTCAGCCCATCTTGATGTTGAATCTGCCATTATAGCTACGTGATAACCCATGTCTCTATAATACTCAGCTAAAGTTATACCTGTATATATTGAAGCTTCTCTAGCTGCAACTGGCATATTAGAAGTATTAGCAATTAGTATAGTTCTATCCATAAGGGATTTACCTGATTTGGGGTCAATTAATTTAGGAAAATCTTCTAGAACTTCTGTAATTTCATTGCCTCGTTCTCCACAACCTATATATACAATAATATCTGCATCGCTCCATTTTGCAAGCTGATGTTGTGTCATTGTTTTTCCAGTTCCAAAACCACCAGGAATAGATGCAGTCCCTCCTTTAGCTATTGGAAATAGGGTATCAATAACTCTTTGACCTGTAACAAGTGGTATTGTAAGTCTTCTCCTATTTTTAAAAGGTCTAGGCATTCTTACAGGCCATTTCTGAATTAAATCTAATTCTTTTATTTCATCTTCATTAGTTCTAATTTTAACAATTACATCGTGAACTTTATATCTTCCACTAGGAACTACATACTCTACCGTTCCAGAAATATCAGGGTGTAACATAACCTTATGTACTACTAGGTCAGTTTCTTTAATCTCGGCTATTATATCTCCACCTATTAAAGTATCTCCTTTATTTACTATAATGTCTACAACCCATTCTTTTTCTGTATTTAAAGACTCTAATTCTAATCCTTTTCCTATAAATGAACCAGATATATCTTCAATTCTCTTTAATGGACGTTGAATTCCATCAAAAACTCCACCTATAATACCAGGTCCAAGTTGAAGGGATAAAGGTTCTCCAGTAGATATCACAGGCTCACCAACCTTTATTCCAGTAGTTGATTCATACACCTGTACAATAATATCTTCATTCTCAATACTAATGACTTCTCCTATTAGTTTTTCTTTTCCTACTAAAACCATTTCTAGCATTTTAAATTTGCTTTCGCCTCTTACGGTTACAACAGGTCCGTTTACTCCTACAATTCTATCATCTTGGTTCAACATCTCACCTTCTTTACTCAATCTCTAAATTACAATTATTCAAAAACGTTTCTTTTTGGCTATATAATTTACTATAAAATGAATCATCCAAAAAAATATTTTTACTCTTATTAAGTATTTTACAGCCACCAATAAACTTTTCATTTTTATCTGCAACAACAACTTTTTCATCAAATATATTGTTTAACTGACGAAGAAATTTTTCATCACTATGTGATATATAGATAATTATGTCTCCATCTCCAACCTTTGACATATCCTCTTCAATAATGCTAATAAGGTACTGAGGATACTCTTTATCTTCGGTAAATTCAATCAATTTATTTTCTGTTTCTTTGAAAACATTACTAATAATACTTTCTCTTACTTTTAATATCTTTCTTTTACTATCCATTATCGCTTTTGATAATATTTCGTTTTTTTCTTTTTCAATATTTTTTAATCCATTTTGAATAATTTCATATGCTTTTGATAAATATGATAGCTCTTTTTCTTCGTATATTGCTTCAAGTTCTTTATCTGTTTGCTCCATTATTTTTTCCCGTTTATCTCCAACATCTGCCATAATATCCTGAGCAAACTTATCAATTTTTTCTTCCACAATTCTCATAATTATCCTCCTTCCTGTCTTCAACAATTTTACCTAAGTTGATTCTTTAATACAATATGTTGGATTCCCGCTTATATTAAAAACTACTATTGTATGTAAAGAATTTAACGATTTTACCTCAATTAATAGCTAGATTTTTAAACCTATTGCTTCTCTAACATACTTAGTAATAGAATCAGGAGTTCTTCCCGTACCATGTCTATCAGGTATTTCAACAATAAGTGGCGTATGATAGTTAAGCTTAACATCGTTAATTTTATCACTAATTAATTTACCTAGTTTTTCAGTGATTAATATAATTCCAATATCTTTATTCTTTAAAGCATTATCAAGGGCATTTCTAACCTCATCTATTTCATGTACAACAACGCCTTCTACTCCTGCAAGTCGCATACCTGTTTTGGTATCAATATTATCACTTATTAGATACATTTTCATATTAAATCATTCCTCTTATTTATACAATTCCTAATTAACCTAGTATTAAAATAGATATAATTAATCCATAGATAGCAATACCTTCTGCAAGTCCAACAAATATAACAGTTTTTCCAAGTAATTTTGGATCCTCACTAATAGCTCCAATTGCTGCTGATCCAGAAACAGCAACTGCAATACCTGAACCTATAGCCGCTAGACCGGTTGATAATGCTGCAGCAATATATCTCATACCTTCTGAATTACCAACTACTTTTTCAGTTGTTTCTGCCGCCAAAGCAGTAGTTCCTCCAGTAAGTAACACAACCGTTGTTACAATTAAAATTCCAAAAAAACTTAAGACATTTATCCCAAGAAAAGTTCTAACTTTATTTCCTTTAATTCCTTTTTTAATTGCATATACTCCTGTTAAAACAGTTACAATAACTAATATTAATGCTAAACTCGTTACTAAATTCATTATTCTTTCCTCCCTTATTGGTTTTGAATTTACCTAGTTTCACCTAAGTAATCGCTATATTAAAGTTTACAATAACCTATTAATAATAAATTAGATTGCTTGTTTATCCTTTATTTTAAATGGTTTAAATCCAATTCCTTCACCACTAAAGAATCTACTAAACAACTCGTAGTATTCAAGTCTTAATCCTTGTATACCCACTATTAATCCTTCTAAACATATAATAAGTATATTACCAAATATCATTACCAATATACTTCCTGTTCCTCCTACCATATCTGCAATCATATGAAATGCTAAAAAGAAGCCCACATGATTAAGAGCAAAAGCACCTACTCTGATAAATGATATAGTATTACTTAATATTGCAAGTAATGTTTCAATAAGTTCAAATATAGCCTCAATAAAATATCCTCCCTTATCCTTTGGCAGAATTTGTTTCTTTTTCTGTAGTAAATTTCCAAGCGGATGAGATAAAAATATTAATATTAAAGGTAAAATTATTAATAATATAATTTGCCAAGCAGCTATCTTTACATTACTATTGATAACTTTTGTTATAGTTAAATATATTAAGGATAGATAAAACACAAGTCCTGCTATACCATTTCTATCAAATAACAACGTACCTATGTTCTTTTTAATCAATGAATTCCATATATTAAGAAGCATAGCTAGTATAATAATAATTACACCAAAAGATACAGCTATTCCTAAAATTAATTGTTTGTTTTCCATAGGATTGATCATAGGGATAAAACTTAAATATTTTCTTAATATTTCTTCATTCCCAAAAACAGAACCATAAAACAAACCAAATATACTTGAAAAAGCACCAACAAACATTAATATTTTACCAAATGATTTATTTTTATTACGTATCAAATATCCTAGTAATCCAATAACCAACCCTTGTCCTACATCACCGAACATCATTCCAAACATTAACAAATATGTTATAGCTACAAAAGGTGTTGGATCAAGCTCGTTATATGATGGTACACCATACATTTCCACTAGAGACTCAAATGGTTTGAAGAATTTATTATTTTTTAATTTAGTAGGTGGTTTAACCTTTTTAATAGCCTCATCTTCCTCAACAATACATGTTATATTTTCGTCTTTTTTTACTCGGTTAACAAAGTCTTCTAGTTGACTCTTAGGAACCCATCCAGTAAGATAAAAAGCATCTTTTGAATGAACCACATTACGTCTCACGTCAAATACTTGATTAAGCTGATTAATAGTATTATATATGTCTTCTATTTTGTCATGGTTTTCTTTGTAGAAATCTTCTATCTTTTCATTAATGTCTTTTTCATCAATCGCTAATTGTTTAAGGCTATTATCAATGTTTTCAATAACTTCTTTAGGATACCCTTTCACCCTACCTGAAATTCTTATTCTTTCAAAATAAAGAGAAGCAAATAAACTATCAATACTTTCTTGTACCATATTAGGCATGAAATATAATAAAAACACATGGTCTTCTTCTTCAAACACTTTGAACGAAATAACCTCTAAATCTTCTATATAATTTTTAAGTTTTTTATAACTATCTTTTGGCATCTTACCAAATCTAAATTTCATAAATTCAAATTCAAATAACTTATTAATTTCTATGTCAACATCTTTAATAGGAATTATTTGTTTCTTAATTCTATTTTTTATCATCATTTGATTCTGAATTTCTTTTCTTTGATCCATTAGATTATTTAGTTCCTTACTTAAATCCTCGACAATAGGTTCAACATCAAGAGCACAACTTATTTGATTATTATCCATTTTTATTTGTTCGATTTTTATATCTAAATGTTCACATAATTTATCTAGTTTTTTAAGTAAATCTTCATAAGGATTCTGTATAGAAAATGGGTATAGTCCTTTTACTGAGTCAAGTATAGAAATAGCATTTACTAGCTGCACATCAAAAGGTAATATATTATTTATTACGAAATAATCTAAAGCCTTGATTGGTCCTGCAACATTCACAAAATACATTTTTTCAATTGACATTATATCGCCTCCTTCCTATTTCCCATATCCTATTAAGAACTTTCTTATTTTATTAGAATCAACATTATATCTTATTCCTTCAATAATTGTTGTTATATTCATTATTTCGACTTCTTTCATAAACATATATCCAATAATTGGAGCAATTGAGAAAGGATGCTGACTTATGTTCTTTTCTTGAGTTTTTACAATATATTCATAAAATTCTTTTTCCCAATAATGTTCATCTATTGATAAGATATAATTATATGAAGTTCTTTTTAAAACTTTAATAATTCCATCTATATCATTTGAGTTAATAAGTTGTTTTAATTCTTTTTGCCCTAACTTATAATGATAAGGTATTAGATATCTGTATAGAATTTCTTTGGATATGTTATAATAATGCTTTCCTCTATAAATCCACATAATATTACGTAAGTCTGCTTCTAGCCCAAAAATATTAGAAGCTATTATCTTATCTCTTCCTCTAACTAATTCAAGCTGAGAAATAAGTCTTTTATAATAATACATATCCAGTGCCATTTCAGCAGCAAATAAATCAATTCTATTATTATTTATTATTAAAGGATTTAAAATATTATAAAAGTTTGTTCCTTCTAACCCATTAACAAAGTTTTTTATATTATTAGCACCATATAATCTATTAAAGTCAATTACGCTGTATTTATTTATAAAAAATAATTTTTTATCAATGTCACGAATGTCTCCACCCATTTGTAACATCCTTAGCATCTTTTTTAAATCTTCAATCTCTTGTCGCCTATAGATATATCTAAATACAGACTTTGCATTACCTTTTAGATACCTTCCAATCTTAAGTGCTTCGTTAATAATGGATTGATGTAAAAGCATTTCTACTTGTCCTCTATGAACATCACCCTCATTTAGATCATATAAAAAATCTTTATAATAAGTATTATTTTTTAAATATGTTGAAACCTCTAATACATTTTTTCGTAATAGCAATTGTTCATAATCATCTTCAGTTAACATTTTACCTTTCATTGCTCTAATTTTCGTTGAAAGATGACTATATTTAAATGTGGCTAACATATGCTCACCTCTCTAATACCGCTTTTAAAAGTTCATCTCTCCATTTTTCTTTATGCTGTGCACTATACTCCTTCATATTTTCTAAATCTTTTTCAGCTTTAGTTATATATGCTTGTGCTTTCGCTTTTGCTTCTTCTAATTCTCGTTTTCTTAATTGTTCTACTTTTCTATTTGCATCATGAAGAATTTTGTCTTTTAATTTGTTGGTAATATCTATCATTTCTTCATGTTTCTTTTCTTTTTCTTTATTTGTATTATATAACACCTCCCTAGCATTATTTTCAATAGATATAATCTTATTAATTATAGTTTCCACAACTTACAACACCTCTCTTCATTATTAAGAAAAATAAGCCGATACCCTAATCATACCAAAATTTTTTGAAAAACTCAACTTTTATCAAAGTTTTTGATATATTCCCACACATCATTTTTGCTTATCTTATTCAATAATCTGTATTCATTTTGTCCAATTGATTCATCAAATTGACATACAGAAGAATACTTACAATACTTACAAGCATGATCTTTATCATTTTTATAAGGATAAATATTAATATTTCCATTCATTATATTTCTACCGATTTCTTCAGTTTTGTAATGTACATAATTTACCAAATCATGAAATTGATCTTTCGAGGCAACTGACGACCTTTTTCCTATAGCTCCTTTTGATGTTATTTGAACAGGTAATATATCAGAATATCCTTTGATGTCTTTATCCATTTTTTGTATAACATTAATATCCTCTAGAACTAATCCGTTCATTTTAAGACTTTTAATGATATACTTTTCTAAGTCTTCATTACTAATTTCTTCATCCGTCTTTATAATGGGATCATCAATATGATAATAAAAAACACCTGCTGGAATGACTTTTTTTGTTGTCTTCATTTTTTCTAATTCTGTAACTGCATTAATATAAACTAATAGCTGTAATTGTAATCCATAATAAAGTGCTGTTATATCAAAATTTTTATTACCTGATTTGTAATCAATTACTTTTAAATATACTGTATCATCTGTTTCATATCTATCAACTCTATCAATTCTTCCTTTTAATTTCATTGTTTTTTCATCATCAAAATCAATATTTAATGAATCAAGCTTAGCTTTATCTGCACTAAAAGCAACTTCATAATCAGTAGGTTTAAACTCCCCTTTTTTAATATGGTATTGAAGTGCCCAAATAGCTCTCTGTGTTATCCTTGTAAGGCGTTTTATAAGATATGTATTTCTCTTAGTACTGTAAAATATGTTATTACAATATTTATCTGCTACTTGAATAACTGTTTCTTCTACAAGTTTTTCTCTTAAATCATCATCAATTGTGTTCCAATCTAATTCTCTATTTACAATCTTTTTAGAAAATTCATCAATTGAACGATGAAATAATATACCTATGTCAGGCATAGAAATTTCTCTTATTGTTCTTTCTTTTACATTAAGCCCATAGTCAATAAAATGTGCAAAAGGACACTGAGCAAATTCTTCTAACCTAGATACACTATTTATTAAATTATCTGAATAAATACTCTTAACTAACTCATCTGACAAAAATTCTTCTTTGTTTACATAATATAACCCTTCAATAGCTTTCTTTACTTCAGTTTCCCAATTGGAACTAGTAAAATAAAAGCTATATACATCTTTCCAAAAACCACTAAGATCTGTATCATAATAATCTCTTAATTTTTCTAATAAATTCCTAAATGTAGGCTTTTGTAGATAAATTTGTTCATTATCATCAATTTCATCTACGTCCATAATTTTAATGTTTTTAAATATCTTTTTTATCCTACTTATAAGCATAGAAGGCCTCATTGATTTACCATCTATATCTGTTCTAGGATAACTTAGGTATAATCTATTACTAGGCTTTGTTAGACCTGAATATATTAAAAATTGTTCTTCAAATACTTTTTTCTTACTTGTTGAGGCAAGATCTAACCCCTTTTCCATCAATTTTTCTCTATCCATATCTGACAAAATATTAGGTTTAATTGATATTTTAGGTATTTTACCTTCATTAAGCCCTATAATAAACAATGCTTTTATTTTTCCAAGTCTTGATCTTTCTAAATCTCCAACTACAATTTGATCAAGTCCTGGAGGAACAAGTCCCATTTCACATTGTTCAAGTCCTGATTCTAGAATATGAATATACTCTTTTATAGTTACTACTTCATCTCCTAATATTTCTACTATTTTATCTAACAGTTCCATTATCATTTTATAAATAGCTTTATATTCTTTTTCCAGTATTAACTTATTATTTTTTCTAAACTCTTCACTTAAATTAAATATTTTTTGTTCAATATTAAGTTCTGTAAGAAGCTGATATAGAGCTTCCGATATATGTTTTACCGTTGTTTTTCTCTTTCCTATTTTCTTATAAAAGGTAAGTAATGGTTGTACTAATTCTTCTCTAGCATTGTTAATTCTTTTTAATTGTTCATTAGCATATTCATCATTATCACTATTAGTTATGTACGGATATTCAAATGGTTTTTCCCATTTATTTTTTCCTTTTATTCCATATGCTAATACATAATTTTCAATAACATCAATATCTGATGTATTAATACCTGTTAAATTAGTTTTTGCGTACCTGAATATAGTTTCATATATAAATCCTTTATCAATAATTTCTAAAGCAGATTTAATAAATTCTATAAATGGATTGGATAATACATCTTTCTTTTTATCAATAAAAAAAGGTATATCATACTCTTTAAATATCTGTGCTAATATTTTTTCATAACCATCTAAATCACCAGTAACAACTGCTATATCTCTATATCTATAATTATGTTTTTTTATTAATTTAATAATATTATTTGATACATTGGTTATTTCTCTTCTTATATTTGATGCTGTGTATATGTATATACCTTCAGTTACTTTATCCTCCCAAACTTTATATGGATATCTAAAAATATTTTTTTCTAAATGTGCCATAATGTTATTCTTATAACGCCAACTTTTATTTATAAAAATATATTCACCAATAGAGACTTTACTTTCATTTGCATAATTATTTAATTTATTAATAGTTTTTTTACTTTCATAGAATAATTCTGACTCATCGTTTAAGTTATGTATTTTCTCAATTTTGTCTATAGTTAAAGTAAGATATATCTTATTGGCTTTTTTTAATAATTCGTTTAACACTTTATATTGAATTGGTGTAAATCCATAAAATCCATCTATGCAGATGGCAGCTCCACTTAAAAATTTTGATTTTGCAATAGAATCACTTAATTGATCTAATGTATCTTCTGTAGTCATATATTTTCTTTTAATATATTCTTTAAATCCATTGTAAATGATTTGCAAATCATTAATCTTATTTTGTAATAAAGGTTTATTGGAAAGTTGTTCTATAGAATTTTCTAGGTCTTTAGGTGAGATTTCATACTGATATAGTTCAGTTATAATACTCTTTAACTCTTTTATAAAACCTGATTTTTCTGAATTTTTATAAAAAAGAGAAAGACTATTTTTATTATCTTCAATAACTTTTCTTATAACCATACCTTTACCTGTATTACCTAATACAGTTCTACTTGCTCCACCAATTTCATCAAATATTCTGTAAGCAAGACGTTGAAAACTCAAAACTTCTATTTGCATTATTCCTGATGCAGGATGTAAGTTAACTATATCTTTTTGCGTTTCTAATGTAAACTGTTCAGGTACTATTATAATAAGGGGTTTGTTAGTATTTTTTAACGATTCTTGTATCATTAAATCGTAACAATAACGTGTTTTACCCGATCCTGCTCTTCCCAATATATATTGTAATGACATACTCTTCCCCTTCCTTCTATAACATTAGTAATTATAAAACTAATCATCTTAATTCTTTACATACTGAATGAAGCTAGAGGAGATGGTATAAGGTAATATTACCCTATACCATCTCCGCGTAAACCTTTAAAGAATGAATTGTTATTGAACCTTTTCTAATTTATATAAATATAATTCTTTGTCACCTAGCTTTTCTTTATTCACATATTTCTCATCTATTTCCAGTATTGATACTCTATCTGGATTACCATCTGATATATATTTTTTATGTGGATTTTTTTTATAATATTCAAAGAATCCCCACATATCAGCCGGATCACCTTTAGATCCTCTTGCTCTTGGCGCTTTTAAAGGAGTAAATCTATTATCTAACGGTGGATAATATGGTCCAGTTGGTCCTTCTCTAAATCCAACTTTATAATTATAAGTAATGCCTTTATATTCACCTTCGCTTACTAGGTTTAGTAAAGGTTTTTTAGGTCTAACTCCAAATGTATATGCTAAAGAATCTACTGTATAGTTTGGGACAGCATTTTTTATAAGCTGATCTACTATTCCTATATGACTCATTATTTCTCTAGATGTTAATTTACTTAACATATGTTCTTTTGCATGAGAAGATGTGTGATTTCCTACATCGTATCCATGATCTACCAACCAATTAATTCTTTCTTCAACTGTTCCTTCTCCCTCAAAAATACCATCACCATTAATATACAGTGCTGCTTTATTATCAAAACCAGGATGAGTTTTAGCAAATCTTTCTAATATTTCAATAGCTGTTCCTTTTTTAGCAACAAACTCTCCATCTATTTTTTCTAATGAAAACGTGGAACTAAGTCCGTCATCATATGTAAGAACGATTGGTGTAAACCCTGCTTCAACTTTAATATTATTATCAATATAATCTCTCATAGATATTGGTCTATATCCATTATTATACATATACTCTAAATCCTCAAGAAATTGTTCCTCAGTTATGTGATATGGAGGATTATTAGAAATTCCATGATACATTATAACCATAATATGACCTAGTTCATTTGGTTTTACTTTTTGATAATCAATTTCTATAGGAGTTTTTTCTGCTGTTGCATCCTCTTGTTTAACATCACTTTTACTAGTATCATTATTGTCACTATTATCATTATTATCACTATTTTTATCTTCTATTTTATCATTATTGTTATCAATTGAATTAGACTTATTATTTTCATGATTGTTTTCAGTATCTACATCCTTATTTTCGCTGTTTTTATTCTCTATTTGCTGATTATTAATTTCTTTATTATCTTTAATATTATTATTAGAGCATGCTACAACTAAAAGACTAAATATCATTAATACTATAATTACATTTGCTTTTTTTAATAATTTACTATGTACTAACCTCATTTAACGTTCATCCTTTCATATAGGCAATAGATAATTTAAAACTAAGAATATTATTTTCCATACAATATGTAGATTTTAATTTCTAAAAAGATTTGTTAATTTCCCCATTATCTTCATATTTTAGTTAGAACTTAAATAAAATATATTAATCGGACTATTTGATATAAGGAGGAAATTATGCGTTCAACTAAAATTATTGTTTTACAACTAAAGCAAATACTATATACCGTTCTATTTGTAATAGTTGGTATCTGTTTAATATTATTACTTATCTACATGTTAAATAATAAAAATGATGCAAAAACCCCCGTAATGGCAACATATGTACCTGGAGTTTATTCATCATCAATTGTACTAGAAAATCAACCAGTTAATGTTGAAGTTGTAGTTGATAAAGATCATATTAACTCAATACAAATCAAAAATTTAGATAGTGCTCTAGAAACATTAAACCCAGCAATAGTACCTACATTAAATGATTTGGAAATTCAACTGGTTAATGATACTAGCTTTGAGAATTTAACTATTAAAACAGATGCTAAATACACGTCATCAATGCTTCTTGGTGCAATACAAAAAGCCTTAGATAAGGCTAAGCCAGAAGACGTACATAAAAACAAATAAATTAAAGCGTCCAATCTATCCAGTATTTATCTATCTCATTATTTACTACAGCATATAAGTATTTATCAACTATTTTAAATATATCTGTCTCATCTTTTAACTCTATTATGATAGAATTAGGACTAAACTTAATTCTATCATATTTGGATTTTTTTTGTTTAAGAACATTTATCCATTTTCTAAATCTATTTTCCCAATCAACAATCAATGACTCTTCAATTTCCTCATAACCATACATTTCAGCCTTTATTTCTTCAATAAATTCTTCAATCTCTATTTTCATTTTAATCCTCCTATTTTTTTAAAGGTAGTGTAAAGTTAACACTACACTAGTTTAATAAAATCTTTTATTTATCAAGGATTTCAAAGTTTTTTGCAATAAAATAACAATGACCCCCTTTTTTGAGTTATAATTGAAGTTCCCAAGCAACAAAAATAAATAAAAAAGGATGTCATTGTCATGAACTCAATTATAACTTATTTACTACTATATATTCAATACCTACATAAACAACTTTTTTGGTGTTTATTGTTTATTGCTAAATATATTCCTCTTAAGCAATGGGCTTTTGATGACGCTCATTCCCCTAAATATCAGAAATTTAAGACCGATAAGCTTCCTATTATTAAACGTTTTGTTATGCAAGATTGGCAATTTTTAACTGAATACTATCTTTTACGTTATGGTAAACCTTTGAAACCTGTTAAAACTCATAAGGGTAAAGTACGTAATGTTCCAGATGATACCGTATGCCCTGTATGCGGTGCTCCTCACCAATATATTTACGATAATAATGGTGGTAAAGGTCAGTTCAAATGTAAAGTTTGTCAAAAGACTTTTATCACTGGAGAACAAGTTACTTCACCTCTTGTTCTTAAATGCCCTTATTGTTCTCATGCCCTTGTTGCTAAAAAAGATAGAAAGCATTTCACTGTACATAAATGTGTTAATAATAAGTGTTCCTACTATATATCCAATGTTCGTAAATTACCAAAAGATCTTAAACAATCTCAACGCTATAAATATAAGCTTCGTTATATCTACCGTGAATTTTCTGTAGATTTTTTTGCTATGGATTTAGATTCTCTTCCTAAAAATGCTTCTTCTCTTGAATTTCGTAGCAAAAGCGCACACATCATGGGCCTTTGCTTATCCTATCATGTTAACCTTGGTCTTTCTTTGAGAAAAACGTCCATGGCTTTAAAAGATATTCATTGTATTGATATTTCTCATACTATGGTTGCTAATTATGCTCATACGGCTGCTACTTTAATCAAACCTTTTGTTGACAATTATAAATACTCTAATTTAAGTACTATGATAGCCGATGAAACTTATATCAAAGTTCGTGGTATCAAAGGTTATATCTGGTTTATTATGGATGCTGTTTAAAGGTCTATCCTTGGTTATAGAGTATCTGATAATCGTGGGGTTGGTCCTTGTATTCTTGCTATGCGTATGGCTTTTCGTAATCTTAAAAAACTGCCTGATAAATTTCGTTTTATTGCTGATGGTTATAGTGCTTACCCTTTAGCTTCCCAACAATTCGCACTTCGTGAGAAAAATCCTTTAGAGTTTGATATCACTCAGGTCATAGGACTTAGTAATGATGATGAAGTTTCTAAACAGTTCCGTCCATTTAAACAAATTGTAGAACGTCTTAATCGAACTTTTAAAGCTTCTTATCGTGTAACTAATGGTTATAATAATTACGAAGGTGCTAATTATGCATTGTCTCTGTGGGTAGCTTATTATAACTTCCTACGTCCTCATCAGGTTACCTGTTATAAAAAGCCTCTAAATGATGTTAAGTTTCTATCAAAAGCTGACAATATGCCAGGTAAATGGCAATTACTTATATACCTTGGTCAAAAAACTATCCTACATTTACAAGATAACCGGTCAACAGAATCTATCTGTTCTTAGATTTGGAACCGGAAGGCATTAAATCCAGCCATCCCGTAGGGACTTGCCCTTGATAGCATCATTAAATAATGCTACAATGCTGTGATTACGACGGGAGAATTCTATCTGTTCTTGAGTTTCTCCCCGTCGGCGCCATTACTAAGCATTATTTAATGGTGCTGTCAAGGGTGGCGTGAGTTACAAATAGCCATCTTTGTTACAGTTTTTCTTATAAATTATTCTTGATTTTTTTTGTCTTTGTTTTTCATAGATTACTTTACACTACCTTTTTAAATATTTATTAATTACTAATAACTTTTAATGCTTGTTTTTTTACTTCTATATGTAATGGATACTCTGGACCACTTTCTCCATCAATATCAGATTCCCTAAACATATTGACTTCATCCATACATTCTATATCTATTTTATTATCTTGAAAAAACACAATATTTTTATCTTGAAGATGCTCTCCAATAAGTATTTTTCCAAACAAAACAGCCACTTCATTAATTGTACATGCTTTTATCCCAATAAAATCCATTTTACCATCATCAATTCGAGCATCAACTCCTAATTTATTAAATCCACCTGCACTTTTACCATTTAAAACTAAAAACAAATAAAAATAATCATCTAGTTCTTTTTTACTATTAGTAATTTTATAATGAATTTTTCTAAATCTTGGTAATTGTTGTACTCCCTTAATATAATACCCAAGTTTTCCAAGAGTATTTTTCATTTCTATATCCATATTTTGCGAGATATTGGTAAAAAGTCCTCCACAACAAACGTTAATAAAATATTTTTCATTAACCTTTCCAACATCAATATTTTTAATATTCATTTTCGCCAATGTTTCGAAGCATTCACCATATCTTGTAGGCATTTTTAAATGAGAAGCAAAATCATTAGCTGTTCCAGCAGGTATAACTCCTAATGGTATATTAATATTATTTTTCATAATATAATTAACCACTTGATTAACTGATCCATCCCCACCTGCAACAATAATAGCACTACAATCTGTTAATATTTCACATGATAGATAATTAAACATGTCTTGTTTACTTTTCGTTCTATGTATTCTAGTTTCATAACCTGCATCTTGAAAAATAGAAATGAATAAATCTAAATAATTAGGAAAATCTCTATTGCCAGACATTGGGTTATACAGTAGTTGCACATATTTCATAAAATACCTCAAATCTTTGTGTTTTGCGTAATAGCAATATATTTGCAGTTAACTAGTTACCATTTATAATATTTTACCCTATTCTCATTATATTATATGTAATTAAGTTTACTTTTTTATTTTTTTATCTGTAATAATTGCAATTACTTACTACTAATAATTATACACTACTACTATTCTAAATCAACCTTTTTTCCTTACTTTAGTTTGATTCTTTTAAGTAATTGGGAAACTACATTAAGTTGATTCTTTAATACAATATGTTTTTAGTTCTATTTTAATAATGTAATTAATAATGTTAATATATAGCTTTGATAGAGGTGTAAAATTATGAATGTAATATTTTTTGAAAAAGATGATAGATTTATTTTTGGACTACCTTTAGGATTTCGTGACGCTGGGCATAAGATTATCGTATCAGGATCAATTAACGAAGAAAAAGTATATCGACTAATTAAAACATTTAAACCTGATTTAGCAGTTTTATTAGGTTGGACTACTGAACATTCTGATTATAATCTTAAACTTGTAAATGTAGCTTGTACTAAATATAAAGTTCCTCTAATATATTGGGCAACAGAGGACCCTACATTTACTTCTGATTTTACAATTCCATTAATAAAAAAAGCTAATCCGAAGTACGTATTTACAGTAGCACCTTCTAGAATACCTATATATAATTCTATAGGTATTGGTGCTTCTTATTTACCTTTTGCTTATCAACCAAGTATCCACAAACCAGTTAAATGTCAAAAGTGGTGTAAAAAAAATATAGCTGTAGTAGCTAACGCATATCCTAATGTTCTTAGTAATGACAAAAAACATTATAGACACAAATCGCTAAATATTTTAGTTAAACCACTATTAAAAAATAATATCTCCATCGATTTTTGGGGGAAATATTGGGATCAAATGGAACCTTTCTTAGAAGTAAAAATCCCTGATGATTTACTTCACGGATATCTTCACTATTTACAAACTAATAATGTATATAGATGCTCTAATATTATTATTGGTCTACAAAATTACTATGACGAATTAGTTTCAATGAGAACTTACGAGATTTTAGGCTCAAATGGATTTTTAATCACTTCTTATAATACTAAACTATGTGAATTATTTACTCCTAATAAAGATTTAATAGTTTCTACATGTAGCGAAGAAACTTTAGAATTTGTTGATTTTTATTTAAAACATCCTGAATTTAGGAATAAAATTAAAGAAAATGCAACTAAAGCTATAAAGGATCATACTTATAAACATCGTGCAGAAAAAATTATTAATGTATTAAAAAAAGAAAAAATAATTTGAGTTAATAACTATTAAAAGATTTCCACAATAAAAATATAACTATAATACTCAAGATTTCTAAGATGTAATATGATAATATTCCTTATACCATGCAACAAATCTTTCTATACCTTCTTCAACATTTGTACACGGCTTATAATTA
The DNA here is from genome assembly GCA_025210235.1 of Vallitalea sp. Classification (GTDB taxonomy): domain Bacteria; phylum Bacillota; class Clostridia; order Lachnospirales; family Vallitaleaceae; genus Vallitalea. The sequence goes on from JAOASG010000014.1 coordinate 25,013, forward strand.
ATATCATTTTCTAATTCACTAACATCAGCATACGTCTTTGAAACATCTCCTGGTTGCATGGGTAGATATTCTTTTATAGCTTTTTTATTTAATTTATTTTCTAGAATTGAAATAAAATCTTCTAAATTTACTGGATTATTATTTCCTATGTTATATATCTTATATGGCGTTAAACTATCACCGTACTCTTTATCCTCATCTTGTTTTACAGCTTTTGGTATAGTTGTTATTAGACGAACGATGCCTTCTATAATATCATCTATATAAGTAAAATCTCTTAACATATTTCCATAATTAAAAACTTTTATTGGCTTATCTTTAATAATATTATCAGTAAACAGAAATAACGCCATATCTGGTCGTCCCCATGGTCCATATACTGTAAAAAATCTTAATCCTGTTGTTGGAATATTGTATAAATAACTATAAGTATAAGCCATTAACTCATTTGCTTTTTTCGTTGCAGCATATAAACTTACTGGGTTATCTACTTTGTGACTTGTGGAGAAAGGTATTTGTTTATTCCCTCCATACACAGAACTTGACGATGCATATACTAGATGCTCTATTTCATAATTTTTACATGCTTCTAATATACTTAAAAAACCTACAATATTAGAGTCAATATACGCCTTTGGATTAATAAGACTATATCTTACACCTGCTTGAGCAGCTAAATTAATAACATATTTAATTCTATTACTCTTAAATATATTATTTATACCTGATGAATTTTCTAGAGATTTTTTATAGAATTTGAAATTTGGATATCTTTTTAAAATACTTAGTCTAGAATTTTTTAATTTCACATCATAATAATTATTTATATTATCTATTCCAATTATGTTTAACCCTTCATCTAATAAGCGTTTAGCTAAGTGAAACCCAATAAATCCAGCACAACCTGTAACTAATATTTGTCTATCTATATAACTAATACCCTTATTCTTCAATTAAGCTCACCTGTCTCATTCTAATAATCATAAAATTTCATCTGACTTAAATCCTATCTTCTGAAAAAACTTAACATTTTGTAATATACTTTCTTCATATGGATTCATACTCTTTGCTTTTTCATTACATTTAAAAGCTTTTTCGTTGTCCCCTTCCTCATAATAACATATGCATAATTGTACATATGGTTTCCAAGTCCAAGCGTCTTTTTCTATTATAATTTTATTATCTTTAGGATGTTCTAACCTAGTTGCTAATTCATACCAAAAAATTGCTTCTTTATATTTTTTTTCTTGTAAATACGTTAATCCAATAAAACAACATTCTTCCGCTCTAGGTAATGTATAATTAAAAGTCAAATAACAGTACATTCTAGCTTTTTCATTCATTTTTTTATAATAGTAGCATAAATATAATTTTCTATATATCTCAATAATAATTTTTTTGTCATTATCATATTCATTAACTAAGTCTGTAAATATATTTATTGCTTCATTATATAAACCGTTATAATATAATTCCATAGCATAATCATACATTTCTGGCATATTAGTGTTTTCCCCCTCCCCTAATACATTCTGTTTGTTTCGCATAATTAATACCTTTGCACTCTTTCTTATATTAACTATATATTCTTCATATACAATAGCGTCATCTAATAAATCTATCTCTCTATAAATTTCTTTGATATTACTTTTATTTATTCCTTTCATAATAAGCATAAGATATAGGTAATATATATCTGTATATTTAGGAGCATTATTTTTAAGTACCTTGTTCATTAAATTTAGTGCTTCTTTATTCTTATCTAGTTTTATTAAACAATATATTTTCCATTTATAAAATATTATATTGTTTTTACTTTTATTTATTATTCCATCCAATCTTTCAATGACATTACTATATTTTTTAGTACGTAGCATTTTATAAAACTTTTTAACATCTTCATTTTTAATTTGTTTTATATCTTTTTTGATATTTGTATAACAATACTCTATGTTATTACTATCTATTTTTTTATATGCGACCAATTCCCATCTGGCTATCTGAAAATCTTCAACCACACTGTATTCTACAGGTACATATATTTTTTCTTTTGAAGTAACTTTTAATGTCTTTAAGAACTTGAAATAATCTTTTTCTTTAACAAAATCCAACCTATTAACCTCTAGATTCCACTCACCTATTTTATTAATATCTAAAGTTTTATATTCTGCTATTTTATTATAATAATTATCTAACTTCTTAATTATTTTTTCCCATTTGAATTTTTTAACAGTTTTTAATCCATTCATTATTAATTTATTTTTTAATCTATTATTATTAAGTATTTTTAGTATTTTTCCCGACATAGCAATAGGATTATTGCAACTAGTTATTAAAGCATTATTATAGTCAATAACATAATCTCTAATCCCTATACAATCTGTAGTAATAACTGGACATCCACAAGCCATAGCCTCTAATACTGGTAGACAAAATGATTCATAATGTGATCCATTAATATAAATTTCTGCATTTCTATATAAACTAGCAATTTCTAATTGATTTGGAGATACAAATACTTTTGTTATAGTATTATTATCATATTCATCTGGAATGGTTGGAGTAATCCAATACAACTCTATTTCTGGAACTTTTTTTCTAACTATGTTATAAGCTATAATAATATCATCTATTCCCTTAAATTTTAATTTATTATCTCCCATCATTAGAATATATCTGATTTTATTAGTTAATAATCCATCTTGACTATTAAGCATGTTATTGCTATTTTTACACTTATTTGTTATCTTTAAGTTTTTATTAGTATTAAATATGTTAGTGTCTATACCATTATGAACAACATACGCTTCTTCTTTAAATAATTTTTTTATTAGCTTTTGCATTTCATTTGATACGGTTACTGTTCTATCTGTAAGTCTATAATGTAAATTAATAAAGTCTTTATGTATATTTTCTAATTTATTATAATTAAAAATATGATAATCTCCTTGTTCAAAATATATTACAGGTGCTAACCTAGTATTTATGCACTCCCCAATATGTGTATAATATGTTGCAACTATTAAATCACAGTTAGGAATACACATAGATAATTTTGTTGCAGAGGGTACTCTAATATAATCACAGTGAGTTTTATACCAACTTGGTCTATCATAATATGCAACTATAGTTACCTTATTTCCTTTTTGTATAAGTCTATTTCCATGTTCAAATATAACTTTTGCGGCTCCACATATTGAAGTATTACCCATCACATAAACAATATGGTATTTTTTATTATAGTTGTCTTTTTTTATAAGTGACTGTTTACTGTTATAACTAAATGATTTAATACGGTCCTTAAATTCTTGTTTGATTATCTCTTTTATCATATTATTCATACCCTAATGATTGAAAAAATTTATTATTATACTGTATATATTTATTATCTTTATTATATTCATAAGATTTCTTATGATGCCTATAAGATTTTTCTTTATCTCCTAATCTATAGTAGCAAATGCATAATTGTAAATGAGGCAACCATGTATAATCACTTTCATTGATAAATCCCCAATCACTTGAAGGTTTTTGAACTTTTGTAGCAAGATCATACCAAAAAATTGCCTTTTTATATTCATTTTCATTAAAATAACTTAATCCTAACCGACAGCAAAATTCTCCCCTTGGTAAATCATATTCAAAAGACTTAAAGCAATATTTTCTACATTGCAAGTATTTTTTTTCACTAGTATAATAATCAGCAATTTTACCGCATGCTACAATTTTATCTTCAATCCAACCTTCTTTATTATCTAAAAACTCATTAAAGATTATAAGACTTTTTTCATACAACTCATTATCGAATAATTCTTTTGCGTAGTAATAGGTATCCCTTGCATCTAGAGTATAACCTTCCGCTATCTTTTGCTCATATATATTAATATTTCTTTTACCAGAGTCATGTACTCTGTTATGTGTTATACAAATATCTGTATTATTAACATTACCTTTTATACTAATATATTCATGTACAAAGCCATGCCATAAATAATTTTTTGACCTTTTTACAATCCTATTTCTTCTAAATCTTAATATAACATTTTCATCTTCATCAAAAGCATAATTATAAAACATTGAATAGGCATCTACTTTATTATTAATCGTTTTCTTTAATTTTTTAAATTTATCTCTATCTTCTTCTAAAAAAATATCGTCAGCATCTAACCATAATATATAATCACTAGTGGCTTTTGAAAAACTATAATTTCTTGCAGCAGAAAAATCATTTATCCATTTAAAATCATATATTTTACATTTATATTTTTTTGCAATTTCTTTTGTTTTATCTGTTGATCCCGTATCAACTATTATAATCTCATCTACAATATCAGAAATTGATGAAAGACACTTTTCCAAAACATCTTCTTCATTTTTAACAATCATACATAAACTAATGGTAAACATAGTTTATTCCCCATAAATATTAATCTATTATATTATATGGGGAATATTATGTTTTAACACAATATAAATTATATACTTCTACTAACTATTTTTTTATAACATTTTCATTTGTAAATTCTACAAATCTATTAACCTTTTCACCTTTACTATTATCATAGTAATTATAATATATTTTACCACTATCATCAAAATCAAATAAACAAGAATATCTTTTTTTGCCACTAATATTAAAATAATTATCTCCATCTACAAGAACTATTTTATTATTATCTATTCTATATAATTTATATTCATTTATATTATTACTTAAATATTGTCCTATTAAAAATTCTATCTTCCCATCCTTATTATAATCATAAATTTTTATTTCAAATTTTTTATTAAATCTCATCTTTTCAAGCCAGTCATTGTCTAAAAGATATTCATCAATTATTTCTTCATCATTCCTTAAAATTAATTTGCAATTTCCGTAGTAATTAGTACCTTTAAAAGGTCCAATATCTTGCTCAATATAATAATTTCCTTCATACATTTGCAATTGTAATGTACATTGTTTATCCGGTAATTCAACTTGTCCTATAATCAAATCATTTACTGTTTTTTCTGTATTCTGTACTATTGAATTTAGTTTAACAAATTCTACCCAATTAGCGAAATCTTTAACTGGTTGCATGTTATCATCTGATTTTGCAATAGTATCTTCAAATGACATATCAGAAATAGAACCATTTACCAATAATATTATTAGAAATAAATTAGTTATATACTTCAACATAACTTTCTTACACTCTCCCTTTAAACATCCTTCTCTCAATTATTTTAATATTACATACCATCATATAATGTTTTTGTCATCTAATATAACTAAAATTGAATAATAGTCTTTTCTTGAAATCTTCTACCAATTCTCTAATTCGTTATCTGAAATTGTCGCAATTTTTATTCATCTCTTATTTATCTTTCTCTCTTAATTTTAACGCAGTTTTTTGGAACCCATCCAACTTCTTTATCTGCTTTACGCTCACACCAAATCCAACCATTTAATTCAATATCACCATATAACGTATCTCCTACAGCTACTGTCATTTCTTTTGCATCATAATCAGTTGTTACTACTCCCGTTCCATGTTCAATTTGAAAGACTTGAACCGGTGTCCACCCTTCCTTTCCTGTTCTATTAGAAATACAGTAAATCCAGTTCGGCCACGGTCCATTGTCATTAGATTTTTCTCCGAGTTGCACCGTATCGCCTTTTTTTATTTTAATAGGGTCAGTATTTTCACTTTCATAAGGTGTTATTACAACATATTCTTTTATCATATATTAGTACCTCCAAAATTATTGGGAATAGTTTCCATAGTCTCCACTTGAAATGACAATTATTTTCATTCACATTATATTTGCATAACAATACTGTATTTTTCTCCGATGATATCATTCCAGATGAACCTACATCTCCATTAATACCTACGTTATCCATCAAAAAATCCTTACTTGTAAATTGTTTTGTTTTTTCATCATGTCTCAATACCCAAGTTATTACTTTATTATTACAGCATCAAATTTTATAAAATTCCTTAATTTTAATTATATCTTCATCAGTAGCATTACAAGTTATAATATAATTACATACCAATATCATAAAAATCTTGAGATATAGATTTCAGTTCTATATTCACTTTATTCAAAACGTAACATGTACCTTCCCATATAGGCGCTTCCGTAATTATTTCGAATACACCATCATTATTCATATCTATAACGTACAGAATTTCAGGGAATAACCTGCAAACCTCCATAGGGTCTTTAATATCCTTTTCATCAATACTATCTATATATTGAATAATATTATTGTGTTCATCAAGTATAATCAATTTTGCCATATATCCATCATAATCCAATTCATACCAATTCGTAGTAATATAATTATAGTCATCATAGGTATTATTTATATTAACAATTTTTTCTAGTTTTCCATCTCCATTAATATCACATTCAATTAATTGTGTTATGCTTGCATTATTACTTTCTGGTTCTATAGCGCTAATTATAGAATTGAGATCATTACTATCATCATACTTAACAATATCGTATTTATCATCATTATACTCCATATTTACTACTACATTTACATCTCTAGGAATATGATTATAATTCCCTGATATAAAAAAACCAGTTTCATTTGGATTGTCAAATAGCATAAATGGTTCTAGCCATTCATCAATAGTTAAACTACCATTAGTTTCAAATAGTTTCTTGTCTATACTATAGAATGTATATTTTTTATTTGCTAACTCTCTTAATGCCTCATATTTTTGTTTATTAGCTATTAACTCTTTTATTTCAATGCTATACCATTTACCATTAAATAAATCTGAATCATTATCTACCTGCCAATCATTATTATACACACTATTATGTAAAAAGGAGGAATTTTTACCCATTAATGTATTTGTACCACCATCAGATTCCTTTGCTCCATAATGTATACCAAAAATAATCTCGTCTTTAATATTTTTTTCGTTTAACTTATATTTATATTTATAAAATTTTGAATAAAATGATTCAGTGTTAATATCACTTTGCGTATCTTCAAGTTCATTTAAATAATCTTTTTGTTCTTTTAGGTGTTTACGATACATACTATTATTACCTAGTAACTCCTTATTTTTTTCTTCTAGATTAGATAATGAACTACTTAAATTATTTATTTCTGATTTAAGCTCTTGTACTATTTTATCTTTATCTGATAGCTCAGTTTGAAGATCCAAAATATTACTTTCCTGTCCTTTTATTTGTTCCACATATTTAACCTCTTGTGCACTATTAGAACAACTTGTAAATAATATTATTGAACTTATACAATAACACACTAATATAATTTTATTTTTCATGTTTACCTCCTAAAATAATTTTGTCTAACGTTAGTATTTCCTCCATTCCAGTACTCTAGAAGGAGTTGTTCGTGCCCTAAATAAGTACAAATTCATATAAATTATAACTATAAATTTATTTACTTACTATTGAATCTAGTTTAACAAATTCTACCCAATTGGCGAAATTGGACTGATCGTAAATCATACTATAATTCTTTAGAGTTACCATGACCTCTATTCCATCATAATACTTATCACCAATTTCTTTAATTAATTTATCTTCATCCTCTTTTTTCATATAATAATCCATAGGGTAATCATAATCTAGACTTTTAGTATATGTAAAAATATCAATAGGTACTTTATTATAATATTCTTTAGATAACTTATATTCATAGTCACCATTATAACCTTCAACTTTTGATATAATTAATTTTACATCTAATTTCCCTGAAAATATAACCTCTCTATGTTCTTTACTTTCCTCAATTTCAGCAACCTCACATTTCAGTATTTTATCTCCTACATGAAGGAATTGAGGATTAAATACGTTATATAAATAGTTATTAAAATTATTATTGTTACTATTTAATTTCTTTTCTAATTCAGTTTTTTCTTTTTCTAACGATTCAACTTCTTCTTTTAAATCCTTTATTTCATCAATATATTTTTCAACTGATTGCTTATTATGATCTAATCTTACAATACTGTCTTCTAATGAAAAATTAGAAATAGGGCCTTTTACCAATGTTAATAATATTACAAATAAATTAGTTATATACTTCAACATAATTTTTCTTACACTCTCCTTTTTAACAATTGCTTGCTAAGGTATTATATTTGCAACAACTACTATTAATTTACTTGCAGGAATAAGTAATGGTACTGCTAAAAATGTTCCAATTATCTTTGATCCTACCATACCTACAACGCATTGTGTAAATTCTGACTCTGTACATTTTCCGTCAATTACATCATCAGTTTTTACAGATAAATAAGGATAAATATAGATATATAGTAATATTGTTGCTAATCCATTTATTACACCAGATAATGTTATACAAGTTGCTCTTAATGATGGTTCAATTATTCCAGCATATATTGGTGCTAAGATTCCAACAGACTGTATTCCCACCACAACAATATTATAAACTATTATTTTTGTAGGAATATTTCTTATATCAAATTTTTTGATATTATCCTTTTCTGGTAATTTCATACATGATTTTAATTGCTTAATTCCTGCGCGAGAAAAACTATGAATAATAATTTTGGGCACTGATCTTTCAATTGAAAACTTCATAACCCATTTACTAAATACTCTTTGGAAAGTTGGAATACAAAAAGCTCCGATTATTGTAGCAATGCCCGCAGATATTAAAATCATATAAAATGAATATACAATATTAACTCCTTTATTTATTTCTACATACTTAGTCAATATAGGCGCTTGAATAGTACATGCACACCGAGATACTAAAACTAGAATATTAAACAAAGAAAATGATACTGCAATTTTTCCAGTTTTAACTCCAACAATCCTTACAGAATAAGCTAAAGTTCCAATTATTGTAATTATAAATGTTAAAAACATTACTATAATAACAGTCCTGTTCATATGCTCACTTCCAATCATTTAAGTGATACCTGATATTAATTACACCTAACGTTTAATGTCTCTGATTTAATTATTTATCATGTGATTGAATTGTTATAAAAAGCATTTTTTAGTCTTTATCTATTTCATTCCATACTAAATGAATCATTGACACTTTTATCCTTATTGATTCATCTGTATTTACTATAATAATATTAAATTTCATTGTATTAACTTATTCAATTATTACCGCTGTTCCTGATGCAGTAACCATTAGCATATTTCCACCTTGACCTAATACTTCATAGTCGATATCAACACCTACAACAGCATTTGCGCCTAAATTTTTCGCTCTATTTTCCAATTCTGATATAGCAGTTTCTCTTGCCTCAATAAGTTCACCTTCATATGAGTTAGATCTTCCACCAAAAAAATTAGATAGTCCTGCTGCGAAATCCTTTATGAAATCAACTCCTGCAACAACTTCTCCAAATACAATCCCCTTATACTCAATTATTTTTTTTCCTTCAACTGTTTGTGTAGTTGTAACTAACATAATGCTAACCCCTTCCTTAGTTTTTTTCAAATATATAAACTTCAAAGAAACCTCTTGAATCATCATTAATATCTTGATGCATAATTAAATTCAAATTATTAAATCTATCCTTGAATTCATCTTTTTTAAATATATCATGTTCTGATATTCTTTCATTAACTTGCTGTCTATAACCAAACCCACATATAACTAATGTACCTTTTTGATTTAATAAATTAGGAAGTACCTCCATAACTTGTTCCTCAGGTTTATAATGATTAATTATTATATTATCAAAACTTTTTAACTTTAATAACATACCGTAATCATTCAAATTCATCATTTTTGTACTTATCTTTAAATTCCTCTCGTCTGCAAAATACCGTAACCTTTTTAGCGCCTCTTCACTAAAATCTATTCCCGTTACATTAAATCCTTTTTGAGCTAAGTATATTGCATTTCTCCCATCACCACATGCTAAGTCTAAAACAGTTCCTTTTTTGAGAAATGCGATATTATCACAAAGGCTTTTTTCTGGATTCATTAATTTCATATGTCTATCTCTAAATTTCTGTTCCCAAACATCTTTTGTATACATATAAGTCATTTTATAACCGTCCTTTTTAATATTATTATCCTTTATTTAATCTTTAATTTTTTTAACTAACTTTTTGTTAATTATTAAAACAATACCCACTACTATTCTTAATAAGTGTCGTTGCTTTCATGTATTTATGATATGCATTTATATTAATAGTACATACAGTTAGTATTTGATTTAATGTATCTGGTATAGCCTTTAAAACTAATATAATTATCTGCAAACAGCCATAATAACACTGCAATTATTACCATTACAATTACATGAAGTATAATATATTCTATATACCCTGATTCTTCAACTAATTGTCTTGCTGCTCCATGTTGTGGCATATATATAAATAGTATTCCCTTAAGTGCCATAATTGCTTTACAAAAAAAATATATTGCAAATAGTCTAATTGATAATTTCCCTAATTTGTTCAATATAACTCTCCCCCGTATTGATTATTAATTGCTTTTTTTACTATTGTTGGATATCACTATTAGCATAAATGTTCAATTTCCTTTCCTATTTGCCTTTCTACAGTATCCGTTATTAATTGTAGTTTATCTTGTGAAAAGAATAAATTAAATTCTTTTGTTTTATTATTATTTTCAACAGTTATTGATATTCCTTCTATTTTGTTACTATTTAATGATTCAATAAAATAATAACTTTTTACATTTTTCCATTTATATATTCCTTTATTAGAAATAATACCTTCATCACAAAATTGTTGATTTCTATTACTTTTTATTAAATTTGTTAATACCAAAACAAATATAAATATTATACTAAAAGATCTTATTAAAATATATTTTTGTTCATAATTTAGTCTAAAATCTAAGATTAAAATAATTAGCCATAGTATTATTAAAACTATTTGAAAATCTGCTTCATGATTAAATTCAACAATAGTTTTCCCCATACTAATAACCTTTTTCTTCTCTTTCACCAACATAATTATAAAAAACATAATATAAATAATTATAATGGAAATGTATATAATATTAATTATTAGATTCCTATCCATAAAATCCCACCATCACTTTTTGCCTTTTGCTTCCTGATACTTTTATCTTATTCAATATATAAGTATCTATTTATTCATGATATTGTGATATTACATCTTTAGCCTCTTCAATTAAGCTAGATGGTACATATATATCAAACCCATGAAAATTACATCCCGCAAAGATTTGAAGATATTCTCCTGCACCTTCACTTTTATAAAATGAAGGTATATTGCAAGATTCCAATAATGATATTATAATATTAGCTTCATGAATATTAGCTACATTAATTAATTGTTCACTTTCCTCAAAAGATATATCCTCTTTTTCTAATACTTCAACAAGTTCTATATCACACTCTTTACATCTCTTAACATGCTTTTCGTACTCGCTTTTACACTTTGGACACCATCCCATTTTATCATCTCCTTATTATTTGACCCTCTCTATAACTTTCTAAAAACTGATATTTACTAATAACCACCAATATACCTATTCATTATCCAATTTCAAATAAGCTATAACCGATAATCCCATTAAAAATGGACCAGCCGCTAGTGTAATTATATGAGTAATATTATTATATATAAACCTTTCAAATAGACCTATCGTGTTTACATCTATTAAAACACTCATTATAATACTGGGTAATTGTGCTAAAAATGATACTAGTAAAATACAAAGAACTTCCCAAAAATAATTATTTACTAATTTGTTACTGTATCTAAAATAATTATTAATCTCAGGTTTAAATATCCTTACATACATTGCAAATCTATACTTGACCATAATATATGATAATAAGACACTTCCTACTATTATAAATACAATTTTTAAAATAATTGTATCTACTTTAGTTACTCCAATCCCTGTAAACAAAACCGGAATAATTATCATTAATCCGAATAACAATAGACTCCCTATATATTTCCATATATTTTCTTTTGATCTATTATATATCTCTTTAATCGTTACTTCTTTATCAACATATCTATCTTTTATTGACAAAATTAGTGATACTGTAACTCTAAAACTATAATATAAGCCTACAAATATAAGAATTATTCCTATAAAACCTATCAGAAAATTTAATTCCATTATATCTACATATTTTCTTAGATTATTAAAATTACTTGTTACTAATAATATTAATACTCCTATTGCATTCAGCTTGAAGAGTAGCCAAAAGTTATTCTTATATAAATTCATAGATTCTTTTATTACTTCAACTATTACTAATTTTTTATTATTATTTTTTTCCATCTATTTTCCCCTCCTATACCCTAATCTCATTCCGATAAATAAATTATTCGTTAGGGCATTCACCCTTTCTAACCATGCTAATAACTGATATATAATCCTGAATCATTTCTCTAGTAACATTCATTTGTATAAGATACAAATCTGCCAATGTCTTCTTCAATCTCAAAAGGTTCTCTCTATTATATTGCTCTGGCACAGGTGTATATTCTATCAAAAATACAGTTCTTGCAACATCATACAAAAAATTTCCATGACACACATTCATAAAATCTATAATAGCTGTATGTCCATTTGATATTAATATATTACCAGGATGGAAATCACCATGACAAAGTGCATTTCCACTTGGTAATTTATCTATCATATTTATCATTTCTGTTTTATTAGTATCAACCTCAGGTGTGTTTGGTATATGATTTTTTAAAAATCCCTTGTAATTCGGTACATCACTAATAGTATTTTGAACGATTGCCTTATGTAGATTTGCCATATATAATGCGCATTCATGCACGTTTCCAGTTTTAATTACCCAGTCTAGCAGCGACTCACCTTCCACTCTATCATAAATAATGCCTATTCGTTCTTTATAAGAAATTATTTTATACGCCTTTGGTTTTGCAAAATCCATATCTCTTATTGACATTGCATTATGAAATTCTTTTTCTACGGATTTTTTAGGATATCCTTGATAAAAAAGTTTTAGCACTTTATCATTTTCCCATTCATATACAGTTGCTGTATTACCTACGCCTATTATTTTCCCGCATTTCATTAATTTACTCCTAATTTTTGTTATTTATATAATCCTTATTATCATTTAAAAACTATTCTTTTTCAAACCCACTAAATATTAAGCTAAACCATAAAAATGTATTTGATGTTTCCTTTAGATTCCACTACATCCTCTAAATAAGAATACTATGACTAAACCAATTCCCGCTAAAACAAGTGATGCTTTACCATAATTATTAATGCTTTCATTATGCTGCCCAAAAGCTAGATAAAATAAAGCTATTATATTAATAAACGGAATTGCCAATATAATTAAAATTCCCATCCATTCACCAAAAGTTATAGTTTCTGACTCGTCTGTGTATATTATACTACTATTTGAATTACTAGTATTAGCTATTATAGGTTCATCATTATCTTTTTTTATTTCTGCATCTATCAAAGAACTTTGACAATTTATACAGAACATTGCCGAACTGTTATTTATTTCTCCACATTTCTTACATATCTTTTTACTCATTATATCCCCCCATTACTAAATACTTGATTTTTATTATTAAATAAAGTTACTTAATTAACTATACTACTATAATTATACGATAATTTTTATTTTATATCAAATATATATTAGTTTATTTGTTACTAATATAATACAATTATTATAATAATAATTGTATTATGAAATGTATATAATTTTAAAAACCTATTCATTTCTACTCCTTGTAATTTATCCTATACATATAAAACTTATAATTAAATAAAGGTACTTAGTAATCTTTTACTTACTTAGGTAATATTAAAATTCCACTAATACCAATTCCATCATATTTTAAATATTGCTCATAGGTATTCCCTTCTTCATCTTTCCATCTTATCATTTCTCCAGGTAGTCCTTCTGGCAATGTAGTTTCAATTACTATTTCTTTATTTCTAACAAAATCTATACTTTCTAATACTCTATAATCAGAACTCTCTAAATTATCATCCCATATAATCTCAAGCAATTCAAAACTATATATACTTCCAAAAACAATTACTTTTACAAATTCATTACTACCTGTTCCAGAAATATTAATAGTTTCAAAATCATATGTCTCTGATTTAAAGTTATTATCGCTTCCAATTATATTAATAGTTTGATACATATTATTCTTCTCCTCTATAAAATAAGAAAGCTTATTATCTCTTGCTGAGAATATTTGTAACTCATAGTCCCATCTATTCTTTTTTTCATCAGTATTCTCTTTAAATTTTTGGTTTTTTTTACGTTCAGCTGTTAAATCTTTTTTAAGTATACTAATTTCATTCTCAAGCTGTTTATTTCTAGAAATTTGTGAATCTAATAAATTTGTTAATTTCTCATTATTATCTTTATTAATCCTAATTTGATTTTTAAGGTCTGAAATTATATTTTCATACTTAGAATCTATTTTATTGCTAGAGCACCCTGTAATTATAAGTAAAACTACTAGTACTTCTAGATAATGTTTCAATTTCATTTGTTTCTCCCTTCTAACAAATATCTGTCTCTTGTTTTATAATCCCCTCATTCCCGATATTCAGCCTACTTATCAAAATATCTCCCATCATAATGATTGGAGATGTAAGAACAACTCGTATTCTTTTATCAAAATCCAAAAACTATTTTATAGTATATTCACAATCTATACCATTAAAGAAAATAAAATCTTATTTATAATTTATACCTTCTAGCCTCTCTAGTTTTAAAGTAACTTCGCCAATAATTGTCTAAACCCTATACTATCAATCTTAGTTAACACATAATTCTCTCTTTGAGTCCATAAATCATCTTTATCCAAAGATCTTAAAAGTTCTATATTCTTAGAAATTGCTTCATCAATACCAATCCATATTGGCTTAAATCCTAGTTCTGCCTCATATTCGTCTAAAGATTGTCCTCCCATATCATCCGATACTTCACATACATAGTAATATGATGTCATTTCAAAAATTTTATCCTCTTCATACATATCCTTCTTACGTTCTATTATTTTACCAATCATACTACTACCACGTTTACATATATAACCTGTTTCTTCAGCAACTTCTCTTGCTAATGCTTCTTCATGTCTTTCGTCTTTTTCAACTCCGCCACCAGGTAGTTTGTAATCTCCTTGATTAGATACAATCATTAATATTTTATCCCCTCTAATTGAAATAGCTCTAACCGCATGTCTAGTAATTGTATCTTGCCTATTATTTTGCTTTAGTCCTATCAATTCATCAAAATACATACCTCTTGCACCTCCTTAAATTTACTCCAACTCAAATCACGATCCTATAAAACTGATATCCAATGTACAAGAATACTTCTCTAAATAAAAAAGGTAATTTACTCTTCATTGATGTATATTTAGTAGTTGGAGTAGGTGAAGCCCATGCTTTTAAACCATAGTCATTAGCCATCAGCATAGCTCTTTTCATATGTAACGGATCACTTACAATTATAACTTGACTAAAATTATTATCTTCAATAATTTTAGATGCATATAATAAATTATCTTGTGTGATTGTTGATTGTTCTTCTATAAAAATATCTTCACTGGAAACTGAGTTAGCTATCGCATAATTCATAGCAACACTTGATTCTGAATATGCTTCACCTTTTCCTTTCCCCCCTGTAAATATTAAATTATCTACATAATCATTTGTATATAACCAAATACCGTGATTTATTCTTTCTTTAAATACAGGCGATGGTTCGTCTCCCCATACACCAGCACCTAATATTATAGCTGCATCTGCTTTATTTAATTCGTCTATATTACCATAAAAGTATATATCACTAGAGACATATATAACATAGCTTATAATAATTAATATTAAAATTGTTATAATTTTTTTCTTACGTTTTAATTTCATTTAGCCTCCTATTTAATGTCCTTTATTTTTTATGTAAAATTCAATATTCTTATGTATAATATTAAATATAATATTAAACATCCTTATTTTATATATCTCATATACTAAGTTCGTTCAAAACCATAAAACTTATTCCCTTGAAATGTTAATTTACCATTATCACCTTCAACTATCATCCCAAACTCTGAACCATTCATTTTTAGTTCTAGTCGATCATTACTTTCAAATTGAAACGTAACATAATAATAAGTATGTCCTCTATTGATGTTTGAATTATTCATTCCTCCAGTTACTTTTGTCCTTTTTGATACCGCTTTAGCATTTACAGTCAATTTAGGTTGAGATTTGTTATAACTTGATTGTTTTATTCCTTTAACAATAATTATAATAATAATAACAACTATTAATATAGAAACAATTGGACCCATCATCATACTTATAAAATAATATCCCTTCATTATCTATCTTCCTCTCATATTTTTATAGCGTTTTATAACCTATTCATTGATACCTTCTTATCTCTTTTTATTCAAAATCATTACCCTCAAATATCGATAATGTCTTGTAACGTTTTACGTTCCCGATATATTCTAATTATACCCTTAGAAATGATGTTAGACATTAACCTTAATACTAGGATTCTTTTCCTGTAACATATCTATGAAATATGTTTTATCTTTTGGAGATATTATAAGAAATTTATTATCTGACTTTACTTCTATACGATCCAAAGAACATGCTGGTGATGATATAAAGTTTCTAGTTTTATTAATATTAGTAATATCTGAGATTTTAATCTTGTATACAAATGGACCTGATTTAGCCACTAAATATTCTTCTTCAATTATATATTTTGTACCAAACCATACCCAGCAACATAAAAAAAATACTATTATAATAGCTAAACTCCAGATTAATATTTTTGAGCTTACTAATGTAGAAATCATCCCTATTCCTATACCACCTAACAATATAACTCCTAACCAAATATCATGTTTTGAATAAAATCTCATAAATTTACTCTCCTTTTATTAAACCATTGATATTATACATTGTTATTTGCATATTAATCATACAACATTTTAACCAATATGTATATAATAATTTCACAATTCAACTGTGAAAAGACTAATTTTTACCATTCAGCAAATTTTCTTTCTATCAATTATTCTTCTACTAATTTGTTCTAAACTTATTTTTGTTTCCCATTTATGTTGTTCCACATCTGAAGTAATATATATTCTTAGTAATTCTAGTGCTTTTTTATCTTTGAATATTTGTAATACCCTTAATTAAAAATACTCATGCAAATTATTATTACAAATCACATGAGTATTTAAGCATTAAACTATATTTAATATTTATATTTCCCTTAGCAAAACTTCCACCAAATAATACCATATTTGAAATTGAATGCATTAGAAGATAATCATTTTCATGCTTTATAGCTTCGTTACAATACCATTTATATGCTTCAAATTGTGCATAGAATCTTTTAATATTTTCTTCCTTCTTTTCAATTGGATACTTAGTTATCTTTTGAAGTAACTCCTCTAACCCCTCAATCTTAGAATAAAGAATTACTGCACCATCAAATGCAAATTTTGCTGGCTCACTTCCAATTAATGCTACTTTTTCCATGAAACTAATACTGATATATTTACCGTCAACATATCCTTCCTCATATGTACAACTTTCTTTCTCATAATAAGTTAGTTTACCCTCTTCTGCTCTCTTTCTATAGTTTTCTTCAGATATTATAATCATAATGTCTATATCAGAAACTGGAGTATCAAAACCATGAGCTATTGAGCCACTTAATAGTATACCTAACACTTCTTCTTCAGACTTAAGTATTTTTAATATGTTATGGATTGAATCTTTTCCAATTATAGCAATCTTTATCTTCTTATCATTACTTTTAACTTGTATTGTACTACCAAACTCATATACTTCTACATCATTATCCTTTTTTAACTCTTTTTTTGCTTCTTTGTATTCATCTTCAGATAACGTTATTTTAGTAATAACATTATCTTGTGAATCTCTAAATTGCAATTCAATAGTCCCTTCTGTAATTAAATAAGCATATTCAAATGCATATGTTTTTCCTTCTTTAGCACTAAAGGATCTAATATCCTCACCATCTAACTTTGAAAACTCCATCTTTATTTTTCCATATTCTGATTCTTCTACTACATTTACATGATTTGCTATACTTTCAAACTCAAGAGATTTTCTGCTACATGCTGTAAAAATAAGAATACATATAAAAAAACAGCTTATTATTTTTTTTAGTCTCATATAGTCCTCCCTAATGATATAATGCTTAATATTATACCATAATCCCAAATTTTTTTGAAATCTGTTATATAATCTGTTACTTCCTTCATTTATTTACAATTCATTTTATGTAATTTATGTTAAATATAAATTATTTAATGTTTATCGTTATATTTTTATTGATTTATGAAATTATTTGTGTTAAACTCTAAGTATAATATAAAAGGAGTGATTATATGAGTTCTAACAACAAAAAAATTTACTCTAGTATAGCTATAATTTGGTACTTTAGCATAATTTATTTCTCTTTTGGGATTATTTATCCTCTTTTTAAAATAACTCCAAAAATGTATAATGAACAATCATTAACTTTCATTCTATACCTACTGAATAATTTACTAATCGCTTTACCAATTTTATACTGCTTCTTTCAACTAAAAAAGATAGTATTTTCCTTATCTAATAACACATTTTTCAGTTTTGAAACTGCGCATAGATTTCGTAATATTGGATATGGTATAATGTTTTTAAGTTGTAAAGTTATTATTGATATTATTAACCTATGTAACGTACCTCTAATGACGAGTAGCGGCTCAAGCTCCAAAACTATATATATCAATCAACTAAAAGGAGATCCTCTTGATATTTTATTAACTATACGATCACCTATTGTCATTTTATTTTCTACAATCATTTTAGGTTTCATTTTTATATTAATATCTAAAACAATAAAACAAGCAACAATTATGAAGAATGAAATTGATCAAACTGTTTAAAGAGGTGTGAAACTCTATGAGTATTATTGTAAATTTAGATGTAATGATGGCTAAACGTAAAATTTCACTTAAGGAACTTTCTAAAAAAGTTGGTATAGCTGAACCAAATTTATCAAATCTCAAGAATTCTAAAGTAAAAGCTATACGCTTTTCTACATTGGATTCCATTTGTAATGTTTTAGAATGCCAACCAGGAGATATTTTAGAATACCGTAACCAGAACAAATAATATCATTTGATATTTTAGTCCTTTCACTACTAGGCTAATGGTGCAGCATAATTACCATAGCCTAGTGTGGAAACTAATTCGTAATACTGCTAGACGACATGCCCCCTATCATTCCTCTAGTTTGTAACTTTCAATTTTTCCATTCCTATAGATCATCGTTATTTTTAAGTCACGACTACTATATGCTCTAACTTCAGTGGCCTTACCTCTTAAATTTCTATCAGTATTCATATGAACTGGTGTAATATGAAGTTTATTAATTAGATATTCCTCAGCAACTACTTCTTGAATATACTTATTATTACTATTAATTAGATTATGTGGAACCAATAATATATAAATTGCAATCCCCATTCCTATGGTTAAAGATATATACTTTAATACACAGTGTTCCAGCTCAGGTTGTTCAAATAAAATTAACGATGGTATTGAAACTAAAAATAAAATGTAACTTGAATTTATAAGAAAATATTCAGATGATTTTAGCAATAATATACTTGTTATAGGAATACCAATAATTAAGATTAAACTATTTAAAAAAATATTTCTTCCAGTATGACTAACATACATTACAATGTCAATCAAAACAAATGATAAATAAGTATAGATGAAACCAATATTAATATCAGTAACAAAATATGAAATCAATCCTACATATAAAAAGCAAAGTACTGATATCCCAATATATAGCCACTTACTATTAGAAACATCACTTGTTTTTTTTCTTCTATTCATAATTATGCGTATTAGTATGGCACTTGTTATCATGACTAAACATAAAATCACTAAAATCATAATATTCCCCTTTTCTTAACAAATTTAGTCTTCTAACGTTTTATATCTTGTCCAGGATATCACATCTATTTGTAATAGAAACATAATTACATCCTCCATCTAAACTGGACCAGGTTTATACTTATCTCCATACTCTTCTTTAGCCTTTTGTGTATACTTCAAAATAAAATCAGATTTTTTCTGAGTATATCCGTCTCTATTATGCTTATATTTTTCTTGCAATCTTAACTTCAGTTCTCCATACTCACTAGCAACTTCTTCATGCTCCATAAGATAATCTCTAAAATATAGTTCATTCCAGTTATCATAATAACGAATATGTAAATGATAGACTTTTTTTGCAAAACCTTTATTAGTATATCCTTTATTGAATGACATATTTAATATGGGGCTTTTCTTAGTCGACATTAATGTCCAACCATTATTTTTTAGCTTATCTGTTAATTGCTCTATATTTGTTTCACTATTTATTTCCAATAAAATATCCACCGTCGGCTTAGAAATTAATCCTTTTACACAACTACTTCCAATATGATTAATTCTCTTAATATCTTGGTTATCTATGATTCTTAAAAGTTCTTGTTTTTCAATATTGTACCAAGTTAGGTAATCACTATTATGTTCTTTTAATATTATTGGGAATAGTTTCCATAGTTCTTCTAAAGTCATATCAAATAATTCTTTACTCATATAAAGTTTCCTTTCTAATAACTATTGTCATTATATATAATAACCTTCATTTAATATAATAACTATAGATAATACAATAAATGTTATAATAAAACTTAAGTTAAAGTATATAAATGGAGAAAATGATATCATTACTAATAATGATCCAATTAGTAATTGAATAATATCAATTCTCTTATCTTCTTTAATATATTTTACCTTCATTAGATACCAATATAAAAAGATTATTGAAAATCTTATAACTATTCCTATTAATGCTCCCAAGAACCATCCCATCTTTTTTATGGAATCAAATGGCATATTCATTGTTTGTACAATTAAAATAGTTATGTAAAGTAATACATAACAAATAAGTACTGAATTACCTAATCTATTTTTAAATATATCTGTTTTGAATTTGCTTTTTGCATTAATCATAAGTGCACCCTTTTTTTAACTGCTTTTCTTAAATAAAATTGCATTTAACGTCTCCTATTTCCGATGCTAAAAATATTATCATATAATGCAAGAAAAATGAAGCAAAATAATTAAAGCAAATAATTTAATCTGACAATATATCATAACACCAAATATTTATTGATATAAGATTACTATCTTTCTAATTATTCTTCATTAAATATAGCTAAACCACCACTTTTTTGAAATCTCTTTTCAATTTTGACTTCTGAAAAATAACCTTGTATACAAACTTGTATTCTATCCATATCAATTTTTTCTTGCTTTAACAATGGTACTGGCACATGAACAATAAATGACTTTTTTTCTCCAGATTTTAAGTTTATAGCATTATCTACTGTCTTTCCTTGAAACATTATTGGACCAGTAATCCCCTCTTTTTTAGCATCTTCAGTTACTGAATATCCTAACATAACTTCAACATATTTTATTAATTCTTTGCCATTATTAATTACTTCCAATGTATAATATGTACCGCTATCAAGTTCTAATATATTTATAATTTGTACTTTAATATCGTCAATGTTATTCTCAATATCTTCAATGTTGGTACTTTTACACCCACATATAAAAATAATTAGCAATACCGTAATAATACAATAAATATTTTTTTTCATATACTTCACCGCCTCCAAATTTTATAAATTAAACCCAAATAAAGAAAAAAACTAATCCAATAATAATAGTTGTAATATTCTTCAAAATGTACATATCTTGTTTAAATCCATTTTGCTTGCCATAATATGTTTCTTGCTTAACTGATGTAAAGCTAGCTTTTTCAGGTATATAATACGTATCCTCAGTAAGTCCAATTACCCCACTCACGATAAGAAAATTAGATAATATTGCAGATAAAAAATTAGTAGCAATATCTTTGTTCATAATATAAATTATTACTATTTTAAGTATATGTACAAGTAATACACCTATTATAATCTTATATTTCTTATTTTTCCAATTCATTTTTTGCTCCCTTCAAATTACATGTTTATGTATTTTACGGAAGTATACAAAAACTTACTTTTTCCGCTGAAATTGTTCCAGACAACCCAATACAACTATACAAATAACAACTTAGTGTATCTTCAGTCTCAATTTCAAAATGAAGATCCATAATTATACTTAGAATATCATCCGTATACTCATCATATTTAATATCGATATTTCTTATTCCATCAAACCTAATTTTAATCAGTTTCTCTTCAGTTTCATCTTCCGGTTTGGTCAATAAATTTATAGTTAATTCTACGAAATTTTCTCCTTCATTAAATTCAATCAATTCATCATCATGAAAAGATGGCCAATATCCAAAATAATCAATTATACTTCTAGAACCTATTATAGAAGACAATGGTGAAAATTCTATACCTAACTCTAACTCTCCATTCAGTAAATCTTTAGTATTACGTTTATAAAAGAAAAGAATCAAATACCAACCATTCTCATCAGTACCTGTATTAACTACAATACTTCTGAATTTTTTATTATTACTTGTTAGAAAACTAATTCTGTCACATTCATGGCAAACTACATCATCATTAGATTCTATATGCGTTTTTATCCAACCGTACTCAATTTCACTCTTATCAATCACTCTAATTTTCAATTAACTCAAACCTTTCAACTAAACTAGTATAATATGTCATCTAAAAGTTCAATTTCCGACATTCTTGAACCGAACTCTCGTAAATCAAACCACTTTAATCTAATCAACAAAAATTGTATAAGAATTTCAATTAAGTTTAATTAATTCCCAATTACAACTATATCTTAATTCATAATTCGCTTGAACTTCATACTCTCTCATTAAAGAATATACTTCATCCATATCTTGATATTTTCCGATTTGATATATTGGAATAATAACACTATCATCTTCTTTAACACATAATCTCAAAATATCTATAGCAATACCATTTAAACATAGATCAGATAATCTAGCTGATATTTTGTTATCTACCTCAGGTAATTCAATATTATAAATCATATATATTTTATTTGATATAACTCTACTCAAAACTTCTTCAAAATCTGACTTATTATTATAAACAGTATGGTTAATCCATCCATCATCGTGAGCAGTATATACAAATCTATTCTTTAACTTCTTGAAGAAAGTATCTTTTACAGGTTCCCACATTTTACCTAAATAAAATAACTCTGCCACTTCCTCAGGGTCAAGCGATTTTAACCCTTCTACACTTTCAAAATCTATCCATGAAAAATTACCATAACTGTAAACATCCTCTTGTAGAAAATCATCAATATCTTTACTTATACAATATTCACAGTTGGTAGTAAAGTCAAAGTTTGTACCATAATCTCCTTCTAAAATCAAAATATTATTTGGCCTTTTGTATAGAGCTTTCATAAACTCCCTAAATTCAATTCCATAAGAAATTACTTTATTTAATTTATTTTCGTAATTTATATATACTAAATCTCTAATTTTATCCATATTATCGTGCTCCTTGCATAATCCCTTGTATCTGCAGTTAAGACAACCGTTCATAAGTTCTCTTAACCTTCCATCTAAATTAAAGTTTAATCCTCTTTATATTATTAGTTTTCTATCAGCTTAAATTCTGCATTATTTTTAATCTTTATTCCAAATCTTTCATCAATTAAATTCACCTTTGAAGACTCATTTTTCATAAAAATTAGTTTATCACCATCTATTTCGAATACATACTTATACTTTTTATCGTTAGTGGTCATCGTTAATAAATCTTCCTCAATTTTATAAACTCCAATAGGTAGATAACTGCTTAAACTATCATAACTAAATATAATTTCATCTCCAGATATAGTAATCCTTGAAATTACTGTTTTACTATTTCTTATAGAACATATAGGACAAATTTTAGTAGATCACCTTTGTATACTTATACTTCTTAATCATTCTTTTTAAAAGCCCAAAAACCGCATTCAGTTGGATGATCGATTATATATGCATCTTTATGTTTCAATAGCATAATTGCAATTGTTAAATCTCCACCTGCTGCAATTATATTAAAAACACTTAGAACAAGCAAAAATATACTGTTGGTCATTAATGATATTACAAATATTCCAAGTCCAAGGATTATAAAAGGCATAAGACCACCAAGTATGTACTGTTTAAAGTTAAGCAATTCCGTGCAACAACAAAAAGGAGTCAATTTTTTCCATATTACTCCAAAGTGAACACTTTTCCATCCATTTCTACAGTACAAACTCCATGTTAATCCATGAAGAAGTTCATGTATAAAAATTGTTGCCATTAATAGCAAATAGAAAATTAATAGATTAATTATTGAAAAATTGATTTTACTAGTATCTTTTGTAAAAAAGAATATAATGCAACATAACACTGCAATGGGACCCGCCGTAATCAAAGCAATAATATTAGCCTTTAGGAGAGATTGTACATTTCTCCCCATAGTAATCTTCGCTTTCAAGTTGATTTTTAATTGAGTAAAATTTTTCTGTACGTTGATTATCATTCATATATTATACTCCTTTATGACGCTTATTATGAAATCTAATAATAAATCCTATTATGATCTTAGTATCAAAATAGATGAAATAAATTATATTATAAAATCCGAACGAAATTACATTATTATGTATAGTTGTTACCTTTATATTATTTGGAACTTTATCTGTATACTTTTATGTAAAATTTACTTATGTGCTTTTATTTTATTCTTTGCTTTAAGCACATCTTGTTTATTTAATGGTAACTTATAATCTTGTATATTTTTTATAAACATAAATTTTCCTTTAACCAATATCTTAACTTTTTTCTTATGTTCTCTAACTTCTAAAATATCAGTTAACAATATTTTTCTTCCGTGCCAACAAATACAATCCTCATATATACCATCTTGATTTTTCATAGTAGCAAAAGTCATAAGAGCTACCACAAACGATAGTATTGCAACAAATAAAAGATATTGTTCAAATCTATTTGATAGTAATATTAATGATATAATACCTATTCCTAGACTTACGAATATCTATATACTTTATATTTTGTATCTTCAATTATTATATATAAATTACCAGTTGGTTTATTAATTAACATCTTAATTATGTCTATGATTGTAAAAACTACTATAATGATTAAATAAAAATATATAGACCAATCATCTTTTGATAATCTAGAATTAATTACTTCTAATTTCATTAACAATCTATAAGAAATTTTAATCATATTATTTAACACTATAGTACTTACCATTGCAAGTAAAAAATTGCAAAATTTATAATTTGTTCTATCCAAGTTCTTCCCCCTCTCAAATGGCGATAATTTTTAAACCTACATAATCACTCATGCATATACTTACTTTTTATCATCCAAAACTAGATATAACGATATTGTAATTAAAGTTATAACCACTAATGATAATACTAAAAGTTTGTTCTTTTGAGCAACAAGTTAAAAGTACTATAGCAATTAAAATAAATAAAAATAAACTCTACAATCCAAATAACTAAAAATCCTATAAAGATATAACCAAAAACCTTCATTTAATAAATACCTCCTTATGGTTACACGTAATTGTTAAATCATGGCTAATGCGATTAATCTTTATTTCCACAATATGGGCAAGATTTTCTGTAAAATTCGTATTCCTTATTGCACCTACCACATTTCTTTAACACTCCAGTTTTATTATCCTTCATACCATTTAGATAACTTATTATAGTATCTTGATTATCAATAATATTTCCTATTCCAAATAATAGAATTGTTTTTAGTACACCAGCAAAAGCTGTTATTAGAAATCCTTTAATAGTACCTGTACTAACTCCGCATATAATTGAAACTATAATATTAATTGCCCCCAGTAAATACAATAATGAACTCATAATCTTGTCCCCCCTTACTTTTTCTCTAAAACTAATATGCCTTTAGTATTTTTCATTTTATAATCAACTTGTATCCTCAACTTTGGCTCTTGTTAATTATTTCCTAAACTTTCTAATGAACCAATCGATTATAAAGAGTATTATTACATAACTTATTGCTGAATATATTAATCCTAGAAAAAACTCTATAACTGGAATTCCAATATTTACACTACTAAATAATATTACATATTAAAAAAAGAATTAGTAAAAACAATATTGTTCTATGCTTTTTGATATTATTAACTATATTCATCTCGACTAACTCCTTTAAAATTAAGATTTTTTCTCTATTTTAAGTTTCCAACTTGCAGTATTTTGCTAGAATTTGTATGTTTAACTCTATCTTTCATACCCCTGCCTACTTACTCTGTGTTTTTTTTTAAAACCATACTAATAAAAAGATATTTTAAATACCTTTCTAGTCCATGACATAACATTGGTACTAATATATTTCCAGTCCTATAATATAGTGTTCCTACAAAAATAGAAAACCAAAAAGATGCAGCTATTTCAAAAATCACTTTATTTGAAAGTTTCTTTTTGTTCATCACTTCTTGCATCAATATTAACTGTACCCATAAAATGGCATTGAGTAAAATCGGTACCTTAATAAATCCCCATGTATGAAAATTTCCAATGATAACAAAAAATAAATTTTGAGCTAGTAAACGTTGCGGTATTTCCATTACAGCACCATCTAAAAAATCAATGAAAGTAAATTAATAATCTGGTTTGGATTTATCACCATAATACACAATTATGACTGTTGGGATTACTGCTAATAACGCCAATAATATATTAGTTAAAGTGAATAAATCTTTAAAAATTAGTATTCTAATATTAGATGAACATGCTACATAGACTATTATGAAAATTATAAGACTCAGTATTTGAAGTAGATATTTTTTTATTATTTTATTCTTAAATACATTACTAGTTAGAATTGTTAATCCAAATATGCAAAAAATTATTATAAATACAGTTAAGTAACCTATAATATACTTTATCATCATACCACCTTCTCATCATTATAAATAAACCTACTAATAAACAAAAAAATATCTCTATTTCTTTTTTCTACCTCTATAAACCGCAGTTCTTAATTCATTAATATATTCTTGTTTATCTGGCATATCACTTTCCATTGCATCTCTCACAGCTTGTTCTATATTATATGGAACTCTAACTAGTGATATCGACAATGGAGATTTTTCTTTAGATTTATATTTCCCTTCTATAATTGCATATGAAGCTTGGGTTATCTCCAATGGATTACCAACACTACCTACATTAAAAATAGTTTTGCCATTAAAATTATCTATATGTGCTCCA
Source organism: Vallitalea sp. (assembly GCA_025210235.1). GTDB lineage: Bacteria > Bacillota > Clostridia > Lachnospirales > Vallitaleaceae > Vallitalea. The sequence continues at coordinate 52,362 of JAOASG010000014.1, forward strand.
TGTATATCTCCATATCCGACTACATCAGCTTCCTCATTTAATGTTTTAGTTGGCATAAATAATTTCATGCGTTCTTCAATTGCTGTAGACAGATATACTCTGTGTCCTAAACAAAATGTTCTATTAATATTTCTACTTTTAATATCTTTCAATACCGCGTCTAAAGCTGGAATATTACCATGGATATCTGAAATTATTGCTATTCTACTCATATCTATATTCTCCTTTTTTACCTATTACATATATTGGGCGTTTCTAAATTGAATTTTCATAGCCCTAAGCCACTTAACTTATAAAGATTAATTAATATAATACTTCAAAAATGTAGCAATTACCATTTTCATCTATATTTGACAAAATATAATTCTCTACATATCTATTAAAATTCATATCATATTCTCTAATTTTTGTTTCTTCTGTATTAATATCTATTATATCAAGTTTTACATCTTCATGATCCATGTTTTGATAATCTAAAATTCTTATATACAATTTAGTAGAATCTTTGCTCCAACCAACTAAACGATATTTATCACCTAGTTGATTTTCATTTAACTCTTTTAAAATATTTCCATCTAAATCGACAATTATTACTTCACTTTTCTCACTATCCTTAATGACTTTTTTTATTGCTATTTTTTGATTATCAGATGAAACACTCATATCTGCTACTTTAGTACCTATAGTTACTACTTTATTAGAAGCAACATCTATTAGGCTTATAATATTTTCATACGTAGTGTTATCAGCTGTTTGAACACATAAATAATTATTTCCAATCCATGTGACAGGTACGAGCCATTGCATTTGGAGATTACCCGAATAACGGGGAGTAAGATCAGTCCTTATTGTTTTAACATAATCCCATTCATTGTTATATAGAATGATTTCTAATTTTGAATCCTCTTCTCCTTTTGAAGTTAAATTTGCTATGTACTTGTTATCTGGTGATGGAACACTACCTAAATTATTATAATTTTTATCCTTTAATTCTGTTATATTTCCCGTATCAATGTTTATTATGTACTTACCATCAATTAATACATGTTTTGAATCACTAAACCATTCACAAGTATACATAAAATTTTCTGCTTCTTTTAATAAGGCTTTTGTTTCTCCACTTTCCAAATCAAATAGAACTGGATAACCCCACGAAGCTTCTCCACCACTCATCATTGTTCTATTTAAGACTACATATCTACCATCATATGACATAACTGGGGCTGAATACACTCCAATGGTACTGAATAGTTCATCTTTCTGTCCATTCTCATTTAATCTATAAAGACTATTCTTATGGCTATATTGATCAGTAAAATCAGTAGCTATCTCCTCCCATCTAATATCATCTCCGATTATCATGAATTTATATATACCATATCCACTAACATTGTCGTCTCCAAATGTTGCATAAACCCAACTATTAGATATGACCTCTATATCTTTAAATCTCATCTGTCCTCCAAATAAAGATTTTGCACTAATAAGGTCAGTTTTTTTTCTTAAATTGTTCTCCACATCACTATCCTTAAATGCGTAATGCTGTAATATATCATCTTTATCATTCTGCTCAGTTTTTTTGGATTCTATTAATTGGATTAATTCATTATTTTCTTTAACTATCTCATCAAGTTTTAAGTTCAATATATCAATTTCAGATCTTAATTCATTATTCGTTTCATCAAGTATTTTGTATTTATCCTCAATTAGTTTATTTTCATTCTCAACAACGTTTATTTCATTCTTTAGTGTTTCTGTTCCTTTTTCATTTTCTTTCTTGTTTTGTGTAACACTGCACCCACATAATAGTATTATAGTAAATATTAACCAAGTTTGCTTTCTCATATTATAATTCCTTCCCCTTGCTTACATATTTGGGCTGTATTAACTAGCGTAGCAAGCTATTTTATATAGCGTTCTAGTAGTAAAAAAATGTACGTAGCGAACGAAAATATATGTTAGGAAATGATAATCTATCTTACCCCAAGTATTTTTTTGTAATTATATACTATTTTTATTTCTGTTTTAACGTTTCCAGCCTTTTTGCTCGCTCAAACGCTTTTTCTAAAAATCCCTCTATAGATAAATCCTCATAATCCCAATTCATAGCTTCTATTGCAGTTGCGCCTGAATAACCCATTTGTGCAATGTTTTTCATGGTTGTATACCAATTAGTCGTGCCGTCAAAGGGTAACCCGTGTTGGGCATAACTTCCATTATTATCATGTAAATGTAGTGCCATTAACCTAGAACCGTACATGGATAATAAATCATAGTTAGGATAATAGCGGTAGTGATGTCCGCAGTCATAACAGAATCCGATACGCAGAGAATCCACTTGCTCCAACACATATGCCAAATTAGTAAAATTCCTTAAATTCTCCAGTGCTACATTAACACCAAGATGTTCGGCTTTTTCAGTAATTCTCTTAATTCTATCTAGACCTAATGCGTTATATGGATTGTCTTCGTTAGGTAGGTGCACCACCATTGTTGGAATCTCAAATTCGGCGCAATCTGTAATACATTGTATATAGCAATCAGTTAAGGCTTCACCGTCCAGATTATCAAGCCAAAGATTGTTTTGGTTGTGCACTGGTGTGTGGATATTTTCTATAAAAAGACCCGCTTCTCGTGCAATTTGTGGCCCTTTGCGGTAATCGTTCCGACCAAAGCTATCACGACCAAAGCCATCACTCCACCATAATAAAACACCATCAAATCCAACTTCTTTTATTAACCGATAACGTTCCTTTATCGGTAATTCATAACCAAACCAATCATAAATAGTAATCATAAACTTCTTCCTTTCTATATCCAACTCGTTTTGGAGATTCAAGTCTTAAAAAATCTTAGTCATATTTTTTATTTAATATAATAACTCCTAACTCAGGTTTATTGAAAATTCTTATTGGTGCTAAACTATTTCCTAAACCTCTATTTACAATCATATTTACTTCTTTATAATTATATTTTCCTCCATCGTATTTTGGAAACAACCCTTGATTTGGAGCTATTATACCACCTATAAATGGCAGTCGTATTTGTCCTCCGTGAGCATGTCCACATAAAATTAAGTCAATATCTTTTTCTTTATATAATTCAAA
>JAOASG010000015.1 GCA_025210235.1 Vallitalea sp.
AAGGACGGAGCATGTTTGCTCAATCCTTTACAATATTATCTAAGAAGTGTTGGAATATAAGTTGTAGAGCCGTATACGAGACCCGTATGTACGGTTCAATGAGAGGGAAGTAATACTAGCTATTATTTCTCTACTCTATTTATCTTTTAGAAAAGTTCCCTAATTAAGACGTTATTTGATATGATTTTATGTTATAATATGAATCAAAGTGCTAAGTTTTGTCGTATATGAATTACAAAATAAATTTTTAATTATATGGGGTGAAATATATATGAATAAGGATATAGAAAGGATAAAGGGAAGCGCAAACCAAGATATTGCTATTAATAAATATTATATTAATTGTAAGGCTATGAATGAAGAATACACAAATATTTATATGGTTTTAGATATTTTTTTAAATTATATTGGAGTAAGTATAAAGCCTATAAAAATAGAATTATGGGTGAAAAATAATTCTAACGAAGAATTGATAACGGATATTAGGTGTATCCTTACTCAAAAAAATGAATCAAAAATAACACTTGAAACAGAATTAGAAAACGTTCAAACTTGGTCAGCGCAAATACCAAACTATTATGATTTTAGAATGATAGTAAAAGATGAGGAAGATTCAATACTATACGAAGAAAAATTTCAATATGGATTTCGATTTGTAGATATTAAGGATGGAATTATGCGAATAAATGGGCAAAGAATTATATTAAATGGCATAATTTTTAATGATTATAAAGAAGATTCCACAGAAATATTACAAGAAAAATATTTAGAAGATATAAAGATAATGAAAAGAAATAATATTAATGCGCTTATAACATATGATTATAATAGTGCTCCATTTTTCTATAATATGTGCAATAAGTATGGAATATATGTGGTTCATAAACCTATTCCTAATCAAGAGCAAGAATTAAGCTATAGTGTAGAAGAAATTAGAGATAATATATATAAATATAATAATTATTGCTGCATAATTGCATGGGCAATAGATAATAAATTAGATATTTCAATAGATGAATATAAAAACATAATGATATTAGATAATTCAAGACCTCTATATTATGAAGGGGATAATATGATACTCAAACAAAGAAATCTATTTGAGATTAAATGTGATGATATAGAATTAGATAATGAAAATATAGAAGAGAATCCAATTAAATCCCAAATGGCAGGAAAATTTCTATGTGAGTATATAGTTCAAAATAATATTGTTGATGAACAAATTAATAAAGGTATAATATTTGGAGATAGACAAATAAATCCTTATGCATATGAAATTAAGAAGAAATATGAAATGATAAATATAGATGCAAAAGACATTATTAAAGGTATTTTTAATATTAAATGTAAGTACAATAAATTTTTATTAAATAAATATAGATTTACTTGGGAAATCTTAGAGGATGGTATTGTTATTAAAAAAGGAAATTTATTAGATGTATCTAATGTTGAAGAGCAACAAATTAAAATTGACTATAATATGGACCAAATACTTGAAAATGCTTGTTATCATATTAATATCAATATGATAACGACAGAAGATACATGGTGGTCGCCTAAAGAATATGTTATGGCTTGGTCTCAATATAAAATACCATATAAAGTAGCTAAGAGAAAAAAAAATGAGTTTTATAAAAAAATTAGAGTTAGAGATAAAAAGTTAAAGATTGAAGTTATTGGAGATAATTATGAGATAGTAATTGATAAAATAAAAGGAAACATAAGATCTATAGAATTTGATCAACAAGAATATATATTATCTCCGATAAAAACCTATATAGAAATCCAATCAGAAAAGTTTGAACTATCTAAAGTAAAAGAAGTTATTGTTAATGATGTGGAGAAAATACCTCAAATTGATGTAATTAGGAAATGCTCACAGTTAAAAGGCTATATAATTACTAGATATGTAATAGAATCAGATGGACAAATAACTATTATGAATATTATTAGATCAAACAATAAAGCCATAAATGTAGGTATGATGTTAGATGTATCGGGACAATTTAATGACTTTTCATGGTTTGGGAAAGGACCTAATGATTCATATCCTGAGTATAATTTTGGTACTAAAGTAGGTTTATATTATTATGACTTAAACACTCAAATAGGAAAAGCAAATAAGTCGGATGTAATATGGGGTGCATTCACAAATAACGAAGGAGAGGGTATATTAATTAGTACATATAAAGATATATTGTTAAATATTAGTCCTAATGTACATAATTCTTATTTAATCGACCAAAAAGATAATGAAAACAAACCAATTACATTAGATGTAAAATGTAATAGTAAGTCAAAACATAATATTTTTGGTGCAAGTACTGTAGATGAGGATGTCTATGCTTTTCACATTAAAAGGGTAATATAAGAGATTTAATCTAATTAAGGAAGTGAATAAACATGAAATCTAACAATAAAAATAAACATAAATCAAAGTCAATTCTAAATAAATATTTAAAAAAGTATAAATTTAGCTTTTTAATAGGAATTATTTCATTAATTATAGTAGATGTTACTCAGTTACAAATACCTGTAATAACAGGAAATATTACTGATGGGCTGCAAAATGGAGCATATACATTTAATAATTTACTTAATGAAGCTCTAAAGTTATTTATAATAGGAGCTATTATTGCCTGTTTTAGGTTTGTATGGAGGTATTTTATATTTGGTACTTCTAGAAAAATAGAATATGAGCTTAGAAATGATTTTTTTAGCCATTTAGAAAAACTTTCTTTAAGATTTTATAATGAAAATAAAACAGGTGATTTAATGGCTTATGCTACAAATGATCTAAATGCTATTAGAATGATGGTAGGACCAGGTCTACTGATGGCTTTAGATGCTATTGTGCTAAGCATTTTGGTTATATTAAAAATGCTAACGAATATAAGTGTTAATTTAACCTTGGTAGCTATTATACCTTTACCAATTATTGCAATTGGAAGCTTGCTTTTCGGTAAAGCTATTCGTGTAAGATTTAAAGATAAACAAGAGGCATTTTCTCATCTATCAGACGTAGTACAGGAAAATATATCTGGAATTCAGGTTATAAAAGCATTTGTACAAGAATCTAAAGAAGTAATTGAGTTTAATAAAATTAATAAAAATAATTATAATAAAAATATGCGGGTAGTAAAGTTATTTGCAATTATGTTACCATTAGCAATGTTGGTTTCTGGTCTTAGTGTTGCGATCGTTCTAGGATATGGTGGATATATTACAATTCTTGGAAAGATAACTCTTGGTGAGTTTGTTGCATTTACACAATATTTACTTATGTTAGTATGGCCAATGATGGCATTTGGATGGTGTATCAATATTATGTCTCAAGGGATGGCTTCATTAAGTAGATTTCAAAAGGTATTAGATGAAGAACCAGAAATTTTTGATGAGAAAACTGTCAAACAAATAGATAAAATAAAAGGAAATATTGAAATTAATAATCTTTCATTTAGTTATCCAGGTTCTGATCTTAAGGAACTTAATGATATATGTGTTAACATTAAAAAAGGAGAAACACTAGGTATAGTTGGAAGAACGGGGAGCGGAAAGACAACTTTAGTAAATATGCTTCTTAGGATGTACAATCCACCAAGAAATACTATTTTTATAGACGGTAATGATATTATGGATATACCTTTAAAAGTGTTGCGTAATTCAATTGGATATGTTCCACAAGATAATTTTTTATTTTCAGATACAATTTCTAGAAACATTGCTTTTGGAGTTATTGAAGCTTCGGATCAATACATACATTTAGCTGCAAAAGATGCAAATGTCCATGATAATATTATTGAATTTACTAATCAATACGAGACAGTTGTTGGTGAGAGAGGGGTAACATTATCTGGAGGACAAAAACAACGTATTTCTATTGCTAGAGCATTAATAAAAGAGCCATCAATAATGATTTTAGACGATTCAGTATCAGCTGTAGATACAAATACTGAAGAGCAAATACTAAGCCATATTAGAGAAGAAAGAAAAGATAAGACTACTATTATAATAGCTCATAGAATATCAACTATACAAAATTCTGATAAAATTATTGTTATTGATGATGGTAAAATTACAGAATCAGGAACACATGAGAGTTTACTAGCCGAAAATGGGTTGTATTATGATATGGTTCAAAAACAACAACTTGAAAAAGAACTAGATAAGGAATAGGAGGTTATGGAAAATGCATGGTAACGAAGCAGGAGATATGAAAAAAGGATATGATAAGTCTCTACTTAAGCGTTTGTTTTCATACGCTAAGCCTTATATTATTGGGATAATTTTTTCTTTAATACTGTTAATTGGAGTAGTAGCAGCAGATTTAATAAAACCAATTTTAATAGGTAATGCTGTAGATGACATAATAACAAAATATGATACCAATTATTCCATAGTAACTAGTGATATTAAAGATGCTGTGAAAATCAATGGAACGTATATTATCGCAGATGAAAAAAACAAATATAATAATTCTTTAAAAGCAAAAATTATATATGATGAACAATATGAGAATCCTTATTTTTTAATTACAGATCTTAATAGTAAAGAAGTAAATGAAATAAAGGATGTAAAAAAAATAAATATAGATGATAAAGGTAAATATTATATTACTAAAAACAATATTAAAAGAGAAGTTATATCATTAAAAGATACAGATTTAAAATTACTTAGGAAAAACCATATAAATAGTTTGTTAAGAGTTACTATTATTTTTGTTTTAGTACTAATAGTTGGATTGGTAATTAGTTACTTTCAAACTATTTTACTTCACTATACAGGGCAAAAGATTATATACAATATACGAGATGAAGTATTTACACATATTCAAGGATTATCTATTAAGTTTTTTAATAACAACCCAGTAGGTAAATTAATAACAAGAGTTACGAATGATACAGAAACACTTAATGAAATGTATACTAGTGTAATTGTTAATTCTGTTAAGAGCATACTGATGATAGTAGGTATTTCTATTATGATGTTTATATTGGATTGGAGATTAACATTAGTAGTTTTTTTAGTAATACCACTTATACTAATTGCTACGTTATTATTTAGACATCATTCAAGAAAAGCATATAGAGAAGTAAGAACAAAAGTTGCTTCTATTAATGCTTTTTTATCAGAGCATATATCCGGCATGAGAATAGTTCAAATGTTCTCACAAGAAAAAAGAAAGATGGAAGAATTTGAGAAAGCTAATAAAGAATTAGAAAAAGCAAATGTGAAACAACTAATTATTTTTGGAATATATAGGCCTACTATGTATTTGTTATATGTGATAGGACTTTTTATTGTTCTTGTTTATGGTGGAAATATGGTTATAAAAGGAACTATGTCTATTGGAAAATTAATTATATTTATTCAATATATATCAAGTTTCTTTGATCCTATACAGCAACTTGCAGAACAATTTAACATTTTACAATCAGCTATGGCTTCTGCTGAAAAGATATTTACATTATTAGATGAAGATGCTAAGATAGAGAACAAAAAAGATGCTATAACATTAGATAATTTGTCAGGAGATATAGAATTTAAGAATGTTTGGTTTGCTTATAATAAAGAAGAATGGGTTTTAAAAGATGTATCTTTTAAAATAAAACCAGGAGAGACAGTTGCTTTTGTTGGTGCTACAGGAGCAGGTAAAACATCTATTCTTAATTTATTAAGTAGATATTATGATATACAAAAAGGAGAAATATTGCTAGATGGGCATGACCTAAAAGACATCGACCTAAATAATCTTAGATCTAATATTGGTCAAATGTTGCAAGATGTTTTCTTATTTACTGGGGATATAAAAAGTAATATACGATTAAAAAATAATAGTATAAGTGATAAACAAATTGTGGAAGCATCAAAATATGTTAACGCTGATAAGTTTATTAGTAAATTACCTGAAAAGTATGATGAAAAGGTATATGAAAGAGGAGCTACATTTTCATCTGGGCAAAGACAATTATTATCTTTTGCTAGGACACTTGCTTCTAATCCGTCAATTCTTATTTTAGATGAAGCTACAGCTAATATAGATACAGAGACAGAACTACTTATTCAGGATGCTTTATATAAATTAATGGAAGGTAGAACGACTCTTGTAGTGGCGCATAGATTATCTACTATACAACATGCAGATAAAATAGTAGTTCTTCATAAAGGAAGAATAAGAGAAATTGGTAATCATCAGGAGTTATTGGCAAAAAAAGGATTATATCACAATTTATACAGATTGCAATATCAAGAAATTAATTAGTATAATAATATATTGGCGTTTTGCAATTACTTACCTAGTTATAGCAAGAAAGGAATGACGGCAATGTTTGATATTGAAGAAGAATTAAAAAAATTACCTGTTAAGCCAGGAGTTTATTTGATGAAAGATAAGTACGATAATATTATCTATGTAGGTAAGGCAATTAAACTTAGAAATAGGGTTAGGCAGTATTTTAGAAAATCAACAAATCATTCAAATAAAATAAAAAAAATGGTAACTATGATTACATCATTTGAATATATAGTGACGGATTCGGAGCTTGAAGCTCTTATATTAGAATGTAATTTAATTAAAAAACATAGACCTAAGTATAATACATTACTAAAAGATGATAAGGCTTATCCTTATATTAAAGTTACGATTAATGAAAAATATCCTAGAATTATATATGCTAGAGAACTAAAAAAAGATAAGGCCAAATATTTCGGACCATATACAAATGCTAGAGGTGCAAAAGAAACAATAGAAGTCATTACTAAAATTTGGAAGGTTAGAACGTGTAATAGAAACCTACCAAAAGATATTGGTAAAGAAAGACCATGTCTAAATTATCATATTAAACAATGTCTTGGTCCTTGTCAAAATTATATAAAAGAAGAAGACTATAAAATGATTATAAGTGAAATTATAGAATTTCTTAATGGTAAATATGAAAAAGTTATTAACGTACTTGAAGAAAGAATGAATAAAGCAGCTGTGGAACTAGATTTTGAAAGAGCAGCGGAGGTTAGAGATCAACTGGCATCAGTAAAAAGTATTGCTGGAAAACAAAAAATTATTAATGCTTCAATGGAAGACCAAGACATCATAGCATTTGCTAAAGCACATGATGAGGCTTTGGTTCAGGTATATTTTGTTAGAAACGGAAAATTAATTGGAAGAGAGCACTTTCATTTAAATGGAGTAGAAGAGTTACATAGACAGCAAGTAATGACAGAATTTGTGAAGCAGTTTTATTCAGGGACACCTTTTATTCCTAAAGAGATTATTTTACAGGAAGAGATTGATGAAGCGAATATAATAAATTCTTGGTTATCAAATAAAAAAGGACAAAAAGTATATATTAAGGTACCAAGAAAAGGAGAGAAGCATAAATTAGTTGAATTAGCTGCAAATAATGCTATGCTTACATTTGAACAATTTGGTGAGAAAATAAGAAAAGAAGATAGTAGAACAAAAGGTGCAGTTAAAGAAATTACTGAAATACTAAATATTGAAGATGAAGTTAAAAGACTAGAAGCTTATGATATCTCAAATATTCATGGATTTGAATCTGTTGGGTCTATGGTTGTATTTGAAGAAGGAAAGCCTAAAAGAAGTGATTATCGTAAATTTAGGATAAAATCGGTTAAAGGACCAGATGATTATAAAAGTATGGAAGAAGTACTAACAAGAAGATTCACACATGCTCTTGAAGAACAAAAAGAAATGCTTTTAAAAAAACAAGACTTGAATCTTGGTAAATTTACAAGACTACCCAATTTAATATTAATGGATGGTGGAAAAGGACAAGTTAATATTGCTCTTAAGGTATTAGATAAATTAGGGTTATCTATTCCAATATGTGGTATGGTTAAAGATGATAAGCATAGGACAAGAGGGTTATATTATAATAATATTGAATACTCTATTAATAAAAGTTCAGAAGGATTTAAATTAATAACTAGAATTCAAGATGAAGCTCATAGATTTGCTATAGAGTATCATAGAAAACTTAGAAGCAAGAATCAGATTCAATCAATACTAGATGACATTGAGGGAGTTGGGCCAAAAAGAAGAATAAATCTTATTAAACATTTTGGATCAGTGGAAAAAATAAGAAATGCGAGTGTTGAAGATATTGAAGAAGTAGAAGGAATGAATAAAAAAGTTGCGGTTAATATTTATAATTTTTTTAATAAATAGCAAGGCTATAATATAATAAAATATTGAATATGCAACAATACGGTCGTAGATAGGTAGAATAATTTAAGATTTACCTTAATAAAGAATAAGATGATAAAAAAATAATAATATGCTAAAATAGTAAAGAAATCAATTGTTTACATCATTAGCTTAGGAGGTATGACATGTATAGTGTAAAATTAAGTGAATTAGTTGAAAAGATGAAATTAAAGAATTTAACGCCGGAAGTAGATATTGATAATACAGTAATAACTCATTCAGATATTAATCGACCAGCTTTACAACTAGCAGGTTTTTTTGATTATTTTGATTCTGAACGAGTTCAAATTATGGGAAAAGTTGAAATAACTTATCTTGAAAAAATGGATGAGATAAAGAGAAAAGAAATTCTTAATATGTTATTCAGTAAAAAAATTCCATGTCTTATTCTTTCTAGAGAATTAGGACCTTTTAAAGATATGTTAGAAGTAGCTATAAAACATGGTGTGCCTATTTTTCAAACAAAGAAAACTACTTCTTCTTTTATGGCAGAGATAATAAGGTGGCTTAAAGTTGAATTAGCTCCTAGGATTTCTATTCATGGGGTTTTAGTAGATGTTTATGGTGAAGGTGTACTTATTTTAGGGGAAAGTGGTATTGGTAAGAGCGAGTCTGCATTAGAACTTATAAAAAGAGGACATAGATTAGTAGCTGATGATGTTGTTGAAATCAAGAAAGTTTCAGAAGATACATTACTTGGCTCTTCTCCAGATATTATTAGACATTTTATTGAACTTAGGGGTATAGGAATTATTGATGTAAAAACACTATATGGGGTTGAATCTGTTAAAAAGGTTCAAAGTATTGACTTAGTTATTAAATTGGAGTTATGGGATCCAGAAAAAGAATATGATAGATTAGGTTTAAATGAAGAATATACAGAGATATTAGAGAACAAGGTTATTAGTCATTCAATTCCTATACGTCCAGGTAGAAATATAGCTATAATTGTTGAATCAGCAGCTATAAATCATAGACAAAAACAAATGGGCTATAATGCTGCTAGTGATTTAATAAATCGTGTTAGCGGAAATTTAAAACGTAGAAGTGAAGAAAGAGAATCAAAGAATTGATTTATTATAAGTAACTAAATTTTTTAATGTAGGAGGCTAATATGTATAATATTGGAATTGACTTAGGAGGAACAAATATTGCAGCAGCTATAGTAGCAGAAAACGGTACTATTATAAGAAAAGGATCTGTACCTACAAAGAGAGAAAGAGAGTACCCAGAGATTATTAAAGATATGGCTATGTTAGCTTTAAAACTTATTGAAGAGGAAAATATTAAATTAGATGATATATATTCTATTGGGGTAGGTAGTCCAGGAACACCTAATCCTCAAAAAGGTATAATTGTTTATGCAAACAATTTAAATTTTAATAATGTACCAATTAGAGATGAGATAAGAAAGTATATTGATAAGCCTGTATATATAGGAAATGATGCAAATGTAGCTGCTCTAGGGGAATTTGAGTGTGGAGCTGGAAAAGTATATAAAGACTTTGTAGCTATTACACTTGGTACCGGTGTTGGAAGTGGTGTTATAATAGATGGTAAGATAATAGATGGTAGCTTTAATGGAGCGTCAGAGCTTGGGCATATGACTATTAATTTTGATGGAATTTTATGTAAGTGTGGTAGGAAAGGTTGTTGGGAGCAGTATTCTTCTGCAACAGCACTAATTAGAGATGCAAAAAATGCAGCAATAAATAATCCGAAATCTAAATTAAATAACTTGGTAAATGGTGACGTTAATAAAATGAATGCAAAAATACCTTTTGATGCGGCTTTGGAAGGTGATGAAGTTGCAGTAAAAGTAATTAATGAATATATTAGATGTTTAGCTATTGGAATTGTAAATGTCATAAATATTTTTCAACCAGAAATTATTGTTTTAGGTGGAGGGGTGTCTGCTCAAGGAGATAACTTAATTAAACCACTAAAAGAAAATATTATAAAAGAAGTTTATGGTGGAGAAGAAGCGTTTAAAACAAAAGTAGAAGTAGCTAAGCTTGGGAATGACGCAGGTATTATCGGTGCTGCTATGTTATATAAGGCGTATGAAAAATGATAAATTAAAGAGAGTTTTTAAGAAACAATATTATTGACATTGATTCTCATTTTTGATATAATACTTTTGGAAACACGATATGAATTTTATATATGTAGTAATTACTTTAATAGTATAGATGATAGGGAGTGAAATAATGACTTTATCAAAAGCAAAATTAAACAAAGAATATGTAATAAACTCAATATCAGGTGAAGAGAGTATGGTTAAATTTTTATTTTCTCTAGGTTGTTATGAAGGTGAAAAAGTTACAATTATTTCAAAAGTTGCTACTAATTATATTATAAATATTAAAGATAGTAGGTACGGTATTGATGAAGCAGTTGCAAAAATAATTCAAGTAGCTTAATGTTTTATAGTAAATATTATTACTAATATTTCCCACCACACAAAAACTATGTAAATCATTTTGTTATGATGACATTGATTAAAGGTGGGAAAATTTATGTTATATATAAGAATAAAGTAGTAGAAGTAGAACGTTTAAGTAATAATGGATATCAGTATCAAAAAATATAAAAAAGGTGGTAAAATATGAAGATTGCATTAACGGGAAACCCTAATAGCGGTAAAACAACAATGTTTAACGCATTAACAGGAAAACTTGAACATGTTGGTAACTGGGCTGGGGTTACAGTAGAAAAAAAAGTTGCTAAATTGAAAGGAAATTTAAAAACAAGTAAATCAGAAGAAGTTATGGTAGTAGATTTACCTGGAGCTTATTCAATGAGTCCATTTACATCAGAAGAAAGCATAACTAGTGACTTTGTAAAAGACGAGAATCCAGATGTTATTATTAATGTTGTAGATGCTTCTAATTTAAATAGAAGTTTATTTTTCACAACACAGCTATTGGAACTAGGTATTCCTGTTGTAGTTGCACTCAATAAATCAGATATGGTTAAGAAAACAGGACTTACCATTGATGTAAAACGACTTAAAAACTTATTAAATTGTGAAATTATAGAAACTTCTGCATTAAAAGAAGTTGGACTTAAGGATTTAGCTCAAGTAGCTATTAAATCAGCTAAGAATAAAAATGGACAAGTTGCTCCTAAAATTTTAGAAGATAACTTTGAAATAAAAACAAAGGAAGATTCAAAAAAAGCTGATAAATTAAGATTTACTTTTGTTAACGAGATAACAAAAAAAGTTGAAGTTAGAAAAATAAGATCAAATAAAGTAACGGTTGCAGATAAGGCTGATAGAATCATTGCACATAAGTGGTTAGGAATTCCAATATTTGGTTTAGTTCTTTGGGCAGTATTTTATATATCTCAATCATGGTTAGGACCAATATTAGCAGGTTATGTAGAAGAACTAATAGGAATGTTAACTGATGCAGTAAGTGGTTCATTAGAAGCAGCGGGTACTAATGAATTTTTATCGGCTTTACTTGTTGAGGGTATAATAGCAGGAGTTGGAGCTGTACTTGGGTTTTTACCATTAATTATGGTGTTATTCTTCTTATTATCTTTATTAGAAGATTGTGGTTATATGGCACGTGTTGCTGTTGTTATGGATAGATTCTTTAAAAAGATTGGACTTTCTGGAAAATCAATTATTCCTATGGTAGTAGGATATGGTTGTGCAATTCCCGGTGTTATGGCAACAAGAACTATAAAAAGTGAAAAACAAAGAAGAATGACAGCTATGTTAACACCTTTTATTCCTTGTGGAGCAAAAACACCTATTATTGCTTTGTTTGTTGCAGTATTTTTTCCTAATGCTTCTTATATGGCTCCAATAACATATTTTGTAGCTATAGCATTAATTATTATAGTTGGATTATTAGCTCAAAAGATTACAAAGGCAGAAATTCAAGATAATTATTTCATGATTGAATTGCCAGAATATCGGTTGCCAAGTATAAAAAGAGCGTTACTTTCTATGCTAGATCGTGCAAAAGGTTTTATTATTAAAGCAGGTACAATAATCTTGGTGTGTAATGCACTAGTATTTGTATTACAATCTTTTGATTTTGGATTAAACTTAGTTGGTGAAGAAGGTGTAACTTCAAGTATGTTAGCGAATATTGCTAAACCAATTGCTTTCTTATTTATTCCATTAGGTTTTGGAATTTGGCAATTTGCAGCTGCAGCTGTTACTGGTTTTATCGCAAAAGAAAATGTTGTTGCAACTCTAGCAATATGTTTTGCAGTACTTGGAGATAATGCTGAACAAGTACTTAAGACACCTGGTGATACAAATGTTCTTGTAGTAGCTGGTGGTTTAACAGTAGTTAGCGCATTAGCATATATGTTCTTTAATTTATTTACTCCTCCATGTTTTGCAGCTATTGGAGCTATGAACTCTGAGATGGGATCTAAAAAATGGTTATGGTCAGCGATAGGTGTACAATTTGGAGTTGGATATATTATTGCTTTATTAGTTAACCAAATCGGTACTATTATAGTATATGGTAAACTTGCAGAAGGATTTGTTGCATCAATCATAATTGTAGCTGTTGCAGTAGTATTAATAGTAAAACTTATTAAGAATAATAAAGATAAAGGAGAAATGGGTATTAACCAACGCCGACAACAAAAGGAGATTGCTTAATGGGTAATATTATTACTGGTGGTATAATTGTTCTTTTATTAGGATTGGCTATTTATAAAATGTATAAAGATAAAAAAGCAGGAAAGCACTGTAGTGGATGTAGTGGTTGTCCTTCTCAGTGTGATTGTGAATCAAAACATAAATAAATAAGTAACAATAAAAACTCTTTGCATCTGTTAATACAGGTCAAAGAGTTTTTTGTTTATATTATTCATATTCTTGTCGATAATTGACATTTAATAAAGGTTTTTATATAATTATAGTAGTAACAAATAAAACATTTGATTTAATAAATATTATACTTATATATTTGGTTGCTGAAAGGTAAGGATAAGAGATGAATGATATAAAACATAAAATTAATAAAGGTTATGAATTAAAAAAGAAAGAAGCTATTGAAATATATAGGACAATTGATTCGGAAACTCTTTATGAAATAGCTAATGAAGTTAGACTCTACTTAAAAGGGGAAAATATGGATTTATGCTCTATCATGAATGCAAAATCTGGTAGATGTAGTGAAGATTGTAAATATTGTTCTCAATCAGCCCATTATGATACAGGTGTTTCGGAATATCCACTAATTAATAAAAATCAAGCTTTAAAAAGAGCTGAGGAAAATAGTAAATATGGAATAAAACATTTCTCATTAGTAACTAGTGGAAAAGGCATATCAGCAGAAGATTTTGAAAATATTCTTGAAATCTATAGAGAATTAAAAATTAAGTTTCCTGACTTAAGTTTATGTGCTTCTCATGGAATCATAGATTATGAACAAGCTATAAAATTAAAAGAAGTTGGAGTGGATACATATCATCATAATTTAGAGACCAGCAAAAGATTATATAAAGAAATATGTACAACCCATACATATCAAGATAGAATTAACACTATAAAAAACGCTCAGAAAGCAGGTTTAGAGGTCTGTTCAGGGGGTATTATAGGAATGGGTGAAACGGTCTTTGATCGTATAAACATGGCATATGAACTTAAAAAGCTTGATATAAAATCAATACCTATTAATATTTTATGTCCTGTAAAAGGTACACCATATGGTGATAAAAAAATTCTTGAAGCAGAAGTAATACTTAAGACCATTGCAATTTATAGATTGATTTTACCCAAGACTAATATTAGATTTGCTGGTGGTCGTATAGCACTAAAAGATTATAAAGAAAAAAGTTTTAAAACAGGTATTAGCGCCCTTATGGTTGGTAACTATCTAACTACTATAGGGAATAATATTGAAGATGATTTAGATATAATTAAAAATTTAGGTTATAAGATATAATTGACAACAAATAAATATAGTGTATAATTTATAAATAGTATAGAATTGTTTGTAGAAATAGCGACATAGTCGCTTTTCTTTTACATGCTTAGTTTAGTACTTTAAAGTCGCGTTACATAATAGCGTTAAAGTTTAAAGCGTCAAGGTATTCTTGTTTATGTCATTAGGAAAATATGGGTTGCAAGTTTTCTAGATAGGAGAGAAATGGTATGAATATTTATTGGTTTTTTTTAATTGGGTATATACTAATGATTATGTCTATTAGTGCTATTAGTAGAAAAAAGGTTAGTGAAGTATCAGGATATTTACTTGGGGGGCGTGCTATTCCGCCCTGGATGTCAGCTTTTTCATACGGAACTGCATATTTTTCAGCGGTTTTATTTATAGGATATGCAGGAAAAATAGGATGGAATTTTGGATTATCAGCATTATGGATTGTTGTAGGAAACACATTTATAGGAACATACCTTGCATGGGAAGTACTAGGTAAAAGAACTCGTGAAATGACTCAACGACTTAATGTATCAACTATGCCTGAATTTATAGGTATTAGATATAAAAGTAAAGGATTAAAAATCATTTCAGCTACTATTATTTTTGTGTTTTTAATGCCGTATGCTGCATCAGTATATAAAGGATTAGGGTATTTGTTTGAGGAAATTTTTGGGATACCTACATATATTATTTTAATAATAATGATGGTTCTAACAGCATTATATTTATTTGCTGGTGGATTAGTTGCAGCAACGATGGTTGATTTTATTCAAGGGTGTATTATGATTGTTGGTGTAATACTTATGCTATTTTTTGTTATAAAATTTCCTTCTGTTGGAGGAATAACTGGAGCAGTTAGTAATTTAAAAGAAATAAATAAAGAGCTTATACTACCTATTGGACCACCAGGATTAGTTCCTATATTATCGTTAGTTATTTTAACAAGTCTAGGAAGTTGGGGATTACCTCAGATGGTACATAAGTTTTATACAATAAAAAGTGAAAGTTCTATAAAAACTGCAAAATGGGTATCAACAGCTTTTGCGTTATTAATTACTACTGGCGCTTACTTCACAGGAAGCTTAAGTAGATTGATACTTAATAATAATTGTCCTAAAGTAGATGGTTTACCTGTGTATGATAGAATTATTCCTTTGGTAATTAGCGAAACATTACCCGCAGTAGTAGCTGCTATTATTCTGGTACTTGTATTATCAGCGTCTATGTCTACATTAGCATCTTTAGTACTTGCTTCAAGTTCTGCTATTGCTATTGATTTATTAAAGACAGTTAAACCAGATATTAATAATAAAAATTTAATGTGGATAATGAAAATTTTATGTGTGATATTTGTAGTTTTTTCATATATAATAGCTACGGCGAATAGTCCAATTTTAAATTTAGCTTCATTATCGTGGGGAACTGTATCAGGATGTTTATTTGCTCCTTATCTATTAGGTTTGTATTGGGAAAAAGCTACTAAACAAGGAGTATGGGTTAGTATGATAACAGCAATTACAATTATTGTATATGGCGTTAGTAAGTATGGATTTAGGAGTTCTGCTATACCTACAGTTGGAGCTTTTGCAATTGTTATTCCAATTATAACAATGAGTATTGTAAGCTTACTGACTGAAGGTTTTGAAGAAAGGCATATTAAATATATATTCGCTAAAGAGGTCGAGTAATTAACTGAATGTAGTTTTGCAATTACCTAAATATTTATTATTATGAAAGGGATGTTAATATGATTTGGTCAAAGGAAGAAACATTAGAAAGAAAAAATATTGAAGAAATTCAATTAAGTAGATTAAAGAATACGGTAAACAGGATATATGATAAAGTTCCATATTATAAGGCCAAAATGGATAAGATATCCATAAAACCTGATGACATTACGTCTCTTGAAGATTTGAAGAAATTACCCTTTACAGTAAAAGATGATCTTAGAGCTAATTATCCATTTGGACTATTTACAGTTCCTAAGAAAGAGATTGTAAGAGTACATGCTTCATCAGGAACAACCGGAAAACCAACAGTTGTAGGTTATACTAAAAAGGATATTAATACATGGAGTGAATTAATAGCTAGAATTGTATCTATGGCAGGTGTAGATTGTACAGATGTAGCTCAGATTGCTTTTGGGTATGGCTTATTTACTGGAGCATTTGGACTTCATTATGGACTAGAAAAAGCGGGAGCTATGGTTGTTCCGACCTCAAGTGGTAATACAGAAAAGCAAATAATGCTAATGAAAGATTTTGGTACAACAGTATTAGTCAGTACTCCATCTTATGCACTACATATAATGGAAGTAGCAAAAAAAATGGGTATTGATCCAATAAATGGATTAGATGTTAGACTAGGTCTTTTTGGTGGAGAAGGTTCCACAGAAGCTATGAGAGAACAAATTCAAAAAGGTTTTGGCATATTAGCTACTGAAAATTATGGAATGAGTGAGTTGATAGGTCCTGGTGTTGCAGGTGAATGTGAATGTCTATGTGGATTGCATATTAACGAAGATCATTTTATTCCAGAAATAATTGACCCAAATACTGGAGAGGTTCTACCTCCTGGAGAAAAAGGTGAATTAGTTATAACAACAATATCAAAAGAAGCACTTCCACTTATTAGATACAGAACAAAAGATATAACAAGACTTATTTATGACAAATGTAAATGTGGTAGAACATTAGTTAGAATGGCTAAGATTGAAGGACGAACTGATGACATGCTAATTATTAGGGGAGTAAATGTATTTCCTTCTCAGATTGAAGAAGTATTATTAAATACAAAAGAAATAGGGCCACACTATGAAATTATAGTTAGTAAGAATGGTTATTTAGATTGTATGGAAATAAACGTAGAATTAGAAGATACTAGATTGTTAGATTCATATGCTAATCTAGATAATCTACAAAATAAAATTAAACATAACTTAAAAACTGTATTAGGAATAGATGCTAAAATTAACTTAGTTGAACCATATACATTAAAAAGATTTGAAGGTAAAGCAAAAAGAGTAATTGATAATAGAAAATAATGAGTACATATGCTAATAAAATCATGTAAATTTTATAGACGAAACAAAAAACAACTGTTAAAATAAAAATATAATTTTATAAGTAATTAGTTTTACAATTACCTAATATATATGAAAATGAAAGGATTGATATAAAATGGCAGATAAAAAGCTTATGCTTGGTAATGAAGCTGTTGCTAGGGGTGCTTATGAAGCAGGTGTTACTGTAGCGGTTGCCTACCCTGGTACTCCGAGTACAGAAATTACAGAATTTGTTGCAAACTATGATGAGATTTACGCACAGTGGTCACCTAATGAAAAAGTAGCTTTAGAAGTAGGAATTGGTTCTTCTATAAGTGGAGCTAGAACGATGGTTGCGATGAAGCATGTAGGTGTAAATGTAGCAGCAGATCCTCTATTCACAGCATCTTACACTGGTATTAATGGAGGACTTGTAATACTTGTTGCTGATGATCCAGGTATGCATAGTTCTCAGAATGAACAAGATAGTAGATATTATGCAAGATCTGCTCATGTACCAATGCTGGAACCTTCTGATAGTTATGAAGCTAAAGAATTTGTTAAGGAAGCATTTGAAATAAGTGAAAAATATGATACACCTGTTTTTGTAAGACTAACTACTCGTATATCACATTCACAAAGTATGGTAGAGCTTAATGATAGAAAAAATATTCCGCTAAAAGAATATGAAAAGGATTTTAGAAAAAATGTTATGATGCCTGGAATGGCAAGAGTTAAACATGTTGTTGTTGAGAAAAGAATGAATCAAATTATTAAAGATAGCAATGAATTTAAATATAATACAATTGAAATGAATGATAAATCAATAGGAGTTATAACAAGTGGAGTTCCTTACCAATATGTAAAGGAAGTACTACCAAATGCTTCTATATTAAAACTTGGAATGGTACATCCTTTGCCAAAGAAATTGATTGAAGAGTTTGCTAATAAAGTAGATGTGTTGTACATAGTAGAAGAGTTAGAACCAATTTTTGAGGAACAAATCAAATCTTGGGGAATTAAGGTAATAGGTAAGGAAATATTTACTGTTCAAGGTGAATATAGTGCTAATTTATTAGAAGAGAAAATTGCTAAACAAGAATTAAATTTAGATATACCAAAACAACTTCCTGTAAGACCACCTGTAATGTGTCCAGGATGTCCACATAGAGGCGTCTATTACATATTAAATAAACTCAAAAAACATGCTACAGGGGATATTGGATGTTATACACTTGGTGCACTTCCACCATTAGAGGGGATTGATACTTGCGTTTGTATGGGAGCAAGCGTAGGAATGCTTCACGGTATGGAAAAAGCAAGGGGAAAAGAGTTTATAAAAGATTGGGTTGGAATTATTGGTGATTCAACATTTGTACATTCAGGAATTACTGGTCTTGTAGATATAGTATATAATAAAGGTGTATCTACAGTAATTATTCTTGATAATTCAACAACAGGGATGACAGGTCATCAAGACAATCCTGCAACAGGGAAAACATTAAAAGGAGAAGAAACTCATATTCTTAATCTTGTACAATTATCAAAAAGTGTAGGAATCAATAGTGTAAGAGTTGTTAATCCTTTTAAGCCAGAAGAAGTAGAATTAGCTATAAAAGAGGAAACAGAAAAAGAAGAACCATCAGTTATTATTGCAAGTGCTCCATGTGAATTACTTGATAAGAAAACGAAAAGGGTACCATATAAAATTGATGTTGATGCATGTAAAAAATGCGGTATGTGTATGAAGCTTGGATGTCCAGCTATTCAGAAAAAAAATGGTATAATGATGATAAATGATACACTATGTAGTGGATGTGGTTTATGTTCTAAGATATGTAAATTTGGTGCAATTGTTAAGGAGGTGCAATAATAATGGAAACAAAAAATATATTAGTCGTTGGTGTAGGTGGACAAGGAACACTTCTTACTAGTAGAATACTAGGAAATTTAGCAATTCATTTAGGATACGATGTAAAATTATCAGAAGTTCATGGTATGTCTCAAAGAGGTGGAAGCGTTGTAACACATATACGTTATGGAGATAAAGTATATTCTCCTCTAGTTGAAGTTGGAAAAGCTGATATTATTATTGCTTTTGAAAAAATGGAAGCACTTAGATGGCGCCATTTTCTTAAGAAGGATGGAGTAATTATTGTTAATACTCAGGAAATTGATCCTATGCCAGTAATTATTGGAGCAGCTGATTATCCAGAAGATACTATTAATCAATTACATCAAGAGGAAAATAAAGTTATAGTAGTCGATGCGTTAAAAGAAGCTAGAAATCTTGGTAATTTCAGAGTTGTAAATACTATACTACTAGGTATATTAGCAAAAAGTATGGATGTAGATAAGAAAAATTGGGAAGAAGCTATAGGTCATACAGTTCCAAGTAAAACAATTGATATTAACATAAAAGCTTTTAATGCTGGGTATAATCTACTATAATACAGACTAAATTTATATTTTTTAATTCATCAGGAGGGTAAAAATATGATATGGAACGAACACATAGAATGCATGGGTCGAGATGAACTTCAAGAATTACAAAGTAAACGACTATGTGAAACTGTAGAAAGAGTTTATTATAATGTTCCTTTCTATAGAAAAAAAATGCAAGAGCTAGGCTTAGAGCCAGGTGACATAAAAGGAATACAAGATTTATCTAAACTACCATTTACAACAAAACAAGATCTTAGAGATAATTACCCTTTTGGTTTATTTGCAGTTCCAATGAGTGATGTTGTTAGAGTTCATGCTTCTTCTGGTACTACTGGAAAGCCTACTGTTGTAGGATATACAAGAAGAGATTTATCTTCTTGGTCGGAAGTTGTAGCAAGATCTTTACACTGTGCAGGTGTAGGTAAAAACGATAGAATTCAAATTGCTTATGGTTATGGTTTATTTACAGGTGGGTTAGGAATTCATTATGGTTCTGAAAAAGTTGGAGCAACTGTTATTCCTATTTCTGGTGGAAATACAAAAAAACAATTAAGTTTGATGCAAGATTTTGGAAGCACAGTACTAGCATGTACACCTTCATATGCTTTATATTTAGCAGAGGCAATGGAAGAACAAGGAATTGATAGAAGTAAACTTAATCTAAAAATAGGTATTTTTGGTGCTGAACCATGGACAGATAATATGCGTAAAGAAATAGAGCAAAAACTTAATATTAAAGCAATAGATATTTATGGGTTAAGTGAAATTATTGGACCAGGAGTTGCTTGTGAATGTCGATATCAAAATGGATTACACGTATCTGAGGATCATTTTATTCCAGAAACAATTGATTCGAGTACTTTGAAAAATGTTGATATGGGTATGGAGGGAGAATTAGTTTTTACAACTATTACAAAAGAAGCTCTTCCTATTCTAAGATATAGAACAAAAGATTTGACTGTTCTTAATTATGATAAATGCCAATGTGGAAGAACTATGGTAAGAATGCAAAAATGCGCAGGACGTTCTGATGATATGCTAATTATACGTGGTGTCAATGTTTTCCCATCTCAGATTGAAAGTGTATTATTAGAAATAAGTGAGACAAAACCTCATTATTTACTTATAGTTGATAGACATAATAATCTTGATACACTAGAGATATGGGTAGAAGTTGATGAAATATTTTTCTCTGACGAAATAAGAAAACTAGAAAGTTTAACAAAGAAGATAACTCATGAAATTCAGAGCACACTCGGTATAAGTGTAAAGGTGAAATTAGTAGAGCCTAAGACAATTGAAAGAAGTGAAGGAAAAGCGAAGAGAGTAATAGATAGGAGGAAATTGCTTTGATTATTAAACAATTAAGTGTGTTTTTAGAGAATAAATCTGGTAGATTATCAGATGTAACCAAAGTACTTGCTCAAAATGATATTAACATTTCTGCTCTTAGTGTGGCAGATACATCTGAGTATGGTATTCTTAGACTAATTGTTGCACAGCCAGAAAAAGCTCATGAAATGTTAAAAGATGCAGGGTTTTCTGTTAGCTTAACGGATGTTATATGTTTAATAATTCCTCATCAAGCAGGTACATTGTTTAAAGCAGTTGAGTTTTTATCAACTTCTAATGTAAGTATTGAATATATGTATGCCTATGCCACAGGTGATAATGCATCTGTTATAATGAAAGTTTCTGAAGTAAATGTTGCAATAGATACTTTGATAAAAAATAACTTTAAATTAGCTAAAGCTAGAGAGATATATACAAAATAATAACTAAACATATAAGTTTAATATTAAGAGAAATTTCATATATGAAAAAAGAAAGTCAAATAAACGGGATATCTACCTTTTATTTGGCTTTCTTTAAATGGTAGTGTATAATAACATGGTAAATTATGAAATAATGTATAGTTTACAAAAATAATATAAATTAAGGAGGGAAAATGATGAAAAAATCATTAATCCTAATATTTACACTCATAATGACAATATCTATTCTTTTATCTGGTTGTGGTGAAAAGAAAGAAGAAAATCCAGATGTTAATCTTGAAGAAGCTAATAATACTAAAGAAGATGCTGATAAGGAAAAAGAGACAGATAAAGAAAAAGAAACTGACCAAAAAGGTGACGAGGGTCCTTTAAAAATATTATTATTAATTAATGGTAATCGAGGAGATAAATCATTTTTTGATTCAGCATATAATGGTATGAAACTAATAAATGAAAAATATGGTGATAAAGTTGAAACAAAAACAATTGAAATGACTTATGATAGAACAAAATGGATACCAAATTTACAAGATGAATCTGATAAAGATTGGGATATTATTATTGTTGGAACATGGGAAATGGCTGAGCCATTACAGGATATAGCCATTGAACATCCAGAGAAAAAATATATTATTTTTGATTCAGGGATAGATTATAGCTCTGATGACTACTCTAATATATACTCAATTTTATATAAGCAAAATGAGGGTGCATTTATAGCTGGAGTTCTTGGTGCAAGAGTTACAGTATCTGGTATGGAAAGAACTAATCCAGAAAAAGTAATAGGATTTTTAGGAGGTATGGATAATATTACAATTTATGACTTCTTAATAGGGTATGTTGAAGGTGCAAAATATGTTGATGAAGATACAAAAGTAGCTATATCATTTATTGGTGATTTTGAGGACATGGGAAGAGGGAAAGAGATGAGCCTAGCTCAATATAATCAACAAGGAGTAGATATTGGGTTTAACGCAGCAGCACAAGCAGGCCTTGGACAAATTGAAGCAGCAAAAGAAGTTAATAAATATGTTATTGGAGTTGATTCTGACCAAGCTGCTAAATTTGAAGGTGAGCCAGAGAAAGCTAAGCTTATTATATCATCTGTTTTAAAGAAAGTTGATCAATCATTATTACGTGCAATAGATAAGCATTTAGATGGAACTTTACCCTATGGGTCTACAGAACATCTTGGATTTAAAGAAAATGCAATTGGTATAGTTGATACTAATCCATTAATTTCAGATGAATTAATGACAGAATTAAAAGACCTTGAACAAAAGATTACTAAAGGTGAAATTGTAGTAAAAAGTTCATTTGGATTAGAAACAAAAGAAATTGAAGAAATCATAAATTCAGTTAAACCATAAGAATATTAAATTTTATTGAAGGTGCATTTATTATAATTACACAATAAATGTACCTTCTTAATAATAAACTATGGAGTGATAATATGAAAAACGAATTACTTAAAATGGAGAATATAACTAAAGTTTATCCAAGTGGTATAGTAGCTAACGATGGAGTTGATTTTTCTATTAGAGAAGGTGAAATACATGCAATATGTGGTGAAAATGGTGCTGGAAAATCAACATTAATGAAAATATTATTTGGACTTCATACACCGGAAGAAGGTACTATAGCTTTGAAGGGTGAAGAAATTCATATAACATCACCAACTGTTGCTATTGAATATGGTATTGGTATGGTGCATCAACATTTTATGTTAGTTCCTTCTTTAACTGTTGCTGAGAATATGGTTTTAGGTGTTGAGCCTAAAAAAGGTCTTTTTCTTAACATGAATAAAGCAATAGAAATTACTCGAAAATTATCTGAAAAATACAATTTACATGTAGATCCTAAAGCAAAAGTTGAAGATATACCAGTTGGAATTAAACAAAAAGTTGAAATACTTAAAGCGTTGCTTAGAGGTGCAAAAATATTAATATTAGATGAACCAACAGCTGTGCTTACTCCTCAAGAGACAAAAGAACTTTTTAATCAATTAAAATTATTAAGAGATAAAGGACATACGATAATATTCATATCTCATAAATTAAATGAAGTAAAAGAATTATGTGATCGAATAACAGTAATGAGAAATGGTAAAATTATGGGTGTTTATAATACAGGTGATGTAACAGAAGAAGATATATCAAGATTAATGGTAGGAAGAGACGTAGTACTTAGAGTGGAGAAAGATAAAGCTATTCCAAAAGAAACAATACTTAATGTAAATAATTTGATGTATGTTAATGAAGTTGGAAAAAAGGCATTAAAAGGTATATCATTTAGTGTTAGAAAAGGTGAAATATTAGGAGTTGCTGGTGTAGAGGGTAATGGACAAAAAGAATTAGTAGAATCAATTACAGGACTTGAACTACCAACATCAGGAAGTATTAAGATTGATGATAATGAAATAATAGGAAAGTCTATTAAGGAAATAAGAAGAATTGGTACATCACACATATCTGAAGATAGAATGACATATGGTGTTGCAGGTGATTTAAGTATTGAAAATAATATTATCTCAAATAAATATGATACTGAACAATTTAATGGTAGATTAATACTTAAATCAAAGAAAATAAAACAAAAAGCGAAAGATTTAGTTAAACAATATAAAGTAAAATGTAATTCTCCTGATCAAAAGGTTAGAATGTTATCAGGTGGAAATATCCAAAAGGTGGTTGTCGCAAGAGAGTTTTCAGGAAATCCAAAATTAATAATAGCTAATCAACCTACTAGAGGAATTGATGTAGGTGCTACGGAGTTTATTAGAAAAAGATTAGTTGAACTTAGGGATGAAGACAGTGCTATTTTGTTAATATCAGCAGATCTAAATGAAGTTATGGAACTTAGTGATAGTTTAATTGTTGTTTACGATGGTGAAATAGTAGCTTATTTTGAAGATACAACTAAAATAACTGAAGAAGAATTAGGATTATATATGCTAGGTATTAAAAAACAAACACCCGAAGAGATTAGGAGAGTTAGTTATGCGTAAAAATCTAAAGTTTGAATTTATTCGTACTACCTTATCAATACTAATAGCTTTAGTTATTGCTTTGGTAATAATTTTAGCTGTTAGTAAAGAACCTAGAATAGCTATAAAAGAATTTGTTATTGGACCTATTGATAGTATTAGACACTTTGGTAATGTTATTGAATTGGCAATACCTTTAATATTTACGGGACTTGCAGTTAGCATAATGTTTAAAGCTCAACAATTTAATCTAGGTGCAGAAGGCGGATTTTTTATAGGTGGTATTGGTGCTATGATTGTATCAACTAGATTTGCCTTACCACATGTAATTCATCCAATAGTTGCAATATTATTTGGTGGGTTATTAGGAGCTATTGTTGTGGGTATTGCAGCATTTATGAAAGTGAAATGGAATGCTACAGAACTAGTATCATCATTAATGTTAAATTATATAGCTTATTTTTTTGGTTTGTATTTATTAAACTACTATTTTAGAGATCCAAAAGCTGGGGCAATAGAATCTGATAGAATTCCTGCAACTGCAAAATTACTACGAATGATACCTAAAACAAGAGTACATTTTGGATTAATTATAGCTATTATTGTTATTATATTATGTTATTATTTTGTATATAAAACAAAATGGGGATATGAAATTAGATTAACTGGTGAGAATAAAAAATTTGCTGAGTATTCAGGGATAAATACGGCAAAAGTAATTATTCTTTCCCAGTTAGTAGGTGGATTTATTGCAGGTATTGGAGGATCTATAGAGATACTTGGTATGTATAAAAGATTTTCATGGCAAAACCTTCCAGGTTATGGATGGGATGGTATTATAGTTGCCATATTGGCAAGAAATAATCCAGCGTATGTACCTTTAGGGGCTTTCTTCTTAGCATATCTTAGAATAGGTGCTGATCTAATGTCAAGGACTTCTGACGTACAAAATGAAGTTGTTTCAATTATTCAAGGTATAATAATTGTATTTATCGTTGCAGAAAGTTTCTTATCAAAATATAAACAAAAGTTAACTTATAAAGAAGCTAAGCAAAATCAGAGCATAAAGGAGGCATAATAAATGAAGGAGTTATTTAATATTATTTTTTCAGTTGAATTTGGATATGCTGTATTTAGAGTAACTACTCCAATACTATTTGCAGCTCTTGGTGCTTTGATTTCAGATAAAGCAGGAGTTATTAATATTGCACTTGAAGGTATTATGTTAACTTCTGCATTAGCTGGTGTTATTATTAGTGCATCAGCTAAAAGTGTTTGGATAGGATTACTTGGAGCTGTTATTATAGGGGGTCTAGTAGGACTATTATTAGCTTATTTTTCTCTTAATCTTAAGACAGATATAATTTTATCAGGTGTTGCGATTAACTTAATGGCGGGTGGTGGAACAATATTTGTTCTGTATCTTGTAACTGGTAACAAAGGAGTATCTATTGATTTAAAGAGTGGATTATTACCTAAGATACCTCTACCGTTAATTGATAAAATACCAATTCTTGGACCTATTATATCAAATCATAATGTATTAACTTATGTAGCTATTTTATTGGTGGTATTTATATATTTTTTATTATATAAGACACCGTTAGGACTAAAAATAAGAGCAGTTGGAGAAAATCCAAATGCTGCTGATTCAGTTGGTATAAGTGTAAAAAAAATTAAATATATAGCGCTAGTGTTAAGTGGAGTATTTGCTGGCTTTGGTGGAGCTTATATGTCAATGGGATACTTATCTAATTTTGGTAAAAATATGACTAAAGGAAGAGGGTTTATAGCACTTGCAGTAGAAGCAATGGGTGGAGCAACTCCAATTGGTACATTTCTTACATCCATTTTATTTGGTTTCTTTGATGCATTATCTAATAGTTTGCAGTCATTAACTATACCACGACAATTCGTACAAATGATCCCATATATTGCTACTTTATTTGGACTTGCAATATATTCTTCTAAAAAGCAGAGTCAAATAAAAAAAGCAAGAATCAATAAATCAAGCAGATAGCATTAAAGAGATACTTAAAATAATAATAGGTTGTATTTAGTAAAAATTGCTATGAATATTAAAATTTATAGCTTTTTTTTATGAAAAATTAATATTGACCGTTGGTCATTTTGAGTTTATAATTACATTTAGAAAAATGACCGTTGGTCATTAGAAAGAAGGTGTGTCATGAGTAAGGTTTCTGAGAATAAAAAACAAAAGAAAAATGCAATTTTTAGTTCAGCATATGAATTATTTACAACAAAAGGTTTTGATAAGACTGCTATAAATGATATTGTTAAAAAGGCTGGAGTTGCAAAAGGAACATTTTATCTTTATTTTAGAGATAAAAATCAAATACTTGATAGTATTATTTTAAAAAAGAGTTCAGTTATTATTAAAGAAGCATTTCAATATTCAATTGATAAAAGAAAAGATAATATAACTGATTCCATCATTTGTTTTACTGACTATATAATTGAATACCTTAAGGATAACATTATTTTATTAAAGTTAATTCATAAAAATCTTTCTTGGGGGTTATATAGAAAAGCAATAAATGAATCTGAAATAAGTAATGATATGGACGAAATATACAACTCATTTATAGATATTTTAAAAAATAATAATATTGAAACCGAAGATGTGGATAAAGCATTATTTCTTCTAATTGAACTTATTGGTTCAACTTGTTATAGTTCTATTGTTTTAAATGAGCCAGCTTCTATAGATGAAATGAAACCAATACTCTTTAATATGATACGCAAAATGATTGAATAAGAGTAACTTAAATTTGTATGTTTACTGAAAGGAAGAATTAATATGAAGACATTTGCTAAGATGGTTACAAGACATCGAAAACTAGTTTTAATTATTGGCGTCTTGTTACTAATTCCATCGTTTTATGGATTAGTTAGTACTAGGGTAAATTATGATATACTTACTTATTTACCACAAGAATTAGATTCAATGAAAGGGCAAAAGGTAGTTGATAAAGTTTTTAATAAGGCAGCTACTGGAATGCTAGTTATTGAAGATATGGAATCAAAAGATATAATTAAATTAAAAGAAAAAATTGATAATATTGAAGGCGTTGAAAAGACAATATGGGTAAATGATATGGTAGATATTACAATACCCAAAGAGTTCTTACCAAGTAAAGTAAAAGACGTTTTTTACAGTGAAAATTCAACCCTTATAATGATTGAATATACTCATGAGGCAGCGTCTGATGAAACTCAGCAAGCCATTAAAGATATTAGAAGTACTTTAAACAAACAATGTTTTTTAAGTGGTATAGCAGCAATAATTACAGATACAATAAAATTAGCTGATAAGGAAACTCCAATCTATGTTCTTTTAGCAGTAGTATTAGCAACAATTGTATTAGCTCTTACATTAGAATCAACAATTGTTCCTTTTATCTTCTTAGTAGCAATAGGAATCGCAATATTGTATAACTTTGGAACAAACATGTTCTTAGGTCAAATATCATATATAACAAAATCACTTGCGGCTGTATTACAGTTAGGGGTAACTATGGATTTCTCAATCTTCTTATTACATCGATATGAAGATGAGTTAAAAAGTCACACTGATAAAGAAAAAGCAATGGCAGTAGCAATTAGAAAAACAGCAACTTCTATAGCAGGTAGTTCTTTAACTACTATAGCAGGATTCTTAGCACTATCAGTTATGAAATTAGGGTTAGGAAAAGATATAGGAATTGTTATGGCAAAAGGAGTATTTATAGGTGTAATTTGTACAATTACTATTTTACCAGCGCTTATTCTTACTTTTGATAAGGTAATACATAGATTTAATCATGGTACTGTTTTACCTTCTTTTAATCATACTGCTAATTTTGTAACAAAACATTATAAGAAATTTGTTATATTATTTGTAGTATTGTTTATTCCATTTATCTATGGGAAATCAAATACAAAAGTATATTATAACTTAGATGAATCATTACCTAGAAACTTAGATTCTATTATAGCTCTTGATAAACTAAAAGAAGAGTTTAATATGACTACAACACATATGATTGTTATAGATGAAGAAGTACCTTCATATAAAGCTAAAGAAATGATTAAAAAAATTGAAGAATTACCAGGTATTGAAAAAGTAACTGGATATGATGAATTAGTTGGTCCAGCAATGCCATATGAATTTGTACCAGATAAAGTGACTGAAATATTTAAAAAAGATGGTTATAACCTTATATTAGTTAACTCTATATATAAAGCTGCTACGGATGAACAAAATCAACAATTACAAGATATTCATGATATAGTTAAATCTTATGATCCTGAAGGTATGGTAACAGGGGAAGGTGCTTTAACGAAAGATTTAGTTGAAATGGCAGATATTGATTTTAAAAATGTAAGTTTTGCATCAATATTAGCAGTATTCATAATTATTGCGATTGTATTTCGTTCCATTTCAGTTCCAGTTATTTTGGTAGGAGTTATAGAACTTGCAATATTTATTAATATGGGAATTCCTTATTATACGAATACTACTATCCCATTTATTTCTTCTATAGTAATTGGAACAATACAGTTAGGAGCAACAGTAGATTATGCAATATTACTGACAACTAGATTTAGAGAAGAAATTCGTCATGGACATGATAAATTTGAAGCTATGAGAATTAGTCTTGTTGGTTCTACTAAATCTATTGTAACAAGTGCGTTAACATTTTTTGGAGCAACAGTAGGTGTAGGATTTATAGCTGATATGGAAATGATAAAAAGTTTAACAAGTATGATATCAAGAGGAGCAATAATTAGTATGTTCGTAATTTTATTAATGTTACCTGCAATTCTTCTCTTGTGTGAAGGAATCGTTGCAAAAACTAGTAGGAAATGGCGTAGAAATAATTAATAAAGAATTAGAATCATTAATTTTGCAATTACCTAAAAAGTAATTAATAACTGAAAGGATTGATATATTATGAATAAAAGAGTAAAGAAAATATGTAGTTTAAGTATGGTTGTATTGTTAGGTACTAGTAGTATTTCATTTGCGGCTGATAATCACATAACAAAAGATGAAACTGTATATGTAAATTTATCTACAAATGGAGAAGTTAAAAAGATTATAGTAAGCGATAGAATTCATTCTGATTTAGCTGGTCAAAAGATTAGCGATAGCTCTTTACTAAGTAATATAAAAAATATTAAAGGTGAAGAAATACCACAGATAGATGGGGAAAATATTACTTGGGAATTAGAAGGAAATGATTTATATTATCAAGGAAATATTGAAAAAGAAGTTCCTATAGAAATAAAAGTAAATTATTATCTTGATGGTACAAAAATTGAACCGGCTGATTTAGCAGGGAAAACTGGTAAAATTAAAATAGAAATAGAAGCTATTAATAAACAAAAACATCAAATTGATATAAATGGTAAGAAAAAAGATATTTACACACCTTTTGTAGTGACTTCTTTAGTTACTCTTAAAGATGATATTTTTTCAAATGTTAAGGTTAATACAGGGAGATTAATAAGCGATGGTAATAATCAAATAGTTACTTATATAGCAGTACCTGGTTTAAAAGATATGTTACCTAAAGATGTAGTAGATGCAGATATACCAGACAAATTAATTATAGAAGCTGATGCAGAAGAGTTCGAATTAAGTTCAATTATGTCAATGGTAACATGTGAGTTACCAGATTTTGATAAAGAAGGCGATATGGGCGAATTTAATGAAAATATGGATTCTATTGATGAATTAGTATCTGCTTCAAATAAATTAAAAGATGGTGCCAATACTTTAGCAAAAGGACAAACAGAATTAGCTACTAATCTTGTCAAATTTAAATCTGGTTTGGAAGAATTAAGTAATGGAAGTAATAAATTACTTAATGGTGTTGGACAGTTATCAACAGGAATAGATGGAGCATATCAAGGTGCTAATAAAGTATCTGAAGGTATGAAATTATTTATTAGTAGTACAGATAAATTCGGTAAAGGTGCTAATGCTTTTGGAACAGGAGCTCAAACTTTTGCAACAAAATCTGGAGAGTTTGCTGCTGGAGCATTAAAAGTTGCTGGTGGTTTAGGAAAATTAACAAGTAGCACTGCAAAACTAGAAGCAGGAGCAAAATCATTAACAGGTGGAACAGATAAATTAATTAAAGGTGAAGCTCAAATAACTAATGGTGTGTCAGCTAGTTTAAAGGGAGTACAAGGTTTAATCTTAGCAGTTTCAAAACAAGATCCTAAAAACCCTATGTTAACTACATTAAAACAAATTGAAGCTGGTTTAAAAGCGGTTGAAAAAGGTTCTAATGATTTATCAACAGGGCTAAGTAATCTTAAAAAAGGGCAACAAAAATTAACTGCTGGATTAGGAGAGCTTAATAAAGGAACACAAGGTATTAAAGATGCTGCAAGTTTATTAGATGCTGGAAGCAAAGGACTTAAAGAAGGTTCTACAAAATTAATAGAAACAGCAGGTATGTTAGATAGTGGATCAAAACAAATAGTTGGTGGTTCTACTAAGTTAGTAGAAGGTTCAAAAGCTGTAAGTGATGGTTTAGGAAAATTATCAAATGGTTCAAAAGCTTTAGTAGCAGGAAAAGATAAATTACAAAAAGGTAATAAAGATTTATTACAAGCTGCTAATTTACTAGTTAATGGTTCAATCAAATTAAAAGATGGAGCAAATAAACTTAGTGTTAACATGAATAAATTCCATCAAGAAGGTATTAATAAATTATCTAATACATTAAGTGAAAAAACAGAGTCATTAGATGAAGTATTAGAGATTAAAGATGAAATAATAAAACTCTCAGAAGAATATAATAACTTTACTGGAATAGAAGAGAACATGGATGGTTCTGTTAAGTTTATTATGAAAACTGATGAAATTAAAAAACCTAAAGTAGAAGTAAAACAAGAAAAACAAGACGAAAAAGAAGACAAAGGATTCTTTGGCTGGTTAAAAGGATTATTTGGTAAATAGATAAGTTAAAAGTTAATTAAAAAAGACGCCTTAAACAGGCGTCTTTTTTAATGTATACAGTACAAGACGGTCGTAGACGAATAGATATTAAAAATTCGTCTACTAGGCTAGTATAATGCTATCTAGCTTACCAAAACCAATAGCTGTCAAAAAAAGATTAAAGAGATAGCATCTACGGAAGAATGCCATAAATTTTCATGCGTTGCCCTACTTTTGAATTAAATATTGTAGTCTCAATCGATAAAAATATGGTATAATAATGTGAATAAAGAGCAATTATCAATTATTTAACATATTGTATTATAGAATCAACTGAATGTAGTTTTGCAATTACTTTTATTTAAAAAGTATATATGAAAGGACGTATATATGAATATAGAAAATATTATTCATGAATTAAATAAGGGAGTAGATAAAAAAAATATTTATCTAGATGAAAAAATGTCAAAACATACAACTTTTAAAGTTGGAGGTAATGCGGATGTTTTTGTATGTCCCAATAATATTAAAGAATTATCTCACGTAATAAAAGTATGTAATATATTAGATGTACCTTATTTTGTAATTGGAAATGGTAGTAATATAATAGTAAAAGATAATGGATTTAGAGGAGTAATAATACAGGTCTATAAAAATCTAAGTGATGTGTGTATTAAAGATGGAACAATAGTTGCAGGTGCTGGTATAATGTTATCAAAACTAGCAAAAATAATTGCAGAAGAAAGCTTAGAAGGCTTTGAATTTGCGTCAGGTATACCTGGTACACTAGGAGGCGCTATATACATGAATGCTGGAGCATATGGTGGGGATATGTCCCAGGTACTTGTTTCAGCTGATGTAGTAGATCAACAAGGTAACATTATAACTTTAACAAGAGACGAATTAAAATTAGGATATAGAACAAGTATACTTCAACAATCAAATCATATTGTAGTTAGTGGGGTTTTAAAGTGTGAAAGAGGTAATAAAGATACAATAGCTTGTTTAATACAAAATCTGAATAATAAAAGAAAAGAAAAACAACCTCTGAATTTCCCTAGTGCTGGAAGTACATTTAAAAGACCAGAAGGCTATTATGCAGGAAAATTAATAATGGATAGTGGTCTAAGAGGTTATAAAATAGGAGATGCTCAAGTATCTGAAAAACATTGTGGTTTTATTATTAATAAAGGAAATGCTACAGCAAATGATATTATTAGTCTTATTAACTATGTTAAAGTTAATGTTGAAGATAAGTTTGGAGTTGAATTACAAACAGAAGTTAAAATAATCGGAGAATAGATTTTTAGGCAATTTTGCAATTACTTAGAATAATAATAACTTGGAAGGATGAAGCTAATGCGATTTACAATTGTTACAGGAATGTCTGGTGCGGGTAAAAGTAATTCATTAAAAATGTTAGAAGATATGGGCTTTTTTTGTGTTGATAATTTACCACCAGTATTAATTAATAAATTTGCACAGATTTGTTTTAGTCCAGATTCTGGAATAGATAAAGTCGCTTTAGGAATTGACATTAGAGGTGGAAACCTTTTTGCAGAGCTTATTAATGAAATTAAAAATTTGGAAAATAAAGGATATGAACTTGAAGTTTTATTTCTTGATGCTAATGATGAAACTTTAATAAAAAGATTTAAGGAAACAAGAAGAAAACATCCTCTTGTCGCAGAAGGTAGAATACAGCATGGTATAGAACAAGAAAGAGAATTACTTATAGAAGCAAAGAAAAGAGCTAATTATATTATCGATACAAGCAATTTATTAACAAGAGAATTAAAAACTGAATTAGCTAAAATATTTATAGAAGGCAAAAAATATGAAAACTTAATTATTACTGTTTTATCATTTGGATTTAAATATGGAATACCTTCAGATGCAGACTTAGTTTTTGACGTAAGGTTTATTCCGAATCCATTTTATATATTAGAGTTAAAAGAGAAAACTGGTAATGATAAAGAGATTAGAGATTATGTTATGCAATGGGAAGTAGCTAATAAATTTCTTGATAAGTTAGATGATATGATTAATTTTTTAATACCTAATTATATTCAAGAAGGGAAAAATCAATTAGTTATTGGAATTGGTTGTACAGGGGGAAAACATAGATCTGTTACATTAGCTAATGAATTATATAATAGATTACTTAAGCAAGATTATAGTTCAAATATATATCATAGAGATATAGATCAAGATACAAAAAGAAAAAAATAAGAGGTGTAATTTTCAATTTTGTAATTATCTAATATTTTTTACGGGAGGGAGATAGATGGAAGATATTAAAATAGTAACAATGGGTGGAGGAACAGGTTTATCTACTATGTTAAGAGGACTAAAAAAATATACAGATAATCTAACTGCAGTAGTTACTGTTTCTGATAATGGGGGTAGTTCAGGTATCCTTCGTAGGGAATTGGATATGTTACCTCCAGGAGATATTCGCAACTGTATATTGGCTCTAGCAGAAACAGAACCTATTATGGAAAAGGTTTTTCAGTATAGATTTACAGAAGGTAGTCTTAATGGGCAAAATTTAGGGAATCTTTTTTTAGCAGCACTAAATGGGATTTTTGGGAGTTTTGAACAAGCTATTGAAAAAACTAGTGAGGTATTAGCAGTAAAAGGCAAAGTGCTCCCAGTTACAATAGAAAAAGTAGGGTTATGCGCATTATATGAAGATAATGATATTGTTGAAGGTGAATGTGAAATTGTTCAAACGTGTAAAAATGAAAGAAAAAGGATTAAAGATGTATGGTTAAAGCCTATGAATCCTAAACCTTATTATAAAGTTATTGAAGCTATTAATAAAGCTGATATAATGGTTCTTGGACCAGGAAGTTTATATACAAGTATTATACCTAATCTATTGGTTAACGGTATATCTGAGGCAATAAGACAGTCAAAACCTACATTTATTTATATTAGTAATATAATGACTCAGCCCGGAGAAACAGATAATTATAATTTGATGGATCATGTTAATGTTATTGAAAAATATCTAGGAAAAGATATAATAGATTATATTATAGTAAATAACCAAGACATACCTAAAGACATCTTAAAACTATATATTGAAGATGATGCTATACCAGTTACATATAATAAAGAAAAATTAAAAGATAAAAATATAAAAGTAATAGAAACACCGCTATTAAAGATACTAAAAGAGACTACTTTAATTAGGCATAATTCTGATAAACTTGCAGAAGTTATTGTTTCTATAGTTAAGAACCTTCATTAGATAATTGAAGTTACTTTTTTAGAATTTTTTATAAAATGTAACTATAAATTATAAGTGTTACAATTTGCCTATGTAATAAAATGTAGAATATTGGGTAAAATAATTTGAATGATAGGGTGTGATTATATGTCTTTTTCTTCTACAGTAAAAGAAGAATTATCGAGGCATATTGGCAGTGGAAGGCATTGTAAAATTGCTGAAATAGCAGCTATAATTAATATATGTGGTAAAATAAAAGTAATTAGTAACAATGAAATAACAATAAAGGTTCAGACTGAAAATGCAGCAGTTGCAAGAAAGTACTTTACATTGTTGAAAAAAACATTTAATATTAATGTTGAGGTATTAATACGTAAAAATACTCAGTTAAAAAAAAGCAGAACATATATCATGTATATTACAAATGCAACTCAAGCTCTTAAAATATTAAAGTCAATAGGTATTGCAGAGTCAGGAGAAGATGGAAGAATTCATATTGTTCAAAGGATTAACCCTTTAATCGTTCAAAGCACATGTTGTAAAAGAGCATATATTAGAGGCGCTTTTTTAGGTAGTGGTTCATTAAGTGATCCAGAAAAAACGTATCATCTAGAATTTGTAAGTCAAGATAAAAGCCAAAGTGAAGATTTAAGAAATTTAATTAATTCATTTGGTATGGAATCTAAAACAATTATGAGAAAGCGTTATTATATTACATATCTAAAAGAAGGATCTCAAATTGTTGACTTATTAAATATAATGGAAGCACATGTTGCACTAATGGATTTAGAAAACGTTAGAATTCTTAAAGAAATGAGAAATAATGTTAATAGAATTGTTAATTGTGAAACTGCAAATTTAAGGAAGACAGTATCTGCTGCTGTTAGACAAGTAGAAGATATTAAATATATAGATAAAACTGTAGGTCTTAATTCTTTACCAGAGCCCTTAGAAGAAGTTGCTAGAATTCGTTTGGAATATACATCAGCTACTTTAAAGGAGTTAGGTACATTTCTGGATCCACCTGTTGGTAAATCCGGAGTTAATCATCGATTAAGAAAAATTAGCAATATTGCTGAGAAGCTAAGAGATAAAAGGGAGGATAATTATGATACAGAAAAAAATAACAGTTAAAATTGCTTCAGGGCTTGAAGCAAGACCAGTTGCTTTATTTGTACAAGTTGCTAGTCAATTTGAAAGTAATATTTATGTGGAAATTCAAAATAAAAAAGTCAATGCAAAAAGTATCATGGGTATGATGTCATTAGGTATTTTAGAAGGAGAAGAAATTATAATATCTGCAGACGGATCAGATCAAGAAAAAGCAGTTAATGAGCTGGAAAAATATTTAAGTGAAGATAAATAATTATTCTAACAAAACAAAGATGCAGAAATGTATCTTTGTTTTGTTATAGGGCATTGAAAATTCCTTTCCAAAACTAACCATAATATACAGATTTAATATGTGAAATACTAATATAAAGTATAGCGTAGATAAGTAATTCAATTATCTAATGTTAGCGAAGGGAATTATTATAATGAAAAAAGTAGTTATTGTTTTATTAAGTTTAGCATTGTTAGTATCTTGTAGTAAAATACGACAAAAAGAAAATGATATTAAAAAAAATAATGATAATGAAGTTTGTGATTTAAAAATAGGGTGTACTACCTATATATCATCCTATATCCAAGCTGTTTTACTAAGTGAAATAATTGATAGGGCTGGATATACTTCAAAAATTATTATAGATGATACAGATAATATGTGGAAAAACCTAAGTTTAGGAAAAACAGATGTTATTTTAAGTAGTTGGATACCAACGATTGATACTTCTAGAAGAGCTGAAATTCAATCATTAATTAAGGATTTAGGTTCAAATTGCAGAAACTTATCTAATGGAATTTTTGTTCCTGAATATACATCTATAGGTTTCTTGAATGAATTAAATGAATATAGAGACAATTTCTCTAATGTAATATATGTATGTAAACAAAGTGATTTAACATATAAAGAAACAAAAAATATGTTAGAACATTATAAATTAAATTATTATATTCAACCAGTTAGTTATGAAGAACTAGATACAGTAATAAAAAAATCTATTAATAATAAAGAATGGATAGCTGTAGCATTGTGGACACCTAATGGTAAAATTAATAAGTTTAACTTAAGACAATTAAGAGATAGCGAGAATATTTTTACAAATAATATCGATACACATACAATTATTAATAATGATTTTAATAATAATAAATTAATAAATATACTTGATAATTACAATATTAGAAAATGTGAACTTAATGAGTTAATTAACTTAATGACTCAAAATGACATTGAAAAAAAGATTGTTACCTCATGGTTAGATAACAATCTTCAAGTAATAGACAGAATTTATTCTATTAAAAAATAATTGAGTTATGTCCATGCACCATCTAAAGTAATAATTTGTCCTGTGAGATAGGGTGAATTATTTGATGATAGATAGTAACACAAATTAGCAACTTCTTCAGGCTTGCCAATTCTATTAGCAGGAATTTCATTAATAATTTCATTCATTTCTTGTGTAGTCAGACTTGAGTTCATAGGTGTGTTTATTAAACCGCAAGCAATTCCATTAACACGAATATTGCTAGGTGCAAGTTCTTTAGCAAGTGCTTTAGTAAAAGAATTAACGCCTCCTTTAGAAGCAGAATAAGCAACCTCACAAGATGCACCAAGGTTTCCCCATACAGAAGATATATTAATAATATTCCCAGTATGGTTTTTTATCATATATGGAACTGCATGGGAACAAACATTATATAAAGATTTTAAATTAGTATTTATTATATTATCCCAATCATCTTCTGTAGTTTGTGTGAATAACTTTATGCTTGATATGCCAGCATTGTTGATAACAATATCAACATGTCCCATAACCATTGATATTTCTTCAAACATATTGCTTACAGATTCATAACTAGATACATTAGCCATTATAGGTAAACAAGAGACTCCATAAGATTTTATTTCTTCTGCTGTATTACATAATTCATTAAAGCTAGATGAACAATTTAATATTATATTATATCCTTCTTTTGCATATTTTAATGCTATGGACTTCCCTATTCCTCTTGAAGAACCTGTAACAAGAACATTTTTACTTAACATTTATCTATTCCTTTCGTCGTGCCATAAAACTTTTTATCTTTGTAATTACCTATAACTATTTAATACCTCTTAGCATGGCAATTTCTTCTTTATATAAATTAGTAGTTTTATCAATCCAAGGTGTTTCTAAGATTAAAGGTTTATTATCACATACTGGATGATGAACAATATTGTAGAGAGCATTAAGTCCAATATAATCCTTACCACGTTTATTACTAATATCAGCACCAATATTAGCATGTCTATCTTTTCTAGAACCAATATCATTCAAAGAGCCATTAATATGAAAAACTTTTAATCTGTTTAATCCAATAATATCATCAAATTCTTTTATGGTATTATCAAAATTATTAATAATATCATATCCACTATCATGAGTATGGCATGTATCAAAACATACTCCAATTTTTTCATTTAATTCTACTTTTTCTATAATCATCTGAAGTTCTTCAAATGATTTTCCAACTTCTGATCCTTTTCCTGCCATTGTTTCTAGACATATAAAAGGTTGTGTCGTTTTAGCTAGAACGTTATTAAGACCTTCTGCAATACGGTTAATACCATAGTTTATATCTTTAGTAGTATATGAACCTGGGTGAATAACTAAATAATTTGAACCTATTGCTTCGGTTCTTTTAATTTCCGTAGTTAAAAAAGATTGAGCTAAATTATAAATTTCTTCTTTATATGATGCAAGATTAATTAAATAGGGTGCATGAACAACGATATCTTTAATATCATGTTCTTTCATATAAAGTTTACCTTCTTCAATTTTCATATCTTCAATTGGTTTTCTTCGAGTATTTTGAGGTGCACCAGTATATATCATAAAAGTATTAGCATTATAAGAAAAAGCTGTTTTAGCTGCACCTAGTAATCCTTTTGAAATTGATACATGAGAACCAATAAGTAATGACATTTAATCACCTTTTTTCTTTCTTTTTAGTTATAGTAATTGCAGTACTACATTTACATCTGTTCTTTAGTATATTTTTTTTTTGATAAAATTGTATATAAAGCTAATTATTACTTAAAAAGTGAAACATAGTTAAGATAAATTTCGTCTAATATGGGGAAAATAAATATACTAGTGTTAACATATTTTTTAATCATTATACCATAAAAACAATTTATTGGTATAATTGTAATCTATATTAAAAATAAATAAAGCCTTACATAAATTATAAGAATGAATATATTATAATTAGTTTGTACAATTTAATATATAATAAAAATGAAAAAAATGCTAACGGTTTGATTGTTTTTATGGTATTATATTAAATGATTATAGGAGGTAAAAAAATGGATAATAAAAAAAGAACTAGTACATTACTGTTGTTAATTGTATCAATTGCCGTAGTAATACTTGCAGCAATAGGAATATTATTAAATAGTAACCATAATGAATTAGCTCATGGACAAGATAACCAAGATCAAGAAAAACAAAATCAAGTAGAAGATAATAGTATAGATAAAGAAGAGGAACAAGTACAACAAAAGCCTCAGTCTATTAATGTATTATTAATTGGATTTGATAAATCTAATGGTTTAACAGATGTTATAATGGTTGGCAACTTAGATACAGATACTAATAAAGTGAAATTAATTTCTTTACCAAGAGATTTATTTATAGATTTTAGAGAAGAAAATTTTAAAGATATAAAAAAAGAGAATAATATAGGTATTAGATATTGTAAATTAACAGAAGTTTATTCTAATGCTGGATGGGATGATAATGCATTATTAGTTGTAAAAGACATAGTACAAGAAATTACTAATATTAATATTGACTATACTACTGCTGTAAATATCGATGGATTCAAACAAATCGTTGATTCAATTGGGGGGGTTGAATTTTACGTACCAAAAAGAATGAAATATACAGATAAATATCAAGATCTATATATTAATCTAAAAGAAGGACTACAAGTTTTAGATGGTGATAAAGCAGAACAATTAGTAAGAAATAGAAAATACTATGGAAATATTCCACCTGATTATCAAAGAATGAAAATTCAACAAGATTTTTTATTAGCTATGACAAATAAAATTATTAGTATTAGAGATTTTGATAAAATTACTGATTTAGCAAAAACAGTATATGGATTATTGAAAACAGATTTTGGATTATTAGTAGTAAATGAATATGTTGATTATTTATATAATTTAGATTTAAAAGAATTACTAAAAGCTGAAAATATGACAATAATACCATCTAATGGAGAAAAAATTGATGGTATATGGTATCAGACGTGGGATAAAGAAGAAGTTCTAGAGTCTATTAACTCAGTTTATAATAATTAAGATATAATAAATTTGTAATATTTACTAATATCATGTTAATTATTGTCAGTAATAACAACTTTTGATATACTATATATAAACTAAATATAAATATTTATAAAATTTGTATTGAATATATTTATTAATTAGGAAAGTTAATAAGACATATATCTACAGCTGTAAAGATAAGATAAATCTATATTTACATAGAATAGGATAAGTATGATTTGTACAGGAGGATAAAATTGAATAATAATAAAAAAGTTTCACTACTAACAAAATTTCTTCAAGTTTTTTTAATTTCAGTAGTTATTTTTTCATTAATAATAGGAATTGCTACTGGAGGATATTTTTTGCTTAACAAAGGAAAAGAAAAAGACATAACTGAAGTTGAGAAATCGCCTATCACAGATGAAAATAATAAAAAACCACAAGATACAGATCCAGAAAATACAAAGAAAGAAAAACAATTAACCACTTTTGCAATATTTGGAGTAGATAAAGACGGATATCGTACAGATGTTACTATGGTAATGACATTTAATCATATAACAAAAGATATAAATATTGTTTCTATTCCAAGAGATACAAAGATTGAATTACCTACAAGTATTTATAATGAATTAAAAGTGAATAGAAAAGATACGCCTAAGACTTTAAAAATAAATGGAGTACCTGCTTATTCTCCTAAAGAAAAAAGAAATGAATATTCTGTAAGAGTTATAGAGCATTTCTTTGATGTACATATAGATTACTACGTAAACATAAATCTAAAAACGTTTAGAAAAGTTATTGATATTTTTGGTCCAATAGAATTTGATGTTCCTTTTCCTATGTATTATCCGGATCCAGACCAAGGCTTAGTTATTAACTTAAAAAAAGGAAAACAAAAAATAAATGGAGCAAGAGCTGAACAACTTATTAGATATAGAAAAGGTGTTAAGCCAAATACAGGATATCCAAATGGAGATATTGGACGAATCAATATGCAACATGAATTTATGAAAGCGTGTATGGAAGAATTATTGACAGAGAGAAATAAATTGAGGATTTTAAGTATTGGGACTACTATACTAACAAATG
Source organism: Vallitalea sp. (assembly GCA_025210235.1). Classification (GTDB taxonomy): domain Bacteria; phylum Bacillota; class Clostridia; order Lachnospirales; family Vallitaleaceae; genus Vallitalea. The sequence continues at coordinate 41,114 of JAOASG010000015.1, forward strand.
TCCAAACTAATTTTGATAAGATGCTAGAATATTCTCAATTCATTGATGATATATCATTGGATAAATTTTATATGCATAATCTGCCTGGTACACCTAAAGGTGAATATTTTTATTTTGATAGTAAAGAATCAATAGAATTATTTGCTAAAATTTCTCAGACACAAAAAAATAACGATATTACTAATACTGATATAAATCAGTCTAATAATGAACCTGATGAGAAACCAGAACCTGAGAAACCTGAGCCTATAAGTAGTAAAGGCATGAAAATACAAATACTTAATAGTACTAAACTAGGAGGGTTTGCTAGTAGAACACAGAAAAAATTAATAAATGACGGCTTTAACGTAGTTAAAATAGGTGATTATAGAACTGAAGTTTATAAAAAGACTAAAATTATTATTCCAAATGAGGGTATGGGAGAAGATTTAAGTCATTATTTTAAAGATGCTACTATAGAATTGAAGCCAGATGATTTACCAGAAGGTATAGATATTAGGATTATACTGGGAACTGACGATAAAGATAAATAGTAGAGGATAGTTTTAAATAATTAATAAAATGTAACCATGAGGAAAGGTGTTAATACAAACTGACAAATAGGGGTTGATATAATGAAAGGTATAATGAAAAAAGCATTTAGTTTATTAATAGCAATAGGTTTAATTTATAATAGTAATATTTCTGTCGGAAGTACTATCGATAATATTTTATATGAATCAAATAATGAAGAAACTATATCTAGTGGTATTACATATAAGAAAAATACTAGATTAACTGAAGCAGGATGGCTTGATATTCATGTAATTGAGGCAGATTTAACAAATCCATATGTAAAAATGGATATTATAAGAAATACTGATGGATTCGGAATAAAGGATACCCTTACATCTATAGCAACTAAAAATAAAGTAATAGCAGGTGTTAATGGTGATTTCTTTAATATGAAAAAAAATCCTACAGATATTAGTGGATTAGAATATGAAAAAGATGGTATATTTATAGCTAAAAATTTTTTGAATGGTGGTAGTAATAATTATGGCTCATTTATGATAGATAGTGATAATAGACCATTAATAGATTATATAAAAATAGATAGAATAATAACAAGTGAAGATGGGACTAAATTTTATGTTTATGGAATGAATCAAGTAACTTTTCTTGAACATCCAATTTACTTTGATAAATATTCCCTAAAAGATACTAAAGAATTAGATGAAATAAATCAAGGACTATGCAAAATGGTTGTTGAAAATGATATAATTACTTATTTATCTGCACTTGGAGAAAACGTAGAAATGCCAGAAAATGGGTATGTTGTTGTTATGCCTGAAGAAATAGCTTCTTACATTTATAAAAGTTTCCCAGTTGGAACTAAAGTAACATATCATTTAAATACTAATATTGATATGGATAGTATTAATATGGCAATAAGTGGTGGAGGCAAAATTATATCTGAAGGTAAACTTATATCAGAAGGTTTTGTTGTACAGGGTAATAAAAGGCATCCACGTACTGCTATTGGATATAACGAAGACAAGAGTAAAGTATATATGGTTGTTGTTGATGGAAGAGGTTCAAGTATAGGTGTAACTCACGAAGAATTAGGTAATATTTTATTAGATAATGGATTGTATGATGCAATTCATCTAGATGGAGGAGGTTCAAGTACTTTAGTCGCAAGACAGTTAGGTAATTCTAATGTTAAAGTATATAATAGACCATCTGGTATAGTTCAAAGGAAAATAGCTAATGGTATTGGAGTAACATCTACAGCTCCAATAGATGATTTATATGAAATAAAAATAGTCGCTGATAAGACTAGGGTTTTTAAAGATATGCCAATAAAACTCAATGTAATCGGTTATGATAAGAATTTTAATCCTGTTTCAATAGATAAAAGTAGTCTTTTTTGGCAAACAATTGGATTAAATGGAAAATGGGACGGTAATACTTTCTATCCTATTAATGAGGGTAAGGGAACGATTAAAGCTAATATTAATGGAATATCAGCATCTCTTGATATTGAGTGTATGTCTAAGCCTATTTCCTTGGAAATAAATAATAAATATAGTTTCTTAGAACCCGGAGAATCAACTGAATTTAGAATATTAGGAATTGATAAAAATGGTTATAGAGGAGAAGTAAATGTTAAAAATATTAGGTGGGAAGTAGAAAATGATAATATTGGAGCTTTCTACGATGGAAAATTTGTTGCAAGTGATAATCTAGGGTATAGTTTAATAAAAGGTACAATAGGTGAAACAACAGTTTATGGTTATGTAATCGTTAACCAAGAAAAAAATCTTATTGATTCATTTGAAAATGATGATGCAAAGATACATTCGGTAGTTAGTTCTGATACAGTTCAAGGAACTGCTGAAGTTATAAAATCACCTTATGAAGGCAATAATTCAATTAAACTAGGATATAGTTTTAAACAGTCTTCAGAGACTCAAGCGGCATATATAGAATTTGATAATCCTTATATATTTGAGCAAAAATTAAATAAACTAGGATTATGGGTAGATGGAGATGGTCATAATTATTGGCTACGAGGAAGAATAAAAGATGCTGATGGAAAAGATAAGTTAATAACATTTTCTCATGAAGTAGATTGGACTGGATGGAAGTATGTATATGCAGATATTCCAAGGGATATATCTTATCCAATTAAATTAGATAGAATATATATAGCAAGCCTTAATTGCTTAGAAGATGAAAATTCAGAGTTGAAGTTTGATAATTTAACAGCTCATAATGCTTTTAGTACATCGGATCTTATTTTGCCTAAGGAAAAAATTTATGACCCACTTCATAAAGTGGAAATAAATGAACCTCAAATGAAGATATCGGTATTTGGAAATACTTCTTCAAAAAACTCTTTATTAGATGATATTATTCAGCGAAAAGTATTAAAAAAGATGGATGAAATATCAGATGTAAGTTTATTTGTTGGAGATACTGAAATTAAAAATGAACAGATTAAAAATGAAGCTGTAATATGGAATGACAAATATAATATTGTAGATTATGATAATGTTAGGATAATTAATTTAGCTACATCTAAAAATGGTATGAGATTAACAGATCCGAATCAATGGAAAAAATTTACTAATGACTTATATAACACAAAACAAAAGCATCTAATAATAAATATGGATAATAATCCTCTTGATAAACAAGGTTTTACAGATAGAAGAGAAGGCGAATTATTCCATAGTATTGTTAAAAAGTTTAAAGAAGAAAATGATAAAAATGTTTTTGTTATTAATGGTAGTGGATATGACTTTAATATTCAATATATTGAAGGAATAAGGTATATGGATATTAATGGATTATGGCATAAATATCAAAACAAAAAAGTTGATTTAAATGATAAATTCCATATTATTAATTTTGATGTTAATGCTGAGAATATATCATATAAAGTAATTGATGTATATCCAAAGATAATTATAGAATAGGAGGCACTAAATGAGTAAAAAGGGATATCGTATTATAATAGGTTGTTTATTAGTTATTGTTACTGGTTTATTATATTCTTCAATATACGCTTCTTCGGGAGGAGAACCTGGAACTATTCAAGATCCTATTGTAACAAAGAGCTATGTTGATGAAAAATTAGATGAAATACTTATAAAAGTTAACAGTCAAAAGATAAATAACACAAATACAACTAACGAAAATACTAATTTAGATTATAATAAGATTTACAAAAATATAGATGAGTATATTTCAGGAAAAATTAAAGGAATAGATTCTGATTCTTCTAATAATGCTGCTAACAAGTTTAAAATATTGGAGCTTGAAGAAGGGACTAAATTAATTTGCTCAGAGAGCTCAGAAGTTATATTAAGGGCTGGAAAAGCTACCATAATTGCTAATGAAACAGGAGATGGAATTTCTGACCTTACTATGGGTATTGATTTAGCAATGGGAGTTGTTGTACCTAAAAATCACTTATTACTTATTCCTAGAACAGATGGTCGTGGATTACATATTACATCAAAATCATGGGTAATGATTAAAGGTGATTATAGGATAGAGGATAAATAAAAATGAATGTGAAGAAAAAAATTTGTTTAGGAATATATTATTTTATTGGAAAAAAAATGCCTGAATCTGATAGCTTTATAAGTTTAGGAGCAAAAAGATTTAGGAGATTTTTATGTAAACATATATTTGATTATGCATCATCAACATGTAATATCGAAAAAGGTGTTTTTTTTGGTAGTGGTACAAGTATAAAAATAGGCGCTAATTCTGGGATAGGTATAAATGCTAGAATTCAAGGCCCTCTTACTATTGGTGAAAACGTTATGATGGGGCCAGATGTAATAATTTATACAAAAAATCATGAAATAAGTAGGACAGATATTCCTATGAATAGCCAAGGAGTTACACAACCAAAAGAAGTAATTATTAAAGATGATGTTTGGATTGGTGCAAGGGTTATTATTCTTCCAGGAGTTTGTATTGGTAAAGGAAGTATTATAGGAGCAGGTGCTGTTGTAACGAAAGATGTAGAGAATTATTCTATCGTAGGAGGCATCCCTGCTAAAAAAATTAGAACAAGGCAAAGGAATATTTAACGATATTGTAGAATATAGAAAGGACTAAGTAGAATGAAAGAAAAAATATGCGTATTAGGATTAGGATATATTGGTCTTCCTACTGCAGCAATGTTTGCTAGTAATGGATATGACATAGTTGGTGTTGATGTAAATAAAAAAGTTGTAGATGCTCTAAATAAAGGAGAGATAATAATTGAAGAACCTTATTTAGATGTTATGGTAAGAGACGTTGTAAAATCTGGTAAGTTAAAGGCATATGTTAAACCTCAAGTTTCTGATGTTTATATTATTGCGGTACCAACCCCTATTAATGAAGATAAAACAGCTGATATGTCATTTGTAATTGATGCTACAAGGTCTATTGTTCCAATAGTTAAAAAAGGAGATATTGTTATTTTGGAATCCACATCACCTCCTAAAACTATTGATGATATAATTGTTCCAATTTTAAAAGAATCTAAACTTAATGTAGAAGAAGATTTATATATAGCTCATTCACCAGAAAGAGTTATTCCAGGAAAAATTCTTTTTGAGCTTGTAGAAAACAATAGAATTGTTGGTGGAATAAATGAAGAGTCATCTGAGAAAGTAAAAAGATTATATCAAGCATTTGTAAAAGGGGATATTTATACTACAAATGCTACAACTGCTGAAATGTGTAAGTTAACAGAAAATACATTTAGAGATGTTAACATTGCTCTCGCAAATGAACTAGCGAAGATTTGTGAAGAAATGGGTATTAATGTATGGGACGTTATTAAGTTTTCTAATAAACATCCTAGAGTTAATTTACATCAACCTGGTCCTGGGGTTGGAGGCCACTGTATAGCTGTTGATCCATGGTTTATAGTTGAAAAATTTCCACAAATAGCAAATCTGATAAATCTTAGTAGAAATATTAATGATAGTATGCCAGAGTATGTTTTTAATAAGAGTAGAAAAATTCTAGGAACATTAAAGGATAAAAAGATTACAATTTTAGGAGTTACATATAAACCAGACGTTGATGATATGAGAGAAAGTCCAATTATAGAATTAGTTGAGTTATTTGAAGAAATTAGTGGTATTACTATATCTATTTATGACCCATTTGTAGAGAATTATAAATATCTTGAAAAAGATGTTTATTCTGCATGTAAAGATAGTGACTTGTTAATATTAGGCGTAAATCATAAATTATTTAAAGAAATTGATATGAATAAAGTAAATGATTATATGAGATGTAGTAATATTTTAGATACAAGAAATTTCTTTGAAAATGATCAATTAAGTAATCTAGGATTTAATTATAATTTGTTAGGAAAAGGTAAATAAAGATGAAAAAAAAAGTATTAATGGTAGCTAATCAATTTCCACCAATGGGTGGTTCGGGGGTACAAAGAAGTGTTAAATTTGCAAAATATTTACCTGAGTTTCAATGGGAACCTATTGTTTTTACAAGGGAATCAAAAAATAGTTTAACAGATGAATCGTTACTTCAAGATATACCAATTGATTTAAAAGTGATAAGAACAAAGCCTTATGATTTAAATCAACTTAAAAAACCTTTTAATTTAGTTGGAAAGGTTATTTCTAGAAAAATGTTAATACCAGATGGAGACAGAATTTGGTATGAAAAAAATAAAAAATTACTTTTAGAATATGTCAAAAATAATAAAGTTGATGCTCTATATACGACATCATATCCATATAGTGACCACTTACTAGGATTATATGTAAAAAAACATATGCCTAATTTGCCTTGGATAGTTGATTTTAGAGATGAGTGGTGTAATAATCCATATATCTTAGATATGGGGTATTCAAAAAGTCGTATAAGAAAAGAGAGGGAAATGGAAAAAGAAGTGGTTAATAACTGTGATTTTTTTATTACAAATACACCTCTTATGTTAAAAAACTTTTTAAATGATTATTCTATTAAAGAAAAATCATATGTAATACCAAATGGATATGATGAAGAAGATTTTGTAGGACTTGATAAAAGTTATACTAAAAAAGATAAATTAATAATTACTTATGCAGGATCTATGTATGGAAGAAGAAAACCAGATTATTTCTTACAAGGTATAAAAGAATTAATTGAAGAAGGAAAAATTAATAGAAATGATATAATAATTAGATTTATAGGCAATATTCCTAATAAGAAAATAAAAGAAATTAATAATAATTATGAATTAAATGACGTAATAAATTATTTACCTTATATGGAACATAAAAAAAGCATTGAAATGCTTATTCAATCAGATGTTTTATTATTTATTATTGGAGAAGGCAAGGGAGCAGAAAATTTTTATTCAGGTAAAGTATTTGAGTATATGAATACAAATAGACCTATACTTGCTTTAGTACCACCAAAAGGTGTTGCAGCTGATGTAATAAGAGAAACTTGTACGGGTTATATCTCGGAGACAACAAATATAAACCAAATAAAAGAATTAGTAGTTAAGCTTTATGATGATTGGAAAAATAATAGTATTGCAATAAAACCTAATTGGAGTAAAGTACAAGAGTTTGAAAGAAAAGAGTTAACAAAAAAACTTGTTGAAGTACTAAATAGGTCATGTACTAAATAAAAGCGATTATTATAGTTATAACAAACAGTAGGAAGGTTGAATTTTTATGAAAATATTACATCTTATCAGTGGAGGAGATGAAGGAGGAGCAAAAACTCATGTTATCACTCTATTGAGAGAATTAAGTAAGCATGTTGATATAACCCTTGTATGTCTTTTAGAGCAAAATTTTGCTAAAGAAGCACGTGAAGAAGGCATTAATGTAATTGTAATAGAACAAAATAAGAGATACGATTTAAATACTGTGAAACGTATTACACACATACTCAAAGATGATTACGATTTATTACATTGTCATGGAGCAAGAGCAAATTTCTTAGGAATGCTTATAAAGAAAAAATATAATATACCTACTGTATCTACTATACATAGTGATTATAGGTCGGATTTTGATAATAGTATATATAAAAAAATTGTATATACATCATTAAATTATATAAGTTTAAAGAAAATGGATTATTTTATATCGATAACTAATAATCTAAAAAATACTTTATTAAATAGAGGATTTAAAAGCAAAAAAATATATGTATCTCACAATGGTATTAGAGGTGTTGAGAAAGAATATTCGTTGTCAAAACAAGAATTTTTAAATAGATATAATATTGATTACAATTCAAAAAATACTTATGTAGGCATTGTTACAAGGCTACATCCTGTCAAAGGGATACCAGTATTTCTAAAAGCAGCAGAAAAAGTTCTACAGACAAATAGTAACATTATTTTTTTGGTTGCGGGTAATGGTGATGAAAAATATTCTGAGAAGTACAAGCAATTTATAATAAATCATAAGTTAACTGATAACATTAAATTTCTTGGATTTTTAAAGGATATAGATAATTTTTATAATTTAATTGATATCAATGTGTTAAGTTCTCATAGCGAAGGCTTTCCTTATGCTTTATTAGAAGGTGGATTAAATAAGAAGGCAACAATAAGTTCGGCTGTAGGTGGAATACCAGAATTAATTAGACATGAAGAATCTGGATTGTTATTTGAAGATAACAATTATAAACAATTGGCAAGGTATATAGAACTTCTGTCTAATGATGATAAAAAAAGACAAGAATTAAGTGAAGCATTATATCAAAGAGTAAAACATAAGTTTTCTGATGAAAATATGGCAAATACACATATAAAGATATATAAAGACATATTAGAATTAAAGTAGCTAACTTATAGGTAATGTAGTTTTGCAATTACCGTTAGGTAATTGCAAAACTAAGGATTACAATTCTTTAATGCAATATGTAGTTCTTATTAGAAGCGGAACCCAACATATTGTATTAAAGAATCAACTGAATGTAGTTTTGCAATTACTTAATTAGTTTAAAAAAGGAAAGGAAAGTAATTATGAAGATAGTAGATAAAGATGGTAAATTGTTTGGCAAGATTAATATTATGGATATAATAATTATACTACTAATATTAGTAATTATTGTTACGCTAGCAAATAAGTTAAACAATAAAGATAGTAATAACATAGTAACTTCTTCGTCAAATAAAGAAGTATATATTGTAGCTGAAGCATATTCTCAAGCTCCTGAAATAGTTAAGTCAATTGTAAAAGGAGATACATTAGTAGCTCAAAATAAATACCAATCAGGTTCAATTGATTATGTAGAAGTAAGAGATAGTGATTTTCTTTCTACTAATAAAAAAGGAAAACTTATTAGAGAAAAAGATACTAGTAAAAAAGTAATTGAAGTTGGTATTAAATGTAAAGCAAATATTAGTGGTCCATATATAGATTGTGGAGGACAAGAGTTAAAAGTTGGACTTCCTTATTGGATAAAAACAAAAAATGGACAAATTCAAGGCTTTATCAAAGATATTAAATTAGAACAATGAAATTAAGGGAGAGAAAATCATGAAGATTATAAATAAAAAAGGAAAACTCTTTGGTTTAATTAATATTATTGATTTATTAACTATTATTCTTATTATTTCCTTAGTTTTAGGAGCATTCTATAAGTTTAAAGGTGATGATATGAATGTGCTTACTTCTAATAAGACCAAAGAAATGGAGTATGTAGTTAGATTAATACCAAATTATGAAGAGTATTTCACCAAATACCAAGTTGGAGATATAATTGTTGAGGATAAACGAGAATTAGATGGGACTATAACAAATATAAGTATTGAAGATTATTATACTTCCGTAGAAGATGAAAATGGAAACGTATCTTTGCAAATACATCCATATTTTAAACAAGCCTTTATAACTATAAAAGCTACTGTTACTGATAAAGAACCTATTTATAAACTTGGAAAACAAGAAATAAGAGTAGGGTGTAGTAACTTTGTTACAACTAAATTATGTAAAATGTCAGGTTTTATATATGAAATTATAGAATAGTAGTTAAAGGAAGGAAATTAATATAATGAATATAATTAGAACGAGTTTTTTCTATAAAATCATACACTATATTGACGAAATACATGAATATAGTTTCCTATATAAAACAAGAAAAAAACAAAGAGTAATAAAAGAGAGTAAATTTAAATCTTCAATATACAAGTACTCTTTTATATATAAAGTATTATGCGCTATAGGAAATCTATTTAGTAATTTATTTAATTGTTTAAATAAAGTATGTAATTCTAGTCTAATTATAAATATAATAGGTAAGTTTACTAGTGATATCAAGTATAAAAAGCTTAAGTCTTTTAATCAATATATGATAAGCTTTATTATAGGATATATAATTACCAATATAGTTTTAGGTTTATATGCAGCCTATAAGATAAAATATATTTTTATATTTTGTATATTAACATTATTTGTAAATATAGTAGTTTATCTTTACAATAAGTTTAGCGAATCCAGCTTAATAATAAGATTAATTAATAAAATAGTAGAATAATATCAAAATAAAATAGAGTTAGTTGGTGAACAATTTGAAAAACAGGATTAATATATTAATCATTTTAATAGGTTTAGGTATTGGTATGATAGGAGCAAAATTTGGAATCAGTATTGCCTTAGGGACTACTATGGTAATTTTATTAGGGGCTTCAATTATATTAGATTATGAAAAAACTGTAATTTTATTAGGAATATATGTTTTTATTGATTTTTTAACAAGAAATATTGGTGGACTTGCAATTGTATCTAGTATATGGGATGAGTTAATGTTTTTAGCGTTCTTATGTATATTTATTTATAAGTTAATTCGTTACAGGAAAACAGGCAATTATAAATCAACACCTATAGATTTTCCTATAATATTTTTTATACTAATTAGTATTTTTTTAGTATTAATTAACTCTCCTAATTTAGGGATAGCAATTGATGGGCTAAGAGCAGTTGTTCAATATATGTTATGGTATTTCTTAGTAGTTCAATTAATAGATACTAGTAAAGGTGTATTAAAAGTATATTGGGTTTTAACGTCTGTTGGTACTATTTTAGGTCTACATGGTATTTATCAATATTTAACTAGAGCTGAAATGCTAGGAAACTGGGTGGACAGTTCAGAAACTATAAGGACAAGGGCATACTCTATTGTTGGAAGTCCAAATATATTAGGAGCTATTTTTGTACTATTTATTCCAATGGGTATTGCTCTTGTAACTTCTGATTATAATTATTTAAGAAAATTTATTGCTTTATGTATGACAATTATTATGATGGGATCACTTTTTGCAACTATGTCAAGGGGTGCATGGATAGCCGCAGCTTTTGGTATAGGAATATATATTCTTTATAAAAATAAGAAATTAATATTACCTCTTATTATATTTGCTGGAATAATATTTATTACAGTTCCATCTATTTCAAGTCGATTAACTTATATGTTCAGTGCCGAATATAAGTATAAGTCATCTAAAGGTGGAAGAATATATAGATGGCAAGAAGGTATAGAAACTTGGAGTGAAGGTAATAAAGCTATGGGATTAGGATTAGGAAGATATGGTGGAGCTGTTGCTACAAACAATGATTTATCACCTTTCTATATGGATAATTATTATTTAAAGACCTTAGCTGAAATGGGACTTATAGGATTAGGATCATTTATATTACTTCTAATATGTGTTATAAGATGGTGTACAACAGCTGTTTTAGAAGAACAAGATACTAGAAAAAAAGATTTAATGATGGGTTTATTTGCAGGATGCTTAGGTATACTAATGCAAAATGCTGTTGAAAATATTTTTGAAGTTCCTATGATGGTAACGTATTTTTGGTTATGTATAGGGCTAATAATGTGTCTTAAAATAGAAAATAAAGACTATAGTATAGAATAATAAAAACGTAATTTAATATAATATATTTCATTTAAAGAGAAATGGGTGTTTACATGATTGATATTGTAATCTCAGGATATATTGGCTATAGTAATTGTGGTGATGATGCAATACTATCGGCTATTTGTGAAGGTATAAGAGAATTAAATATAGAAACTAATATTACTGCATTATCTAAAAATCCTGTAATTACTATGAATGATAATAATATTAAATCAGTCTATCGTTTTAATTGGAAACAAGTAATTAAAACTATTAAAAAAGCGGATATTATTATAAGTGGTGGAGGTAGCCTTCTTCAAGATACAACTAGTACAAGATCGTTATTATATTATTTATTTATAATAAAGACAGCAAAATTTTATAAAAAGAAGGTTATGTTATATGCTAATGGAATAGGTCCAATAAATAAAAAAACAAATAGATTAATAACAAGATACATAGTGAATAAAGTGGACGTAATAACTTTAAGAGATGAGTTATCCAGAAAAGACTTAATTAGTATGGGGATAACAAGACCTAGTATTCATGTTACGGCAGATCCCGTTTTCTCTATGAATATTGATAACTGTAATTATAAAGAGTTTTTAATTGACAATGATATACCAATAAATAAACCACTTATTGGTGTTTTATTTAGAGAGTGGAAAAATATTAGCTATGAAGATATAATTGCAAATATATGCGATGGACTTATTGCCGATAAGGATGTAAATATATTATTTATACCTATGGAATATAAGGAAGATATAGATATAAGTAAACGCATATCAGCTAAAATGAGCAATAAGTCATATGTACTAGATAAAGATCTTGATTCTTCGTCTATCATTGGAATTATAGGAGAGATGCACATGATACTTAGTATGAGACTTCATGCTCTTTTATTTGCAGCATTAAGCAGTATTCCAATGGTGGGATTTGTATATGATCCAAAGGTTAGTTGCTACTTGGAATTACTAGATATGCCTTCAGGAGGGGATATTAAAGATCTTAATATTTATGAAATTAATAATATCATTAATGATGTTTATAATAACTATGATATATATGTTGAGAAACTAAATAAGATTAAGATAAAGATGAAAGAAAAATCAGAACTTAATAATAAATATCTTTTGGATTTGATTAAGACAGATTGAAAATGATATTGTGAATCAACTTAAAGTAGTTTTACAATTATTTAAATAAGAACAAAGCAGAAAGGATTAGTATATTATGAAAGTTGATATCCTTGGCGTTAATGTAGATAATGATGATATGAATAAAGCTGTAAATAAGGTAATAGAGTATATGGATAGTGATGGTAAGTATAAAATATACACTCCAAATCCTGAATTTGTTATGATGTCAATTGAAGATGAAGAGTTTAAAGGTATACTAAATAAAGGAGATTTAGTGATTCCAGATGGTATAGGAATTGTTATAGCTTCAAAAATATTAGGAAAAAAAATACCAGAACGTGTTGCAGGATATGATCTAGTTCAAAATGTATTTAAAAGAATTAAAAAAACTAATAGAACTGTTTATTTATTAGGTGCTTCAGAAGGAGTAGCAATTAAGGCAGCTGATAAAATGAGGGAAATTCATAAAGGTTTAAAAATTGTTGGTGTACATGATGGGTATTTTGATGAAAATGAAGAAAAAAACATAATGGAGTCTATAAATACTCTAAAACCAGATTTATTATTAGTAGGGCTTGGTGCTCCTAGACAGGAAAAATGGATTGATAATAACATACATAAGTTAAATATAAAAGTAGCTATTGGTGTTGGAGGTTCATTTGATGGAATGGCGGGTAATGTTAAAAGAGCCCCTTTAATTTTCCAAAAACTTGGATTAGAATGGTTTTATAGATTAATAAAGCAACCTTCACGTATAACAAGAATGATTAAATTACCTGTTTTTTTAATAAAAGTAATTAAGGAACGTTAACATTAAAATAAGATATAGTATAATCCACTTATTGAATGTAAACAATTATTTAAAACTGCTCTTAATGATATACTAACTTGGTTTAAAAGGAGAAAAATATATGGAATTTACTAGTAATCGAAAACCCTATATGGATTACATAATTATTATGATAGGAATAACATTGTTAGCTATAGGATTAAATATGTTTTTTATTCCTCTTGATTTAGTAACGGGAGGAGTAACTGGGTTAGCAATAATTATTAAAAAATTGACACAAGGAATTATCCCAGGGGGAATAGAGCCATGGATTACTAATATAATAATTAATATTCCCTTGTTCTTAACGGCTATATTTATCAAAGGAAAGAATTTTGGTGGAAGAAGCCTTTTTTCAACTATGTTTTTATCAGTAGCTTTAATCTATACAAGTTATTTACCTGCTGCAACAAATGATATACTTCTTGGAAGTGTTTTTGGAGGAGCTTTGTCTGGTGCTGGACTAGGATTAGTTTTTTCAGCTTATTCAACAACTGGAGGTACTGACTTGGCTGCAAGTATAATACAGCATTATATAAAGCATATATCTGTTGCACAAATAATGTTTTTACTCGACGCATTAATAATTATATCAGGATATTTTATTTTTGGTATAGAAAAAGCAATGTATGCTATAGTTGCTGTATTTATTTCTGCAAAAGTAATTGATGCAATATTAGAAGGTATACATTTTTCTAAAGCTGCATTTATTATTTCTGACTATAATGAAGAAATATCACAAGAAATAATGGAAAGATTAGATAGAGGAGTAACAGGACTTCAAGGAAGTGGTAAATATTCTAAAAAGAACAAGGAAGTACTCCTTTGTGTAGTATCTAAAAAAGAGATTGTTAAGTTAAAAGAAATTGTTAGAGAAATAGATAAGTCAGCTTTTGTTATAGTAGCAGATGTTAAAGAAGTACTAGGAGAAGGATTTATAGAGTATAAGTAAGACTTTTTTTCTATAAAAATTATTATAAAAAATAGGTGAAAATATTAAAAGATTTTATATATTATTATTTTATATATCTTTGAGTAGATATATTGCATAATAATGTAAAAATAAATGATGCATATTTTATTAATTAACTATTTAATAGATTAAGTTCTTATTATGTTCAATAAAGGAGATTACCATAATTTAATATCAGTTTTTGGACAAAACATACTATTATATAATCATAGTGAATTATTAGATATTAATAAATTAGTTATAATATATAGTTTTTTAGAGCATTGATATATATATTATAGATATAAGTGTTAATGAAAAATATCAATATACAATTTGAACAAAATGAAAACCCCTAATTTGTTTAATTAACCTATGGTATTAACTGTTGAAATATAGTATATTATCATACGTAAGATAACATATTGAATCGGAAATATTAAAAAAATTAAGGGGGCTATTAAAAATGGCAAGCTTATCATTAAAAAATATTAAGAAAACTTATGCTCAAGGTGTTACTGCTGTACAAGATTTTAATTTAGAAATTGCGGATAAAGAATTTATCATCTTTGTAGGACCATCAGGTTGTGGTAAATCTACAACTCTTCGTATGATCGCTGGACTTGAAGAAATTACTGAAGGTGAATTATACATTGGTGAGAAATTAGTTAATGATGTTGAACCAAAAGATAGAGATATTGCGATGGTTTTCCAAAACTATGCATTATATCCTCATATGACAGTTTATGATAATATGGCATTTGGACTTAAATTAAGAAAAACTCCTAAGCCAGAGATTAAAAAGAGAGTTACTGAAGCAGCTAAAGTATTAGATATAGAACATTTATTAGATCGTAAACCAAAAGCTTTATCAGGTGGACAAAGACAACGTGTTGCTATGGGTCGTGCTATTGTACGTGAACCAAAAGTATTCCTTATGGACGAACCTCTTTCTAACTTAGATGCTAAACTTAGAGTTCAAATGAGACTTGAAATTTCTAAGTTACATCAAAGATTACAAACAACTATTATTTACGTTACACATGACCAAGTAGAGGCTATGACTCTAGGAACTCGTATCGTAGTAATGAAAGATGGATTTATCCAACAAGTTGATACACCAACTAATTTATATGAAAATCCACAAAACTTATTTGTTGCTGGATTCATTGGTTCACCACAAATGAATTTTATGGATGCAAAAGTAGTAAAAAATGGAAATTACATTGATTTAGTATTTAAATCAAATAAAATTACCTTACCAGATGCAAAAGCTAAAAAATTAGAAGGTTATGTAGGAAAAGAAGTTGTTATGGGATTCCGTCCACAAGATGTACATGACACTGAAATCTTCCTTGAATCATCACCTAAGAGCATTATTAATGCTAAAGTTAATGTTACTGAAATGTTAGGTTCAGAAACATTCTTATATGTACAAGTAGATGGATTTGATATTACAGCTCGTGTAGATCCAAGATCAACTGCTAAACCTGGTGATAAAGTTAAATTAGCTATAGACTTGAATAGAATCCATGTATTTGATAAAGATACTGAGAAAACTATTACTAACTAGTAATCATTTTATTTATTAATTATTAGGGAAATGCTAAGGCATTTCCCTTTTATCATTTTATAGTGACTTTGTTTTTTTTCTGATGTTTAGTAATTGTTACTTTAGAATTGAGTATTATGGTTAGTTTAATAATATAAAGAATGAAAAAAATATAAATGAATTGTAAAATATTATCTAAAATAGATAATATTTATGAACTTATTGTAAAAGTTTAAGAGGAAATACACAAAATTACGTATTCCCTCTTTTATTTTTGTAGATTTTGCTATAAAATATAAACTGAAAGAAAAAAGTTAATAAAAAATATAGAAAATAAATTTTGATTTTATATAATTATGTATAAAGGAGAGAGATCAATGATATCAAATCAAATAATTCAAAATACAATTGAAGGCTTAAAGACAATAACACGAATTGATATAAGTGTTATTGATCCAGAAGGTAAAATATTAGCTACTACAGAAGAAGGAAAATTGGAAGACTATAATTTTGCAGTACCTGATTTCGTAAAATCTCAAGCAGAAAGTCAATTAGTATTAGGTTACCAATTTTTCAAAGTTTATGATGAGCATAATGTTGAATATGTAGTATCAGCTAAGGGCGAAGCAGAAGATGTTTATAAGATAGGTAAAATAGCATCATTTCAGATACAGAATCTTCTAGTAGCCTATAAAGAAAGATTTGATAAAGATAACTTTATTAAAAATCTTTTACTAGATAATTTACTACTTGTTGACATATATAACAGAGCAAAAAAACTTCATATTGAAACAGACGTAAAAAGAGTAATTTATTTAGTTGAAACAAGACTAGAAAAAGATAATAATGCACTAGAAATAATAAGAAGTATATTTCCTCAAAAAACAAAAGATTTTATTACTGCCGTTGATGAGAAAAATATAATTATTGTTAAAGAAATTGATGAAAATGATACCAATGAAGATATTAATAAAACTGCAAAAGTAATACTTGATACGCTTAATACAGAAGCTATGAGTAGCGTTTATGTTTCTATTGGAACGATTGTTAATGACATTAAAGATGTATCACGTTCTTACAAAGAAGCAAAGATGGCTTTAGAGGTAGGGAAAATTTTCTATGTAGATAAATATATTATTGGATATAACAATCTAGGTATTGGCAGAATTATTTATCAGTTACCATTACCTCTTTGTCAAATGTTTATTAAAGAGATATTTCATGGTAAATCCCCTGATGATTTTGATAAAGAAACAATCACAACAATAAACAAATTTTTTGAAAATAGCTTAAATGTATCAGAAACATCAAGACAGTTATATATTCATAGAAATACTCTTGTTTATAGGTTAGATAAATTACAAAAAAATACTGGATTAGATTTACGTGTTTTTGAGGATGCAATTACATTTAAAATTGCTTTAATGGTTGTTAAATATATGAAATTTTTAAATGAGACAAAATATTAATTTCATTACTTAAACTCGTATTCACAATATATTTTAAGTGAATACAAGTTTAAGGTTATTAGATGTAGATAGGAGGATATTAGTTGATAAGGCTTGAGAACATTACAAAGATATATCCAAATGGGGTATGTGCTTTGAATAATGTATCGTTAGATATAGAAAAAGGAGAATTTGTTTTTATTGTTGGAAATAGTGGATCTGGTAAAACTACTTTGATTAAATTATTAATGAAAGAAATAGAGTCTACAGAAGGTAAACTACAGATAGATAATAAAGACATAACAAAATTAAGAAGGAGATATATTCCAACACTTAGGAGAAATGTAGGAGTTGTTTTCCAAGATTTTAGATTACTTGATAAAATGAATGTATACGACAATGTAGCATTTGCATTAAAAGTTACAGAAGCATCAAATAAAGAAATAAGAAGAAATGTGCCAATGGTATTATCAATGGTTGGTCTTTCAAAGAAAGCTAAAATGTATCCTAGTCAAATATCTGGAGGAGAAAAACAGCGAACAGCGTTGGCTAGAGCAATTGTTAATAATCCCCCTATTTTGGTTTGTGATGAACCAACGGGGAACTTAGATCCTACTAATTCATGGGAAATAATGAAATTACTTACAGAGATTAATATGAGGGGAACTACAGTAGTTGTTGTAACACACGATAAGGAAATGGTTAATGCTATGAAAAAACGCGTTGTTACCCTTAAAAACGGTTGTATTGTAAGAGATGTGCAAAGGGGAGACTACGGAGATGAAACTTAGAACAGTTAATTATTGTTTTAAACAGGGGATGGTAAACCTATTTAAGAATAGGTTAATGTCTATTGCTTCCATTGGTACTATATCTGCTTGTCTATTTATTGTAGGAATTTTTTATATAGTAGCTGCTAATCTAGGGTATTCATTATCACAAGCTGAAAGCAAACTTGGAGTATCTGTTTTCCTATCAGAAGATATAACAGATGAAGATAGAGAAGCTATTGAAACCATGATAAGGCAAAGAGAAGAAGTTAAATCCGTTACATACATATCTCCTGAACAAGCATGGGAAGATTTTAAGAAAAAATTTAAAGATAACAAGGAGTTGATTGAAGGTTTTAATTCTGAAAATAATCCTTTAGAGAATTCAGATAATTTTCAAGTGCTTATAAAAGAGATAGATAAACAAGATACAGTGGTTAAATACATACAATCTTTAAAGGGCGTTCGATTGGTAAGTCAAAAGAAAGATTTAACTGAAATTATAAAAGGGTTTAATAGATTTATTAATTATATAAGTGTTGTACTTATTATTATATTAATTATTATTTCTGTATTTTTAATATCAAATACAGTAAGACTAGCTATAACACTTAGAAAAAGTGAAATTAATATTATGAAATACCTTGGGGCAAAAGACTTCTTTATTAAATTTCCATTTATTATAGAAGGAATAGTTATAGGTGCTATTGGAGCAGTAATACCATTAACAATTATATATTTTGCGTATGATTATGTTACTGAAAAAATGGTAAAAGAATTTTTGGTTATAAAACAATTCCTATCTTTTATGAATATTGGAGAAATCCATAAAACTTTAATACCATTATCTTTAGTTATAGGAATAGGAATTGGTATTGTAGGAAGTAAAATAACAATTAGAAAACATTTGAAGGTTTAATTATTAGCATATATAAAATAATACATGGAGGAGCATATGAAAAATATAAAAAAATCTATTATAGTTATATTTATATCTATGATTTTGACATCAACTATTTTTGCTTCTTCCTATAAAAATCAACTAAATGATTTAGAGGAGCAAAAAGAAAATGCTGAAGATTCAATTAAGAGCTCTCAAGAAAATATCAAACAGATAGATAAAAATATAGACGAACTAGTATCTCGAATAGTAGAACTGGATGATCAAATTGAACAGTTTGATGATAAAATAAATAATTTGGATAATCAAGTACTTCAAAAAGAAGAAGAAATTAATATAATACTAAAGAAATTAGAAGAAGCAAAGAAACAACAGAAAATATATTTTGAGCAGACAAAAAAAAGAATAAAAGTAATGTATGAGCACGGTGATTCAGCATATTTAGATGTGTTGTTAGAAGCTAAGGATCTTAGTGATTTACTTAATGTAGTGGAATACACAAAAGCACTAGTTAAATACGATACTAATATGATAGACAAGCTTAATGAAATTAAAGAAACCATAGCTTCTAATGAAGTGAAATTAGAAAAGGAAAAAGAATCTTTAGTACAATTAAAGAATGAATATGAACTTCAAAAGACTGCTCTAAACGAAGTTCATTCAGCTAAAGAAAAAGAAATGAGTAATTTAAACAAAGATAAGGCCAGAGCAGAAGCAGAAGTAGAGGCTATAAAAAGAGAACGTGAGCAAATTGAAAAAGCAATAGATAAGATTAAGAGTAAGTTAACTTATGGTGGAGGAAAAATGAATTGGCCATTTACTAATAATCGACATATTACTTCACCATTTAAAATGAGATGGCATCCTGTATTAAAAAGATATAAATTTCATTCAGGAATTGATATTGGTTCATCTATTGGAACACCAGTTAAAGCAGTTCATAATGGAATTGTTACATTTGCAGGGAAAGGAAGTGCATGGGGATATTATATTTTAATTGATCATGGCAGTGGATATGTTACTATCTATGCACATAACTCCAAACTTCTAGTTAAAAAAGGTGATAAAGTAAAAATAGGACAAACTATAGCTAAATCTGGTAATACCGGTTGGTCTACAGGTCCTCATTTGCATTTTGGAGTAAGAAAAGATGGAAAATGGATAAATCCACTAGATATGCTGCCTAAAAAATAATATACATAAATTATATTAGTAAAATTTATATTTAATTGCATAAAACTGCTAAAGCAGTTTTTTTGCTATTAAGGTATAATAGTTGTTAAAAAATAATACAATATTAATAGTACAGTAAGGAGAGTTTGAAATGGGAGAAAAAAGAAATTTTATATATGGATTAATTACTGGAGCAGTTCTTGTTCTTATTATTAGTATTTTTTATTTTGGCACAGATAAAATAGTGGAAAAAGTTGAAGATAATACTGGTACGCAAGTAGTAAAAAATGGGTATAATTCTCCGGGAGAAAAAATAGATGATATCCTTAAATATGTTGATAATATGTTTTATATAGAAGATTATAAAAAAGAAGATTTTTATGATAGTATGTATGAAGATATATTAAATAAATTAGAAGATCCTTATACAACATATTATACCCCAGATGAATTTAAAGATGTGATGGAAGATACTTCTGGAAGTTATGAGGGTATAGGAGCTGTAGTAAGTTACATTAAAGAAACTGAAGAGATAATGATTTTATCTCCATTTATAGGTTCACCTGCAGAAAAAGCTGGACTATTACCTGGTGATATAATAAAAAAAGTTGATAATCAAGAAATAAAAGGGCTTTCTTTAGAAGAAGTTGTTGCTAAAAAAATAAAAGGTAAGAAAGGGACAAAAGTAGTTTTAACTGTTTATCGAGAAGTTGATAATACTAACAGCATGATAGACATTGAAATTACAAGAGATATAATTACTGTACCTACAGTTTCTCACGAAATGTTAGATGATAAAATAGGATATATTCGTGTAACTGGCTTTGAAAAAGTAACATTTAAGCAATTTAAAGAAGCACTTACTGATTTGGAAAAACAAAATCAACAAGGACTAATTATTGATTTAAGAAATAATCCTGGTGGACTACTTGATATTGTTATTAAAATGGCTGATGAGTTATTACCAAAAGGATTAATAGTTTATACTGAAGATAAAAATGGTGATAGAAGAGTAGCTAATTCTGATGAAAAACATAAATTCACAAAACCACTCGTAGTTTTAGTAAATGAAAATAGTGCTAGTGCATCAGAGATCTTATCAGGAGCGATAAAAGATAGTGGAATAGGAACAATAGTAGGAACAACTACTTTTGGAAAAGGTTTGGTTCAAACCATAGTTCCGTTAGAAGATGGTTCAGCAATGAAAGTTACGATTTCAAAATATTTTACACCTAGTGGTAATTATATTCATAAAAAAGGAATTACACCGGATGTGGAAGTAGAATTACCTGAAGAGCTACAAAAATATTTAGTTGTTGAAAGAGAAAAAGATAATCAATTTGCTAAAGCTGTAGAGGTGATGAAAGAAAAATTAAAGAATCTAGAATAATAATAGTAAAGATTTATAAGAGTAAATTTGTTTTTATAGGGGAGTATATATGAATTCATTATTAGAGATAATCCATATTACTTTATTATCTATTTCAAAAGCTTTATTTAATTTTTCTTTTATACTTGTAATATGGATTTTATATATTTTAATTAAGAAATATAAGAATGCAAATATTTATAACTTTGATAATTCAAAAACGATAATTAAAAATCTTGTTGAATCAATTTTACAGGGAATAATTATAGGTATAATTGGTAGTTTAATTATAACTATTATTGGACTTCCTATTAACTTAACTTATTATATTATTTTTTTACTTCCATTAGCACTTTTATTATCGTTTATTAATGTGAGGTATATATGTTTCTCATATGCTGCTTCTGTTATGGGAGTTCTTTCGTTAGTATTTAGAGGACAAAATATATTTGGAATCACATTACCGAATATTAACATTAATATAAGTGGTTTATTAGCATTAGTTGGAATTTTACATTTAATGGAGTCTATATTAATATATCTTGTTGGAGCAGATGAGCCAATACCTATTATTGCAAAAAAAGATGATAAAATCGTTTTAGGACATTTAATGCAAAAATATTGGCCTTTACCTATAGCTATGCTTGTATTATCAAGTGGCGGATTAGCTAACACGGAGGCTATTCAAATGCCTGAGTGGTGGCCATTACTAAAAGATATTCCACATGATATTAATACATATTATTATGGATTGATGCCATTTGTAGGAGCATTAGGTTATAGTAGTATTACTTATAGTGAAGAACCTGAAAAAAGAAATAGAAAAACTGCTATAAAATTGATGATATATAGTATTTTATTAATTGTATTAGCTATTTTTTCAGTGGATAGTATTTTACTACAAATTATTGGAACTATTCTTATGGCTGGTATCCATGAAGGAATGATTTTATATGATCAATATATAGAAAGTAAGAATGAGCCAATTTATACTATACCTGATAGGGGTGTTAGAATAATGGCTGTTATTGATGGTGGACCAGGTGACCAAATGGGCATGAGAGTAGGAGATATTATTAGTAAGATTAATGGAATTGATGTTATAAATACTCGTCTATATAGAGCTATATTAAAAAATAGTTATACATTTTTGTGGATAGAAGTAATACATTTAGATGGAAATGTGGATACCTATGAGTTTAAAGCTTATCCCAACGGGATTACTGATTTAAATGTAAGGTTAATTCCAGAAAATCCAAGGATAGTTTATAGATATCAGAGTATACAGAGAGTAGGATTATTTCATATAATTAGAGGGCGCTTTAGAAAAAGAAATTAAAAACAAACATATGTTTGTTTTTTTTATTTATTATGATATAATAATTAAGACAAAAAAAGAAATCGAGGTGATAATATGTCTAGATTTGAAATTCATTCTAAGTTTGAACCGACAGGAGATCAGCCACAAGCTATAAAAGAATTAGCAGATGGATTTATAAAAGGAAATAAATTTGAAACACTCTTGGGGGTTACTGGTTCAGGTAAGACATTTACAATGGCACATATTATTAAGGAATTAAATAAGCCAACTTTAATAATGGCTCATAATAAGACATTAGCTGCTCAATTATATAGTGAATTTAAAGAATTTTTTCCTAATAATGCAGTTGAATATTTTGTAAGCTATTATGATTTTTACCAGCCAGAAGCATATGTCCCTCATACAGATACTTTCATAGAAAAAGATTCTTCAATTAATGAAGAAATTGATAAATTAAGACATTCAGCTACAGCTTCTCTTTCAGAGAGACAAGATGTTATTATTGTGGCTAGTGTTTCATGTATATATGGTCTTGGAAGTCCGATTGATTATAACAATATGGTATTATCCCTTAGACCAGGAATGATAAAAGATAGAGATGAAATATTAAAAAAACTTGTAGATATACAATACATGAGAAATGATATGAACTTTGTTAGAGGGACTTTTAGGGTAAGAGGAGATGTAATTGAAATATTTCCTGCAGCTTCTTCTGATAAAGCTGTTAGAGTTGAATTATTTGGAGATGAAATAGACAGAATTACTGAAATAAATGTAGTAACGGGAGAAATCTTAGGATATATGGAACATATTGCTATATTTCCTGCATCTCATTATGTTATTGCATCTGAAAAAATTGAGACAGCAATTAATTCTATAGAAAAAGAAAAAACTGAAGTTGTTAAAGCATTTAGAGAAAAGGATAAATTATTGGAAGCTCAGAGAATTGCCCAAAGAACCAATTATGATGTTGAAATGATTAGAGAAACAGGGTTTTGCTCTGGGATAGAGAATTATTCGAGACATCTAACAGGTTTGCCACCAGGAGCACCTCCACATACATTGTTTGACTATTTTCCAGATGATTTTCTACTCATAGTAGACGAATCACATATGACAATTCCTCAAGTTAGGGGTATGTATGCTGGTGACCAATCAAGGAAATCAACATTAGTAGATTTTGGATTTAGATTACCTTCTGCAAAAGACAATAGACCTCTTAACTTTAAAGAGTTTGAAAGTAAGATAAATCAAGTATTATTTGTTTCAGCTACTCCAGGACCTTATGAGGATGATCATCAATTACTACTTGCAGAACAAATTATAAGACCAACAGGTTTATTAGATCCTAAAATAGAAGTTAAACCAGTAAAAGGTCAAATTGATGATTTAATATCTAACGTACAAAAAGAAATAGAAAAGAAAAATAAGGTACTTATTACAACATTAACAAAAAGAATGGCAGAAGATTTGACTGATTATATGAAAGAGTCGGGTATACGTGTTAGATACCTACACTCTGATATTGATACACTTGAAAGAATTGAAATAGTAAGAGATTTGAGAATGGATGTCTTTGATGTTCTTATAGGTATTAATTTACTTAGAGAAGGTCTTGATATTCCTGAGATTACTTTAGTTGCGATACTTGATGCAGACAAAGAAGGATTTTTACGTTCTGAAACTGCACTTATTCAAACTATTGGACGAGCAGCTAGAAATGTCCAAGGAAGAGTCATTATGTATGCAGATATAATGACTAATAGCATGAATAGAGCTATCTCAGAAACAAATAGAAGAAGAGTTCTACAAGAAGAATATAACATAAATAACAATATTACTCCAATGACAATCCATAAACCTGTGAGAGATAATATTAGAATAACTAAGGTTGCTGAGTCAGAATCAAAATATGAGCTAGATAAAGATCCTGAATCTATGAGTAGAGAAGAATTAGAGATTTCAATATTAAAATGTTCAAAAGATATGAAACAAGCTGCTGCAGATTTGCAATTTGAAAGAGCTGCTCAGTTAAGGGATGAATTATACAATTTGAAGAAACAATTAGAAATTTTATAAATACAATAAGATACTTAAGAGGTGGCGTATGGGAAAAGATGTAATTACTATAAAAGGAGCTAGAGAACATAACTTAAAGAATATTGATTTAACTATTCCTAGAGATAAATTTGTTGTATTTACTGGACTTAGCGGATCAGGAAAATCTTCTTTAGCATTTGATACCATTTATGCTGAGGGGCAAAGAAGATATGTAGAATCTTTATCTGCTTATGCAAGACAGTTTTTAGGACAGATGGAAAAACCGGATGTAGATAATATTGAAGGGCTATCACCAGCTATTTCAATCGATCAAAAAACTACTAGTAGAAATCCACGTTCAACAGTAGGAACGGTAACAGAAATATATGATTACTTAAGGTTATTATATGCAAGAGCAGGGATACCACATTGTCCTAATTGTGGAAAAGAAATTAACAGACAAACTGTTGATCAAATGGTTGATGTTATTATGAAATTAGAAGAAAAAAGCAAAATTATGATTTTGGCACCTGTTGTAAGAGGACGCAAAGGCCAACATATTAAACTATTAGACCAAGCTAGAAAAAGCGGATATGTGAGAGCCAAAATTGATGGAAGCATGTATGAATTATCTGAGGAAATAACTTTAGATAAGAATAAAAAACATACTATTGAAATTGTAATAGATAGGTTGATAATAAGAGAAGGAATTGAAAAAAGACTAACAGATTCTATTGAAACAGTAATGAAGCTTACAGGAGGGTTGTTGGTAGTTGATGTTATTGACGCTCAACCAATGTCTTTTAGCCAAAATTTTTCATGTCCTGATTGTAATATAAGTATTGATGAAATTGAACCTCGATTATTTTCATTTAATAACCCTTTTGGTGCATGTCAAGAATGTCATGGACTTGGTTATAAAATGAAATTTGATCCAGATTTGATTATTCCTAATCAGAAATTAAGTATAATACAGGGTGCTATTGTTGCACCAGGATGGGCGTCAGCTTCTAACGAAGATAGCTATGTAAGAAGTATGTTTGAAGCATTAGCTAAGAAATACAAATTTAAATTAACTACTCCATATGAGAAATACCCTGATGAGATAAAGGATTTAATAATGAATGGTACAAAAGGTGAAAAATTCATTGTTAAGTATAACGGAGAAAGAGGTAGCGGTCAGTACGAGACAGTATTTGAGGGTCTAATTCAAAGTTTATATAGAAGGTATAAAGATACGTCTTCAGATTATATGAAACAAGAATATGAATCATTTATGACTAATACACCTTGTCCTGTTTGTAATGGAGCTAGATTGAATCCTATAGCACTTTCTGTTACATTAGGAGATAAAAATATATCTCAAGTAACTGAAATGTCAATTAGAGATATTAAAGATTTTTTTGATAATCTTAAGCTAAACAATAGACAGCTTATGATAGGTGAGCAAATATTAAAAGAGGTAAATGCAAGAATAGGATTTTTGGTTAATGTGGGGCTCGATTATCTTTCACTATCACGTTCTGCAGGTACATTATCAGGTGGAGAAGCTCAAAGAATAAGATTAGCTACTCAAATAGGTTCTGGTTTAGTAGGGGTTGTATATATTCTTGATGAACCTAGTATTGGACTTCATCAAAGAGATAATGAAAAATTATTAAAGACACTTAAAAATCTAAAGAATTTAGGAAATACATTAATTGTTGTTGAACATGATGAAGATACTATGTTTGAAGCAGATTATGTTGTTGATATAGGACCTGGAGCAGGAGAACATGGTGGGAAAATTGTTGCAGAAGGTACAGCACAAGAAATAATGAACATAGAAGAATCAATAACAGGTGCTTATTTAAGCGGTCGCAAAAAAATACTTGTTCCAGATGTTCGTAGACAAACTAATGGCAAATGGATTAATATCAAAGGAGCTTGCCAAAATAATTTAAAAAATATTGATGTTGATGTCCCTCTTGGAATATTAACATGTGTTACAGGTGTATCAGGATCTGGTAAAAGTTCTTTTGTAAATGAAATACTATATAAAAGATTAGCTAGAGATTTAAATAGATCTAAATTAAAACCAGGAAAACATACTGATATGTTAGGATTAGATTATTTAGATAAAGTAATAAACATAGATCAATCACCAATAGGAAGAACACCTAGATCAAATCCTGCTACGTATACAGGTGTATTTGATCATATTAGAGATATTTTTGCTAGTACTGCTGAAGCTAAAATGCGAGGGTATCAAAAAGGTAGGTTTAGTTTTAATGTAAAAGGTGGTCGTTGTGAAGCTTGTAGGGGTGATGGCATAATTAAAATTGAAATGCATTTCTTACCAGATATTTTTGTGCCATGTGAGGTTTGTCATGGCAAAAGATATAACAGAGAAACTTTAGAGGTTAAATATAAAGGCAAAAATATATCTCAAGTTTTAGATATGACTATTGAAGAAGCTCTTGTGTTTTTTGAAAACATACCTAAAATTAAAAAGAAATTACAAACTCTATATGATGTAGGTTTATCTTATATTAAATTAGGTCAACCATCTACAACATTATCAGGTGGGGAAGCTCAAAGAGTAAAATTAGCTACTGAGTTAAGTAAACGAAGTACAGGTAAAACAATATATATTCTTGATGAACCAACTACAGGACTTCATTTTGAAGATGTTAATAAGCTAATTATAATTCTTCAGCGTTTAGTAGAAGCAGGTAATACAGTTTTAGTAATTGAACATAACCTAGATGTTATTAAGACAGCAGATTATATCATTGATCTTGGACCTGAGGGTGGAGATAAAGGTGGCTTAATAGTTGCTAAAGGAACTCCAGAAGAAATTATTAAATGTGAAAAATCACATACGGGTAAATTTTTAAAAAAAGTAATAAATAAAGACTAAATAAAAATAATCTATAATAAGGTATTCTGCAATTATAAAGGTAATTAGGGAAATATTAATAGTTTCTTAATTACCTTTTATTGTTATTGAAAAACTAATAATTCGTGGTATAATATTATTACTATATAATCAAAAGAAAATAAGCGTTCTTTGCTATTTATGTTATCTTATTTAATAAATAATTCATACTAAAAGTTTTTGAATAAATCGTTCTAATATTTATATAAAATTCCTATAAACATTAACTAAAAATAAACAAACGTTGTCTAATATATAAATAAACTTGTTTCTTATATAAACTATAACTATAAATTCTTAGTTTCTTTACATTTTGATGGATTTTTGTTATAATAATTATGATACTTTGGTTATTATTGATAAAAAATTAACAATAATAATGGAGAGATTTTATGAAATTATACTATGATTTTCATATTCATACAGCTCTATCCCCTTGTGCTGATAATAGTATGACACCTAATAATATTGTAAATATGGCTTTATTAAATGAGTTAGATGCAATAGCTATTACTGACCATAATACTGCTGAAAACGTGGAGGCGGTTATGGAAGTAGCAAAAGAAAAAGATATTATCGTTATTCCAGGGATGGAGATAGAAACAAAGGAAGAAATTCATATATTAGGGTTATTTCTTGACCTTGAAAGTGTATACAATGTCCAAAATAAAGTATATAGTATGTTACCTACTATAAAAAATAAATCAAATATATTCGGTTCGCAGTTGATTCTTGATAAAAATGATAATATAGTTAAGGAATTAGATAGAATTTTGTTAACTGCTACAACATTGTCATTAAATCAAGTAGTTGATTTAATAAAGAATAACAATGGGATTGCAATACCTGCTCATATTGATAGACCTAGCTATAGCATTTTATCAAATTTAGGTATTATACCACCAGATTTAGGTACTTTAACATTAGAGATTTCTAGATTTTCCAAATTAGATAAGTATAGAAAAAAATATAATAATTATATAATAGTACAATCTTCTGATGCTCATGAACTAGGGTATATTGGTATTACTAAAAATGAATTAGAAGTTGAATCAAAAAGCATACAGTCGATTTTTAAATCGCTACAATAAAAATATAATTGAACTATTTTAGTTCAATTCATATATATCAAATGTGTATTAATACATTATAATGTTATTTATTAATCACATTATTATATATTGAAACATGACAATTTAGATTGACTTATTAATTAAAGCTTGAATATATGAATTGATTTTATTAAGTAGATTAAATGATATATTCATTTGTTATATTAATTATGTAAGCAGTTAATAACTTGTAAAACTTGTAGAAAAGAAGATAATTATTTTATTATAATGAATATAATAGACATTATCTTAAATTGCATGTTAAATATATAACATGGGTTAGCGCTATAGTATATATTAGAATTAGGTGCTACAAAGTTTTTAATATCAATTTTTTATACTTTAGTAAATTAACCTTAATAAAGTTAATTCATAATGCACACTAAATAATTAAGGAGGTAAGAAAATGGCAGCTAATACAGCATTAACAGATGAAAAGTTTCAAGAATTGGAACAGTATATTGATGCAATGCCAACTACAAAAGGAGAACTTATTCGTGTTTTACACAAAGCACAAGAAATTTTTGGATATTTACCAAAAGAAGTACAAAAATTTGTAGGAAAGAAATTAAATGTTTCAACATCAAAAGTATTTGGGGTAGTTAGTTTTTACTCTTACTTTACAATGACACCAAAAGGTGAATTTAATATTTCTGTATGTATGGGTACAGCATGTTATGTTAGAGGAGCTGATAAGGTTCTTGACGAACTTAAGAAAGAACTTCAAATTGAAGTTGGAGAAACAACACCAGATGGAAAATTTTCACTTACATCACTTCGTTGTGTAGGGGCTTGTGGACTTGCTCCTGTTGTTATGGTAGGAGAAAAAGTATATGGGCGAGTAGAAGCCAATATGGTTAAAGATATTCTTTTAGAATACAAATAATTATATCTATATATAAGTAAATATTAAGCGAATTATTTATGAGCTTTATGTAAAATAATCTTGAAGGAGGAATATAAATGGCAAAAATTAAATCTTTTGAAGAACTTAAAAAAATTAAAGATCAAGTTCAAGCAAACGTTGAATTAAGAGAGAAAAGCGAAAACATTAGTAATTTAATACAAATAAAAGTTGCCATGGCGACATGTGGTATAGCATCAGGTGCTAGAGAAGTTATGAATTATTTAATGGATGAACTAGCAAAAGAAGGTATTAATAATGTTGTTGTAACTCAAACTGGTTGTATGGGATATTGTTATGCTGAACCTACAATAGAAGTAACTATGCCAGATAAAGAACCAGTTGTATATGGGAATGTTACATTAGAAAGAGCAAAAGATGTTATAGAGAAACATATTAAAAAAGGTGAATTAATTGATGGAATAATACCTGTTACTCATAAAACTATTGAATAATAAATGTTAGGAGGCTTAAAAGATGTCTAGCTATAAAATGCACATATTAGTATGTGGAGGTACTGGATGTAAATCTGCAAGTTCTGATAAAATAGTTGAAAATTTAAAAGAGCATTTAAAAAATAATAATATGGACCAAGAGGTAAAAGTACTAAAAACAGGTTGTTTTGGTTTTTGCGAAAAAGGTCCAGTTGTAAAAATAACACCAGATAATACATTTTATGTTCAAGTACAACCAGAAGATGCTGAAGAAATTGTTAAAGAACATATAGTAAAAGGTAGAAAAGTAGAAAGATTATTATTTGAAGATCCAGAAACACAAGAAAGAGTTAGTGATTCTAAACACATGGATTTCTACAAAAAGCAAATGCGTATTGCTCTTAGAAACTGTGGTTTTATTGATCCTAATAACATTAATGAATACATTGCACGTGATGGATATCATGCATTAGGTAAAGTTTTAACAGAAATGACACCTGCTGATGTAATTTCCTTAATGAAAGAATCAGGTCTTAGAGGTCGTGGAGGCGGAGGATTCCCTACAGGATTAAAATGGGAATTTGCAAGTAGATACGATGCAGATCAAAAGTATGTAGTATGTAATGCTGATGAAGGAGATCCAGGAGCATTTATGGATCGTTCTATATTAGAAGGAGACCCTCATAGTGTAGTAGAGGCTATGGCTATTTGTGGTTATTCAATAGGAGCTACAAAAGGTAAAGTATATATTCGTGCAGAATATCCTCTAGCAATTAAGAGATTGCAAAAAGCTATTGATGATGCAAGAGAAGTTGGATTATTAGGCACAGATATAATGGGTACTGGATTTGAATTTGATATTGATCTTACATATGGGGCGGGAGCATTCGTATGTGGAGAAGAAACAGCACTTATTCATTCCATGGAAGGTGAACGTGGAGAGCCAACAACTAAACCACCATTCCCAGCTGAATCTGGATATTGGGGAAAACCAACAAATGTTAACAATGTTGAGACATTTGCAAATGTACCAGTTATAATCCTAAAAGGTGCTGAATGGTATAACAAAATTGGTACAGAAAAATCAAAAGGTACAAAAGTATTCGCTTTAGCAGGTAAAATAAATAATGTAGGACTTATTGAGGTACCTATGGGAACAACTCTTAGAGAAGTTATTTATGATATTGGTGGAGGAATTAAGAATGGCAAGAAATTTAAAGCTGTTCAAACTGGTGGACCATCAGGTGGATGTTTAACAGAAAAAGATTTAGATACACCAATTGATTTTGATAACTTAATTGCAAAAGGTTCTATGATGGGATCAGGTGGTATGATTGTTATGGATGAAGACGATTGTATGCCAGCAGTTGCTAAATTCTACTTAGAGTTTACAGAAGAAGAGTCATGTGGTAAGTGTACTCCTTGTCGTATAGGAACTAAGAGATTAAGTGAGTTATTAGATTTAATTACTAAAGGAAAAGGTACAATGGAGCATTTAGATGAACTTAAGAGATTAAGTCGTGTAATTAAAGATACTGCTCTTTGTGGATTAGGACAAACTGCACCTAACCCAGTATTATCTACATTAGATATTTTCTGGGATGAGTATGTGGCTCACGTTAAAGATAAAGAATGTCCAGCAGGTAAATGTCAAGACTTATTAAAATATTACATTCTTGAAGATAAATGTATTGGATGTACTGCATGTTCAAGAGTCTGTCCAGTTTCTGCTATTTCGGGTACAGTTAAAAAACCACATAGTATTGATGTTGAAACATGTATTAAATGTGGAGCTTGTATGGATAAATGTAAATTTGGTGCAATTATTAAAAAATAATAAGAAACGTATATATATTCTAGAAAAAGGAGTGTAACCTAATGTCAGAGGTAAAAATTACTATTGATGGTAAAGAAGTACATGTACCAAAAGGTAGTACAATTTTAGATGCTGCAAAAAAACTAGACATTCATATTCCAACACTATGTCATTTAGATTTACATGATACAAAAATGGTTAATAAAGTTGCTTCATGTCGTATCTGTGTTGTTGAAGTTGAAGGTAGAAGGAATTTAGCACCATCATGTGCTACTCCTGTAGTTGATGGTATGGTAGTTAAAACAAATACAATAAGAGTATTAGACGCTAGAAAAACAGTACTTGAATTATTATTATCTGATCATCCAAAAGATTGTTTAACATGTGCAAAATCAGGTAAATGTGATTTGCAAGATTTAGCAGAGAAATTCGGTGTAAGAGAAATAAGAGTAACTGGTGATGCTCAATCAACATATAAACAAGATTATTCACCTGCGATAATAAGGGATATGGATAAATGTATTATGTGTAGAAGATGTGAGACAATGTGTAATGAAGTTCAAACTGTTGGAGCACTTTCAGCAATTAACAGAGGATTTGATGCAGTTGTATCTCCAGCTTTTGAGTCACCATTATCAGAAACAGTATGTACACATTGTGGACAATGTGTTGCTGTATGTCCAGTAGGAGCTTTAACAGAAAATGATCATACATGGAAAGTTGTAGAAGCATTAGCTGATCCAGAAAAATTTGTTGTAGTTCAAACAGCTCCAGCTGTAAGAGTTGCAATTGGTGAAGAATTTGGAAGAGAACCTGGTTCAATAGTTACAGGTCAAATGGTAACTGCACTAAGATCTTTAGGTTTTGATCGTGTATTTGATACAGATTTTGCTGCAGACTTAACAATAATGGAAGAAGGAACCGAGTTACTTGGAAGACTTAATAAATTTTTAGAAGGAGACAAGAACGTTCCATTACCAATTTTGACATCTTGTTGTCCAGCGTGGGTTAACTTTATTGAAAGTCAATTCCCAGATTTAATTGATATTCCATCATCAGCTAAATCACCACAACAAATGTTTGGTGCAGTAGCAAAATCATTTTTAGCAGAGAAAATGAACATACCAAGAGAAAAAATGGTAGTTGTTTCTGTTATGCCATGTCTAGCAAAGAAATATGAAGCAGCTAGAGATGAATTTAAAGTTGATGGTAATCCAGATGTTGATATATCTATTTCTACAAGAGAGTTAGCTCATTTAATTAAGAGAGCAAATATTAATCTATTAGAATTAGAAGAATCAGAGTTTGATAACCCATTAGGAGAGTCTACTGGTGCGGCTGTTATTTTTGGTTCAACAGGTGGTGTTATTGAGGCTGCTACTAGAACTGCTTATGAACTTCATACAGGAAAAACTCTTAATAAAGTGGACTTTGAAGAATTAAGAGGCTTTGATGGTGTAAGAGTTGCATCTGTACAAATGGATGACTTTACATTAAATATTGGTATTGCTCATGGTCTAGGAAATGCAAGAAAATTACTAGAAGAAGTACAAAGTGGTAATCCAAGAAATCTACATGCGATTGAAATTATGGCATGTCCAGGTGGATGTATTGGTGGTGGAGGACAACCTTTCCATCATGGAAACTCAGAAATACTTAAAAAACGTATGGCTGCAATTTATGAAGTTGACAGTAATAAACCTTTAAGAAAATCACATGAAAATCCATCAATTACAGCATTATACGAACAATACCTTGGAGAACCAATGAGTGAGTTATCTCACAAATTACTTCACACTCATTATCATGTAAAAGATAGAGTTTAATTTAATAAAATATAAGTGGCAAAAAATAAACACTATAAATAATTTTGCATCACATAATATAATTGGCTCAGTACTTAGCAGATGCTTTTTACTGGGTCTTTTATTATATTCTTATAATAAATTTCCTTAATAATAATGGAATAAATAAATGTAGTGTATTAGAAAATTGTCTGATAATTTATTGTTAACATAAAATTTTGCTGTTGATAAGTATCCACATTTATTAGATAAAAATTGATACTAAATTAGGTTATTCACAGAGTTATACACATTATCCACAGATATTATAGTTTATATAAGTTAAAAAAAGATATTAATCCACATAATAAAACAAAAATCTCATTTATTTGGCAGAAAATTATAATTAGAATAAATATAAAAATTAAAGTTAATAAAAAGGATTTATTGATTGAATATCGAATATAATAATATAGACTATATACTGAAAGTCTATGATATATTGGAAGGAGTTGGTAGTATGCGTTACATTATAAGTGGGAAAAACATTGAAATAACTAAAGCATTAAGAGAAGCAACTATCGATAAGTTGAGTAAAATGGAAAAGTATTTTACTCCGGATAACGAAGCTCAGATAACAATGAGCGTTCAGAAATTAAGGCATATAATAGAAGTTACCATTCCAATTAAGGGTAGTATAATAAGAGCAGAAGAATCTGCAGAGAATATGTATACTGCTATAGATAAAGTTGTTGATGTATTAGAAAGACAACTTTTAAGGCATAAAAATAAGCTAATTTCACGACATCATAATGGAACTTTTAAAAATGACTTTATTAATGAAACAATGAATGATGACTTAGATGATAGTAAAATTGAGATAGTTAGAACTAAACGTTTTGCAATGAAACCGATGGATGTTGAAGAAGCTTGTTTAGAAATGGATTTATTAGGGCATGACTTTTTCGTATTTATGAATGGAGAAACAGATGAAGTAAATGTAGTATATAAAAGAAAAAATGGAGCTTATGGATTGATTGAGCCAACATTTTAAATGAAATGGAACCCTAAGGGGTTCCATTTTTTAAGGGCATTCGGCTATAGCATGAAAACAAGAAAAACTAAGTTCATTCCAGAATAGTTTCCTAAAAATTAAAAACTCCTCAAGAGTTATAAGTTGAATAAAAGTAAGATTAGTGGTAAAATATTGGGGACTTATAAATTTAAAATATTCTTTTTAAATTATTTAATAAATAAATATTATTGTAATTTGACTATTAATAGATAAAAAAATTGGAGATATGAAATGAACAAAAAATATAAAACTTCGATATCCTTTTTAGGGATATTTTTAATATACTTGGTATGTGTACCTACTATTAATATAACACAATTAAATATTCAAGTACAGAATGATTCAATAACTCGTATCTCTACGTTAAGACAGTGGAATATTAGATATGTACTTACTAAGTCTATTAAAAAAATACCTAATAGATTTAATAACTATGATTTGTATTTTAGTACACCTAATAATGATGTCTATAATTATTATATTAATAATTATTATATAGATCAAGACAATAAAATAAGTAGAAATGGAACTTATTTGGAGTATAAAGTTACATTAAATAAGATGAATAATAAGTTTATTTATTGTTAATATAATATTGAATGATTATATCTTTGTTAATTAGTCAATATTGAATATTATTATTTAGAATGTTACAATTAA
Source organism: Vallitalea sp. (assembly GCA_025210235.1). Classification (GTDB taxonomy): domain Bacteria; phylum Bacillota; class Clostridia; order Lachnospirales; family Vallitaleaceae; genus Vallitalea. The sequence goes on from JAOASG010000015.1 coordinate 76,699, forward strand.
ACTTATATTTTGCTTATTAAGTAAAACGGAAATTATCTTATATAATGGAAGGTGAAAATAGATGAAATTATTAGAAAAAATATTTGGAAACCATAGTACTAAAGAAATTAAGAGGATTATCCCTCTTGTAGATAAAATAGAAGCTCTTGAGCCAGAGATGGAAAAATTATCAGATGAGCAACTCAAAATGAAAACAACTGAATTTAGAGAAAGATTAAAAAATGGAGAAACTTTAGACGATATATTAGTTGAAGCATATGCAGTTGTACGAGAAGCTTCTAAACGCGCAGTTGATATAAGACCATATAGAGTACAGCTAATTGGTGCTATCATATTGCATCAAGGTAGAATAGCTGAAATGAAAACAGGTGAAGGAAAAACTTTTGTAGCGCCTTTTGCCGCATATCTTAATGCTCTGGATGGAAAAGGTGTACATGTAGTCACTGTAAATGATTATTTAGCAACTCGTGACGCAGAAAATATAGGAAGAATTCATGAGTTTTTAGGTTTAACAGTAGGTGTTATTGTTAATGGTATTGATAACGAACAAAGAAAAGCCGCTTATAACTGTGATATTACATACGGTACAAATAATGAATTTGGTTTTGATTATCTAAGAGATAATATGGTTATCTATAAAGATGAAATGGTACAAAGAGAATTAAATTATGTTGTTATTGACGAAGTTGACTCTGTTTTAATTGATGAAGCTAGGACTCCATTAATAATATCAGGAAGTAGTAGTAAATCAACTAATCTTTATCAACAAGCAGATATAATAGCCAAGAGATTAATAAAAGGAAAAGTAATTGGTGAAGTTACTAAAATGAGTACTTTACTTAATGAAGAAATAAAAGAAGAAGGAGATTTTGTTGTAGATGAAAAAGCAAAATCTGTATCTTTAACAGCAGATGGAATTAAAAAAGTTGAACAATACTTTCAAATTGAAAACTTAGCTGATCCAGAAAATATGGAAATCCAACATCATGTTATACTAGCATTAAGAGCTCATAATACTATGTATAAAGATAAAGACTATGTAATTAAAGAAGAAGAAATAATCATTGTTGATGAATTTACTGGTAGATTAATGCCTGGAAGAAGATATTCTAATGGATTGCACCAAGCAATAGAGGCAAAAGAAAATGTTAAAGTACGTAGAGAAAGTAAAACATTAGCAACGATTACTTTCCAAAATTATTTTAATAAATATGATAAAAAATCAGGTATGACTGGTACAGCCTTAACAGAAGAAGAAGAATTTAGACAAATATATGGAATGGATGTAATTGCCATACCAACAAATGAGCCAGTTGTTAGAAAAGACCAACCAGACCAAGTATATAAATCACATGAAGAAAAAGTAAATGCTGTTATCGAAGATATAGCTGATTGTTATGATAGAGGACAGCCAGTTTTAGTTGGTACTATTACAATAGAATCTTCAGAAGAATTAAGTAAAAAATTGAAGAAAAAAGGTGTTCAACATAAAGTACTAAACGCAAAATATCATGAAAAAGAAGCTGAAATTGTAGCTATGGCAGGTCAAAAAGGAGCAGTTACTATTGCTACAAATATGGCTGGTCGTGGTACAGACATTAAACTAGGAGAAGATGTTGTTGAATTAGGTGGACTTAAAATAATTGGAACAGAACGACATGAATCAAGACGTATTGATAATCAGTTAAGAGGACGTTCAGGACGTCAAGGAGATCCTGGAGAATCTAAATTCTATATTTCTCTTGATGATGATTTAATGAGATTGTTTGGTTCTGATAGAATGAAAAATACAGTAACAAAATTAGGACTTCCAGAGGGAGAGCCTATTGCAGCTGGAATTCTATCAAATGCTATAGAAAATGCACAGAAAAAGGTAGAAGGAAATAACTTTTCTATAAGAAAACATTTATTAGATTATGACCAAGTTATGAATGAACAAAGAGAAATTATATATGGTGAAAGAAAGACAGTTCTTGAAGGCGACAATATGAGAGATTTTATCTTAAATATGATAAAAGAGATTATTGATAGATATGTAGAAGCTCATACTGGAGAAGAACCATATTTTGATAATTGGGATATACCAGGGCTTATAGAATCTTTAGGTGAAATTATACCTATTTCATCTATAAATATAACAGAAGAAGAGCGAGAAACTATTACCAAGGAAAATTTAAAAGATAAATTATATAATGATGCAATAAGTATATATGAACAAAAAGAGAATGAATTTGATGAAGAAGAAATGATGCGTGAAGCAGAACGTGTTATTTTATTAAAAGCTATAGACCAAAAATGGATGGATCATATAGATAGTATGGATCAAATGCGTCAAGGTATTGGATTACGTGCATATGGACAAAGAGATCCACTAGTAGAATATAAATTTATTGGATTTGATATGTTTGAAGAAATGTCAAATAATATACAAGAATCTACTGTTCGTACTTTATATCGTATTAGACCTGCTAGAAAAATTGAAAGAGAAAGAGTTGCTAAGGTTACGTCTACAAATAGAGGGGAAGAAACAGCTAAACAGCCTGTTAGAAGAAAAGAAAGAAAAATTGGAAGAAATGAACCTTGTCCATGTGGAAGTGGCAAAAAATACAAACAATGTTGTGGTAAAAATTTATAAGAAGAGGTGATTAAATGCTGGAACTTGAACAAAGTAAGTTAGAATTACAGGCATATAAAGAAAAGTTAGATGAAATGAGTGTTTCACTTTGACTTAGTCAATGTTAAAAACAAAATTGAGGAGTTAGATGCTCAGGTTTCATCACAAGGGTTTTGGGATGATGCCGCAAACTCAGGAAAAATTCTCAAGGAAATTAAACAGTTAAAAGATAGAGTTGAAAATTTTAATAATCTTATACAAGAATATGAAGATATAGAAACATTAATTGAAATGGGTTTAGAAGAAGATGATGAAGATATTATAATTGAAGTGTCTTCTTCTCTATCAATGTTTATTGAAAAATATGAACAACTTAGGATAAAAACACTCCTTTCAGGAGAGTACGATAATAATAATGCTATATTATCTCTGCATGCAGGTGCAGGTGGTACCGAATCGTGTGATTGGGTAAGTATGTTACTAAGAATGTATACTAGATGGGCAGACGATAAAGGGTATAAAGTTGAGATTCTAGATTATCTTGCTGGGGAAGAGGCAGGAACAAAATCTATAACATTTCAGATAAACGGTGACAATGCTTATGGTTATTTAAAATCTGAAAAAGGTGTTCATAGACTAGTAAGAATTTCTCCGTTTGATTCATCAGGTAGAAGACATACTTCTTTTGCTTCTTTAGATGTAATACCAGAACTAAATGATGATATAGAATTAGAAATAAGTGATGAAGAATTAAAAATTGATACTTATCGTGCTAGTGGTGCCGGAGGTCAGCATATTAATAAAACAGATTCTGCTGTTAGAATTACTCATATACCATCTGGAACGGTAGTTCAATGCCAAAATGAACGCTCACAACATAAAAATAAAGATAGAGCTATGAAAATGTTAAAAGCGAAATTATATGAAATTAAAAGACAAGAGCAAATGAAGAAAATGGATGGAATTAGGGGTGAAGTTAAAGAAATTGGTTGGGGAAGCCAGATTCGCTCATATGTTATGCATCCTTATAGTATGGTGAAAGACCATAGGACTAATCAAGAAACTGGTAATGTACAAAGTTTTATGGATGGAAAAATTGATTCTTTTATTAATGCATATTTACAATGGTATACTTCAACGAAATAAAAAAAGGCATATTATTATATTAAAGAATTAACTAAATGTAGTTTTGCAATTATTTATAATTAAACATAAAATAAGGAGTGATGAATATGGCTACAATGCAACAAGTTATATTTAACCTTGATAATGAAGAATATGGTTTGGATATAATGAAAGTTATAACAATTGAAAAATACCAAAAAATTGTAAAAACACCTAATACTCCAGAATATATAACAGGAATTATTAATCTTAGAGGTAGTGTCTTACCTGTATATAGTTTAAGGGAAAAATTTCATCTAAAAGAAAAAGAATATGATGAAAATACCAAAATTATTGTTACTATGACAAATAATATGAAAATTGGTTTTATCGTAGATTCTGTACAGGAAATATTAAATGTGGAAGAAGAAAATGTTGAAGATGCGCCTAAGATTGTAACTGGAATCAATAGAAAATACATAAAAAGTATAGCTAAAATTGATGATAGAATGATTATTGTTGTAGATATTGATTTAATTATATCTGATGAGGAGCAATTAGAATTAGGTAAGGTAATAGAAGAAAAAGAATAATTAGAATGGTCTTTAAGAGCTGACTCATTAGTACGAGTTAGCTCTGTTATATTTTATAGGAAATTTTTTATATATCAAATTAGATATAAAGAGTGATAACTTTCTTGTAGGAAACTTTGGTAGTTATTTTTAGTAAATGTCTTGTGTTTTTATAAAACTCATGGTATAATCTCTCTAATAAATACAAATGTGTTCAATACAAAAACAATGAAGGTGATGAAAGTGCCTGATACAGCAAATTACTATATAATAAAGAGAAAAGCTTTGCCAGAAGTATTTCTAAAGGTAGTTCAAGCTAAAAAACTTTTAGAAAAACAAAAAGCATTAACAATACAAGATGCTGTGGATACAGTAGGGATTAGTCGTAGTTCTTTTTACAAGTATAAAGATACAATATTTCCTTTTTATGAGAATTCAAGAGGAAGAGCAATTACGCTTTTTCTAGGTCTTGATGATGAACCGGGCCTATTATCTTGTATATTGAATATTATTGCTAAATACAAGGCAAATATACTTACTATAAATCAAACAATACCAATAAATGGTGTTGCCAATATAACATTAAGTATGGAAATACTTCCAACATCTGGAGATATTCAAGATATGATTATGATATTGGAAAGTCATGAAGGAATTCATAAAGTAAAAATATTAGCTAGGGAGTGATATAAATGGTAGATGTTGCAATTTTAGGATATGGAACAGTTGGTTCAGGTGTAGTTGAAGTACTAACAACAAATAAAGAGAGTATTAATAAAAGGGCAGGAAAAAAAATAAATTTAAAATATGTACTTGATTTAAGAGAGTTTCCAGGAACACCAATTGAAAATATTCTGACAAAGGATTATGAAGATATACTAAATGACTCAAGTGTAAAAGTAATTGCTGAAGTAATGGGTGGAGTAGAACCTGCATATACTTTTGTGAAAAAAGCACTTTTAAAAGGTAAAAGTGTTGTTACATCAAATAAAGAATTAGTAGCTCGTCATGGTGCAGAGCTTCTTCAAATAGCAAAAGATAATGATATTAATTTTTTGTTTGAAGCTAGTGTTGGTGGAGGAATACCTATTATAAGACCTCTTAATCAATCATTAACTGCGGATGAGATTTATGAAATTACTGGAATACTTAATGGTACAACTAACTTTATACTTAGTAAGATGGCTGATGAAGGTCTAGATTTTGAAACTGTATTAAAAGAAGCACAAGATAGAGGTTACGCCGAAAAGAATCCAGAAGCTGATGTCGAAGGATTTGATGCTTGTAGGAAAATAGCTATTTTATCTTCGTTAGCTTTTGGTATGCAAGTAGATTTTGAAGATATTTATACAGAAGGTATAACAAAAATATCTGATGTTGATATGATGTACGCAAAGAAATTAGGCTATGATATTAAATTATTAGCGACAAGTAAGAAAAAAGACCAAAAAGTATATGCAATGGTATCCCCAATGATGATAAATAAAGATCATCCATTATCAAATGTAAATGGAGTATTTAATGCAATATTTGTTAAGGGTAATGTTATTGGAGATGTAATGTTTTATGGTAAAGGGGCAGGTAAATTACCTACTGCTAGTGCTGTTGTTGCTGATATAGTAGATGCTGTTAAACATCTTGAAAGAAATATTGTATCATTCTGGAGTACAAATAAAATGGAATTAACAAGCATAGAAAGTGTTTCATCAAGATACTTTATTAGATTAGATTCTAAAAGTAACGAAATAACACGGAAACAAATTAAATCAGTTTTTAATGATGTGGAATTTGTAAAAATTGAAGATGTAAATAATGAAGTTGCATTTATTACTGAGAGTGAAGAAGAAGGTAAGTTAAAACAAAAAGTAGAAGAACTTAAAAATAACATTGTAACAGAGGATATATTGAGTGTAATACGTGTTGATAAATAATATATTGGCTTTTATGTAAGCAATGTATTTATTAGTAATTACAAAACTAAATGTAATTTATTTTTTGAAGGGATGGTAGTAGATGAAATATGTAGTAGTTCTAGGGGATGGTATGGCTGATGAACCTATAGATGTATTAGGTAATAAAACACCTTTGCAAGTAGCAAAAAAAGATAATATAAATTATTTGGCAAAAAAAGGTGAAGTTGGATTAGTTAAAACTATACCAGACGGACTATCTCCAGGAAGTGATACAGCTAATTTATCAGTCTTAGGATATAATCCAAAAAAATATTATACAGGTCGTTCACCGTTAGAAGCACTAAGTATTGGTGCAGAAATGCAAGATAATGATGTTAGTTTTAGATGTAATTTTGTTACGTTAACTGAAGAAAATGTTTATGCAGATAAAAGTATTATTGACCATAGTGCAGATGAAATTACTACTCAAGAAGCTGATGAATTAATTAAGTATTTAGAACAATATTTAGGTAATAATATTATTAAGTTCTATACTGGAACAAGTTATAGACATGCCATTATATGGAATGGAGGTAGTGTTGATGTAAATTTAACTCCACCTCATGATATATTAGAAAAAAACATAAAAAATTATTTACCACAAGGTAAAAATTCAGAAAGAATAACACAGATGATGGAATTAAGCTATAAATTGCTTAAGGATCATCCCATTAATATAAAAAGAAAAGAAAAAGGACTTAGACCTGCAAATTCCATTTGGATTTGGGGAGAAGGAACCAAACCAAATTTGACATCTTTTTATGAAAAATACAAGAAAAAAGGCACTATGATTTCAGCTGTAGATTTATTAAAAGGTATTGCAATAGCTGCTGATATGAAAAATGTAAATGTAGAAGGTGCCACAGGTAATATCGATACTAATTTTGAAGGAAAAGCTAAGGCAGCTATAAAAGCATTAAAATCTGGAGAAGATTTTGTATATGTTCATCTTGAAGCTCCAGATGAATGTGGACATAGAGGTGAGTTGGATAACAAAATAAAATCTATAGAACTAATTGATTCTAAGGTTGTTAAATACATTAAAGAAGAACTTGATAAATTTGGGGAAGATTATAAAATAATGGTTTTACCCGATCATCCTACACCTTTAGCAATTAGAACACATACAAACAAAGCAGTACCTTATTTAATATATGAAAGCTATAAAGAAAAAGAATCCAATATAGATTATGATGAACAGTCAGCTAAGACTACTAATAATGTATTCTTAAAAGGACATGAACTAATGGATTATTTCTTAAATAACTTAAAGGAGGAAACATCTTGTTAATTGTAAAAAAATTTGGAGGTAGTTCTGTAGCTAATAAAGAAAGAGTATATAACGTTGCAGAAAGAATATTAGAAGATTATAAAAAAGGTCATAAAGTTGTAGTAGTATTATCAGCTCAAGGAGATACAACAGATGAATTAATAACAAAAGCAAAAGAAATTAATCCAAACCCATCAAGAAGAGAAATGGATATGCTACTAACAACAGGAGAACAACAATCAGTTTCTCTAATGGCAATGGCACTTCAAAATTTAGGGTTTCCAGCGATATCTCTTAACGCCTTTCAAGTTAAAATGAATACAACTTCTGTCTATAGTAATGCAAGACTTAAAGGTATTGATTCTGAAAGGATTAATGCAGAGCTTGAGAGAAAAAACATTGTTTTAGTAACAGGATTCCAAGGCGTTAATAAATATGATGATATTACTACGTTAGGACGTGGAGGATCAGATACAACAGCTGTTGCACTTGCGGCTGCCTTAAAAGCAGATAAATGTGAAATTTTCACAGACGTAGATGGTGTTTATACTGCAGATCCTAGAATTGTTAAAAATGCTATTAAAATAGATGAAATTACTTATGATGAAATGTTAGAATTAGCATCACTTGGTGCAAAAGTTCTACATAATCGTTCAGTTGAACTTGCTAAAAAATATGGTGTTGAATTAGTAGTACGGTCTAGTTTAACAAAAGCTGAAGGTACTATTGTTAGGGAGGAATGTAAAATGGAAAAAATGTTAGTTAGTGGTGTGGCTGCCGATGAAAATGTAGCTAGAGTTGCAGTAATTGGTATTAAAGATGAACCAGGAAAAGCTTTTGAATTATTTTCTATCCTATCCAAAAATAATATAAATGTTGATATTATATTGCAATCAATAGGAAGAAATAATACAAAAGATATTTCTTTCACAATATCTAGAGACTCACTTGAAGAGACAAAAGATATTTTAGAGTCTAATCTTGGTAGAATTTCAGCACAAAAAATTGAATATGATGATAAAGTGTCAAAAGTTTCCATAGTAGGAGCAGGAATGGTTTCAAATCCAGGGGTCGCATCATTAATGTTTGAAAGTTTATATGATGCAGGCATAAATATAAAAATGATATCAACTTCTGAAATAAAAATATCTGTTCTTATTAACGAAAAATATACAGAAAGAGCTTTAAATGCAATACATGATGGATTTAAAGATAGATTAAATTAATAAAAGTTAAATGAGAATAATAAGAGATAATAATTTAGCTATTTAAATAAAATAGCAATTATTATCTCTTTTTTTGTACAAGACGGTCGTAGTCAAAAGGATATCATGTATAAGTAATTATTTCATGATTTTCATGCATTTGCTCTGATATATGAATATTCCTTGTAGCTAAGTGTTTAATACTATATAATAATTATGGGCTCATTTCTTATTTTAGATGAAAAATGAGTTTAAGCTTATTGTAAAGGAGCAAGTTATATGGATATATTAAAAGTATTGCAAAAAGAATTAGCAGTAAAAGATTGGCAAGTTGAGGCAGCGGTTAAATTAATTGATGAAGGTAATACGATTCCTTTTATTGCACGATATCGTAAAGAAATGACAGGTTCACTTAGTGATGAAATACTCCGTGAATTAAATGAAAGACTTATTTATTTAAGAAATTTAGAATCTAAAAAAGAACAAGTTATAGCTAGTATTGATGAACAAGGGAAATTAACAGAAGAACTAAAAAATAATATTCTATCTGCAAAAACATTAGTTGAAGTAGATGATTTATATAGACCTTATAGACCTAAAAGAAGGACAAGAGCAACTATTGCAAAAGAAAAAGGATTAGAACCACTATCAATTATAATATGGATGCAAAATACTGATATTCCAATAGAAGAATTAGCAAGTCAATATATTAATGAAGAGAAAGATGTAAAAAATATACAAGATGCTATTAACGGTGCGAAAGATATATTGGCAGAAATTATATCTGATAATGCAGAATATAGAAAATACATTAGAAAAATAACATTTTCAGAAGGAAAATTAATTGTAAAAGCAAAAGATGAAAAAATAGAATCCGTTTATGAAATGTATTATGATTATGATGAAGATATTAAGAAAATAGCTCCTCATCGAATATTAGCTATTAATAGAGGAGAAAAAGAAAAAGTATTGTTAGCTAAAATTAAATCGCCTATTGAAAAAATAAACCAATATCTTATACGAAAAGTTGTTAGAGAAGAAAACAAATATACTAAGCCTATTTTAGAACAAATTATAAGTGATAGCTATAAGAGATTAATTGCACCTGCAATAGAGAGAGAAATAAGAAGTGATTTAACAGAAGGTGCAGAAGAAGGGGCTATAAAAGTTTTTGGGAAAAACTTAGAGCAGTTACTAATGCAACCGCCAATTATTGATAAAGTTGTTCTGGCTCTTGATCCAGCGTTTAGAACAGGATGTAAAATAGCAGTAATTGATGGTACTGGAAAAGTATTAGATACAACAGTTGTTTATCCAACTCCACCTCAAAATAAAATAAAAGAAGCAAAAATAAAATTAAAAGAACTTATTGAAAAACATAATGTTAACCTTATTGCTATTGGAAACGGTACAGCATCAAGAGAATCAGAACTTTTTGTGGCAGAAATGTTAAAGGAAATAAATAAGGATATTCACTATATTATAGTTAATGAAGCAGGAGCTTCAGTGTATTCTGCGTCTAAACTTGGTACCGAAGAATTTCCACAATTTGATGTAGCTTTACGAAGTGCAGTATCAATAGGAAGAAGACTTCAAGATCCACTAGCTGAATTAGTTAAAATTGATCCAAAATCGATAGGGGTAGGGCAATATCAACATGATATGAATCAGAAAAAACTTGGAGAAACTTTATCAGGGGTAGTGGAAGATAGCGTTAATAAAGTAGGTGTTGATTTAAATACTGCATCTCCATCATTACTTCAATATATTTCCGGCATAAGTAAAGCTATAGCAAAAAATATTGTAATATATAGAGAAAATGAAGGAAAATTTAGTAATCGTAAACAACTATTAAAAGTAGCTAAGTTAGGTCCAAAAGCATATGAACAATGTGCAGGTTTTCTAAGAATAATTGAAGGAGATAATCCTCTTGATAATACAGGAGTTCACCCAGAGACATATGAAGCTAGTCAGAAATTAGTTAAGGCTATTGGAAATGATTTAAGTGATTTAGATAACAACAAGATAAAAGGTATTAAAAGTAGAATATCTAATTTAGATGAAATGGCTAGTGAATTAGGAGTAGGAGTACCAACGTTAGAAGATATTATTAAGGAGTTGGAAAAACCAGGTCGTGATCCTAGAGAAGAAATGCCAAAACCAATACTTAGAACAGATGTACTAGAATTAGAAGATCTAACAGAAGGAATGATACTAAAAGGAACTGTTAGAAATGTTATAGATTTTGGAGCATTTGTCGATATAGGAGTACATCAAGATGGACTAGTCCATATATCACAAATGACCGATAAATATATTAAACACCCTTTAGAAGTTGTAGCTGTTGGAGATATAATTGACGTTAAAGTTTTAAGTGTTGATGCAAAGAAAAAAAGAATTTCGTTAACAATGAAGATGTAAAAATTATTTCAATCCAATTAAAAATATCGTCAGAAATAAATGGAAAATACCAATATTTTATTTCTGATGGTGTTTTTTTAAATTGATTAATAAATACGAAGTAAGGTTTCTAAGTATATATAATAGTTTTATTTCTTCCAAAGTTTTTAGCTTGATATAGAGCTTTATCAGAATTATTAAGTAAGGTATTTACACAATCATTATCATCATTAAAATTAGTTAACATTGTCATACCAATACTTATAGTGAATTTAACTGCATTGTTATTAATATGTAAAGTATGTTTTTCTATTCTTTTTCTTAAATTTTCTGCAAAAGAATAAGCTTCATTTTTTGTATAACCTGTTAATAATATAGCAAATTCTTCGCCTCCAATTCTACCAAATATATCCTTATCTCCAAGATTTTCAGTACATAATTTTACAAACTCTTTTAAAACTTCATCACCTGTACAATGCCCATATGTATCATTTATCTTTTTGAAATAATCAATATCAAACATAAGAAAAGATATAGATTCATGAGTTAATTTAGAATAAGCTATAAAGCCTTCAGCAGTTTTGATGAAATGTTGTCTATTATAAGCACCTGTTAGATAATCAGTAGTTGCCATTTTATATAAACTATTTTGTAATTTTTTTCTTTCAGTAATTTCTTCAGCTAGTCCAATAATTCTAACTATTTCGTTATTTTTGTTTTTTGCTGGAAAGGCTCTAGAATATATCCAACTAATTTTTCCGTTAGGTTTAATAATCCTAAATTCTGCTTTAGATACATTTCCGCTTTCCAATATATTTTTCATACATGTTGTTACATTAGCTAAATCATCAGGGTGTACAAAATTATAAAAATAACTTGAGCTGTTTTTAGGATTCCACTTTTCATTAAATATATGTTCATATGCTGAACTAATATATATTATTTTATTATTAGGAATATCTTTTATCCAGAATATTTCATTTATATTTTCAACTAATTGTTTGAAATTCATTTCTGTTTCTTTTAATTGTCTTTGAATTTGTAATTTATCTGTTAGATCATGACCAGAACTTAATGTACCTATAATTTTTCCTCTTTTATCTTTGAGAACTGAATTAGACCACACCACAATGCGTTCCTCACCAGTTTTGGTTATTAGAGGTTGATTATATACTTCTTTGTTATCTTGGATGTTGCCTTTCATGAGCTGAATAAATATATTCTTGGCTTTTTCCTTACTATTTAGAGGTAATGCAACATCAAACCAATCTTTTCCTATTAAATATTTTTTATCATTAGCTAAAATAGATCCCAAAGAGTTATTAATAAAATTAATTTTGCCACATTCATCAAGTACAACAAAATAATTAGATGAAACATCAATATATTTTTTGAATTGTTCAGATTCTAATAATTTTTTATCATAAATAAATTCAGAGATACATCTAATCGAAACAAAAAGATAAGATTTATTATTCATATGATGTTTTGTAAAAGAGATTTTAGCATCAAATTCTATTGAGTTATTTTTTTTACATACAAATTTAAGTGATTTAGTACAATCATTTTTTATTGAATTTTGTATTTTATGCAATCTGACTACTGAGGACATGCCACGAGGTTGATATTCAGGAAATAAAGTTAATACAAATTGCCCTATTAATTCTTGTTTAGATTTATAGTTAAATAAATGGATGGTTTTATTGTTACAGTCAACAATTTTCTTATCATGAATAATAACAAGTGCATTGTTAGACAGGTCGAAAAATTTAGAATAAAGTTTAATAGGTTGATTCATGGCATGCATTCCTTTCAATAACTCAACTCGTTTTTCTTATAATTAATAAAAAGATTATAATTATATAAGACTTACTTACATTATATCCTACATATCGACTTTTAACAATTAATATATAGAAATTTCTCATATTTATCTTATAATTATACACATCAAATCTAAGATTATACAATAGATTAAATGTATGTAGAGCACTTGGAGGTATTATTCCTCATGCTAATAACTTAATACCTAATGATGTAAAAGATAAAATGAATGATCAAGGAGTTAATATTGAAAGTATAGATATAAATAAAATATTAACGGAACTAGAATCTGGAGAATTAGAAGATACAGTATTAGTGGATGTAGAAACTTATGATGAAAAAGATGGAATTACTAAGGTTAAAATATACGTGGAATAGAGTGAGGAGTAAATAGCTAAAACTTCTATTGACATTTAAAGCTGTTTTAAATATAATATATTTAAAGGATATATATAGTTTGTATGGCATGTATATTTTTTACAACAACTAAATATAGGAAATTCTTCAGGGCAGGGTGTAATTCCCGACCGGCGGTTATAGTCCGCGAGCCAATTGGCTGACTTGGTGTAATTCCAAGACCGACAGTATAGTCTGGATGAGAGAAGATATAACGTATTATTATATTAATAATAACACCTTGAAGATATTATCTTCTAAGGTGTTTTTTTAGTCCTTGGATATTGGGATTTGTTAAATGAATCACAATAATTAATGAATTTCCTTTCATATATGTAATTGCAAAACTCCATTCGGTTGATTTCTTAATACAATATGTTGGATTCATGTGTACAATAAAATATATATTGTATGTAAAGAATTGGAATCTTTAGTTTTAAAATTACATATTTAAGTAGTTAAAAAAAACTTTAAACTTAAGAAGGAGAAATGAATTATGGAAAGAGTAGAAAAGTATTTTAGTTCTAATAAAACAAACAACAGATTTAATACAATGTATTTAGTAAAAGTTTCTTTGCTATCTGCGATATCATACATTGTGTTTTTATTGGACTTTCCGTTGATGCCTTATTTTCCACCTTTTTTACAAATTGATTTTAGTGAAATAGTGGTAATCTTAGGTGGTATAACATTAGGACCACTAGCAGCGGTTACTATTGAATTTTTAAAAGCTGTTCTCAGATTTATACTTATGAACTCAGGTACTGGTGGAATAGGTGAATTTGCAAATTTTATCGTTGGAATTGCTTACGTATTACCGTTTTGCATTATTTATAGACGTAACAATCTTAAAAGGTTTATAATTGGAAGTTTACTAGCAATTGCTAGTATAACTATTGTAGGAGCACTAGTTAATTATTTTATTAATATTCCTGTATATTCTAAGATTACAGATCATACTGTTAAAATGGATATGGTATTAACAATATATACGCCTTTTAATTTAATAAAAGGAACTATAATTTCTATAGCTAATTATATTGTACTTAAAGCATTTACACCAGTTATTAATATATTAGCTAAATAGTAATTAAACTTATTAACAGGTCATTAAATAATACACTTAGTATTATTAATGACCTGTTTTTTGTATTTAGTTAATTTAGTAAATAAGATAGGAGCATTTTCACTAGATAATTTCTCATAAAAGTGCTATAATACCAATCAAAAGATAATCTTTAACATTGGAGGGTAATTTATGTCAAAAGAAAAAGAAATTAATCTTAGTATAAAGATTAATGATAAAGATATGTTTTCATTTATGTTAGGTCATGTATATGGAAAATTTAGTAGTAAAATTACGTTAATATTTAGTATAATATGTTTAATTCTATTTCCTATATCTTTTTACTGGAAAGATATTTTTACTACCATAGTATTATTTTTTGGAGCATTTATTTATTTAGTTATATCACCTTTAATGCTTTTTTTACAATCAAAGAAACAGATAGCAACTAACCCAGTATTTAAAGAACCTATTTTATATAAAGTTAATAATAAAGGATTTTATGTATCACAAGGAGAAGAATGGGTAGAATTTTTATGGGAAAATTTATATAAAGTTATAGAAAAAAAGCAAAATATTTTATTCTATATAACTAGAGATCAAGCATTTATAATTCCTGTTAGATTCTTAGAAGATGAAAATAATCTAGACACAATAAGACAGTATGTATTAGACAAAATGGATTCTGCTAGAAGCAAAGTCAAAAAATCTAATTAGAGAAAAACTAAATTCACATAATTTATGTGAATAATTTAAATGCTTAGTTTTGTAATGACCTATAAAACATTAAAATAGATAGGTAATTATATGAATATAACAATTTCTTAATAATAGATTATGAAGGGAAGATTTTATTGATATATGAATCGTACTCATCAGAGGATACTAGAAAAATAGGAAATATGATTGGGGAGAAAGCAAAAAAAGGACAAATATATTGTTTAATTGGGGATTTAGGCGTAGGAAAAACAGTTTTTACAAAAGGTTTTGCCCAAGGATTAGGAATTAGTGAGCACATAACAAGTCCTACATTTATGATTGTAAATGAATATCATAGTGGTAGATTGGTATTTAATCATTTTGATGTATATAGAATAGAAGACTCAGATGAAATGTATGAAATTGGATATGAAGAATATTTCTATGATGAAGGAGTTTGTTTAGTAGAGTGGGCTAACTTAATAGACGAGCTTATTCCTGATGGAGCAATATGGATAAAAATTGAAAAAGATTTAGAAAAAGGATTAGATTATAGAAAAATATCTGTGGAGTAATATTTCTTAACGGAGGAATTAATCAATGAAAGTTTTAGCGATAGAAAGTTCAGCTATAGCTGCATCAATTGCAGTAGCAGAGGATAATAGATTAATATGTGAATATACAACTAATCATAAGAAAACGCATTCACAAACACTAATGCCAATGATAGAACAGGCTACAAATATGATTAACTTGGATTTAAAGGAGTTAGATATAATAGCTGTTGCTAATGGTCCAGGGTCTTTTACAGGATTAAGAATAGGGGTAGCGACGGCAAAAGGATTGGCTCATGCTCTTAACATTCCTATTGTAGCCGTACCTACTTTAGATGCCTTAGCATATAATATAGGTCATACAGATAAACTAATTTGCCCTCTTATGGATGCAAGAAGAAATCAGGTATATACGGCTTTATATGAATATAACAATAATAATTTTACTAATATTTTACCAAGTACAGTTGTACCTAGAGAAGAAATATTTGAGAAAATTAAAGAGCTTAGCAAAGAAGTAATATTTTTAGGTGATGGAGTTTTACCAAATATTGAAACTATAAAAACTACATTTAATAATGAAGAATATAATTTAGCAAGTTTAAATAATAATATACAAAGAGGAGCTTCCGTAGCGGCTCTAGGTATCCAATATGCAAAAGAAGGAAAGAGCGAAAGCTATATGAATTTTAAACCGATCTACTTGCGAAAATCACAAGCAGAAAGGGAATATGAAAGGAAACATAATAAATGTATCTAATAAGAAGAATGATATTAGAAGATGTAGAGGAAGTATATGCTATAGAAAAAAATACTTTTTCACATCCATGGTCAAGAGATGCATTTACAAAAGAATTAACTACCAATAAACATTCTATATATATGGTAATAGAACAAAATAAACAAATTCTCGCTTATGGTGGACTATGGAATGTAACAGGAGAAGGTTATATTACTAATATTGCAGTAAAAAAAGATAACAGAGGATTTGGACTAGGGAGAAAAGTTACACAAGCTTTAATATCAGAAGGTAGAAAAGAAGGAGTTACTTCTTTTACTTTGGAAGTTAGAACAAGTAATAATGTTGCTATTAATTTATACAAAAAACTTGGATTTGAAATAGCAGGTATAAGAAAGAATTTTTATGATAGGCCTAAAGAAGATGCTTATATTATGTGGAAAAAACTTTAACATATTAAGAAAAGAAAGAGCAACCGAAACTATTAAAAGTTCAGTTGCTCTTTCTTTTTGAATTAATATATATTTTTGCTTTTTATAAAATTATAATGTATAAACTTCAAGAAGAGTTAACGAAAATACTAATTAAAATCTAACTTATTGGTAAGTATTTAATCTTGTTACAATTAGGCATGTTATAATACTTTTAAGTAAAATACAGGAGGAACGTATATGAAGAAATCAATATATATTATTTTAGCTTTTTTATTGGTAATGACAGGGTGTAATTCTAATGCTAATAAAAAATCTGAAGAATTATTAAAACAAGAAATTAGAGATGAAATTAGAGCTGAAATGGAAGCAAAACATAAGGCGGAAGATAAAGAAAAGGCTGAGAAGGAAGATAAGAGAGAAGTAGTTGATATTAAAGATAAAGAGGCTGTCATTGATTTTATTTTTGAAAAGTTCAATGTAAGCGATAGTTACACTAAAGAAAATGGAATTAAAGAACTCACATTTACATATGAGGATTTTAATGAAGATGGAAATGAGGATGTAGTTGTTTATTCACCAAACAAAGTTGGTTTTTATGAAGTTGCTTTTGTATCCGTCGCAAAAAGTGGATATGAATTAATTGATGGATTTGAAGGATATTCACAATATGACCAAAGTATTGCAAAGGAAGGTAATTTTATTATTTATAGGGGCTCAGGTGGGGGTACAGGAAAATATAAAAAGTTCTTAGAAATCTACAGATATGTTGATGGAAAAATTACATCTACAGGTACAACACTTGATATAGAGGGACATGATACTAAAGCTCATGATGATTATCCAAATGGTCAACCAATAAAGATATCAAGTGAACTGATTGACAAGTCATACAAACATGATAGAGCAGATGAAAAGTGGTTTGCTTTTGACTATACGTATATGGAAACAGATGATGAAGATAAATTACTGCTAAAGACATGTAATGAGTATCATTATAATAGTGAAACTAACTCATATGAAGTATATGAACTAGAACCAAAGATAGTTGCAAAAGACCCGAAAAAAGAAGCTGTGGTATCTAATGACAAATATGAAATTGAAGATTTAATGAGTGTAGTAAAACTAGAAGATTTTGTAATTAAAGAAGTATCATATATTAAAAAGAATACGTACTCTTTAAAATTAGAAGGTGAAATTTCTCTAAAGGGAAATATACAATATGATGATATGTCTGAACAGTATTATTTCTATTCCGATGATCCTTTTTTGGATTATCCAATTAGAATTGAAGATGATATGAAGGATATAAGTAATTATATTGAGTATGCTTTTTTTGATAAGAAGTGGATTGAAAAATTACCTAAATCAGCCAGAGAATTATTAAAAGAAAAAGGAGTATTAGAAATTACTTGTACAATTAATAAGATAGAGTATAGTGGTCAGTGGGGATCTGGAAGAGGAACATCAGTTGAGTTTACTGATATAGAAGCTTTACCGAATAATACATCAGAGAAAAGTGAATTGGAAAAGAATTTGTCTAGGTTTACAAATGAAACACTGTTTTCTGTAGATGAAGAGAAGAATATAGATTATTCAAAATATCATTTAGTTATTATTCCTCAACAGGAGAGTACTAATGATAATAAGTTAGGAAGTAGATCAGTAAAAGTTACAGATTCTGGCACTGAATTTCCAAGTAGATTTGCAGTTCTAGGGGAAGTGATGTCATTAGAATTTATTTACCATGAAAATCCTTTGGTTGAAGGAAGTGAAACTCAAACGGTCAAACTTGATAAAGCTATTAAAGATGAGGTTATTACAGTTATGTCAAAAATGCCTTATGATCAATCTTATGTCGAAGTGAAAGGATTATATATGTATCAGTCAGCTATAGAACAGTTTTCATTTTCACTAGACAGTGTAAGAGATAATGAGTCTTATGAGATTTTAACTTTTGACGCAAAAGCTTCCAAAGGTGAATATTAGAAGTTTTTTATGGGTGGTCATTTTGACCACCCATTCTGATATATTTTGTTTTTTAATAAAGAAAGTTCTTAGTATATATTATTAACAAGACACCTCCTAAATGTATAAGATAAAGTATATGAAACTTTAAAGGGCAAAGGGTATAGGGAGGAGCTGCTTAATGAAAGAGTGTTATGAACTTTCCCATAAAGAGTTAGATTTGAAAACAGTTAATCTTGAGAAATCTGATAATATAAAAGATGAAGAAGATATATTTGTTGGGAATGGCAGAGTGGAAGAAATACTAGATTTTGGTCTTTTGCTAAATGGATCAGGATATAATATATATTTATCAGCTGAAGAAGGATTAAATACAGTAGAATTCTTGAAAAAATATCTAAAAGAAAAGAGTAAGAGAAATAATCCTCCTGATGATTGGTGTTATGTATATAACTTTAAAAATGAAGATAAGCCAAAAGCACTTCATCTTTCTTGTGGTAAAGGAAAAAGATTTAAGAATATGATAGAAAATTGTGTGAAGGATGTCATATTTCAATGTAATATAAAATTTAATAGTGCTGAATTTAAGAAGGTTGAAACATGTTTAAAAGATGAATTTTTAGCAAAAGGGGAAACAAAGTTAGAAGAATTAAAAGACGATGCTAAAAAACTTGGTTTCTCAACAAATATAACTGATAAAGGTATATTTTTTATTCCCATAGTAGATGGTAAAAAAATTAGTGAAGAGCAATATGACGACTTAACGGTAGAGGAACAAGAAATAATATTAGAAAATTTAAATATTATGGAAAATAGATCTGAAGACATTATGAAACAGGTTAAAAAGCTAAAAAAATTATCAGAGTCAAAAGTAGTTAAATTACAAAATAAAATTTTGAAAATAATTATTGAAGATATTTTCAAAAAGGCTGAAAATGAATTTGAAAATAATAAAAAGGTAATAGCATTTGTTAAAGAAATAAAAGATCATTTATTTAAAGATATAACGAATATCTTATCTGAAGAAGACAGTCATGAAACATTAAAATCATTATTAAATGGAGATGAGGATAATAATCTAGAAAAATATAAAGTTAATTTATTTATTGATAATTCGAATATAAAAACCTCACCTATAATCTACTGTGATAACCCTTCATATTATGAAATGTTTGGAAAAATTGAATACGAAAATGAATTAGGTATTTACACAACAAACTATACAATGATTAAAAAGGGAATACTCCATAATGCAAATGGTGGATATTTAATAATCAATGTAGAAAATATAATAAATAGTTCGCTAATATGGGGAACACTAAAAAAAGTTTTAATAAATAAGAAATTAGTTTTTGAAAATATTAGAGAATTATTAGGAACACTTCCAATCAAAACAATAAAGCCAGAACCTATACCAATAAATCTAAAAATAATTTTAATTGGTAGCGAATATATATATAGATTATTATATGCCTATGATAATGAATTTAAAGAGTTATTTAAATTACATGTTCAATTGAATACAGATGTTGTAAAAAACAAAAATGTTATAAGTAAATACTATCATTATTTTGATGAAATTAGTAATAAAAATAATTTCAGAATGCTTACAAAAGAGGGGAAGAATGAATTATTAAAGTATGCATCTTTTATGGCTCAGGATAGAAATAAGTTAACAACTAAATTTTCTAAGTTAATAGACATAATTGAAGAAGCAGATTTGTGTGCAAAAAATCTAAATATGAAAGTTATTAATGGAAAATTAATTAAAGATGCATTAAGCAGAAAGAAAGATAGATCTTCATTACTTAGGGAAAGCATAAAAGATTTATATGAAAAAGAAAAAATACTAATTGATTATAACAAAGAAAAAGTTGGTCAAATCAATGGGATTGCGTTAAGTGATTATAGTGAATGCACTATTGCTAGAATAATTAGAATTACTGCGGTTACTTATATGGGGAAATTAGGTGTAATAAATATAGAAAAAGAAAATAAGTTAAGTGGTAATATATTTGATAAAAGTATAGGTATATTAGCAGGATATATTGGGAACAAATATTCTCAGGAGTTTCCATTAATGTTAAATTGTCAATTATGCTTCGAACAGGTTTATAATATTATTGAAGGAGACAGCGCTTCATGTGCAGAATTATATGCTATATTATCAAGTTTATCAGAAGTGCCATTTTCTCAAAACTTTACTATTACAGGTTCGGTAGACCAATTTGGTAATGTGCAACCAGTAGGTGGAGTTACACATAAAATTAGGGGTTGTTATGAATTATATAAAACCAAAGGATTAACAGGAAGTCAAGGGATTATTGTTCCAAAACAAAATCAGGATGAAATAATATTAGATGATGATATATTAGAAGATATAAAAAAAGGAAAATTTCATATATATGCTATAGAAAATATTGAGCAAGGGATAGAGATATTTACAAATTTAAAAATGAAAGATATTGATAATAAAATAATTAAAAAACTTAAGGCTTATTATAATAGAACATCAAAATTAAGTTTAGGTAATTAATTAAGCGACTTAGTCGCTTTTTTTATCTTATACCTCTATAATTAAGTAAATTAGATAGGAGTATTCCATTTCGCTAAGGAAACTTTTCTTGTGAGATAATATTCCTTGACAGTTTATAACAATTTTAGTCTTGCTATTATTTTAAAATATGATAAAATGCATATGTAAATATATTTTATATAATATGTAGATTGATAATAATAGACAAATATTTATTTAATAATTTTTTGGAAAAAACATATATATTATATATGGTTTTAATAAAGGACACTATAAAAGTTCTTTTATTGAGTGTTTTGTGTTAACTTATTAAGCATAAGCAATTGCATACTAAAAAGGAGGAAGATTAACAATGAAAAAAATTGATACAACTTCTGTAAACACAATTAGAATTTTATCTGCTGAGGGTATACAAAAAGCAAATTCTGGACATCCTGGTTTACCTATGGGAGCAGCCCCTATGGCTTATGAATTATGGGCAAATCATATGAAACATAATTCTAGCGATCCTAATTGGATAAATAGAGATAGGTTTATTTTATCTGCAGGACATGGTTCTATGTTACTTTATTCATTATTACATCTATTTGGGTATGGACTTACACTAGAAGATTTAAAAGAGTTCAGACAATGGGGAAGTAAGACTCCAGGACATCCAGAGTATGGACATACTGTAGGTGTTGATACTACAACTGGACCACTAGGAGCAGGATTTGCAACAGGTATTGGTATGGCTATGGCTGAGGCTAATTTAGCAGCTAAATTTAATAGAGATGGATATAATATTGTTGATCACTTCACATATGCTATTGCAGGTGATGGATGTATGATGGAAGGAATTACATCAGAAGCGGCATCTCTTGCAGGTACACTAAAACTTGGTAAATTTATTGCATTCTATGATTCCAATAAAATAACTATTGAAGGTAGTACAGATATTGCTTTTACTGAAGATGTTGAAAAAAGATATGAAGCTTATGGATGGCAAGTATTAAGAGTTGAAGATGGAAATGATTTAGACTCTATAGGAAAAGCTATTGAAAGTGCAAAAGCAGATTTAGAAAGACCTTCTCTTATTGTTGTAAAAACACAAATAGGTTATGGTTGCCCAGCAAAGCAAGGAAAATCATCTGCTCATGGAGAACCTTTAGGAGCTGAAAATCTTTTAGAAACTAAGAAAAATCTTGAATTTCCTGTAGATAAAGAATTTTATGTACCAGAAGAAGTATATGACCATATGAAATCACTTCAAGTAAAGGGTAAAAAAGAACAAGAAGAATGGGAAAAATTATTTGAGGAGTATGCTAATAAATATAGTGATTTAGCTAAAGAATGGGAAGTTTGGACAAGTGAAGAACTTCCAGTAGATTTATTGAATGATGAAGATTTTTGGACATTTGATAAAAAACCAAATGCAACAAGAGCAATATCAGGTCAAATAATTAACAGACTTACTAAATTATTGCCTAATTTATTTGGAGGAGCTGCAGACCTTGCACCTTCTACAAAAACTTATATGAATGATAAAGGAGATTTCTCAGCAGAAAATTATGCGGGTATGAACTTACACTTTGGAGTTCGTGAATTAGCCATGTCTGCAATTGCTAATGGTATTGCTTTACACGGTGCTCATAAAGCTTTTATTGCTACTTTCTTTGTGTTTAGTGATTATATAAAACCAAGCGTTAGATTATCAGCATTAATGAAATTACCTGTAACATTTGTATTAACTCATGATAGTATAGGTGTTGGAGAAGATGGACCAACTCATCAACCAATAGAACAATTAGCTGCTTTTAGAAGTATGCCTAATGTTGTAACATTTAGACCAGCTGATGCTAGAGAAACTGCTGCAGCTTGGTATTATGCAATTTCATCAAAAGAAACTCCAACAGCTATTGTACTAACAAGACAAAATGTACCATACTATGAAGAATCAGAGAAAAAAGCATTAAAAGGTGGATATACTTTAGTTGATTCCGATAAAGAAGTACCTGATATGATTTTAATGGCAAGTGGTTCTGAGGTTGAATATATATATGAAGCGGCTAAGAAGCTTAAAGCAGATGGAATCGATGTAAGAGTAGTTAGTATGCCATCAATGGATGTATTTGAAGCACAAAGTGAAGAATATAAAGAAACGGTTCTTCCTATGAATGTAAGAAAAAGAATTGCTATAGAAGCAGCATCAACATTTGGATGGCACAAATATGTAGGACTTGATGGAGAAGTTATAGGTCTTGATCATTTCGGTGCATCAGCTCCAGCAAGTAGAGTGTTTAAAGAATTTGGAATAACTGAAGAAAACGTATATGAAGTTGCAAAAAAGCTATATAATAAGTAATAGATATTAATTCAGGCTTTAGTGGCTATGAAGAAATTACCTATATACAGATTAGAATTAGGACGTTATAATAATGATAAATAATATTTGTATATTTCTAATTGTGGTTATTCATTTCATTTTTTGTTTTTAAAACACTAATAAAAGATGACCTAGTAAGGGGATAAAAATGCAAAAATTTGAAAAAAAAATCATAAAAAATAATGTCTTATCTGAAGTGTATTGTAATAAGTGCGGGAAATTAATTTATAGTGATGAAATTAAGGAAAAAGTAGACTATATTGATGTATCTAAGGAATGGGGATATTTTTCAAATAAAGATATGGAGATTCATCATTTTGATTTATGTGAACAATGTTATGATGAACTAATTAAAACTTTTAAATTCCAACCAACTAAAACTAAGAAATAGTATGAAAAGAATGCTTATGGCATTCTTTTCTTTCATTTTATTTTATGATACAATAAGAAAAAATAAGGAAGAGGATGTAAATATGTTAGATGTATGTTTGTTAGGCACAGGAGGTATGATGCCTTTACCAAATAGATGGTTAACTTCTCTTATGCTGAGGCATAATGGAAGTAATATGTTAATAGATTGTGGAGAAGGAACTCAAATAACTATAAGACAAAAAGGCTGGAGCTTTAAGTCTATAGATGTTATTTGCTTTACACATTACCATGGTGATCATATTGGTGGCTTACCAGGTTTATTATTAACAATAGGTAATTCTGATAGAAAAGAACCTATTACATTAATTGGCCCAGTGGGTCTTGAAAAAGTTGTAAAAGGGTTATGTGTAATAGCTCCTGAATTACCATTTAAACTAAATTATATTGAATTAAAAGATAATTATTCCTGTTTTAATATAAAAGGTTATGAAATAGAAGCTTATAAACTTAATCATAATGTTACATGTTATGGATATAATGTTAATATTAAACGACAAGGAAAATTTTCTGCTGAAAAAGCCAAAGAACTAGGATTACCTGTTAAATATTGGAATGTACTCCAAAAAGGAGAATCCGTTATTTATGAAGGTATAAAGTATGATTCTAATTTAGTACTTGGACCTGTTAGAAAAGGAATAAAATTAAGTTATTGTACTGATACAAGACCAGTTAAAAATATTGAGACATATGCTAAAGATGCGGATTTATTTATTTGTGAAGGTATGTATGGAGACGAAGAAAAAAGTAAAAAAGCAAATGAATATAAGCATATGACATTTGAAGAAGCTGCAACATTAGCAGTTAAAGCTAATGTTAAGGAGTTGTGGCTAACACATTTTAGTCCATCTTTAGTAAGGCCAAAAGATTCTTTGCATGTAGCTACTAAAATATTTAAAAACACAAGAGTAGGAAAAGATAGATTAACTAAAGAATTAAAATTTGAAGAATAGTATAATAGTATAAGTAATAGATTTCGATATATATTATATATAGAATTAAATTTTGTGCTTCAATGATATTTATTAAAGTAAATGAATTGAAACTATTTTTAAAAGTGTGAAGTGTAAGTTAATTAGTTCAAAAAATGGAGTGGTGGATATGAGAAAGTTTATTGCAATTCTTATATTAGTATGTTTGGGAATTTTTTTGTTTGTTATTTTTGATAGTAAAATGAGTGATGGTAATTTGGATGATACCTTACTATCTAGTTCTGACAGATTATTAAAAGATTTAAAAGACGATTATGAAGGCACAATAGAAAAAATTACTGAAATAAAAAAATCGCCTGAACAAGTAATACAATTAAATAATATTATTATGCAAAAACTTTACAGCCATGAGATTACTGAAGATGATATAGAATTATTATTAAAGGTACAAAGAAAATTATATAATAGTATGCTATTAGATAATAATCCTATTGAAGCTCATTTAATAAAAGCTAAAGAGGAAATTAAGGCTTATAAAAAAAATAATACTAAGATTATAGGTTCAGATATTCAAAAAGATGATTCAAGAAGTACTGAAAATAAGAGTATAATAAAAGTAGTTTTTCATTTAAATATAGTTGGACCAAATGGAGAAGTATATGAAGAATATATCTTAGTAAAAAATGAAGGCCTATGGGAAATATTAGGATGGCAAAAGACAGATGAATTTATTATAGTAGGTGAAAAAGATGAAAGATAATGTAGTAATAATGGCAATAGAATCATCATGCGATGAAACTTCTGTAGCTATTGTAAAGAATGGTAAATATGTTTTATCCAATGTTATATCCTCACAAATTAATTTACATAAAAAATTTGGAGGTGTTGTACCAGAAATAGCTTCAAGAAAACACATTGAAAATATTGATCCTGTAATAAACGAAGCTCTGGAAGAAGCTAATGTAACTTTTAATGATATAGATGCAATAGCTGTAACATATGGTCCAGGTTTAGTAGGGGCGTTATTAGTTGGTTTAGCAGAAGCAAAAGCTATTGCTTTTGCATTGAACAAACCCTTAATAGGTGTTCATCACATTGAAGGGCATATAAGTGCTAACTATATAGAACATGATTTGGAGCCACCTTTTATTAGTATGGTAGTATCTGGTGGGCATACACATTTGGTTAATGTTAAAAATTATGGTGAATATGAAATATTAGGTAGAACACGAGATGATGCAGTTGGTGAAGCATTTGATAAAGTTGCTAGGGCTATAGGACTTGGTTATCCAGGAGGCCCTAAAATTGATAGAATATCAAAAGATGGCGATGAAGAATCTATTGATTTTCCTAGAGCATATTTAGAAGAAGGTTGTTATGATTTTAGCTTTAGTGGAGTTAAATCTGCAGTTCTTAACTATATTAACCAATGTAATATGAAAGAACAGGATATAAATGTTGAAAATATTGCAGCAAGTTTTCAAAATGCTGTAGTAGAAGTAATTGTAAACAAAACAATAAAAGCAACTAAAGATTTTGGAATAAATAAAGTAGCATTAGCAGGAGGGGTAGCAGCTAATAGTAAGTTAAGAGAAGAGATGAAAAAAGCTTGTCATAAAGAAGGAATACTGTTAACATATCCATCACCTGTATATTGTACGGATAATGCTGCTATGATAGGTGTAGCCGCTTATCATGAATTTGTAAAAGGCGTAAGACATAATATGGATTTAAATGCTATACCTAACTTACAATTAGGGAATAGGATTTAGATCGCATTTGAAATAGTGTTATATAATTGATTTTGTTTGCTTTACCCTGAGAATCGGATGGTTGAGTAATAATAAAAAAAACACTTGATAATATATTTTGAAGCAAAGAAAAACTTAGTCTTATAATCAATAAAATTAGTTTTTCAGTCACTTCATATATTATTAAGTGTTTTTTAGTGTATAATAATATTATTAAACTGTTGGAGGAGTAAAAACGCGTTTAGCCATTTCAGAATCTAATGAATAAATTATTGAAATGTCTCCATTTGCTCTTTTTAATTTTTGCAAAATACCCTTAACTGTTGCTTCTTCTTCTACTTGTTCATCTATAAACCATTTTAAAAAACTAATAGTCGCATGTTCTTTTTCTTCCATAGCAATATCCATTAATTTATAAATACGACTTGTAACAAATTTCTCATGCTCTAATGTTTTAGCATAAACATCTTCGATATTTGTATAATCACTAGGTGGTGTTTCTAAGCCTTTAATAGTAACAGTTTCATCCATTTCATTTACATAGTTAAAAAACTTCATTGCATGAAATCTTTCTTCTTCAGCTTGAACTATAAAAAAGTTTGCAAAACCATCTAAATCTATAGAATAACAATATGATGCCATTGCAAGATATAGATGAGATGAATAAAATTCATATCCTATTTGTTCGTTTATTTCATTTAATAATTTTTCACTAAGCATAAATATTTCCTCCTAATATCTTATATTAATATAGTTAGATTATTCCACAAAAAAGGATTAACATTCTAACGAGATATAGTAATTTTAAAAAAGTTATTTTTGTGAACTAATTATAAGTAACCTAGAAATTATATTAGCCTAAATAATCTTATACATTAATAACATAGAGTATAAAGAATTAATACTAAGAGTTTCCAAATTACTTAATAAAAACATATAATTCAACTATATTTTTTGAATCATATATTTATTATATCAATAATGTAATTATATTAAAAGTATTAATTATAATTTTATTAGAGCAACACATGAAATTACTTTTAAACTAAAACTAAGGTATTCAGTAGACTAAACTTAATATTGGGAAGGGCAGTTATGTTTTTTATAATTAAAAATATCACTTTTAAATTAGAGTTAAATAGATTAAAATATTTATAAAGAGCTTTTAAAATAATTTGCATGTGAAAATAAATAGTTATCTAGATAAGGAGATTAATTCATGAAGGATATACAGTGTACAGCAATAATTCCTGCAGCTGGTAGAGGGACAAGGATGAATAAAAAAAAATTGAAACAATATATTGAACTTAATAATAAACCTATACTAGTATATACATTGCAAGCATTTGAGAAATGCAATAATATTGATAATATAATATTAGTAGTTGGTGAAAAGGAAGTTGATTATTGTATAAAAGAAATTGTTGAAAAATATAAATTTAGGAAAATAATTTATGTTATTAAAGGTGGAAACGAAAGGCAAAATTCCGTTTATGAAGGATTAAGACATGTACCTGATAGTACAGATATAGTATTAATTCATGATGGTGCTAGACCATTTATAAATGAAAAACACATTAAAGAGACTATAGGTTGTGCATATAAAAATGGAGCCTGTGTATTAGGAGTTCCAGTAAAAGATACAATTAAGGTGATTAATGATAACATTATTGTTGATACTCCTAAAAGAGATTCTTTATGGTCTATTCAAACTCCTCAAACTTTTAAAAGAGAATTAATAAAATCATCATATGAGAAAGCTATCAAGGATAAATATGTTGCAACTGATGACTCAATGATTGTTGAAAAATACTCTGATATTAATGTTAAAATTGTAGAAGGTTCTTATGCAAATATGAAAATTACTACTAATGAAGATTTAATAATCGCAAAAAGTTTTATAACTAATGGAATGACGTTAGACTAATTATATAAAACTTTGAATTTGTTAATAGAGGGGTAAAAGCCCATTAAATAACGGGTTTGAAGCATTTTTTAAATATATGGATTTATCAGAATATAAAAAAAATGAATAAATCTATTGACACCTAAAATAATATATGATATCATACCGCTTGTCGTTAAATAACGACGAAAAACAACAAAAAAATTGTTTTTAAAAAAATTAAAAAAAATGCTTGACACATTGGCTAAGATATGATAAATTATTAAAGCGCTCAACAATGAGTTAGCAAATACGGAGAGGTGTCCGAGTGGCTTAAGGAGCTGGTCTTGAAAACCAGTGACTCCGAAAGGGGCCGTGGGTTCAAATCCCACCTTCTCCGCTCCAATAATTAAACCACAAAATGGTGGTTTAAATTATTGCTAAAATGCAAATAATCGCGAAGTGTTTTTCATACGGCTTGGAGAAGTACCCAAGCGGCTGAAGGGGCTCCCCTGGAAAGGGAGTAGGTCGTTAACGCGGCGCGAGGGTTCAAATCCCTCCTTCTCCGTTTAAAAGAAATAAAAAAAGTTGTTGACAAACATTATAAAATATGATAAAATATTTTTCGCTAACGCATTAAAAATAAGAACCTTGAAAACTGAACAGTGAAACAACCAAAAACTTAGAAATAAGTTTTACCCAAGAAAATTCCTTAGTAAATTAATGGATGAAGACGATAGTCTATAAAATATAAGCCAGA